>NZ_VOGW01000029.1:0-11706 GCF_007896895.1 Streptomyces misionensis | reverse complement strand
AGGGGCGAGCGGAGGGATGTGAGCAGCCAGGCGCGGCCGGCGGGGGCGCCCTCGGTCACCGCTCGCAGGAGGCCGGCTGCCAGTCCGGTGCCGCGGGCGGTGGGGCGAACGGCCAGTTCATCGACCTCGCGGGCACCGCACAACCACTCCTCGGTACGGCCCGGGCCGAGAGAGGCGGCCGCCTGCGGATGGCAACGGTCCGACGGGAAAGGGGTAGGCGTTGCCCAGGAGGTGGCGAAACCCACGAGGTCCGCTCCGTCAAAGGCCAGTGCCGCGGTGAACCCCGGACGCCGTACATCCGGGCTGAGCTGTACGACGAAGGCGTCCGCCCGCTCCTCGTCCTCGTTCCAGGGCGGCGCGCAGAACGCTTCGGAGTAGACGGAACGCAGCGCCGGGCTGTGCTGCAGGAGTTCGTCGTGTGTGGCGACACGGATGTCCATTACGCAGTCACCGCTCCGGTCGCGACTGGATGCAGGGCCGCGTACTCCAGAGGTGCCGACGGGTCGATCGACATGTCCAAGGGCGCCGGTTCGGCCCCAGCCCGCACGAGGAGGTCGCCGACGGCGGCGATCATCGCGCCGTTGTCCGTGCACAGCCTCAGCGGCGGTACCCGCAGTGCGATGCCGGCCGCCCGGCAGCGCTGCTCGGCCAGTGATCGGACCCGTGAGTTTGCGGCGACCCCGCCGACGACGACCAGGGTGTCGACGCCGTGCTGCGCACAGGCGGCGACCGCCTTCCGGGTCAGGACGTCGGCGACCGCCTCCTGCAGCGACGCCGCTCCATCGTGCACGGGCAGTTCGCGCCCGGTGTGGGACTCCGCCCAGCGGGCCGCCGCCGTCTTCAACCCGGAGAAGGAGAAGTCGTACGAACCCGGAAGCGGGCGAGGGAAGCCGACGGCGCGTGGGTCGCCCTCGCGGGCAGCGCGGTCGATGGCCGGACCGCCGGGATACGGCAGGCCGAAGACCCGCGCGACCTTGTCGAAGCACTCGCCGGCGGCGTCATCGAGGGTGTCGCCGAGGTGGGCGATCGGATCGCTGGCCAGGTCGCGCACGAGGAGCAGCGAGGTGTGGCCGCCAGAGACGATCAGCACCATGCACGGGTCGGGCAGCGGGCCGTGTTCCAGGGTGTCGGCAGCGACGTGACCGGCAAGGTGGTGCACGCCGTAGAGCGGGACACCCAGCGCGTAGGCGATCCCCTTCGCCCCGGCGAGGCCGACCTGGAGCGCGCCGGACAGGCCCGGCCCGGTGGTGACGGCGACCGCACCGATGTCGCACGGGCGCAGCCCTGCCTGCTCCAGTGCCCGCCGAACCACCGGGCGCACGGCATGCAGATGGGCGCGGGAGGCGATCTCGGGCACCACGCCGCCGTAACGGGCGTGTTCGTCCATGCTCGACGCCACCGCATGGCCGAGCAGGCGTCCGTCCCGGACGAGTCCCGCACCGGTCTCGTCGCAGGACGTCTCGATACCGAGAACGATCCGAGAACCCATGATGCACCTTCCTGCGAACTTCAAGTTATTGCGAATAGTCTGCAATAAGTGCGCCCGCGATGTGAACCCACCCGGCCTGGCGGGGCCGTGTGGTGCGATGAGGTGTTCGAGGGCTTCGCTGAGCAGGGGCGGCGATCGACAACACCGCCCCCAAGCTGATGGGCGAGGGCAAGCGTCCGCTGTCAGTCGGCTTCTGGTTCTCCCTCGGCCACTCCACGGTCGTCTTCGGCCTCGCGTTCCTGCTCTCCCTCGGTGTGAAGGCACTGGCCGGTCCCGTTGGGAACGACAACTCCGAGCTGCACGACATCACCGGCTGGATCGGCACGACCGTCTCCGGGACCTTCCTCTACCTCATCGCGATCATCAACCTGGTGATCACGGTGGCCATCTTGAAGGTCTTCCGGCAGACGCGTGCCGGCCAGTTCGACTGCGTGCCGGCCAGTTCGACGAGGCTGGCACACGACGAAGGGCTCCCTCGGACAGACCGCTCGCGGGAGCCCTTCCGCGTAGCTGCCGGAGGAGGGGCCAGCGTCGCATGATGAGATGATGATCAGCGGTATAAGGCGGCGGCGGTCCGAGGAAGCCGGTGTGAATCCGCCGCGGTCCCGCCCCTGTGACCGGTGCGCGAGACCTGGCAGCCCCACCGCCCTGATACGGGTGAAAAGGGCCGGGCGTGTCGCGACCCGGGAGCCAGGAGACTGGTCGCCTCCTCGAGCGACCCCGGGGTGGATCTCCCCGTGCCTGGCTCGGGGCTCCCTCTCGACTCCGGCTGTTCGTGAGACCGGTATCAAGAAGTCTGGTTGAGATTCACCAACTGACCATAAGATGAGCACAGTTCGCGCACGGTATGACAACGTCGACGGGCGTCAGTGCGTGAGCTGTGCGCATTACAACCGCATAGGTGCGTGACTGGGGGAAGCCGGTGTGAGCCCGGCGCTGACCTGCAACCGTGTGCGGCCGTGAGGCCGTGAGTCGGGATACCTGGCGCGTGCCCTGAATTGCTTCCCACTGTCATGGTCTGCAGCGCGAAGCCGAGAGCCTCGTTCGGGTCGCCCTGGGTCGGTGCCGTCCAGCCGTCGTACACCACGCCGTGGACCACACGCCCTGGTGCCTTCCCGTCCGCACGGCGATGGGCTGCGGGCTGCCCTATCAGGAAGGCTCGAGCCTTGCACCCCACATCCGCACGCCGCACCCTGATCACCACGGCCGTCCTCGGACTCGCGCTTGCATCCGCCCCGGCCGTCGCCCACGCGCAGAGCACGCCAGGCACGAACGCTCCCGTCAAGGTGACCCTGACCGTGCAGGGCCCGGACGGGGTGCTGTTCAAGGGGAAGATCAGAACCCGCGGTCATGAGGTCACCACCGCGACCGGCGGCACGCACAGATGCGACGGCACCAACGGCGGCGCCAACCCGTCCGCCGTGCCGACGCCGACGGCGGCCCTCGACGACGCGGCGCGCAAGCGGCACTTCACCTGGGACGGCACCTGGTACGCGTCGTTCGACGACTACTCGGTCGACGCCATCAAGAACGTCAGCGGTGGTGGCAGCGCCTACTGGAACATCTCGGTCAACGGCACCTCCACCCCGGTGGGCGGCTGCCAGTTCAAGCTGAACGCCGGTGACAAGGTGGCGTTCACCTGGACGGCGTTCTGATCCTTCCTTGTCGTCACCGGCCGGGGAACGGACGTGCCTCGGCCGGTGCGACTTCCTCGCCGGTCCGCACGCTGTGCAGGGCATGGGCGAGCACCTCCGCCCCCCGCACCACCCGTGGCCCCGGTCGGTTGAAGTAGGACGGTCCGTCCAGCACCCATACGCGGCCGGACCGGACGGCCGGCAGATCCGACCAGCCCGGCAGTCCGGTGAGCAACGCGGCTTCCCGCAGGGTGCGTTCGGGTGGGAAACCGCACGGCAGCACCAGGACCACGTCCGGCTGTGCGGCGCGGACCGCCTCCCAGGTCATCGGCTTGGTGTGCTCGCCCGGCGCGGCGAGAAGAGGTTCGCCGCCCGCGGCCGTGGTCTGTTCGGGCACCCAGTGCCCTGCGGGCCACAACGGGTCGAGCCATTCGATCGCCACCACCCGTGGTCGGGGACGTCCCGCGACCGCCTCACGGACCCGGTCCAGCCGGGCCAGCAGCGCCGCCCGCTTACGCTCCGCCCGCTCCCGTACGCCGAGCAACTCGCCCACCGTGACCAGGCAGTCCAGGACGTCGTCGAGGGTGCGGGGCTCCAGGCTGAGGACTCGGGTGTCGGCGTCGAGCAGCCGTACGGCCCGGCTGACCTTTTCGTAGGACACGGCGCACACGTCGCACAAGTCCTGGGTGAGGACCACGTCGGGACGCAGGGCGGCCAGCGCCTCGGTGTCGAGCGTGTACAGCGACGAGCCCGAGTGCGCCGACCCGCCGACGGCGTCGGAGATCTCCCTGCTGGACAGCGCGTCCTGGTCCAAATCTGCGCCGGTCACGACGGGTACCGGAGCCACCTCGCGCGGTGGCCAGTCACACTCGTGGGTGCGGCCGACCAGCTGGTCCGACAGCCCGAGCTCGGCGACGATGTCGGTCGCGGCGGGCAGCAGGGAGACGATGCGCATACCCCGACTCTAGGTCCCGCCGCGCCCGACAGGGCTGCCGTCAGGCGCCCCAGCGCACGGCGATCGTGTCACCGACGCCGACGACCGTGCCCCGCGTGGCGGAGGTGAACGACGAGCCGTCGATGCTGACCTTCCACGTGTTGGATCCGCTGTTGACCATGCCGTTGACAGCCGTGATGGTGCCGGTGCCGGACGACGGGGTCACACTCGTGACGCAGCCGGACGGCGTGGCGGCGCTCGTGGCCGCGTCGAGGACGGCGCCCAGCGTGGTCGTCGAGCCGGTCGGCGTGAGGGCGACGGAGCACACCTTCAGATTGCCCGCGCCGTCGTCCACGGTGAGCGCCAGCTTCGTCGCCGTACCGGAAGTGAGGGAGGACTGGCTCACCCACTGTGGCGCACCCGGAGTGGTGGGGACCGGCGGGGTGGTCGTGAAGCCGCCGCCGGCCACGGCCCGCAGCCCGTCGATCGAGGAGTACGCCGTCGGCGAGGTGTCGGAGGGGAGGTACTTGAACCCGCCGCCCGGGTTGAACTGCTGCGCGATCAGGAAGTCCACCGGCGTCTTGCCCATGGAGGTGCGGAAGTCCCCGGTCTGCGCGTCGATACCGCAAGCGTTCAGGCCGGACACCGCCCAGCCGTTGGAGTCGGTGTTCACGCCGAACATGGCGTTGAACGCACCACTGTTCGGCACCAGCTTGCTCTTCAGGAACGCCTTCGCCTGCACAATGTCCGTGTCGGTGTTCGGCACGCCCGACACGCACAGCGCGGCCATCGCCGCTCCGGTCATGTCGACGTCGCTCGCGGCGGAGAGCTGGCTGGGGATGCCCTCGGCCTTGCTGTAGTTCCAGCCGCCGTCGTTGTGCTGGTTGGCCCGCAGGCGGGTGACGACGGCGTCGCGCAGCGCCTGCGGGATGCGGGCCTGCCCGGCCTGGGTCTTGGCCCCATTCAGTGCGAGGGCGGCGAAGACGGTGCCGTTGAAGTTGGCGGACGGCCCGATGTAGCCCGGCTCGGAGGTCTGCCAGTAGCCGTAGATGTCGGCGATCAGGTTGCGGGAGGCGGAGACCCGGGCCGGGTCGATGCCGGCGGCGTAGGCGTTCAGTGCGGCGCGCTCGTAGTCGGTGACGACGGGAGACGACGACGGCCAGCCCGAGGTGGACAGCAGGTTGCGGTAGACGGTTCTCGCGTTCTTGCTCGCGTCGCCGCCGGGCGTCACGTCCACCGCGGCGGTCCCGGCCGAGGCGAGCGCGCTGAACGCCCACTCGTTGGACAGTCCGGAGCCGGCGTACGAACCGTCCGCCGCCTGAAGGGACTTGAGGTAGGCGACGCCGTCGGTCTTCGACGTGGCGATCTGCGCCGGCGTGGAGGTCGCCGCCGCGGGCAGTGTGGTGAGCGCGAAGGCGCCGAGTGCGGCGGCCGCGGTGAGGGCGGTACGGCGGTGGGACAGCGAACGGGGCATGGCCTGCTCCTTGGGTGGAGGACGCCGGCCGGACCCGGTGCCGGGCCGGAAGCGGCCTGCGGAGCAGCGGGCGTGGCCGCCGTCCGGAACGCGTGGACCGGCTACCAACAGTGCTTCACCGCTTGGGCATTCGGGCTCGGGCCGGCCCCCGCCGTCCCACACCGCTGCGCGTCAGCCCCGGACTCCCACCGGGTTCCCCCACTCGGCAGATCGGGACGGTACCCGACCCGCATCCGGGCCGCCACCGCTCACGCAGGCCGGCCTGTAGGCAGCCTTGACGGTTGCTGTGAAGCGTGTTCAAATCCGGCTGATACGCAATGAGTTCCAGGGGAAGCCGGTCGAATTCCGGCGCTGACCCGCAACCGTAGGCCCGGCACCACCGGGCGAGCCGGAATGCCTGGAGCGTGTTCTTCAGCAACAGACGCCGTCGTGGACTGCGGCGTGGTGCGACCAGCTTCCGGCTGCCGGGACCTCCCGTGCGACGGAGGCTTCCTGCCACGTCCGCGCGTCCGCTCCGGCAGGCGCGAGGGGGCCGTGGTGGGAACGGGGAAGCGAAGAATCGGGACCGCGGTGGCGGGCCCACGACGAGTGGTGTCGCTCGCGTCGGCCCTGTTCGTCCTGTTGGCCGCCTGCGTGAGCTTCCTCACGACAACTCCCGCCGCGGCGGACGGTGTCGGGAAGTGCACCGCGACCAAGGGCGCCGTCGTCGCCGTCGACTTCGGGCCGTTCGGCGGCAAGGTCGTCAGCGGTTGCGACACCACGCCCACCACTGGCTACGACCTGTTGCACGACGCCGGATTCACCACGACGGGCACCCAGCACGATGGCCCCGCCTTCATCTGCCGCATCGGCTACGGCACCTTCAACTCCGGTACGCAGTACCCGACTCCGGACAAGGAGTCCTGCGTCCTGACCCCGCAGGTCACGGCGTACTGGTCGTACTGGATCGCCTCTCCCGGCCAGGACGACTGGACCTACAGCCCGTACGGTGCCATGGCCCGCAAGCTCAAGAACGGCGACGTCGACGCCTGGGTCTACGGCGGCACG
This sequence comes from Streptomyces misionensis, assembly GCF_007896895.1. GTDB lineage: Bacteria > Actinomycetota > Actinomycetes > Streptomycetales > Streptomycetaceae > Streptomyces > Streptomyces misionensis_A. The sequence continues at coordinate 5,128 of NZ_VOGW01000029.1, read as the reverse complement.
GATGTCGGCGGGAGCACGGGAGCGCCCACGTTCAGCCCGGCCGACGTGCGCAAGGGTGACATCCACACGCCCGACCCCGGGACGCCGACCGGCGGCCCCGGCAAGATCGACGTGGCCGCCGCCGCGACGTGGCTCAAGGGACGTCTGGCGGACGGCGAGCGCGTCGTCGACGACGGCGCCACCACCCCGAACTATTCGCTGACCGCCGACACCGCATACGCGCTCGCCGCCGCGGACGGCAAGAGCGCCACGCTCGACAAGGTCACCGGCTTCCTCGCCGCCCACGTCGCCGACTTCGCCTACCCGAACGGCACCGACCAGGCGCCCGACGCCACCGCCGTCGCCCGCCTGGCCCTCCTCGCCGAGGCCACCGAACGCGACCCGCGCGCCTTCGGGGGCCGCGACCTCGTCGGCCTCCTCACGAAGAACGTGTGCGCGGCGGGCCCCGAATCCGGCGAGGCGACCCCCGGCTGCACGGCGAAGGGCGACTTCCGGGCCTCGTCCTACACCGAGGGCCAGGCCCTGTCCGTCCTGGCCCTGGTCCGAGCCGGAGCGACACCCCCGGCCGCTACCGTCGACCGCCTCACCCAGCTCCAGTGCAAGGACGGCGGCGTCACCAGCATCCTCATCCGCACGGGCGAGTACTGCGACGGCGACCCGGCCTCCACCGGGCTCGTCGCCCTGGTGCTGCACAAGACCGGCGGGCACGAGGACGCGGTGGCCAAGGCCCGCACCTATTTGACCAAGGCGCAGCGAGCGGACGGCGCCTTCCCCGGCTACACCGGCTCCACGACCGGCAGCGTCACCGCGACCGCGTACGCCGCGCAGGCCCTGCGCGCCCTCGGCGACACCAAGCGCGCGGACGCGGCCGTCGGATGGCTGTCCCGGCACCAGCTCAAGGGCGGCGGCTTCGGCTTCGAGGAGACCGACACCGACCCGGCCGTCTACGCGACCCCGCCGGCCGTCCTCGCCGGTGCCGGCACCAGCCTGGCCACCCTCACCACGAAGAGGCCCGCACCCCCCTCGACGCCGCCGACCAAGAAGCCCACCGTCTCGCCGAGTGCCCCCGCCCCCGGCGCGGGTCCCGACCTGAAGAAGGGCGTCGCCTACCTCACCAAGGGGACCAACCTGAAGGGCGGCCAGTACTACGGCGACGGTTTCGGCACGGGCCGCGCCGACTTCGGTCTCACCATCGACGGCGCCTACGCGCTCGCCGCCACCGGACTGAACAACGCCAAGCTGCGCGGCATCGTCGACTTCCTCGACCACCGGGGCAAGGACGGTGCGGGCCGCACCGTCGACGACTGGACCTCCATCGGCACTTCCTACGCGGCCGGAGGATCCATCGGCAAGACCGCCCTGCTCGCCGAGGCCGTCGGCCGCGACCCGCGCCACTTCGCCGGCCACGACCTGATCGCCGCGCTCGCCAAGGCCGTCTGCGCCAAGGCGAGCAAGGCTCCCGACCGTTCCTGCGCGGCCAAGGGCGCCTACTCCTACGCGCCCTCCGTCTTCGCCCAGTCCCTGGCCGTCATGGCGCAGCTGCGAGCGGGCGAGAAGGCGGCCGCCGCGCAGCCGCTCTCCTATCTGGAGAGCCTGCAGCAGTCCAGCGGGGCCTGGCCGAGCCTGATCCCGTCCACGAACGACTCCGACGTGGATTCCACCGCCATCGCCGCCATGACGCTCGACCTGGCGGGAGGTGCCAAGGCGGACAAGGCCGTGGCCAAGGCGCTGGCCTGGATCGCGTCCCAGCAGTTGGCCGACGGCGGCTTCCCGGGCGCCGCGGGCGACTCGGTGAACTCCGCCGCCCTCGCCGTGCAGGGATTGTCCCTGGACGCCGGGAAGTACGCGGCGAAGATCGCCAAGGCACGCAAGTTCCTCGCCTTGCAGCAGAACACCGACGGTGGCTTCAACGTCGCCAAGGGCGGTCAGCACGGCTCCGACCTGCGCGCCTCCACCCAGGCCGTCAGCGGCGCCACCGGCATCTCCTTCGGCACACTGGAGCGCAGCCTGACCGGTACGTCCCAGCAGCCGACGCCGAGCCCCAGCGGCAGCGCCCCGGACATCATCACCATCGGCCAGTCGGGCGGCGGCGATGGCGGTGCGACCGGGGGCGCGGGTGGCGCCGGCGGGACGGCCGCGGGCGGATACGGCGGCGTTCTCGCCTCCACCGGAGCCCAAGTCGGTACCCTCGCCGCGATCGCGGCCCTGCTGGTGCTCGCCGGCTGGCGCACGGTGGTCGTCGCCCGCCGGCGCACGGCCACAGGGGGCGGACGATGAAAGGCGCGCGTCTCCTGCGTGTGCTCGCCGCGCTCGGCCTGACGAGCGCGGCGGTCGCCGCGACCGGCACCCCGGTGGCGGCCGACCCGCAGCCCATGGGCCGCTGCACCACCACCTCCGGCGTCGTCCTCGCCGTCGACTTCAGCCATTGGGGCGGCCCGGTCCTTCGCTCCTGCGGGACGACACCGACGACGGGTTACGAGCTGCTCAACCAGGGAGGCTGGAGCACCGTCGGTACCGGACACGACGGGCCGGCGTTCATCTGCCGTATCGGCTACAGCGGTTACAAGAGCGGCAAGCAGTACCCGACGCCCGCTCAGGACGACTGCGTGCTCACCCCGCCGGCCTCCGCGTACTGGTCGTACTGGCACGCCGACGCGGGAGCGAAGACGTGGAGCTACAGCCAGCTTGGCGCGATGCTCTACAAGCCCAAGCCGGGCAGCGTCGACCTGTGGATCTTCGGCGGTACGAACATCCAGGGCACCGAAGGCCGCCCGAAGATCACCCCGGACCAGCTCCGCGCCCACAACACCAGGCCGCAGGGAGACGCGGCCTGGCCCGCGTCCACGCATAAGGCACCTTCCCTGCCGCCCGACGTGGACACCGGCCCGGCTCCCGACCAGCGCACGACGGCTCCCTCCGAGCCGCCCTCGCACAAGCCGAGGAAGCCGAAGCCCGGCAAATCCCCGAGCCCGACACCGACTCCCACCCGCAGTGCCATGACGAGCAGCCCGGAGCCCACCGCGTCCCGCACCGGCACCAGGGTGGTCGACGCGGAGCCGGCCGCCGATGCCAAGCACGACTCCGGCTCGCTCGTCCCCGTGGCCACGGGAGCCGGTCTCGTGGTCCTGATCGGCGGTGCCGCCGGGTACGTGGCGTACCGGCGCCGTCGTACCGAGTGACCGCGGTGGCCCGTACGACCATGGAGGCGTCACCGGCCGCCGCGGCGGCCGGTGACGGCGGCCGACGCGTTCCCCGCACCCTGCACCCCGTGGCCTGGTGGGTGTGGGCCCTCGCCCTCGCCACGGCCGTCAGCCGCACCGACAACCCGCTTCTGCTGTTCCTGGTCCTCGCCGTCCTCGGCTACGTCGTCACGGCCCGGCGCACCGAGGCGCCCTGGGCGCGCGGCTTCAAGTACTACCTGTACCTGGCCCTGACGGTCGTGACGATCCGGGTCGCCTTCCGGGCCGTGTTCGCGACCGGCATCACGCCGCACGACCACTTCCTGTTCTCCCTCCCGCACATTCCGACGCCCGCCTGGTACGCGGGCATCAGGATCGGCGGACCCGTGTCGCTGGAGGCGTTGCTGTCGTCGGCCACCGACGGGCTCAGGCTGGCCTGCATCATGTGCTGCATCGGTGCCGCCAACACCCTGGCCAACCCCAAGCGCGCGCTGCGCGTCCTGCCCGGCGCCCTGTACGAACTCGGGGTGGCGGTCACCGTCGCGGTCAGTGTGGCGCCCCAGCTCGTGCAGAGCGTGCAACGCGTCGCCAGAGCCAGGAAGTTGCGGGCCGGACGCACCAAGGGGATGAAGGCGCTGAGGGGCATCGTGGTCCCTGTCCTGGAGGACGCCCTCGAACGTTCCCTGCGGCTGGCCGCCGCGATGGACTCGCGCGGCTACGGCCGGGCGGGCACCGCCACCCGCCGGTCCCGCCGGGTCACGGGCGCGCTGATGCTGCTGGGCATGAGCGGCATGTGCGCGGGGGCGTACGGGCTCCTGGACGCCACCGCGCCCGCGCTCCTCGGACTGCCGGCGATGTGTGCCGGAGCCGTTCTCTGCGTCGCGGGCCTGCGGCTCGGCGGTCGGCGCGTCACCCGGACCACCTACCGCCCCGACCCCTGGAACCTGCCCGAGTGGGCCGTCGCGGGCAGCGGGCTGCTGTCCGCCCTCCTGCTCTTCAGCAACCTCGGCTACGACCCTGCCCAGCTCAACCCCACCTACTACCCGCTGACCTGGCCCGGCCTGCCCCTCGTGCCGACCGCCGCGATCCTCCTCGCCGGCACGGCCGGGTTCCTCGCACCTCCGCCCAGCCCCGTCCAGAAAGCCGACCCCTCGTGATCACCTTCGACCAGGTCACCGTCCAGTACGAGGACGCGGCCGGGCCCGCCCTGCGCGACGTCGACCTCACGGTGGAGGAAGGTGAACTCTGCCTCGTCGTCGGGCACACGGGCGTCGGCAAGTCCACACTCCTCGGCGCGGTCAACGGACTCGTCCCGCACTTCACCGGCGGCACCCTGTACGGCCGCGTCACCGTCGACGGCCGTGACACCGCCGATCATCCGCCCCGCGAACTCGCCGATGTCGTCGGGGTCGTCGGCCAGGACCCGATCGACGGCTTCGTCACCGACACCGTCGAGGAGGAACTGGCTTACGCCATGGAGCAGTTGGCGATCGCTCCGGCGACCATGCGCAAGCGCGTCGAGGAGACCCTCGACCTGCTCGGTCTGGCCGGCCTGCGCCACCGCGCGCTGCACGAACTCTCCGGTGGCCAGCAGCAGCGCGTCGCGATCGGCTCGGTCCTCACCGCCCACCCGCGCGTCCTGGTGCTGGACGAACCCACCTCCGCTCTGGACCCGACCGCGGCCGAGGAGGTCCTCGCCGCCGTCACCCGGCTCGTCCACGACCTCGGCGTCACCGTCCTCATGGCGGAGCACCGCCTCGAACGCGTCGTGCAGTACGCGGACCGGGTCATTCACCTGCCCGGCGACGGCCACGCCCGCATCGGCTCGCCCGCCGAGATCCTCCGCACGTCCACCATCGCACCACCGATCGTGGAGCTGGGCCGGGCCGCCGAGTGGTCTCCGCTGCCTCTGTCCGTCCGCGACGCCCGCCGCGCCGCCGCGCCGCTCA
>NZ_VOGW01000028.1:118284-148996 GCF_007896895.1 Streptomyces misionensis | reverse complement strand
GCCCGCCCCCGACGGGGAGCGGGCCCGGCTGCTGACCGCGCGCGGCATCACGGTCACCTACCGGGGCGTCGCCGCCGTACGCGCGGTGGACCTCGACCTGCACGCGGGCGAGGTCACCGCGCTCATGGGCCGCAACGGCTCGGGAAAGTCCTCCCTCCTGTGGGCCCTCCAGGGGTCCGGACCCCGCCGGGCGGGCAGTGTGCGGGTGGCCGGCGAGACCGGCGCGACGGATCCCCACGCGGCGCCGCCGGCTCAGGCCAGGCGGCTCGTCGGGCTGGTCCCGCAGACCCCCGCCGACCTGCTCTACCTGGAGAGCGTGAAGCAGGAACTCGACCAGGCGGACGCCGAGTCGGGCACCGAGGTGAAGGCGCGCGCCCTGCTCGACCGGCTGGCGCCCGGCATCGACGACGCCACCCATCCGCGCGATCTGTCGGAAGGGCAGAAGCTCGCGCTCGTCCTCGCCATCCAGCTCTCCGCCGCGCCCCGCGTCGTCCTGCTGGACGAACCGACCCGCGGCCTGGACTACCGGGCCAAGACGGCACTGATCGGCATCGTGGACGCCCTCGCGGCGGAGGGCCGCGCCATCGTCATCTCCACCCACGACGTCGAGTTCGCCGCACGCGCCGCCGACCGGGTGATGGTCATGGCCGAGGGAGACGTCGTCGCCGACGGACCCACCACCGAAGTCATCGTCTCCTCACCGACCTTCGCACCCCAGACGGCGAAGATCCTCGCCCCGTTGCCCTACCTGACAGTCCGGCAGGTGGCGCGGGAACTGGCGACCGCCGAAGACGAGGGAACACGTCCATGAGTACGCGCATCGGCACCGCCATCCGGCTGACCCCACGCGTCGGCGTGGTCATGACGCTGTCCGCCTTCCTGGGACTCGTCGCCTTCTTCTGGCCGTTCGTGGTCGCGCCGGGCAAGTTCGGCTCCAGTTACGCGCCCCCGCTCATCTTCGGCGTCCTGCTGGTGCTCGTCCTCTGCGTGGTGCTGTCGGAGATCGCCGAGGGCGGCATCGACTCCAAGGCGCTCGCCATGCTGGGCGTACTCTCCGCAGTGAACGCCGCCCTGCGCCCGCTCGGCGCCGGAACGGCGGGCGTCGAGACCGTCTTCTTCGTCCTCGTGCTGGCGGGGCGGGTCTACGGCCCCGGCTTCGGGTTCGTCCTCGGCTGCACCTCGCTGTTCGCCTCCGCCCTGATCACCGGGGGAGTGGGGCCGTGGATGCCGTACCAGATGTTCGGCTGCGCCTTCGTGGGAATGCTCGCCGGATTCCTGCCCAGGGCGAGCGGCCGGCGTGAGGTGCTGATGCTGGCCGGGTACGGCTCGCTGTCCGGCTACCTCTTCGGCTTCCTGCTCAACCTCTCCTTCTGGCCGTTCTCCCTGGACCCCAACAGCTCCATCGCCTACCTCCCGGGCCTGCCCTTCACCGAGCAGTGGCACCGCTACATCGCCTTCGACCTGGCCACCTCGCTGGGCTGGGACACCGGGCGGGCGGTCACCAACTTCGTGTGCGTGCTGCTGGCCGGACCCGCCGTCCTGGCCACCTTCCGGCGCGCCGCCCGCAAGGCCCGCTTCCGGGCGCCCGTGCGCTTCGCGGCCCCCCGGACGGCCGAATCCGAACCCCACTGACCTCGAACATCACCGGAACAGCGGCCTGCGGGGATGGATTTACTAGGGCGACCAACTATATATTCGAGGGGTAGGCCCGCGGTGCAGGGAAGCCGGTGTGATTCCGGCACGGTCCCGCCACTGTGACCGGGGAGTACGCCGTCGAGCAGGACGCCACTGACGAGCTGGGTGTCGGGAAGGCGGACGGCGCGCACTGATCCGGGAGTCAGGATACCGGCCGTGGGATGTTCCGTGTTGTCCACGAGGATGGAGCTGACACGCATGGCACCGGTGCGCATTCACTATCCCGGCGGACTCCGCCGCAGGCTTCATACACGCCGCATTCCCGTCGTCACCGCCTGACGGTTCGCACGCCATTCGCGTTCTCGCGCGGCCCTCGCACGCCTGTGCACGTCACCGCGTCCACGTGTGCCGGTCCGGCGCGCCATCCCGGATCACCCTCACCTGACGAGAGCAGGCACCCATGATCCGTCCGAACGACCGCACCGACGTACGCGAGCTGACCCATTTCGTCGGTGGCAAGCACACCCCGGGAACATCGGGGTTCCACGGTGACGTGTACGACCCCAACACCGGCGAGGTCCAGGCCCGCGTGCCCTTGGCGGACCGGGCCGAGACCGAGGCGGCGATCGGTGTCGCGGTCGACGCCCAGCGCGAGTGGGGCGAGTGGAACCCGCAGCGCCGCGCCCGCGTGCTGCTGCGCTTCCTGCAGCTCGTCGAGCAGGAGAAGGACGCGCTGGCCCGGCTGCTGTCCTCCGAGCACGGCAAGACCATCGCCGACGCCCACGGCGACATCCAACGCGGGCTGGAAGTGGTGGAGTTCGCCGCGGGCATCCCGCACCTCCTCAAGGGGGAGTTCACCGACAACGCGGGCACCGGCATCGACGTCCACTCGCTGCGCGCGCCGCTCGGCGTCGTCGCCGGGATCACGCCGTTCAACTTCCCGGCGATGATCCCCCTGTGGAAGGCCGCCCCGGCGCTGGCCTGCGGCAACGCCTTCGTCCTCAAGCCCTCCGAACGCGACCCGTCCGTCCCGCTGCGGCTCGCCGAACTCTTCCTGGAGGCGGGTCTGCCGGCCGGCGTCCTGAACGTCGTCAACGGCGGGCGGGAATCGGTCGACACCCTCCTCGAAGACCCGCGCGTCGCCGCCCTGGGCTTCGTCGGCTCCACACCGATCGCCGCGCACGTCTACGCCACCGCCGCCGCCCACGGCAAGCGCGCCCAGTGCTTCGGCGGCGCCAAGAACCACATGATCGTGATGCCGGACGCCGACCTGGACCAGGCGGTGGACGCCCTGATCGGCGCCGGGTACGGATCGGCGGGCGAACGCTGCATGGCCATCTCCGTCGCCGTACCGGTGGGCGAGGACACCGCCGACGCGCTGGTCGCCCGGCTGAAGGAGCGCGTCGGCAGCCTGCGCATCGGCCGCAGCGACGACCCCGAGGCGGACTTCGGCCCCCTGGTCACCCGGGAGGCGGTGGAGCGGGTGCGCACCTACGTCGACCTCGGTGTCGAGGAGGGTGCCGAACTCGTGGTGGACGGACGGGACTTCGTTCTCCCCGACCACGAGAGCGGCTTTTTCGCCGGAGCCTCGCTGTTCGACCGGGTCGCCCCGACGATGCGGATCTATCAGGAGGAGATCTTCGGCCCGGTCCTCACGGTCGTGCGCGCCGCCGACTACGAGGAGGCCCTGCGTCTGCCCAGCGAGCACCCCTACGGAAACGGCGTCGCGATCTTCACCCGCGACGGGGACACGGCCCGTGACTTCACCCGGCGGGTGAACACCGGCATGGTCGGCATCAATGTGCCGATCCCGGTGCCGGTCGCCTACCACACCTTCGGCGGCTGGAAGCGGTCCGGCTTCGGCGACCTGAACCAGCACGGCCCGGACGCGATCCGCTTCTACACCCGCACCAAGACCGTCACCTCCCGCTGGCCCGCCGGTCTGCGCGAGGGTGCGAGCTTCACGATCCCCACGATGGGCTGAATGCCGTATGACCACCACCCTGCTCACCGAGGACCAGCAGGCCCTCGTGGAGACCACCCTCGACTTCGCCCAGGACCATCTCGCACCCCGCGCCCTCGACTGGGACCGGGACAAGCACTTCCCCGTCGACGTGCTGCGCAAGGCGGCCGGGCTCGGCCTCGGCGGCGTCTACGTCCGTGAGGAGTGCGGCGGTTCGGGCCTCAGCCGGGCCGACGGCGTACTCGTCTTCGAGTCCCTCGCCTCCGGCTGCCCGTCCATCGCCGGGTACCTCTCCATCCACAACATGGTCGCCTGGATGATCGACCGCTACGGTGCCGACACCCAGCGGGAGCGGTGGCTGCCCCGGCTGTGCGCCATGGAGGACCTGGCCAGCTACTGCCTGACCGAGCCGGGAGCCGGCTCGGACGCGGCGGCCCTCACGACCCGGGCCGTACGGGACCGCGACGAGTATGTGCTGACCGGCGTCAAACAGTTCATCTCCGGCGCGGGCGCCTCCCAGGTGTACGTCGTGATGGCGCGCACCGGCGGCACCGGAGCGGACGGTGTCTCCGCGTTCATCGTCGACAAGGACGACCCCGGTCTCACCTTCGGTCCGAACGAACGCAAGATGGGCTGGAACGCCCAGCCCACCCGACAAGTGGTCCTCGACGGTGTACGGCTGCCCGCCGACCGGCTCCTCGGCCGCGAAGGCGAGGGCTTCCGCATCGCGATGAACGGCCTGAACGGCGGCCGGCTCGGCATCGCCGCCTGCTCCCTCGGTGGCGCCCGCAGCGCCCTCGACCGCAGCCTCGTCCACCTCGCCGACCGGGAAGCGTTCGGCGCACGGCTGCTCGACGCCCAGGCCCTGCGCTTCCGGCTCGCCGACATGGCGACCGAACTGGCCGCCGCCCGCGCCCTGGTCCAGCAGGCCGCCCAGGCGCTCGACCGGGGAGATCCACAGGCGCCGTACCTGTGCGCCATGGCCAAGCGGTTCGCCACCGACACCGGGTACTCGGTCGCCGACCGGGCGCTCCAACTGCACGGCGGCTACGGCTACCTCAGCGAGTACGGCATCGAGAAGATCGTCCGTGACCTGCGCGTCCACCAGATCCTGGAAGGAACCAACGAGATCATGCGCGTCATCGTGGCCCGCGGCCTGACGGAGGCGCTCGGATGACCGCCACCGACGAACCCGTCCTGTTCCACACCACCGGCCGGGCCGCCCACATCACCCTCAACCGGCCCAGGGCCCTCAACGCCCTCAACCACGAGATGGTCCGCCGCATCGACGCGGTCCTGACCGCGTGGGAACACGACCCATCCGTGGAGACCGTGGTCATCACGGGCGCCGGGGAGCGCGGCCTGTGCGCGGGCGGCGACATCCGAGGCATCCATGACGACGCCCGCGCCGGCGACGGCAGCGCATCGGCGGCGTTCTGGCGCGACGAGTACCGCCTCAACGCCCGCATCGCCCGCTACCCCAAGCCGTACGTCGCCGTGATGGACGGCATCGTGATGGGCGGCGGGGTCGGCGTCTCCGCGCACGGCAGCGTCCGCATCGTCACCGAGCGGTCCAGGATCGCCATGCCGGAGACCGGGATCGGCTTCGTCCCGGACGTCGGAGGCACTCACCTGCTCGCCCTCGCCCCGGGAGAACTGGGCACCCACCTGGCACTGACCGGCGCACAGATCGGCGCCGCTGATGCGCTGCTCTGCGGACTCGCCGACCACTTCGTACCGGCCGACGCACTCCCGCACTTCATCGGCGATCTTGCCGACCAACCCGTGCGAGAGGCACTCGCCGGCCATGTACAGCCGCCGCTTCGTGGCGAGTTGGCCGGTCGGCGGGAGTGGATCGACGCGTGCTACGCAGCCGACACCGTCGAGGAAATCGTCGACCGGCTTCTCGCGCACGGCGACCCCGCTGCCAAGGAGGCCGCCGAGACCCTGCTCGCCAAGTCCCCCACCGCCCTGAAGGTCACCCTCGCCGCGGTGCGCCGTGCCCGGCGCCTCGGCCCGCTGGAGCGGGTCCTCGACCAGGAGTACCGCGTCTCGTGCGCCGCCCTGCGCACCCCCGACCTGGTGGAGGGCATCCGCGCCCAGGTCATCGACAAGGACCGTGACCCGCACTGGTCGCCGGCCACCTTGGTCGAGGTGACCGACGCCGACGTCGAACGCTTCTTCGCCCCGCTCGGCGACCACGAACTCGGACTCGCCGGACCCGACGCCGCCACGGAGGTGGCCTGGTGAGCCGTACCGTCGCATTCATCGGACTCGGGCACATGGGCGCCCCCATGGCCGCCAACCTGGTCAAGGCGGGCCACCGTGTCCGCGGCCATGACCTGGTGCCGGACGCTCTGGACGGCGCCACGCGGACGGGGGTGGAACCCGCGTCGTCGGCGGTCGACGCGGTCGCCGACGCCGAAGTGGTCATCACCATGCTTCCCATGGGCAGCCACGTCCTGTCCCTCTACGACACTGTCCTGACGGCGGCCCGGCCGGGCACTCTCTTCGTCGACTGCTCCACCATCGACGTCGCCGACGCCCGCACCGCCCATGAGCGTGCGGCGGCCGCCGGAATGCGGGCCCTGGACGCACCGGTTTCCGGCGGGGTGGTCGGAGCCGAAGCGGCCACGCTCACCTTCATGGTCGGCGGGGGAGAGGCGGAGTTCGCCGAGGCGCGGCCGCTGCTGGAAGCCATGGGCAAGAAGGCCGTCCACTGCGGCGGCGCCGGTGCCGGGCAGGCTGCCAAGATCTGCAACAACATGATCCTCGGTGTCTCCATGATCGCCGTAAGCGAGGCGTTCGTCCTCGGCGAGGGCCTCGGCCTGTCCCACCAGGCCCTGTACGACGTGGCCTCCACGGCGTCCGGGCAGTGCTGGGCGCTCAGCGTCAACTGTCCCGTCCCCGGACCCGTGCCGACCAGTCCCGCCAACCGGGACTACCGGCCGGGCTTCGCCGCCTCCCTCATGGCCAAGGACCTCGGGCTCGCGGCCAACGCGGTCAAGGCGGGCGGAGTGCAGGCAGAACTCGGCCTGCGAGCAGCCGAGTTGTACGCCGCCTACGCCGAGCGGGCCGGAGCCGCCGAGGACTTCTCCGGCATCGTGCGCACCATCAGGGACCAGAGCGGAGAACAGGCGTGACTGCGGAACCGGCTGTCGAGTACGAGACGATCCTTGTCGAGCGGAAGGGCCGTACCGCCCTGCTCACCCTCAACCGACCCAAGGCCCTGAACGCCTTGAACCTCCAGGTGATGAACGAGGTGGTGGCCGCCACCGAGGCCCTCGACCGGGACCCGGAGTGCGGCTGCATCGTGATCACCGGATCGGCGAAGGCGTTCGCGGCCGGCGCCGACATCAAGGAGATGCGGCCGCAGGGCTACATGGACATGTACCTCGCCGACTGGTTCGCCGCCTGGGACCGGCTCGGACAGCTGCGCACTCCCACCGTGGCCGCCGTCGCCGGATACGCCCTGGGAGGGGGATGCGAGCTCGCCATGCTCTGCGATGTCCTGCTCGCCGCCGACACGGCCGTCTTCGGCCAGCCCGAGATCAAGCTGGGGGTGATCCCCGGCATCGGCGGCTCCCAGCGCCTGACCCGCGCTGTCGGCAAGGCCAAGGCCATGGAGCTGTGCCTGACCGGGCGCACCATGGACGCGACCGAAGCCGAGCGGGCCGGACTGGTCTCCCGTGTGGTCCCCGCCGACGACCTGCTCGGCGAAGCCCTGGCCGTAGCCGAGACGGTCGCCGGCATGTCGCTGCCGGTCGCGATGATGGCGAAGGAAGCGGTCGGGCGGGCCTTCGAGACCACACTCACGGAAGGCGTCCGCTTCGAACGCCGTCTGTTTCACGCCGTGTTCGCGACCGCCGACCAGAAGGAGGGCATGGGAGCGTTCGTCGGCAAACGACCACCGGTATTCCGTCACCGCTGAACCACGAAGCCTGTGCCCGTGCCGTCCGTCCGGTGGGAGAGGAAGATCACGCCGGGCTGACGCGGTCTTGGCCATGCCCGCGCCACGCGGTACGGTCGGTCCGATATCGACGACGGCGAAACGGAAGCCGGTGAGAATCCGGCACGGTCGCGCCACTGTATGCGGGACGCCCTCCTGGGGCGTTGCGTGAGTCAGACCCGTGGCCGTCGTCCTGTGCACCACCGAGATGGGACGCGAACTCCCAGAGGAGGTTCTGCCATGGCGCAGACCGTCGCCCAGCCGACAGCCACCACCCCCGCCGTTCCCGCCACGCTGCCGTTGAAGGCCATAGCGCCCTGGGCCGTCTTCTTCGGCATCCTGATGCTGGTGCTGCTGTACTTTGTCGGCGCGGAGCAGGGCGCCACCTCCGTGTTCAACGGCACGGACGTGCACGAGTGGGTGCACGACGCCCGCCACCTGCTCGGCTTCCCCTGCCACTGAACCGAGGGGACCGCGCACGCCCATGAACTCCGCAACGGTTAGAAACCTCCTCGTGCGGGGCATGCTCGCCGGCCTCGCCGCCGGCGTGCTCGCCCTCGTCGTCGCCTACCTCCTCGGTGAGCCGAGCGTCGACAAGGCGATCGCCTTCGAGGACGCCCACTCCCACGAGCACGAGATGGAAGTCGTCTCCCGCTCCCTGCAGTCCACCGCCGGCCTCGCCACCGGCGTCCTCGTCTACGGGGTCGCCTTCGGCGGCATCGCCGCGCTCGCCTACTGCTTCGCGCTCGGCCGCGTGGGCCGCTTCAGCCCGCGAGCGACCGCGCTGCTGCTGTCCGGCTGCGCCCTGCTCGCCGTGTACGTCGTGCCGTTCCTGAAGTACCCGGCCAACCCGCCCTCTGTCGGCGACCCCGACACCATCAGCAAGCGGACCACCCTGTACTTCCTGATGATGCTGCTCAGCGTCCTCCTCGCGGTCGCCGCCACCATCCTGGGCAAGCGCCTGGCGCCCAGCCTGGGCACCTGGTGGGCGACGGTCGTCGCGGTGGCCGCGTTCGCCCTCGTGATCGGTCTGGCCTACGCGTTCCTGCCGGTCATCAACGAGGTGCCGAAGGACTTCCCGGCCGCCCTGCTGTGGCGGTTCCGGCTGTCCGCACTGGCCATCCAGTCCGTCCTGTGGGCCGGCTTCGGTCTGCTCTTCGGTGAACTGGCGGAACGCCTGCTGAACCCCAAACCGGCGGCGGCCGCGAGCGGCCGCGCGGTTCCGGCCGCGCACTGATTCCTTCCGGACAACAGAGGGCCCTTCGGAACCATCCGGGGGCCCTCTGGCGTTCTCCGGACACCGAGTTCGACGCAAGAGTGAGTACGGCTCGACAGTGCAGCCCGACCCGACGCGGACCACCCGGCCGATGAGCGGAGGAACCGAGTGGCCAGAACCCCCCAGCCGCGCCACATCACCCTCGGCGGCCGTGAGGCGGTCGCCCTCACCCGGGAGGAGTACGACCAACTCATCGCCAGCCGTAGGCAGATCGGCGGTCAGAGCGCCCGGGTGCGGGTGCTCGCCCAGCAGGCCAAACGCACCGAACAACTGCTCCACGACCTGGAGGCACTGATCGCCTCACAGGGGGAGGGCTGCACCGGGCAGGTCCACACATCGTCGACGCCCTGTGCCGAAAGTACGTCCGCCCGGACGAAAGCTGCTGGTTCCTGCCTGCGATGCGAGCTGGCGGCGTTGCTGCGCCGTCACCGGGATCCGGCGTCCTGAACCGCCGGTGACCGAGTTCTAGTCGATGTCCGGCACGGCCAGGGGGCGCCCGAGCCGCAGATTCCAGCGCCCAGCCCGGCTGCTGAGCTCGGTCACCGTAAGGGGAGACACATCAAGGCGCCAGAAGACAGCGGCGGGTATGTCCAACGCTTCGGTGACCGCCGCCCGCACCACTTCCGGCTCGACCACAGCGAGCACACGACCGTCGACAGCTGTCGCTTCCTCCAGCCACCGCGCGACTCTCCCACACAGGACTTCTATGGACTCACCCCCGTGTGGTGCGCTCCCCGGGTCGGTGAGCCAGCGGGCCACGGCTTCCGGCTCGGCAGCCGCCACCGCCTCCAGCGTGCGGCCTCGCCAGCGGCCCACGTCCAGTCCGCCCAGCTCCCGTGTCTCCACGCCGTCGAGGCCGAGAGCAGCCGCCGTCTCCCGACAGCGCACACTCGGGGACACGACCACACGCGCCGCCACGGGCAGCGATCCGGCGGCCTCACGGGCGCGGGCCGCGCCGATGTCGTCGATCGAGTCGCCGTCGTAGAAGCGGGCCTGTCGCAGCGACGGGCTCGTGGCGGGCGAGACGAAGGTGACACGGCTGGTCACGTGGCTGCTCCTGCTGTCGGTGTCATGGGGTGCTGCTCTCCACGGCGTACGGCACGTACGTGCGCCGGTCCGGGTCGATGGCGAGGCGTCCGCCGGCCGGGGGCCTGGCGCGCTGGGCGCAGTCGCGGCGTTCGCAGATCCGGCAGCCCAGGCCGATTCGGGTGGCGGCGCGCGGGTCGTCCAGGGCGATGCCCTCGGTGTAGACGAGCCGTTGTGCGTGC
Source organism: Streptomyces misionensis (assembly GCF_007896895.1). GTDB lineage: Bacteria > Actinomycetota > Actinomycetes > Streptomycetales > Streptomycetaceae > Streptomyces > Streptomyces misionensis_A. The sequence goes on along the minus strand of NZ_VOGW01000028.1, from coordinate 138,905 downwards.
CGCAGCTCGCAGCCGAGGGCGACGGCGAACTCGGCGCGCGGGGCATGATGGCCGAAGCCGCCGCGGGTGATGGTCCGCGCGACCCAGAAGTACCGTTTCCCGTCCGGCATTTCGGCGACCTGCGTCAGTATGCGGCCCGGTGCGGAGAATGCCTCGTACACCGTCCACAGCGGGCAGGTGCCGCCCATGCGGGAGAAGTGGAAGTCGGTGGCCGACTGCCGCTTGGAGATGTTGCCGGCCCGGTCCACCCGCAGGAAGGAGAACGGCACGCCCCGGCTTCCCGTGCGCTGCAGCGTGCTCAGGCGGTGGCAGACCGTCTCGAAGCCGACGCCGAAGCGGGCCGAGAGCAGTTCGATGTCGTACCGCAGGTCCTCGGCCGTCGCGTGGAAGGCCGCGTAAGGCATCAGCAGGGCGCCGGCGAAGTAGTTGGCCAGGCCGATGCGGGCGAGGGTCCGGGACTCCGGTGAGGTCAGCTCGGTGGCGCGCTCGGCGAGTTCTGTGAGCAGCGGTCCGTGCTCCAAGAGCGCCAGCTGAGTGGCCAGTTGGAAGGCGCGCTGGCCGTCGGTGAGCCAGGGGGAGAGGAACAGCAGCCCGGTGTCGGGAACGAAGCGTCGCGCGTCGCCGGGCCGACCCGAAGCGGACTCGATGATGCGGACGTGATGCCGCTCGACGAGCAGCGCGGCGAGAGGGTCGGCTGCCTTGCCCGGACGAAGCTCCAGCGCTTCGGCAATCCGTTCGGCTTTGGTGTCGAGCGGCTCGAAGTGGTTGTGGTGGGCGTAGAAGAAGTCCCGCACCTCGTCGTGCGGCTCGGCAGGAGGCAGCAGGCCACCGGCAGGTCCCGGGGATCCCAGCGCGGCGGCCTGTTCGACCGTGTCGCGATAGCGGCGGTGCAGGGCCACCAGGGCGTGGGCCACCTCCGGGTGGTCGCGTGCCGCCTCGGTGACCTCCTCGGCGGCGGGCAGCGGCACCCCGCACGCCTCGTCGGCGAGCGCGGCCCGCAGATCGGCGGCGAGCCGGTCCTCGTCGGCCGCCGAGAAGAACTCCGCGTCGACCCCGAAGACCTCCGCGATCCGCAGCAGCACGGATGCGGTCAGCGGACGCTGGCTCTGCTCGATCTGATTGGCGTAGCTGGTCGAGATGCCGAGGGCACGGGCCATGTCGACCTGGTTCATACCGTGCTCACGGCGCAGCCGACGCAGCTTCGCGTGGGCGTAGACCTTGCGGTCGGATGCTCCTCGTGCCATGGCGCACATCCTTGTCGCAAGCGGTGAGGGACGACGTTGGGGGCACTGACTTCTTGCGAAGATAGCATCCGCGTTATTCGCAGAATTCGCAGATTCGCAGGTCTGAGCTGTAGAGATTCCGCAGATTGGAGAGGTGGCCGGGCAGCCGCGAAACGGGCACTGTCGATCACGTCAGCACCGAGCAGGACCGTCTGCACCCGCGAGGAGTCCCGTGATCGAGCACCACGTCCGTGTCCACCCCAGCGCCGACCGGCTTTCGCGCGAAGACCAGCTCGCCTGGAAACTGGCCGCCGTCGCCACCGGCACCGGAGACCTGGACGCCGACAGCACCGCCATGGCAGTCAACCGGGTGATCGACAACGCCTCGGTCGCCGTAGCCTCGCTGCTGCGCCGACCGGTCGCCGTCGCCCGCGCCCAGGCCACCGCGCACCGCACGGCCACGGCCGGCGCCTCCGTCTTCGGTACCTCCGCCCGGGTCTCCCCGGAATGGGCCGCCTGGGCCAACGGCACCGCCGTGCGCGAGCTGGACTTCCACGACACCTACCTGGCCGCCGACTACTCCCACCCCGGCGACAACATCCCGCCGGTGCTCGCCGTCGCCCAGCACACCGGCCGCACCGGAGCCGACCTGCTGCGCGGCGTCATCGCCGCCTACGAAGTCCATGTGGCCCTGGTCAAGGGCATCTGCCTGCACGAGCACCGCATCGACCACGTGGCGCATCTGAGCGCGGCCACCACGTGCGGCCTGGGAGCCCTGCTCCGGCTGCCGACGGAGACGGTGTACCAGGCCATCCAGCAGGCCGTGCACACCACCACCGCGACCCGGCAGTCCCGCAAGGGCGAGATCTCCAGCTGGAAGGCGTACGCACCCGCCTTCGCGGGCAAAGCGGCGATTGAGGCCGTCGATCGTGCCATGCGTGGCGAGACCTCCCCCTCGCCTATCTACGAGGGCGAGGACGGCTTCCTGGCCTGGATGTTGAACGGCCCCGAGTCCGACTACACGGTTCTGCTGCCGGAGCCGGGCGAGCCGCGCCGCGCGATCCTCGACACCTACACGAAGGAACATTCCGCCGAGTACCAGGCCCAGGCGATCATCGACCTCGCCCGCCGCCTGCGCGACAAGACCGGCCCGCTGGAGAACGTGCGCTCGGTGGTTCTGCACACCAGCCACCACACCCACCACGTCATCGGCTCCGGTGCGAACGACCCGCAGAAGTACGAACCCACGGCCAGCCGGGAGACGCTCGACCACTCGGTGCCGTACATCTTCGCCGTCGCACTGGAGGACGGCGCCTGGCACCACGAGCGCTCCTATGCGCCCGAGCGCGCCCGACGCCCGGAGACCGTGGAGCTGTGGCGGAAGATCACCACGGTCGAAGACCCGGTCTGGACCCGGCGGTACCACGACCCCGACCCGGACCGCCGGGCCTTCGGCGGACGTGCGGTGATCACTCTCCACGACGGCTCGGTGATCGAGGACGAGCTCGCCGTGGCCGACGCCCACCCGGCAGGTGCCCGACCCTTCGACCGCACCGCCTATGCCGGCAAGTTCCGCACCCTGACCGAGGGCATCGTCACACCGGCCGCGCAAGATGCCTTTTTGGATGTCGCCGAACATCTGGCCGACCTGTCGACGGACGACTTGGGCCGGCTGTTCCCGGGCGTCGACACGGAGGCCGTCGCCGCGCACGACGCGAGCCTGCCGAAGGGTCTCTTCTGATGGTGCTGCACACCAGGACCACGCCCGCCGAGCGCCGCCGCGCATTGCGCGAACAGCTCGCCTCCGGGCGGCTCTTGCGCATGCCCGGTGCGATCAACCCGCTGTCGGCCCGGCTGATCCAGGACACCGGCTTCGACGCCGTCTACCTCTCCGGCGCCGTCCTCGCCGCCGATCTGGGGCTACCCGATATCGGCCTGACCACCTCCGCCGAGATCGCCGCGCGAGCACAGCAGACGACAAGGGTGACCGACCTGCCCGTCCTCGTCGACGCCGACACCGGGTTCGGCGAGCCCATGAACGCGGCCCGCACCGTCCAGCTGATGGAGGACGCGGGCCTGGCCGGACTCCATCTGGAGGACCAGGTCAACCCCAAGCGCTGCGGCCACCTCGACGGCAAGACCATCACTTCCCGCGAGGAGATGGTCCGCCGGCTCCGGGGCGCCGTCGATGCCCGCCGGGACCCCGACTTCCTTCTGATGGCCCGCACCGACGCCCGCGGCGTCGAGGGCCTGGACGCGGCGATCGACCGGGCGAAGGCGTACGTCGACGCCGGCGCGGACGCGATCTTCCCTGAAGCCCTCGCCGACGAGGCCGAGTACGAGGCGTTCCGTCAGGCCGTCGACGTGCCCCTGCTCGCGAACCTCACCGAGTTCGGCAAAACCCCCCTACTGAATACCCGCACCCTGGAGAACCTCGGCTACAACATCGCCCTCTACCCGGTGACGCTGCTGCGCATCGCCATGGGCGCGGTCGAGGAAGGACTGCGCACGATCGCCGCCGAGGGCACCCAGGAGTCCCTGCTGCCCCGCATGCAGACCCGCTGCCGCCTCTACGAACTCCTCGGCTACGAGGAGTACTCGGCCTTCGACTCGGCCGTCTTCGACTTCACGCTTCCGCCCGGAACCTGACCACGTCCGGCACCTGACCCACGAAGGCAGGCACTCCATGACCACGTCCGCACCTGAGATCCACCGCGGTCTCGCCGGTGTCGTCGTCGACACCACCGAGATCTCCACCGTCGTCCAGGAGACCAACTCCCTGACCTACCGCGGCTACCCGGTCCAGGACCTGGCCGCCCGCCGCTCCTTCGAGGAGGTCGCCCACCTGCTTTGGTACGGCGAACTCCCCGACGACGGGCAGCTCCGCGACTTCCACGCCCGCGAGCGCGCGCTGCGTCCCCTGGACCGCACCACGCTGGAACTGCTCACCCGGCTGCCCGACACCTGCCACCCGATGGACGTGCTGCGCACCGCCGTCAGCTTCTTCGGCGCCGAGGACCCCACCGAGGACGACGGCAGTCTCGCCGCCAACCGCGGCAAGTCCCTGACTCTATTGGCCAAGCTGCCCACCGTGGTGGCGGCCGACCAGCGCCGCCGCCGGGGCCTCGCCCCGATCCCGCCGGACCCCGGCCTCGGGTACGCGGAGAACTTCTTCCACATGTGCTTCGGCAGCGTGCCCGACCCCGAAGTGGTCCGCTGCTTCGAGATCTCCCTCACGCTGTACGCCGAACACAGCTTCAACGCCTCGACGTTCACCGCCCGCGTCGTCACCTCCACGCTCTCCGACCTCTACAGTGCGGTCACCGCCGCGATCGGCGCGCTCAAAGGCCCGCTGCACGGCGGCGCCAACGAGGCCGTGATGCACATGCTGAACGAGATCGGCGACCCGCAGCGCGCCGAGGCGTGGCTGGACGAGGCGCTGGCGTCCAAGCGGAAGATCATGGGTTTCGGCCACCGCGTCTACAAGCACGGCGACTCCCGCGTCCCGATCATGCAGGACGCCCTCGACCGGCTGGTGGCACGTGCCGCGGATCCCGAGGTGACCCGCATGGCCACCCTGCACGCGGCCTTGCGGCACGCGATGATCAGCCGCAAAGGAATCCATCCGAACCTGGACTACCCGGCCGGCCTCGCCTACCACCTCATGGGTTTCGACACCCCGGCCTTCACTCCGATCTTCGTGATGAGCAGGATCACCGGCTGGACCGCGCATATCACTGAGCAGCTCGCCCACAACGCGCTGATCCGCCCGCTGGCCTCCTACGACGGTCCGGGCCAGCGGGCGGTGCCGGGCGCCGCGTAGCCGTCTGCTGTCACGACGGGGCCGGGACGCTGCTGGCGTCCCGGCCCACTGGGATCGGAATCAGGCAGTGGGCAGTTCACCGCGGACGGTGCGGGCCGCTGCGACCAGGTTCTCCAGGGACGCGCGCGTCTCCGGCCAGCCGCGGGTTTTCAGGCCGCAGTCGGGGTTGACCCAGAGTCGCTCGGCAGGGATGGCCTTCAGGCCGGTGCGGAGCAGTTCGGCGGCCTCCTCGGCGCTCGGCACCCGGGGGGAGTGGATGTCGTAGACACCCGGTCCTGCCTCGCGAGGGTAGCCGTGGGCGGCGAGTTCGCGGGCGACCTGCATGTGGGAGCGGGCGGCCTCCAGGCTGATGACGTCGGCGTCGAGGTCGTCGATGGCCTGGACGATGTCGCCGAACTCGGCGTAGCACATGTGCGTGTGGATCTGGGTGTCCGGACGAACCCCGGCGGAGGTGAGCCGGAACGCTTCCGTCGCCCAGGCCAGATAGGCGGCCCGGTCGGCGGCGCGCAGCGGCAGGGTCTCGCGCAGCGCCGGCTCGTCCACCTGGATCACCGAAGTACCGGCCGCCTCCAGGTCGTTCACCTCGTCGCGCAGGGCGAGGGCGACCTGGCGGGCGGTGTCGGCGAGGGGCTGGTCGTCGCGGACGAAGGACCAGGCGAGCATGGTGACCGGGCCGGTGAGCATGCCCTTGACCGGGCGGTCGGTGAGGGACTGCGCGTACGTCGTCCAGCGGACGGTCATCGGCCCCGGGCGGGAGATGTCGCCGGCCAGGATCGGCGGACGGACGTAGCGGGTGCCGTAGGACTGGACCCAGCCGTGCTGGGTGGCGAGGTAGCCGGTGAGCTGCTCGGCGAAGTACTGGACCATGTCGTTGCGTTCGGCCTCGCCGTGTACCAGGACGTCCAGGCCGGCTTTCTCCTGGAAGGAGATCACCTCCTGGATCTCGGCCTTGATGCGCTCCTCGTAGCCGGCCGTGTCGATGCGTCCGGCGCGCAGGTCGGCGCGGGCGGTGCGCAGTTCGCCGGTCTGCGGGAAGGAGCCGATGGTCGTGGTCGGCAGCAGCGGCAGGCCGAGGTGGGCGCGCTGGGCGGCGGCCCGTTCGGCGTACGGCTGGGAGCGGCGGGCGTCGGCGTCCGTCACGGCCTCGGTGCGGGCCCGGACGGCTGGGTCGTGGGTGATGGGGGAATTCGCGCGGGAGGCCAAGTCGGCGCGCTTGGCAGCGAGTTCAGCGGCGATCGTGTCGGTGCCCTGGGCCAGGCCCTTGGCGAGGGTGACGATCTCGGCGGTCTTCTGCCGGGCGAAGGCGAGCCAGCGCAGGATCTGAGGCTCGATGTCCCGCTCGGCTGCTGCGTCCAGCGGCACGTGCAACAGCGAGCAGGAAGCGGCGACGTCGACACGGTCGGCGAGTCCGAGGAGGGTGCCGAGCGTGGACAGGGACTTCTGCAGGTCGTTGATCCAGATGTTGCGGCCGTTGACGACCCCGGCGACCAGGCGCTTGCCGGGCAGTCCGCCGACGGCGGCCAGCGCCTCCAGGTTGGCGGCCGCCGATTCGGTGAAGTCCAGCGCGAGGCCCTCGACCGGAGCCTTGGCCAGGATCGGCAACGCGTCGCCGAGCCGGTCGAAGTAGGAGGCGACCAGCAGCTTCGGCCGGTCTTCCAGAGCCCCCAGCTCGCGGTAGACGCGCGCGGCGGCGTTCAGCTCGGCCGGCGTGCGGTCCTGCACGAGGGCGGGCTCGTCGAGCTGCACCCACTCGGCGCCCGCCGCGCGCAGGTCGGCGAGGACCTCGGCGTACACGGGAAGCAGCCGGTCCAGGAGGGTGAGCGGCTCGAAGTCGGCGGGCACGCCTGGAGCGGGCTTGGCGAGCAGGAGGTAGGTGACCGGGCCGACCAGGACCGGACGGGCGGTCAGCCCCAGGGCGAGGGCCTCCTTCAGCTCCGCGACCTGCTTGGCCGAGTTCGCGCTGAAGACGGTGTCCGGGCTCAGCTCGGGGACGAGGTAGTGGTAGTTGGTGTCGAACCACTTGGTCATCTCCAGCGGAGCGACCTCCTGGGTACCGCGCGCCATGGCGAAGTAGCCGTCCAGCGCGTCGGCGTCGACCGCTGCGCGGTGCCGCTCGGGGATCGCGCCCACCATGACGGTGGTGTCGAGGACATGGTCGTAGTACGAGAAGTCGCCCGTCGGCACCTCGTGGATGCCGGCCTCGGCGAGTTGCTGCCAGTTCGTGCGACGAAGGTCGGTGGCGGTGGCGCGGAGGGCGTCGGCGGTGACGCGGCCCTTCCAGTAGCCCTCGACGGCCTTCTTCAGTTTCCGGTTCTGGCCCTGTCGGGGGTAGCCGTACACGGTGGCCCGTGCTGCCGCGGCTGCGGACTTCGCTGTCACGGAGATCTCCTTCGCGAGATGAATCCCTGAGATCCCGGAGACGGGACGAGAGCGCGAAGGGAAATGACGAACCGGACGGCAACGACCCCGCGCGGCAAGAGCACGGTCGTTCGTCTGGTATGTACGCCGACCCGCCCTCGAGGTCACCGGAATCTCCGCGCACGGAATGGTCCGTACGCGGGCAGTTGGCAGGTCTTCGGACTCGCGGGCACGTCCTCCCTCACGGAGGACACCTACTGGCCGTCGCTTCCCAGGCCCGGTACCTCGGACCCAGTGCGTATGACGGCGGTCGTTCCCGCTCACCGCTGCGGGGCAGTCCCGGATTCCCACCGGGTTCCCTCTTACGACACCCCGCCTGGCGGACGGGGCGAACCAGCTGCTGTGGTCAGCGTACGGGGTGGTGCCGCAAAAGGAAGAGAGCCGTCCAGCATCCGGAAGGTGTGGCACAGTCCTTCAGCCGCGGAACGCCGAAGGGCGGGAAGCGCCGCACACGCGCTTCCCGCCCTTCTCCTGCGCCGTCACCGGGACCCTCGGCCCGGAGTCGGTGCGGGCCCCTCGGCCCGCGTCGTGACCAGGTCCTCAGCCCCGGCCGTAGGTGTGGAACCCCCGGCCGGTCTTCCGGCCCAGAAGGCCCGCCTCCCCCATCCGCTGGAGCAGCGGCGGTGGTGCGTAGAGGGGTTCACGGAACTCGTCGTACAGCGACTCCGCGATGGACGCGACGGTGTCCAAGCCGATCAGGTCAGCGAGTTTCAGCGGACCCATGGGGTGCGCGCAGCCCAGCTCCATCCCGGCGTCGATGTCGGCAGCTGTGGCGAAGCCCGACTCCGCCATCCGGACCGCGGACAGCAGGTACGGGATGAGAAGGGCGTTGACGACGAAGCCGGCCCGGTCCTGAGAGCGGATGACCGTCTTGCCGAGGGTGCGTGTGGCGAAGTTCTCGACCACCGTGGTCGTCTCGGCTGATGTGTGCAGGGAGGTGACGACCTCGACGAGCGGCAGGACGGGGACGGGATTGAAGAAGTGCAGCCCCACGACCCGGTCCGCACGCTGGGTCGCCATGCCGAGCCGCATGATGGGGAGGGATGAGGTGTTGGTCGCGAGAACCACCGCCGGATCCTCGACGATCTTGTCGAGGGCGGCGAAGACCTCAGCCTTGGCATCCGGGTTCTCGATGACGGCCTCGACGACGAGCTGCCGGTCGGCGAGGTCGTCCAGGCTGCCCGTGAAGACCATCCGGGCGAGCGCGTCATCTGCCGCCCCCTGTTCCAGCTTGCCCCGCCGTACCGCCCGACCGAGTGACGCGGCCACCCGGTCCCGTGCCGTGCGGGCGGCGACCGCGTCCACCTCGCACACCACGGTGTCCAGCCCGGCCCGTGCGCAGACCTCGGCGATGCCGGCGCCCATCTGCCCGCCGCCGACCACGCCGACGCGTGCGATGTTCGCGCTCACGCCTGATGCGGTGAGTCAGACGGACATCATCAACGACAACCTCGGCCAGCGGAAGTGATCCAAACGAACCGGCCTCGTCGACGCCCGAGGGCCCGGGGCCATCTATCGTGGCTCGGCTTCCAGACCGAGATCGGGCACCGGCTCGGCAACAGCTTCGTGCAGCGGGCGGACCTGGTGGTGCGGGCGCCGGAGGCCGGGGTGCCGGTGCTGCTGCTGGAGATCGACCGCCGTACCGAGGACGTGCACGACCTGGTCGCCAAGCTGCGCCGGTACTGGGAGTGGGGCCGGCCGCTGCCGAAGGACGCGGACAAGCGCACCGTGGACCGGGTCCGCTCCCGGCCGGACGCGATCGAGCACGTCGACCATGAGAAGCGGCGGTGATGACTGGGGTGGCCAGCAGCTGTGTCAGTGCGGCAATGAGGAACGAGGCATCGGTCCCGGCGCGTTTTATATGCATCTCCAATTTGGCGTCCGCCGATGTTGTTCCGTTGTACGTTGATCGCTTCTCGGGCGGTTGCTATGTTTTTCTGGCTGGCACACATCACCAGCGCCGGTCTCGACAATGCAGCGATCCTACCGTGGAAGGTTCAGTTGACTGGAAAGCTCAAGAAACTCGTGTTTGTCGCGCTGACCACCGCCGCAATAACGGCCATAATTCCCGCTGGCACCGCATCAGCAATCAACACGGTTGATTGCCCCCGTCAAGGGTCGACCGAGTTCGTGCGTTTGGACGCTCTTGACCCCGCGGGCAGCGGTAGTTTCACTGCATGTTTCGCAAATGCCGGAGAAATGCCCGTTACTACCATCTCGGCGCCCTACGCTTGGGCCCGCTATATCTGGACGGGAAATAACCGTGTCCAGTGGTACGGAGACGGACGATGGCAGCCAGACACGCCGATCGATAAGTGGACCACATTTTCTTGGCCGCATTATCCTGGCGGAGTAAAGATCGAGGCGATCCGAATCCTCTGAGTCGTCTGCAGTTCGCGGCCTCATTGTGCTTGACGTTGTATCGCAGTCAACCACAATGAGGCCCTCTGCGTGACCATCGGCGGCTGCAGTGCTACGGCTGCGATCGGCGAGCGTCCGACCGGATGAAGTGCACCGTGTCACTTCGGTGATGCATACACTCTGCGGTACTGGAGGGCCCACCAGATCTCGAACGTTGTCTCCGTGTTCTGGAGGTCTGCTTCGGTCAGTGCGGCGAAGCGGTCCAAGCGGTAGCGCAGTGTGTTGACATGGACGGACAGCGCGGCGGCGGCCTCGGGAATCGAGCGCCGTCGGGACAGATAGGCTTCGACACTGGTCAGCAAGGTCTCCCCGATGGCGCTTTCCGCCTCCACCGGTTCGATGTAACGGGCATGGAGGTACTTCCCCAGCTCCGGGTCGTTCATCACGGGCAGCCGCAACGCCATGCGCCCGCGGTCCACGATCCCGCGGTGGCCGAACCGGGCGGCTGCCTCGAGCAGTTGCGTGGCTTCGGCGAAACCGCCGCTCAACTGCGACAGGCCGGTCGGGCCTGCCAACCCGACCGTGACGTCGTCGGTCAGCTCGCCGGTAATGCGGCCGGACAGCACTGCTGCGGCATCACCGCCGTAGGTGCTGACCAGGACCGTGTTCTGCGGACCAGCCGCCCGTTCCAGCATGCCGGTAAGCGCAACCGAGCGGGTACTGGCGGACCGGGCCCGCAGCACCCAGTACTGATGGTCTGCGGCGAGCCCGAACCTGACTCCCGCTGCTACTATCTGGTCGATCGTCATCGTGCCCTCCAACAGACGGGCGAGCAGGGTCATCCGCTGCTGCTCCTCACGACGGGCGAGGTCCAACTCGGCTTTCCGGTGACCGGCGAGGAACTGGTCGCTGTAGTGGTCGACGAGCTGCCAGATCCGTTGGACGCCGAGCAGCACGGCGTCGGCGGAGACGCCCTGGTCCCGGGCGATGCGGAGGAACTCGTCACGCAGTAGCGCGATGCCGCGGCGGTAGGCGGCCAGGACGTCGGCGATCGGGATGTCCTGCAGTGCCCGGCGTCGCCCGGTCTCCTGCTCATCCTCCGCCACATCGTCGCTGAGGTACTCCTCGCCTCGAAGGGCGGCGACCACGCGGACGACATTCCGGTGCACGGACGACCAGACCTCCGACGGGGGTACCACACGGTACGATCCGATCGCGGCGGTCACCTCCAACTGCGCGGTCACCAGATCCTCGACCCGCAGCAACAGCTTCTCGGTCACCAGGGCGAGTTGGGCATTGAGCGATTCGGACATGTTCCGTCCCCCTTCCCGCGGTGTCGCATGAATGGTCCGGTCCCGACGGACGACGCAGCCGACCGTGACGGTGGCGCCACGACATCAGTCGTCGAACGGCGCCCTGGTCACCCTGCTGGTACTGACGAGCCGTGAAATATCCTGCTGACCGATGACCTTGTCGGTGGACTACCGCTCAGGACCTGTCCGAGCTTCCTGACGCCTACGCACACCAGGCCCCTGACGTGCAGTTTTTGATTACGCACGGGTCCCAGTGGGGTCTCGCTTAAGCGAGGCCCCACTGAGGTGTCCTCTGAGTCCCCACGGGCCGGCTCCGGCCTGACTGATCTCGGCTCGTCAGGGTGAGGTTCCGGTGTCGAGGGTCAGGCCGGTGCCGGCTATGAAGCCGTCGAGGGTGTCGGGCCGGTACTGCAGGCGCTTGAGCCGGTTGCGTACAGGGGCTGGGGTGGGCTTGATCCGCGCGCCTGGCAACGCGCCGCCGGGCCCTGAGGCACGACGAGAACCCGCCGGGGCGACAGGACCGGGCGGAGGCGGTCACGCGCGGCCGGAACTCCGGCCCTTCGGGCGTGTCCGGCCGCGCGGTGTCTCCTCGTATCACCGCGTCCCGCCACTGCACGTCGCGGGAACCCACGGTGGCATCACGCCTTCGCGCATGAACCCGGCCTTCTCCAGAGATCGTTGCTCGGCGACATTGCCAGTCTCCGTGTTCGCTCCGAGCCGTACGACGGGTGAGTGCCCGAACAGGTAGTCGACGAGGAGGCGCTGCACGGCGGTACCGATGCCCCGGCCCTGCGTCTCGGGTCACAGTTGCGCGCCGACGTTCCAGTACGGGGTGCGCCCCGCGCTGGTCCGGCGCCAGGCGAGGACCTGAGCGCGCCGCCGCTGAACATGCCGACACCTCAGAAGATCTGAATAGATGTAATGTTCGGCGGCTGGTTGGGGTAAGTCACGATGTTCCAGCGACTGATCCTGACGGGAGCGCCATTGGCGTCGTTCATCTGGATGTCATTGTTCCCAGTGGAGATCTTGTCCACCCAGGCGCCAGCTCCGAGTTCCATGGTTCCCGCGTTGGCGGCGCAGTATTCGAAAGGCCCGGAAGGGCCGATAATGAGCGGGCGACTGTAATGGCCCCAGATGTGCAACAAGTCGTCGGTAGTGCAAGGCGTCTGATTCATGGCGGGCGCGGCATTCGCCGGAGTTGCCATGCTGAGGCCTGCGGCCAGTAACGCTACAGCGAACAGGCTCCGGGCGGTCTTCCGAATGGTGGGCACGGTGTGATGTCTCCTTGAGGCCTGGGGCCACGCTGCCTGAGCCAGGGTTGCTTCCGAACAATGAGGCAACTGCCCGGTCGGGCGTGAGAGTAGGCCCTTCTGCGTTTCAATCCTGGCGCAGCGCTGTGTCGGCCAGGAACGGCGCGGGGGGTGTTGCCTTCCCATTACACGGACCCCTGTGCCCGCGCGTTCTGCACTGCTGCGGACGTGGGAGCCGGGGGCGCGCCGCGGGGATCGGGAGTGTCCAATGACTGACGTGTCATTGAAACCTCTCAGGTCGAGTTGGTGTCGTGTGGTATCAAGCTAGTGCCTGACCACGAATGTTGACGGTGCCGGCTATCACGCCATGGGCCATGCCATGTGCACGGCGTTGCAGCATTCGCACGTTCTTTTTCAGCCGCCCAGCTTGACCGCACGGTGTACGTCGTGGGCGTAGGCCTCGGGCTGTTCCCAGGCTGCGAAGTGGCCACCGGCAGGGTGTTCCACATAATCGCAAACGTTCAGGAACGCCTCGGCATAGCTTCGCGGCTCCGGTTTGATGTCGCGCGGGAACACGGAGAGCACGGTCGGCGTGTCGACCCGGTCGGGGAGCGTGACCGGTTCGGCATAGGTGGTGAAAGAGGTGCCGATCGTGTCAGTGATCCAGTAGGCGGTGACCCAGGTGAGGAGTTCGTCCGTCGTGAATGCCGACTCGTCGGACCAGGACTCCAGTTTCTCGACGATCCAGGCGGCGAGGCCGGCGGGTGAGTCGCCGAGGGCGACGGCGAGCGTGTTCGGCCGCGTCGCCTGTTGCGCGATGTAGCCGCCTTGGGCCCGGAACCATTGCGCCGACCGGTGGAGGTAGGCCGCTGCGTCGGGCGCGAGTTTCGCCGGGTCGGCGGTGAGCGCACGCTGCGGGGCGATGTTCGTGAGGTGCAGTGCGGTCACGCGATCCGGGTACCCGGCAGCAAGGAGTTCCGCGACGGTACCGCCCACGTCGCCGCCGGAGACCGTGTAGCGCGAGTAGCCGAGCTCATCGAGGGCGCCCGCGACGACCCCGGCGATCCGATGGGCCGACATACCGGGCTCGGTGAGCGGGGCCGCGAACGGGAAGCCCGGCAGCGCCGGAACCACCACGTGCATGTCCGCGAGGAAGGGCAGAACGCGCTCGAACCGCAACACCGAGTCCGGCCAGCCATGCAGCAGCACGACGACCGGGGCGCCGGGATCCGCGGACCGCTGGTGGATCACACGCAGGTCGGTATCGCCCGCCCGCACCGTGACCCAGGGGAATCCGCCGATGCGGCGCTCGTGCACGCCCCAGTCGTACCCGTTCACCCAGTGCTCGAGCAGTTCGTCGAGGCGGGAGCCGCGGATGCCGCGTGTCCCGTCGTCACTCCATGGCGTCGTGACGCGCCGCGTCCGCCGGAGTCGTTCCCGCATCTCCTCGTTCATGTGTATCAGCGTACACATGATGTGTATGCTTGTACACATGACTTTGCGCAATGCAGCCGCCACACAGCAGCGGATCCTGGGGCACGCACGACGATTGTTCGCCCAGCACGGGTATGCGGCGGTCACGGTCAAAGACGTAGCTGACGCGGCCGATGTGTCCCCCAACCTGATCACCCGTTATTTCGGTGGGAAGCAGGGGCTCTTCCTGGCGGCGACCCGGGTGGAGATCCCAGTCTCCGACTCCGTCGGCGGTGACCGTTCCGGGCTGGGTTCGCGTCTCGCGGCGAGCATCGTCCAACGCTGGTTCGGTGCGCCCGGGGAGGATCCCCTGCTCGTACTGCAACGCGCGTCCGGCGAACGCCCTGAGGCGGCGGAGGCGCTGGCCGCATTCCTCGACACCAATGCGCTGGAGCCGCTGTACCGCTACCTGCGCAACAGCGGCCTGGACGAGGCGGACGCCCGCAGTCGAGCCGCAGCGATCGACGCCTTCGTACTCGGCGTCTCGACCCGCCGCCGCATCCTGCGCTCCGAGCTCGGCGACCCCGCCCACCTCCAGGCATGGCTGAGTGCCACCATCCAACGCCTCGCCGACGGGTGATGAACGACAGTAAGAAGTACTGAGCTTGGCGTTTACTGACCTCGGCTCGCCAGGGTGAGGTTGGGGTGTCGGCGCTTCTACCAGTGGAGCAGCCGTTGACGCTGAGATTGATCATGGTCGCGTCGTACACGGGTGTTCTTCATCGAGCCAGTGCGGACGGGGCGGGCCTGATCGGCATACAGACGCCGGGGCTTGCGGCGTGGGCGTCCTCGCAGGCCCCGAATCGCAGGGACGGCGTCCAGCAGCGGCAGCAACTGAGTGACGTCATGCCGGTTTCCGCTGGTGAGCGTGACAGCGAGCGGAATGCCCTGGCGGTCGACGATCAGATGGTGTTTGGAGCCGGGACGGGCACGGGGCCCGTAGCGAAGGCCGGCGACATGGTGAAGGTCCACTATGTCGGCGTTTCGTTCTCCAGCGGCGAAGAGTTCGACGCCAGCTGGAACCGGGGCACGCCACTGCAGTGCAAGCTCGGCGCCGGCCAGGTGATCGCGGGATGGGACGCAAACGTCCAGGGCATGAAGGTCGGCGGGCGCCGCCATCTGATCATTCCGCCCCACCTGGCCTACGGGGACCGGGGCGCCGGAAGCAAGATCGCCCCGGGCGAGACCCTGATCTTCGTCTGCGACCTCATGGAAGTCTGACGGGGCCAGGTCCCTTGAGGCCGCCGGCGTCGCGGAACCCGAGGCCATCCAGGACGAACCGCAGTGGGTGGAGTGGCGGGCGGGCCCTGCCCACGAGTTCAGCGCTCCCTGACGTCCGTGCTGCGGAGCCGGGCAGGTCTCGTCCTGCCCGGCTCCGCAGATCAGTCGATCGGGTTGTGCAGTCCTACCGTGCGGCCCCGGCAGCGATGACACCGGCGAGGACGGCCTTGGGGAGGGACTTTTCGGCGAAGAAGGTCAGCACGCCGACGACGATGCCGCTGACGACGGCTACAGGCCGTCCACAAGCTGACCCAAGGCGAACCTTCTGGCCTCCGCCCGTCCGTGTCCGCTGCACCGCCGCCCGGACCGTCCATCCCCCGGCTGTCTTCCTGCACTGCCCCGCTGTCTGCCGGTGGGCTCAGACGAGGACCGGGTGGAGTTCGGGGCGGGCTTCCCACCATGTGCCGTAGAAGGTGTTGTTGGGGATGCTGTCGAGGTACGCGCGTCCCGCCGCCCGGTACAGCAGCCCGGCACGCTGCTCCGTGACCGCGGCCCGGTTCCAGGCGATCCGGATACGGCCGGTGAGCGGGTCGCCGGCCAGCGGGCGCAGGACCGTTCCCTCGACATGCGGAGAGGTGGGCTGGCACATGGAGATGGCCCGACCGGCGGCGATCAGTTCCCAACGCATCTTGCGGTCGGCGATCCGGTAGCGCAGTTTCGGCGTGAAGCCGGCCTGGAGGCAGGCGTCGGTCATGGCCTCCGGGCCGCCGTCGTCGTCGGTGAGCGTCGTCCAGGTTTCGCCCGCCAGGTCGGCGAGTTCGATCTCCTCCTGCCCGGCCAGGGGGTGGGTGACCGACAGGCGCACGCAGGCGGGTTCCTTCGGGATGAGGGTGCGGGCAGCCACGCCGTCGGGGAGCGGCACCTCGTGGTCGCCGACCTCTCCGTACAGGATCGCGTCGTACTTCCCGGCACCGAGCATGCGGGTGAGCGTGGTCGCCGAGTGCTCGATGGCGATGTCGACCTCATGGTCGGGCAGTTCCTCCTCCAAACGCCCGAACAGCCGGTCGACCAGTACGAGTTGGATGCAGCCGAGCCGCAGTGCCGGATGCGGTGCGGCGGCTCGCGCTCCGGCGGTCAGGGCGTCCATCTCGCCGAGCACCCGGCGTGCGACGGACAGCACGAACTCGCCCAGCGGAGTGGGCTCGACGCCGCTCCTGCCGCGGACGAACAGCTCGCCGCCCGTGACCTGTTCGATACGCCGTAGCTGCGCGGAGAGAGCCGGCTGGGACACCCCGAGCCGCATGGCCGCCCGCCCCAGACTGCCCGCTTCCGCTATCGCGCGGACAGCTTCCAGATGCCTCAACTCCAACTGCATTTCACCAGCATAGGCAGGGCGACGGACGGCCTGGGAGGGGTTCGGGCCGGCCGGGCATAACACCGGCCTTATGCCCGATGGGAGGTCCCTTTTTTGCCATGCCCACGCTCATACTCGGCGCAACCCACCGACTCCCCGTCACGGAACTGGAGCAGACGTGCACCCCACCAGACTCACGGCGGCCCTCGCGGCGCTCGCACTGACGGCGGGCCTCGCAGGCACTCTCGCGAGCACCGCCGCCGCGGCCGCCGAGGGCAGTTCCGCCCCCGCCGCGCACCACCTCAGCCCGCTGCGCACCGGCGCCCTGGAGGCCAAGCTCAGCCCGGCCCAGCACAAGGCCCTGATCCAGAGCGCCCAGGACAAGACGGCCGACACCGCGCGCACCCTCGGCCTCGGCGCCAAGGAGAAGCTGGTCGTCCGGGACGTCGTCAAGGACGCCGACGGCACGCTGCACACCCGCTACGAGCGCACCTACGACGGCCTGCCCGTCCTGGGCGGCGACCTCGTCGTGCACACCCCGCCCGCCTCGCTGGCCGCCGGGACCGTGACCACGACCTGGAACAACAAGCACAAGATGGCGGTGTCCTCCACCACCGCGACCGTCGCCAAGTCGGCCGCCGAGAGCAAGGCGCTGAAGACCGCCAAGGCCCTCGACGCCGCCAAGCCCGCCGCCGACAGCGCCCGCAAGGTGATCTGGGCCGGCAGCGGCACCCCGAAGCTCGCCTGGGAGACCGTGATCGGCGGCTTCCAGGACGACGGCACGCCCAGCAAGCTGCACGTCATCACCGACGCCACCACCGGCAAGGAGCTGTACCGGTACCAGGGCATCGAGACCGGCGTCGGCAACACCCGCTACAGCGGCCAGGTCTCGCTGACCACGACCCAGTCGGGCTCGTCGTACACCCTGACCGACGGCACGCGCGGCGGGCACAAGACGTACAACCTGAACCACGGCTCCTCCGGCACCGGCACCCTGTTCTCGCAGACCAGCGACACCTGGGGCGACGGCACCAACTCCAACGCCGCCACCGCGGGCGCGGACGCCGCCTACGGCGCGCAGGAGACGTGGGACTTCTACAAGAACACCTTCGGGCGCAGCGGCATCAAGAACGACGGCGTCGGCGCCTACTCCCGCGTCCACTACGGCAACGCCTACGTGAACGCGTTCTGGGACGACAGCTGCTTCTGCATGACGTACGGCGACGGCAGCGGGAACAACGACCCGCTGACCGCGCTGGACGTGGCCGGCCACGAGATGAGCCACGGTGTCACCTCCAACACCGCGGGCCTCAACTACAGCGGCGAGTCCGGCGGCCTGAACGAGGCCACCTCGGACATCTTCGGCACGGGCGTGGAGTTCTACGCGAACAACTCGTCCGACCCCGGTGACTACCTCATCGGCGAGAAGATCGACATCAACGGCAACGGCACCCCGCTGCGCTACATGGACAAGCCGAGCAAGGACGGCGGCTCGGCGGACAGCTGGTACTCGGGCGTCGGCAACCTCGACGTGCACTACTCCTCGGGTCCGGCGAACCACATGTTCTACCTGCTGTCCGAGGGCAGCGGCACCAAGACGATCAACGGTGTCACGTACAACAGCCCGACCTCCGACGGTGTCGCCGTCACCGGCATCGGCCGCGACGCGGCCCTGCAGATCTGGTACAAGGCGCTGACGTCCTACATGACGTCCAGCACCAACTACGCCGGTGCCCGCACCGCCGCCCTCAACGCCGCCTCCGCGCTGTACGGCGCCAACTCCGCGCAGTACGCGGGCGTCGGCAACGCCTTCGCGGGCATCAACGTGGGCAGCCACATCACCCCGCCCAGCAACGGCGTGACGGTCACCAACCCGGGCAGCCAGTCCTCCACCGTGGGCACCGCGGTCAGCCTCCAGGTCCAGGCGTCCAGCACCAACAGCGGCGCCCTCACCTACAGCGCCTCCGGCCTGCCCACCGGCCTGTCCATCAACGCCTCCACCGGCGTCATCTCCGGCACGCCCACCACGGCCGGGACCTACAGCACCACCGTCACGGTGAAGGACTCCACCGGCGCGACCGGCACCGCGACCTTCACCTGGACCGTCGGCACCGGCGGCGGCGGTGGCGGCTGCACCTCGACCCAGCTGCTGGCCAACCCGGGCTTCGAGTCGGGCAACACCGGCTGGACCGACAGCGGGGTCATCAACAACGACACCCGTGAGCCGGCCCAGCGGCCCGCCGCCGCCCCCGCCCCCCCCGCCCCGCCCCCCCCCGCCCCCAGCCCCCCGGCCCCCCCCTCACGCCGCCGCGCCTCCCCGACCCCACCGATCGTCCCGGCCTCCCTCCCCCCCCCGGCCCGCGCCCCCCCCCCCACCCTCGCCAGGCCCACGCACCTGCGGCTGCATCGGCCCGCGACCGCCCACCCGCGCCCGCGCCGCGCCGCGTCGGCTCCCCGCGCCCCTCAAGGACATGGCAGGCGCCCGCTACGCCTGCACTTCGCTCCGGTCCCCGCCCCACAGCGTGTGGAACGTGCCCTCCCGGTCCACCCGCCGGTACGTGTGCGCCCCGAAGAAGTCCCGCTGCCCCTGCGTGAGCGCCGCGGGCAGCCGCGGGGCGCGCAGGCCGTCGTAGTACGCGAGGGCCGCCGCGAAGCCGGGCGTCGGCACCCCCTGTCGCACGGCCGCCGCCAGCACCTCGCGCCAGTCGTCCTGGGCCGCTTCGATCTCCCGGGCGAACGTCTCGTCGGAGAGCAGGCTCGGCAGGTCGGGCCGGCCGGCGTACGCCGCGCGGATGCGGTCGAGGAAGGCCGCGCGGATGATGCAGCCGGCACGCCAGATCGCGGAGACGGCACCCTGGTCGATGCCCCAGCCGTACTCCTCGCTGCCCGCCGCGATCTCGTGGAAGCCCTGGGTGTAGGAGACGATCTTGGAGGCGTACAGCGCCTGCTCCACCCGGTCGGCGAAGGCCGCCGCCTCCTGCTCGCCCAGCGGGCTCGGCCGGGGCCCGGCGAGGTGGCGGGAGGCCTCCCGCAGCGCGGCGTGGCCGGACAGCGAGCGGGCGAACACGGCCTCCGCGATGCCCGAGACCGGGACCCCGAGGTCGAGCGCGATCTGCACGGTCCAGCGGCCGGTGCCCTTCTGTTCCGCCTGGTCCGTCACCACGTCCACGAACGGCTCGCCGGTCGCCGCGTCCACGTGGGACAGCACCTCGGCGGTGATCTCGATCAGGTACGAGTCCAGTCGGCCGGTGTTCCAGGTGCGGAAGATGTCCGCGATCTGCGCGGGGGAGTATCCCGCCACGTCCCGCAGCAGCTGGTACGCCTCGCCGATCAGCTGCATGTCGGCGTACTCGATGCCGTTGTGCACCATCTTCACGAAGTGCCCGGCGCCGTCCGGACCCACGTGTGTCACACAGGGCGATCCGTCCTTCGCCTTCGCGGAGATCTTCTCCAGCATCGGGCCCAGCGAGGCGTACGACTCCTTGGAGCCGCCCGGCATGATGCTCGGCCCGTGCAGCGCGCCCTCCTCGCCGCCGGAGATGCCGGTGCCGACGAAGTGGATGCCCTGTTCGCGCAGTTCCCGCTCGCGGCGCCGGGTGTCCGCGAAGTGCGCGTTGCCCCCGTCGATGATCATGTCGCCGGGTTCCAGGAGCGGCGCGAACTCCTTGATCACCGCGTCCGTGGGGTCACCGGCCTTGACCATGATCACCAGTCGGCGCGGGCGTTCCAGCGCCGCCACGAACTCCTCGGCGGTCTCGGCCGCGACGAAGTCCCCCTCGTCCCCGAACCGCTCCACCAGTTCCCGCGTCCGCGCCACCGTGCGGTTGTGCACCGCGACCGTGTAGCCGTTGCGCGCGAAGTTCCGGGCGAGGTTGCGGCCCATGACCGCGAGGCCGGTGACGCCGATCTGCGCTGAAGTGCTCATACCGCCTGCTCCCTGTTCGCCGCGTGCCCGCGGCCGTGCCGGTAGGGGTCCCCGCCCATCCTGACGTGCCCCCCGGCCCGGCGCACCGCGATCGCGACGCCCTCCGCCGTCCGCCCCAACACCACCGTGCCCGCGGGCCCCGCCGCCTCCCTCCGCGCGCCCCCCCCCGCCGCCGCCCTGCCCGCCGGGGCCCCCGCCAGACCGCCGTTCCCCGCGCCCCCCCCCCCGACCACGGCCACGTCGGCGACGGCCGCACCGTG
>NZ_VOGW01000028.1:106638-118004 GCF_007896895.1 Streptomyces misionensis | reverse complement strand
GCCCGCCGTCCCCGCAGGTCCGGCGGGAATGCGCTCAACATCCGTGCGGAATCGGTGACTTGGTGCCCGCGGACGGCCGGTTCGGTGTCTTGTCACGGCGTGTTTCGTGCGCATACTTTTGCCCCTCCTGACGCATGCCGAGGGGACTTCGGACATGGCCCTACCCGGCCGGCACCGCCGGTATCAGCCGAACAGGATCAACCGCGCCTCGCTCGCGGTCACGGCGGGCGGCGCGGGCCTCGCCCTTCCGCTGATCGCCGCCGGGACAGCCGGCGCGGCGAAGACAACGGCCGGCCCGGAGGCCGTCGCCGGTACGGCCGCCCACGGCGGCGGCCGGGGCGTGCCCCGGACCGAGGCGCCGGCAGGGGAGGAGCACGGCACCGTCGCCGGGAAGGCGCTCGACGCCTCGGCACACGACGTACGGCCGCAGCACACCCCGCAGTCCCGCGCGGGGCGCACCGAGATGTACACGGTGGTACGAGGCGACACCCTCTCCGGCATCGCCGACGACCAGCACGTGCCGGGCGGCTGGCGCCCGCTGTACGCCGCGAACCGCGCCACCGTCGGGGCCGACCCGAACCTGATCCTGCCGGGCCAGCGGCTCACACTGCGGCCCGCGAACGCGCTCGCCGAGGCGACGCGGAAGCGCGCCAAGCCCCCCGAGCAGCGCGCCAAGGCCCATGAGCAGCACGCGAAGGCCCCTGAGAAGCCCGCCAAGGCGCCCGCGAAGAAGGGGGGTTCGCGGCCGAAGGCCCACCCACAGGCCCCGGCGCCGGCCCACGCGCTCGTCGCCCCGGTGCACGCGTCCATCGGCACCGGGTACCGCGCCGCCGGGTCGCACTGGTCGAAGGGCTACCACACCGGCGTCGACTTCCTCGTACCGACCGGGACCGCCGTACACGCGGTCGAGGCCGGGCAGGTGGTGGCGGCGGGCTGGGGCGGCTCCTACGGGTACCAGGTGGTGATCCGGCACGCGGACGGTCGCTACACCCAGTACGGTCATCTGTCGGCCATCGCCGTACGGGTCGGCCGGCACGTCATCGCGGGAGCGCGCATCGGCCGCTCGGGTGCCACCGGCAACGTCACCGGACCGCACCTGCACTTCGAGGTGCGCACCGGACCCGGTTTCGGCACGGACGTCGATCCGCTCGCCTACCTCCGGGCCCACGGCGTCAGGATCTGACCCGCGAGCGCCGTCGGCGCGACACCGGCCGTGACGGATGCGACAGCGGCAGCGCCCGGTCCCCGGACGTCAGGGCCTCACCCGCGTCCGGCACCGCGAGGTCGGGTGCCGCCTGGGCGAGCAGCTCCCGCAGCCCGGGCTCCGTGAGCGGCCCGGCGCCCCGTACGGCTTCCCGCCGCTCCGGCCCGCCGGCTCGCCGCTCCGGCCCGCCGGCTCGCGGCTCCGGTCCGCCGACCCTCGGGTCCCGCCCGTCGATCCGCAGGTCCTGTCCGTCGACCCGCTGGCGCGGCACCGCGAGCGGCGCCCCGTCCGTGACCGGCTCGTCGGGCGACGCCGGGGGCTGTTCCATCCGCTCCGTCGTCAGCATGATCAGCCCGCCCGCCGCCAGCACCCCGCAGCCCAGCGCGAGGAGGGTGCCCGTGGTGCCGTGCCGGAAGGTCTCGCCGAACATGAGGATGCCGACCGCGGCGGCCAGCACCGGGTTGACGACGGTCAGGGTGGCCAGCGGGGCGGCCAGGCCGCCGCCGTCGTAGGAGGCCTGGGACAGCAGCACGCCGGCGACGGAGAACACGCCGATCAGCACCAGGAGGAACACGGCGCCGGGGCCGAACCCGTCGTCCCAGCCGACGGCGACCGACTTGGTGAACACCGAGGACATGCCGAACGCCGTGCCGGACGCCGTGGCGAGCAGCACGCTGCGCACCGCCGGGTGCCGGTGGGTGGCCCGGCCCGCGCACATCAGCGCCACCACGGCGCCGCCGGTGACCGTGCCGGCCGCCATCCGCTGGGCGGCGTCCAGGGCGTGGTCGTCGGAGGAGCCGACCAGGGAGAGCAGGCCGGCGAGCCCGACCGTGGTCATCACGGCGCCGCGCCAGGCGGTCGCGCCGGCCCGGCGGCCCACGCACAGGGTGGCCAGGGGCAGGGCGAAGACGATGGTCAGCGCGCCGAGCGGCTGGACGATGCTCAGCGGGCCGAAGGCCAGCGCCACGACGTGCAGCAGCCCGCCGAGGCCGTTGAGCGCCAGCGCGCCCCACCAGCCGGGGCGCCGCAGCGGCAGGTACGTGCTGCCGGAGGAGGCGACCGCGACCCGCTCCTGCACGATCGCGCCGCCCGCGTAGCCGAGGGCGGACACGAGCGACAGCAGCACGGACAGCGCGAGGGCGCTCATCGGCCACTCCCGCTCGTCGGCGGCTGGGTGCGGCGGGGGCCCGGTGCCCGGCGCTGCGTACGGTCGGCTTCCATGGTCCACCACTCTGCCCGCCCGGGTGCTCCCTGTCGTCGTCCCTGAGCACGCACTACGTCCTACTGCCGATGGAGTACGACGGCGCGGTGATCATCCCCTAGGGGGGTTACCCCCAGAGGGGAGCCCCCCTGTCCGGGCCGCGAACGGGCCTGGTACGAGTGTCTGTCGTGGACCTCGACCCCGAACTCGCCGCGCTCCGCCCCCTGGGCGGCTTCTTCGTCCTGCGTACGGTGCCCGGCCCCGGCGGGGACGGCGGCCCCGCCCGGCTGCCCACCCTCGCGGAGGCCTACGCACCGGACGGACCGGAACCGGACCCGCTGGCGTCCCGCGTACGGGCCGTGGGGGAGCGGCTGCGCACCGCCGAGACGCGGGTCGCCGCCTCGATCGGCCAGCAGGGGCTGGCGGCGCGGCTCTGGTCGGCCGCGCTCGGCTGCGCCGCCCTGTACGGCCGGCTGCCCGATCTGCGCCCGGACCTGCTGCGCTGGGACATCACCGCCGCCGCGCCGGACGACCTGTGGCTCACCGAGGTCCGCCCGGGTCCCGGGGACGCCGCCGCGCTCGCCGACGCCGTGCTGCACGGGCATCTGGAGCCCCTGGAGAAGGCCCTGAGGGCCCGTTACGGCGTCGCGGCGGGCCTGCTGCGGGGCAACGCGGGCTCCGCGCTCGCCGGGGCGGCCCGGGAACTGGAACGTCGGGCCGGCGCGCAGGGCCGTACCGACGTGCCGGCCCGCGTCCGCGCGCTCACCGCCGAACTCTTCGGCCACCCCCTGCTGCGCCCCACCGGCATCCGCACCGCCACCGCCTTCCGCCGCCGCAGCTGCTGCCTGTACTACCGCGTCCCCGGCGGCGGAGTCTGCGGCGACTGCTGCTTCACCCGGCCCCCGAACGCCCCCTAGGGGCACGGGCCGACGCGGCCGGCCATCCCTGGGGGCAACGGGCCACCGCGGCCGGCACCCCCAGGGGTGCGGGCCCCCGCTGCCTCAACGTCCGCTCACGGGCCGTCAGAAGGCCTCCGAGGACGACGCGTTCCGCGCTTTCCCCGCGCAATGCCCGGATTCGCGTCGTTCGCCCGCCACGATGCAGGCAACGATGTCGAACCTCCGGAGGTCATCCGACATGAGAGGGACCCGGCGCACACGGCTGTGCCTGGCCTGGGCGATGGCGGCGTCCGCGCTGATCGCCACCCCCGCCGCGGGAGCCGCCGAGCGGGCCGACGGCCGCCTCACCGACCTGGTGAACCCCTTCATCGGGAGCCAGAACGAGGGCAACACCTTCCCCGGCGCCGCCGTGCCCTTCGGCATGGTGCAGCTCTCGCCGGACACCGGCCACATGACCGGCTACGACTACACACAGGGCCGTATCCGCGGCTTCTCGCTGGTCCATCTCTCGGGCGTCGGCTGCCGCATCGGGGGCGACCTGCCCGTGCTGCCCACCACCGGGGACGTCACCCGGACCGACGACGCCACGTACGCCGCCGCGTTCTCGCACGACGACGAGGCGGCGAGCCCCGGCTACTACCGGGTCGGCCTCGCCTCCGGCATCCGCGCCGAGCTGACCGCCACCGCCCGCACCGGGGTGCAGCGCTACACCTTCCCCGCGACCACCAAGGCCAACGTCCTGCTGAACGCGGCCCAGGCGCTGCACAAGACGAGCGCGAGCAAGGTCGAGATCCTGGACGACCGCACCGTGCGCACCGAGATCACCGGCCACGGCTTCTGCCGGGATACCGCCCCGTACACGGTCTACACGGTCACCCGGTTCAGCCGGCCCTTCACCGCGTACGGCACCTGGGACGGCGCCACCGTCACCCCCGGTTCGCGCGACGGACACGGCGGCGCCTACGTCCGCTTCGACACCACCAGGAACCGCACGGTCGAGGCGACCACCGCGCTCTCCTACGTCGACGCCACGGGCGCGCGGCGCAATCTGCGCGCCGAGGGCGGCCGGTCCTTCGACGCCGTGCGGCAGCGCGCCCGCGCGCAGTGGGAGGCGCGGCTCGGCACCGTACGCGTCCAGGGCGGCAGCGCGGCGCTGCGCCGTACCTTCTACTCCTCGCTGTACCGCTCCTACCTCGCGCCCAACGTCGGCGGTGACACCGACGGACGCTACTTCGGCTGGGACCGGCGCGTGCACCACGCGGACGGGTTCACGTACTACCAGAACTGGTCGCTGTGGGACACCTACCGCACCCAGGCCCAGTTGCTCGCGCTGCTCGCGCCGCGCGAGGCGCGGGACATGGCCCGTTCGGTGGTCGCGATCGACGAGGACGGCGGCTGGCTGCCCAAGTGGGGCTACGGCCCGGTCGAGACGAACGTGATGAGCGGCGACCCGGTCACCCCGTTCCTGACCACCGCCTACCAGATGGGCCTGCTGAAGGGGTTCGAGGAACGGGCCTACCGCGCGCTGCGGAAGAACGCGGACGGGGTGCCGCCCGCCGCCAATCCGGGCATCGGCCGGGAGGCCGACGCCGAGTACATCGCGCACGGTTTCGCCCCGTTCGTCAAGGACCGGCCGCTGGCCAAGATGGGCGACTCGGACTACCACCACGGCGCCTCCGTCACCCTGGAGTACGCCCTCGCCGACGCCATGCTCGCCCAGATGGCCCGCGGTCTCGGCCATCACGCGGACGCGGCCCGGTACGCGGCCCGGTCCCGCAACTACCGCACCATCTTCGACCCGGGCACCGGCTTCTTCCGCGCCCGCGACGCCTCCGGCGCCTTCACCGGCTCGCCCGACCCGGCGCTCGGCGCCGGCTTCCACGAGGGCACCGCCTGGCAGTACCAGTGGCTGGTCCCGCAGGACCTGCCCGGCATGATCGGGCTGATCGGCGGCGAGCGCGCGGCCAACGACCGGCTCGACGCCTTCTTCGCCTACGACCGGCTGCTCGCCGATCCGGGGAGGACGGCCCGCGAGGTGTGGGTGCACGGCGACGCGTACGCCTACTACAACGCCACCGTCTACAACCCGATGAACGAGCCCGACCTCATCGCGCCCTACACCTACCTCGCCACCGGCCAGCCCTGGAAGACCACCGACGTCGTGCACGCGGCCCTGACCCTGTTCACCGACGGGCCCACCGGCATGACCGGCAACGACGACCTCGGCACCATGTCCGCCTGGAACGTGCTGTCCTCCATCGGGCTCTTCCCGATCCAGCCCGGGTACGACACCTGGGGCCTGTCCACCCCGGTCTTCGACCGCGTCGACCTCGCCCTGGACCGCCGCTACTGGCCGAACGGCACGCTCACCGTCACCGCGCCGGGCACCTCGGCCGCCGACCGCTACGTGCAGGGCGTGCGCACCGACGGCGCGGCGCACGGGCGGACGTATCTGACGACGCGTGCGCTGCGTTCGCTGCGCTCGCTGGCGTTCACGGTCGGCCCGCGCCCGTCGGAGTGGGGTACGTCACCCGAGGCGGCGCCCCCGGTACTGAAGTGACCTCAGCGTCTCCGGAGTCTCGCCCCTTTCGGAGGGGCGGGACTTTATCTGTTGTTAACTGTGCGTAGCTTGATCGTACTTGACCGTAATCGACTGTCGGGGATTGACTGCTGTCCCCTCCTTCGTCGACGCGCGAGGCACGCCCGTGACTTCCGATCTGCTCGCCCCCCTCGACCTCGCCTTCTGGAACATCGAGTCCGGCCGGCACCCGATGCACCTCGGCGCCCTCGGTGTCTTCGCCGCGCACTCGCCCACCGCGGGCGCCCACGCCGCCGACCTGCTCGCCGCGCGTGCCGCCGCCGTCCCCGGGCTCCGGCTGCGCATCCGGGACGTCTGGCAGCCGCTCGCCTTCGGCGGCGCCGCCCGCGAACCCGCCCCGGACTTCGACCCGCTCGACCACGTACGGCTGCACGCCCCGGCCGCCGACTTCCACGCGGCCGCCGGACGGCTGATGGAGCGTCCGCTGGAGCGCGGCCGGCCGCCCTGGGAGGCACACGTCCTGCCCGGCGAGGACGGGGTCTCCTTCGCCGTGCTCTTCAAGTTCCACCACGCCCTCGCCGACGGGCTGCGCGCGCTGCGGCTCGCCGCGGGCGTCCTCGACCCCGTGGACGTGCCGGAACGGGCACCGCGCGCCGCCGAGCCCGCGCCGCCGCGCGGACCGCTGCCGGACGTACGCGGCCTGCCCGGCATGCTCCCGGGCCTGGTCCGCGGCGCCCTGTCGGACATGGGCCGGGCCGTGGACATCGGCGCCTCCCTCGCCCTGTCCACCCTGCGCATGCGCCCCGCCTCCGCCCTCGCCGCCCCGGCCAGCGGCACCCGCCGCACCGCCGGGGTCGTCCTCGACATCGACGAGGTGCACCGGGTGCGCAAGACGGCCGGCGGCACCGTCAACGACGTCCTGATCGCGGTCGTCGCCGGTGCGCTGCGCCGCTGGCTCGACGAACGCGGCGACGACTGCGAGGGGGTCGCGCCGCGCGCCCTGATCCCGGTCTCCCGGCGCCGTCCGCGCACCGCGCAGCCGCCCGGCAACCGGCTCTCCGGTTACCTGATACGGCTTCCCGTGGACGAGCCGGACCCGCTCGGCCGGCTCGCCGCGGTGCGCACCGCGATGGTCCGCAACAAGGACGCGGGCCCCGACCGGGGGGCCGGCGCCGTCGCGCTGCTCGCCGACCACGTGCCCGCGCTCGGCCACCGGCTCGGCGGTCCGCTGGTCGGGCAGGCCGCGCGGCTGTGGTTCGACATCCTGGTGACGAGCGTGCCGCTGCCCGGGGTGGGGCTGCGGCTGGGCGGCCAGGAGCTGACCGAGGTCTATCCGCTGGCCCCGCTCGCGCCCGGCCAGTCGCTGGCGGTCGCCGTCTCCACGTACCGCGGGCGCGTGCACTACGGGCTGGTCGCCGACGCGCAGGCCGTGCCGGACCTCGACCGGTTCGCGCACGCGGTGTCGGCCGAGGTGGCGGCGCTGCGGGCGGTGTGCGACCGCTGAGGGACGCCGGGCCCGGCCCTCGTACGGGCCGGGCCGGCCCGCGCTGTCGAGGGCGTCGGCGTCCTGCTCGTCGGTGACGGCTTCCAGCCAGGTGGTGCCGTCCGTGCCGCCGGCGCCGACGACCATGGCGACGCGCGCCACGAGGGTGGTGCCGGTGGCGCCGTGCCAGCGCTCCTCGCCGGCCGGGCACCTGACGGCCTGGCCGGCGCGGATCCGCACGGCCCTGCCGTCGCGCGTGCCGACCAGGCCCCCCGGAAGAACCTCGCCCGCTTCGACTTCCTCGACCCCGCCGCGCGCCGCTTCGACCCCGACCCGGGACCTCGCCGCCGACATGGCCGTCGCCGTCCTGCGCACCGAGGCCGGCCGCGACCCCTACGACCGGGACCTGCACGATCTCTGCGGCGAGCTGTCCACCCGCGGCGACGAGTTCCGCACCCGCCGGGGCGCCCACGACGTCCGCCACCGCGGCACCGGGACCGAACGCTTCCACCACCGGGCGGTCGGCGACCTCACCCCCGCCTACGAGGGCCTCGACATGACCGCCGAACCCGGCCTCGCCCGCACCGTCTGCACCGCCGAACCCGGCTCGCCCTCCGAGGAGGGCCTGCGCCTGCTCGCCTCCTGGGCCGCCGGCGGGAAACCGCCGCCGCGGAACCGTCCCCGGCGGGCTGAGCGCGCGGGGCGGAATCCGTGCGTGATCCGCGCCGGTTTTGGTTCCGGGCCCGGCGCTCCGTAAAATTTCGCCGTTCGAATGCGGGCGCGAGTCGGAGCGCTGCGCGGATCAGGGAAACGGCAGCGCGATGACGGTGACAGAAGACGGCTCCATGGCCGCGGACTCCATGGCCACGGACGAGGTCGTCCACGGCCCGGGCATCGACCCCGAGCGCCTGGCCGTCTGCCTCGGCGTGCTGGAGGAACTGGACCGGCTCGACGTGGACCACCCCGACGCGATCCTCGTGCGCCGGGCCACCTCGCACATCTACCGCACGGTCAAGCAGCGCCGCCGGCAGGAGCGCCGGGCCGCCAAGACCGCCCACGACCGCGCCGTCACCGAGGCCACGGCCACCGGCTCCGCCGAGCGCATCGACGACGAGACCGAGGGCATCCTGCCCTCCTCGAAGGTCGAGGCCGGCCGGATCGCGGGGATACTCCAGCGCCCGCGCTCCTGCTACACCTGCAAGACCCGCTACGTCGAGGTCGACTACTTCTACCACCAGCTCTGTCCGAAGTGCGCCGAGCTGAACCGCGCCAAGCGGGACGCCCGCGCGGACCTCGCCGGCAAGCGCGCCCTGCTCACCGGCGGCCGGGCCAAGATCGGCATGTACATCGCGCTGCGGCTGCTGCGCGACGGCGCGCACACGACGATCACCACCCGGTTCCCCAAGGACGCCATCCGCCGGTTCAAGGCGATGGAGGACTCCGCGGACTGGCTGCACCGCCTGGAGGTCGTCGGCATCGACCTGCGCGACCCGGCGCAGGCGGTGGCCCTGGCCGAGCAGGTCGCCGAGGCGGGCCCGCTGGACATCCTGATCAACAACGCGACGCAGACCGTGCGCCGACTGCCCTCGGCGTACGCCGCCCTGGTCGACGGCGAGAGCGCTCCGCTGCCCGCCGGTGAACTCCCCGCGCACCACGTCATCGGCGCCTTCAACTCGGGAGCCGTGGACGGCATCGCCGCGCTGCCCGTCGGCACCAGCGGCCTGGAGGCGCAGAAGGTCGCCGACCTCGCGCTCGTCGCCGGCAACGCCAGCGTCGCCCGGCACCTGGACGGGACCGCCATCGACGCGGGCGGTCTGGTCCCCGACGTCGTGGACACCAACACCTGGGTGCAGAGCATCGAGCAGATCTCCCCGGTGGAGCTGCTGGAGACCCAGCTGTGCAACTACACGGCGCCCTTCATCCTGATCAGCAAGTTGCGCCCGGCCATGGCCGAGGCCGCCCGGAAGGCGGCGCGGGGACGGTCGTACGTCGTCAACGTCTCCGCGATGGAAGGGGTGTTCAGCCGCGGCTACAAGGGCGCGGGGCACCCGAACACCAACGCCGCGAAGGCGGCCATGAACATGGTCACGCGGACCAGCGCCCAGGAGATGTTCGACACCGACGGCATCCTGATGACGTCCGTCGACACCGGCTGGATCACCGACGAGCGCCCGCACTACGACAAGCTGCGCCTGGCCGAGGAGGGCTTCCACGCGCCCCTCGACCTGGTCGACGGCGCGGCCCGCGTCTACGACCCGATCGTGCGCGGCGAGGAGGGCGAGGACGTGTACGGCGTCTTCCTCAAGGACTACGCGCCCGGCAAGTGGTGACGGGTCACTGAGCCCCGGGGGCCCCGGAAGGGCCCTCGACGGGGTCGAGGCGGCGGTTGCGGGCCGCGATCAGCTCCAGCACCGTGCGCCAGTCCTCCAGCACCCCGGCGTCGAAGCCTTCGGTGCGGCCCTCCTCGGCGGCCTGGCGCAGCCGCAGCGCGTCGTCGTCGGCGGGGGCGTCCCCGCGCACCAGCCGGAACACCCGCTCCCCGAGCAGCGGCCGTACCGCCGCTGCGGCGGCGCGGGCCCAGCCCGCCGCGTCGCCCGGGCTCAGCACCGGGCCGATCCCCTGGACCAGCCCCGCCACCTGGAGTTCCTTGTCGGCGGGGCGGCTGCGGCGCAGCAGCGCGGCGGTCCGCAGCGCGTGCTGGTACCGGCCCGCGCACAGCAGGTCCATCAGCTCCTCGACGCTGCGCAGCTCCATGCGTCAGTCCTTCCGCGAGACAGCCGTTCGGGCGCCAGCAGACCATGGTGAGCTTGCGGCCGGACCAACGGCACTTGAACTGCGTCGGCTGGGCCGAACGGGTGAAGTTCGGCATCGCTTCGGTGGGGCGATTTGTTATGAAGAACTGCATATTGGGTGGTATTCGTCACGCATCGAAGCCCGATAGTTACCCCTTGTTTGCACTCCCTATCGAGCGCAGGCTCGCTCATTTGGTTAATCTGGGGTGGACGGGCAGCACAAAGGGTCCCACCCACACCCACGCCCGTCCTGGGGGCGAGCCGGAGCACATCGGCCTGCTCCGACCAGAGGTACCCGGCGCCACCGCGTCCGAACTGGCCTTTCATCCAGACCCGAGCGGGCGGTGAGCGCCGGAGCACAGCTGCCCGGTACGCCCCGAGGGGACCCGACACACAAGGAGTGCGCGGTGACACCGGAGAAGACGAATCGCGAGCAGTGCCCCGACGAACACGCGGAGCGCCGGGGCCGCCGGCCCGGAGAACTCGGCAGCCTCGACGTGTGGGCCCGGTCGGCCCCCATCCGTCTCGCGGGCTACGAGGACGATCTCGCCGAACCCCACATCCTGCCGAGCGTGGACTGACCCGCGCGATCGCCGCGGCGCATGGGCGTGCGAGACTCACGCCCATGCAGATCAGAGACGCCGTGCCCGAGGACTGGCCGCGGATCTGGCCCTTCTGGCACCGGATCGTGGCCGCCGCCGAGACCTACGCCTGGGACCCCGGCACCGACGAGCGGGCGGCCCGGGCCCTGTGGATGAGCCCGGCCAAGCGGGTCTACGTCGCCGAGGACCCCTCGGGCACCGTGACCGGCTCCGCCTACCTCACCGCGAACTACGGCGGCCCGGCCGCGCACGTCGCCAACGCCGGCTTCATGGTCCACCCCGACCACGCCGGCCAGGGCATCGGCCGCGCCCTCGCGGTCCACGTCCTCACCGAGGCCGGGGCCCACGGCTACCGGGCCATGGTCTTCAACGCGGTGGTCGAGACCAACCCCGCGGTCTCCCTGTGGACCTCCCTCGGCTTCACCGTCGTCGGCACGATCCCGCAGGCCTTCGACCACCCTCGGCACGGCCCGGTCGGCCTGCACGTGATGCACAAGTCGCTCGTCTGACTCCTCGGCCGCCCCCCGGCCCCACCCGAGGGCGGCGTCCCGTGCCTCAGGCGCCCATCGGTGCCGTACGCCGCCACGGCAGCGAGGACTCCAGTTCCTCCGCCAGTTCCAGCAGCACGGCCTCCGTGCCGGGGCGG
>NZ_VOGW01000028.1:66819-106363 GCF_007896895.1 Streptomyces misionensis | reverse complement strand
GTCCTCGACACCCGGGCGGCCGACCAGGACCACCTGGCCGCCCGCGGCCTCACCGAGATCGTCACGCCCGACCAGGTACTCCACACCCCCCGAGGAGGCACCCGCTCGTGAATCCCACCAGACGCACCGTCCTGCTCGCCGGCGCCGCCGCCGCGTTCCTGCCCGCGCTGCCCGCCGGCACCGCCCAGGCCGCCCCGAAGGCGACGGCCGCGCTCCAGCCGTACGCCTCCTACTGGTATCCGGACTCGCTGCCCGCCGGCAGCCCGGGCCCCGGCATCACCTGGCGCAGTCTGAAGACCTGGCGCGCCGCGACCGACGCCGACCTGCCCTTCAATGCGGCCTCCGTGCCGCTCGCGCCCCGCTTCACCCCGACCCCGGCGAACACCACCGCCCGCGCCGGGCAGGCCCGGGTACAGGCCCTGGTCTCGTTCGGGCCCACCTCCTCCAATCCGTCCCAGGGCTCGGCCACCGCCGACTACTACGCCCTCACGCACTGGGCGTACGTCGACGAGCTGGTGTTCTGGGGCGGCTCGTCCGGGGAGGGCCTGATCCTCGCGCCGAACGCCCCCGTCGTGGACGCCGCCCACCGGCACGGCGTCCCCGTCCTCGGCAACGTCTTCCTGCCGCCCGCCGCCTACGGCGGACAGCTCCAGTGGACCCGCGACCTGGTGCAGAAGGACGCCTCCGGCCACTACCCGCTCGCCGCCCAACTCGTCGCGGTCGCCTCCGCGCACGGTTTCGACGGCTGGTTCGTGAACGCCGAGACGGGCGGTGGCGACAGCGCCCTCGGCGCCGACATGCTCGGCTTCGTCAAGGAGCTGAAGCGGCTCGCCACGGCCGCCGGGCAGCGGATCACCTGGTACGACGCGATGACCGTGAACGGCTCGGTGAGCTGGCAGGGCGCGCTGAACGGGCAGAACCAGGCCCTCTTCCAGGCCGCCGACGACATGTTCGTCGACTTCCGCTGGAGCGCCTCCTCGCTCGCCTCCTCCGGGCAGAAGGCCGAGCAACTGGGGCGCAGTCGTTACGAGTTGTGGGCCGGGGTCGACGTCGAGTCGGGCGGCTGGAACACCTCGGCGGACTGGGACGCGATCGTGCCCACCGACCGTGCGCACATCACCTCCCTCGGCCTCTACCGGCCCGAGTGGACCCGCAACCACCTGCCCGCCGGGCACACCCCGGAGGACTTCCACGCCGCCGACGACCGGTTCTGGACCGGCCGTTCCCTCGACCCGTCCCGCCCCGACACCACCGACGGGTGGCGGGCCCCGGCGGTGTCCGTCGCCGACCGGTCGACCGTCGCCTCGCTGCCGTTCGCGAGCGTCTTCAACACCGGCCACGGGCTGCGCTGGTACGAGGACGGCGAGGTCGCCTCCGACGTCCCCTGGAACCACCTGGGCCTCCAGGACCGGCTGCCCTCCCGGCGCTGGGTGGTGCGCACCGACGGGCAGCGGCCCACCGTCGCCTTCGACTTCGCGGACGCCTGGCGCGGCGGCAGCAGCGTCCTCGTGGCCGGCGCGCTCGACCGTCCCGCCGTGCTGGACCTGTACGCGACCCGGCTGCCGGTCGGCCCCGACACCGTCGTCGAGCTGACCCATCGCACGGACCCGGGGGCCGTCCGCGTCGAACTGGCCGTGGCGACCGCCGAGCCGGACACGGCGGGGGCCGCACCGCCGTACAGCTACCTGCCCGTGCCGGCCGGCCCCGACGACGGCTGGCACACCTCGGCCGTCCGGCTCACCGGCCTGTCCGGAACCGTGCACGCCATCGGCGTCCGGCTCACCGCCACCGGCGGCGGCCCGGTGAGCTGGCGGCTCGGCGGCCTCGCCGTGCACGACCGCGCCGACACCCCGGCCGCGCCCAGCGGCCTGCGGATCACCGCCGCGTCCGGCGGCGACCTGCGCCTCGCCTGGAACCACCCGGCGCCCGCCGCGGTTCGCCACTACACCCTGCACCGTGTGCTGCCCGACGGCACCCGTCGCTTCCTGGGCGGCACCGGCCAGCGGGCGTACTTCGCCGGCGGCCAGACGCCCGCGCCGGGCGAGCGCGCCGGACGGTTCGAGGTACGCGCGGTGGGGGAGCTGTACACCGCGTCCTCCCCCGCGACCGTCACCCACCCCTGGTGACCACCCGCCGATCCACCCACTGACGTACGACCTACGGAGCACCCCGCATGCATGACGACCGCAGTCTGGTCGAAGCGCGCCTCAAGCGCGTCCTCGACGAGCGCATCCGCCCCGCCGTGTATCCCGAGTCCGTCCCCCTCGAGGTCGCGGTGTGGCACGCGCCCGGCGAGCCCGTGCCGGTCGCCGAGGGCCTGGCCGCCGAGCCG
Organism: Streptomyces misionensis; assembly: GCF_007896895.1. Taxonomy (GTDB): domain Bacteria; phylum Actinomycetota; class Actinomycetes; order Streptomycetales; family Streptomycetaceae; genus Streptomyces; species Streptomyces misionensis_A. The sequence goes on along the minus strand of NZ_VOGW01000028.1, from coordinate 104,031 downwards.
GAGCCGATCCGGGTCGGCGCCCGGTGGGGTGCTCCGTGGGGCACCAGCTGGTTCCGGGTGACCGGCACCGTGCCCAAGGCGTGGGCCGGGCGGACCGTGGAGGCCCTGCTCGACCTCGGCTTCGACGAGAACATGCCCGGCTTCCAGTGCGAAGGCCTTGTCTACAGGCCCGACGGCACTCCGGTGAAGGGCCTCAACCCGCGCAACCAATGGGTGCGCATCGGCGCGCCCGTCGCGGGCGGCGAGGGGGTGCGGCTGCACATCGAGGCCGCCTCCAACCCCGTGATCCTCGACTACCACCCCTTCCTGCCCACACCGCTCGGCGACAAGGAGACGGCGGGCGATGAGCCGCAGTACACCCTGACCCGCATGGATCTCGCGGTCTTCGACGAGACGGTGTGGCAGCTGGTGATCGATCTGGAGGTGCTCGGCGAGCTGATGGCCGAGCTGCCCGCGGACTCCCCGCGCCGCTACGAGATCCTGCGCGCCGTGGACAGGGCGCTCGACGCCGTCGACCTCCAGGACGTCAACGGCACCGCCGAGCGCGCCCGCGCACGGCTCGGCGGCGTGCTGTCCGCGCCCGCCGTCCCCTCCGCGCACCGGGTCAGCGCCGTCGGGCACGCGCACATCGACTCCGCCTGGCTGTGGCCGCTGCGCGAGACCGTGCGCAAGGTGGCCCGGACCACGTCCAACATGACCGCCCTGCTGGAGGACGAGCCGGACTTCGTGTTCGCCATGTCCCAGGCGCAGCAGTGGGCGTGGGTCAAGGAACACCGGCCCGAGGTGTGGGCGAAGGTGAAGAAGGCGGTGGCGGACGGGCGGTTCGTGCCCGCCGGCGGCATGTGGGTGGAGTCCGACACCAACATGCCCGGCTCGGAGGCGATGGCCCGTCAGTTCGTGCACGGCAAGCGGTTCTTCCTCGACGAGTTCGGTATCGAGAACGACGAGGCGTGGCTGCCGGACACCTTCGGCTTCGCCGCCGGACTGCCGCAGATCATCAAGGCGGCGGGTTCCCACCGGTTGCTGACGCAGAAGATCTCGTGGTCGCAGACGAACAAGTTCCCGCACCACACCTTCCGTTGGGAGGGCATCGACGGGACCCGGATCTTCACCCACTTCCCGCCGGTCGACACCTACAACTGCTCCATGAAGGGCAGCGAGATCGCGCACGCCGCCCGCAACTTCAAGGACAAGGGCGTCGCCCGGCACTCCCTGGCGCCCACCGGCTGGGGCGACGGGGGCGGCGGCACCACGCGTGAGATGGTCGCCAAGGCCGCCCGGCTGCGCGATCTGGAGGGCTCGGCGCGGGTCGTGTGGGAGACCCCGCGCGCCTTCTTCGAGAAGGCCGAGGCCGAGTACCCCGAACCGCCGGTCTGGGTGGGTGAGCTGTACCTCGAACTGCACCGCGCCACCCTCACGAGCCAGGCCCAGACCAAACAGGGCAACCGGCGCAGCGAACACCTGCTGCGCGAAGCCGAGTTGTGGGCGGCCACCGCCGCGGTGCGCACCGGATTCCCCTACCCGTACGAGGAGTTGGACCGGCTGTGGAAGACGGTGCTGCTGCACCAGTTCCACGACATCCTGCCCGGCTCGTCCATCGCCTGGGTGCACCGCGAGGCACGGGCGACCTACCGGCGCGTCGCGGAGGAACTGAACGGGATCGTCGAGGCCGCCCAGCGCGCGCTGGCCGGCGAGGGCGGCACGCCGCTGGTCTTCAACGCGGCCCCGCACGCCCGTGCGGGCGTCCCGGCCGGCGCCGCCGCGACGCCCGTCACCGAGGGTCGTACCGGCCTGAGGCCCCGCGCGGGCGGCGGGCACGTCCTGGACAACGGCCTGCTGCGGGTCGAGATCGACGGCCGCGGCCTGGTGGTCTCGGCGTACGACATCGAGGCCGACCGCGAGACGGTCGCGCCCGGCCGGGCCGCGAACCTCCTGCAGCTGCACCCGGATTTCCCGAACATGTGGGACGCCTGGGACGTGGACGAGTTCTACCGCAACACCGTCACCGACCTCACCGACGCCGAGTCGGTCACGCCCGGCGAGGACGGCGCGTCGGTGCGGATCGTCCGGTCCTTCGGCTCCTCCCGGGTCACCCAGGTGCTGTCGCTGGCGGCGGGGGAACGGCGGCTGGTCGTGGACACCGAGGTCGACTGGCACGAGACGGAGAAGTTCCTCAAGCTCGCCTTCCCGCTGGACGTACACGCCGAACGGTACGCGTCGGAGACCCAGTTCGGGCACTTCCACCGGCCCACGCACACCAACACCTCCTGGGAGGCGGCCAAGTTCGAGGCCTGCAACCACCGCTTCGTCCATCTGGAGGAGCCGGGCTGGGGCGTGGCGGTCGTCAACGACTCGACGTACGGCCACGACGTGACCCGCACCGTGCGCACCGACGGCGACCGCGGCACCACCACGACGGTCCGGGTGTCGCTGCTGCGCGCCCCGCGCTTCCCCGACCCCGAGACCGACCAGGGCGTGCCGGAAGCGGTGGACGCCCTGGTCCCCGGCGCCACGATCGGCGACGCGGTCACCGAGGGCTGGCGGATCAACGTGCCCGAGCGGCGTACGACCGGTGCCCGGGAGGTCGCGCCTCTGGTGTCGGTGGACTCGGACGCGGTGGTCGTGACGGCGGTGAAGCTGGCCGACGACGACAGCGGCGACGTGGTGGTCCGCTTCCACGAGGCCCACGGCGGCCGGGCCCGGGCCACCCTGACCGCCGGGTTCGAGATCACGGAGGCCACGGTGACCGACCTGCTGGAACGTCCGCTCGCCGACGCGGAGGCACCGCGGCGGGACGGCGACCGGATCGCGGTGCGCCTGCGGCCGTTCGAACTGGTGACACTGCGGCTCCGGCGGTCCTGACGCACTGTCGGCCCTGTCGGCCCTGTCGGCCCTGTCGGCTCCTGCGTGCGGCTGGCGCGCGCGGGAGCCGTTGGACCTGGTGAACCTCCTCTTGCGGCTTCCCTTCGTTAATTTGTTTGGCTGTCGCGAAGGCGTGTGATGGGATCAGGGGCAACGGGGACGGCTCCCCGGCGCGCATCCTTCTCACCTTCTTTGAAAAGTCTCAGCGCGCCCACTCTCCGTCCCCGTTCCTTCGTCCCGGGTCGTCGTGGAGGGGAATCCCCTGTTGCTCGCTGCCGAGTCCGTACTGCTGCGCCGTATCCAGACCGTGTATGTCGACGGGGCGTCCGCGTCCGGCGGCGGTACCGGGCCGGCGCTGCGTCGGCTCGAGGCCGAACTGCTCGGCCGCGGTCATGTCCTGTCCCCCGCACTGCACACGGCACTCGGCTCGCTGCTCCCCGAGGAGCTGGCGGCCGCGCACGCCCGCCTGGTCGGACTGGCCGACGACCTGCTCGGTTCCGATCGCACCCACGTCCCGCTCTTCCGCCGCTTCCCGCGCATCGTGCCCCGGGACACCGAGGCGCTGTTCGTGGACCGGGTCTTCGCCTTCCTGCTGCAGCAGCCGGACCAGCCCTGCGTGCTGTGCGGCGAGGCGCGCACGGTGTTCCCCGTCTCCCCCTGCGCCCACCTGGTGTGCCGGCTGTGCTGGGACGGCTCCGACTACGCGGGCTGCCCGGTCTGCCACCGCCGCATCGACGCGGACGACCCCTTCCTGCGGCCGGTGCGTGCCGTCGGCGCCGCCAAGGCACCGGTGCCCGGCCCGCTGCGGCTGCTGCGCCTGGGCACCGACCGGGCGGCCGACGCCACCACCGTGGTGGACTCCCTGCTGGCCCGTCGCACCCCGCTCTCCCCGCAGGACCGCGACGACCTGCTCACACTGCTGCCGCTCACCCCGGCCGGCCGGGGCCTGCTGCCCGCGGAGATCCCGGTCCGGGAGACCAAGGCGATGGTGCTGGGCGCGCTGGTACGCGAGGCGCCGGACGGCCTCCCGCCACGGAAGGTGCTGACCGAGCGGCTCACCACCGCCACCGACGTGCTGCGACTGCTCGCCGTGCTCTCCGACGGCGACGCCGGGCTGGTGACACCGTCGCGCTTCACCGGGCTGCCGCGCCCGCTGCGCCGCGAACTCCTCGCGGTCCTCGACGGCTTGCCGACCCCGTACCTGGTGGAGGACGTGCTGCGGCACCCCACGGCATGGAAGCGGGCCGCGGAGGTCCTGCACCCCTTCGAACGGCACACCCGGCATCCGCGCGCCGCCCTGGCTTTCGCCGTGCTGCGCGCGACCCCGGTGGACCCCTCCACGGCCTTCGGCGCCGCCCTGCTGGCGACGGCCGCCGCGCACCCGGACGCCGTCCGCGTGGACGGTGCCCGGATCCGCCCGGCCACCTGGGCCGGACGACTGGAACAGGCCGTCGCGGAGGGCGACGCGGGCCGGGCCGCTGCCCTCGCCGGGGAGCGGCCCGGCGAGCTGGTGCGCCGGCTGGACGTGCTGCTGCGCCTGCACACCTGCGCCGACCTCGAACCGGAGCTGGAGAAGGCCCTGCTGCGCGGGCTGCCGAAGGTGGGCCCGGGGCCGCTGCTGTCGGCGTTCGGGGCACTGCGGGTCCGCGCCGAGGACCGCACCGGCCGCCGCCGGGTGTTCTTCCCGCGCGGCGACGTCACCCGTGCCCTGTCCGTTCCGGAGCGGCGGCCTGCCCTGCCCGCGGGGTTGGTCACCGCGGTGGTCGCGCTGCTGGAGGGCGAGCTGCTGCGGCGGTTCGCCGCCGGGGAGCCGTACGCGCTGTCGGTGCTGGACGCGGGCCTGGCCGACCTCGCCGTGCCGTTCACCGAGCGGTCCACGGCGAAGGCGCTGGTGGCCGTGCCGCGGGGCAGCACGCAGACGCTGCCGGACGGCGCGGTGCTGCGGCTGTTCCTGCACTGGACCGAGCCGCAGGGCAACCGCACCGACCTGGACCTGTCGGTCGCCTTCTTCGACGCCGAGTGGACGTTCACCGGCCTGTGCGACTACACGAACCTGGTGCACGGCGGGCAGGCCGCGGTCCACTCCGGCGACCTCACCTCCGCCCCGGCGCCGCTGGGCGCCACCGAGTACGTGGACCTGGACCTGGAGCGACTGGCGGAGCGGGGGGACGTCTATGCCGTCCCGCTGGTCTTCAGCTACAACAACGTGCCGTTCGAGGAGTTGCAGGACGCCTTCGCGGGCTTCATGGCGCTGCCCGCGCGGGGCCCGCGGGACGCCTCCTACGACCCGCGCACGGTCCGCCAGCGCTTCGATCTGGCGGGCGACTCGCGGGTGTGCCTGCCGATGGTCGTCGACCTGGGCCGGCGCCGGGCGCTGTGGACGGACACCCATCTGCCGTCCACGGGCGGCTTCCAGAGCATAGGCTCGCACGGCGGCGCCCGGCTGGCCACGGTGGCCCGGGACCTGTGGGAGCAGTTCGGTTCCGGGAGCCGGACCACCCTGTGGGACCTCGCGGTATGGCGTGCCGCGGCCCGCTCCCCCGAGGTGGCCGTGGTGTGCCGGGAGCCGGAGCCCGCGCTGCTGCGGTATCGGCGGCGGCCGAAGGAGGACGCGGCCGGGTTCGCCGCCCGGGTGTCCTCCATGGAGGAGGCCGAGGAACGGCTCCCGCACCCGGACCCCGACGCGGCTGCGGCCGAACTCGCCTCCGGAACAAGGGTGTTCCTCGCGACCGTACAGGGAACCATCGGGCCCGCGGGGGCCACCGGGACCTGCTACCGGCTGTTCCCGGGAGCGGGTGACGCCTCCCGGACCCTGGCCCGCGTGACCGCCGGCGACCTGGTCGCCGAGCTGGGCGGCACCTCCGCGCCGGCCCCCGCGCTGCCGCCGTCATGACGGGACCGGTGGTTCGGCGGGGGCGTCTCCTCCCAGCGGTCTCGGTACGGCATGCCTGCTGAGCGTGTCGAGTTCCCGGCGGTCTGTCAGCTGCGGCGGAGGGCGTTGAGCCGGGCGGCCTGGCGCGTCAGGTAGTCGCGCTCGGCGAGGTTCGGTGCCGTGTGGGCGGCCTCGGCGTACAGCCGTGCCGCCGTCGCCAGGTCGCCGTCGCGTTCGTGGAGGTAGGCGGCCACCGCGGTGTGGCGGGGCAGGGTGTCGCTCAGCGTCGCGAGCGCCGCCAGTCCGGCGCGCGGTCCGTCGGCCTCGCCGAGGGCCACCGCGCGGTTGAGCCGGACGACCGGGCTGTCGGTCAGGCGCACCAGTTCGTCGTACCACTCGACGATCTGCACCCAGTCCGGGCCTCGATGTCTTTCACCATGGTCATGCCGCTCATTCTCCTGCCCCACCGGACGGCGGGCGGGCGTACCGGCCCATCGCGTCCCGGTCGTGATCCGCCGGACAGGCCCGGGCGGCGGGCGGTTTCGCCCGGGCAGGTGCGCGGGGGCGCCTGCCTTCGATGGGTCCGGCATACTCGGTCGCCGTCCCGGTTTCTCAGGGCCCCCTGAATCCCCGCTCCGGAAGAGAAGATGACCAGCACTCCGACCGCCGGCACGACGGCCCACATAGCCGACCCCGTCCAGGCCCAACGCCGCATCCTGCGCGTCCTGGTCGCCTCCCAGATCCTCAGCGGCGCCGGTCTCGCCGCGGGCGTCACCGTCGGGGCCCTCCTCGCCCAGGACATGCTGGGGACCACCAGCCTCACCGGGCTTCCCAGCGCCTTGTTCACCGCAGGATCGGCGCTCACCGCCGTCGCCGTCGGCCGTCTCTCCCAGGCCCGCGGCCGCCGCCCGGGGCTCGCGATCGGCTATCTCACCGGCGCCATCGGCTCCGCCGGTGTCATCGTCGCCGCCGTCCTCGACAACCCGGTCCTGCTGTTCATCGCCCTGTTCGTCTACGGTGCGGGCAGCGCCACCAACCTCCAGGCCCGCTACGCCGGAGCGGATCTCGCCGCCCGGGGCCACCGGGCCCGCGCGGTCTCCACCGTGCTCATCGCCACCACCCTCGGCGGCGTCACCGGCCCCAACCTCGCCGCCCCGGCCGGCACCTTCGCCGAGCACCTCGGCATCCCCGGGCTCGCCGGGCCCTTCGTGCTCTCCGGCGCCGCCTACGCACTGGCCGCGCTCGTCCTCGCCCTCTGGCTGCGGCCCGACCCGCTGCTCCTGGCCCGCGCCGTCGCCCGGGCCGAGGAAGCAGGCGCCGCTCCCGGCCCGGCCGACGCCGGCGCCGGCGATGCCGCCGACGCGAGCGAGGGCCGCGGAGGCGTGGTCCTCGGCGTCCTGGTCATGGTCGTCACCCAGCTCGTCATGGTCGCCGTCATGACGATGACACCGGTCCACCTGCACGACCACGGCCATGGCACCGCCACCTCCGGCCTCGTCATCGCCGTCCACATCGGCGCCATGTACCTGCCCTCCCCGCTGACCGGCCGGCTCGTCGACCGCTACGGGCGGACGAAGGCCGCCGTCGCCTCGGGCGTCACCCTGCTGGCCGCCGGCGTCCTCGCGGCCGCCGCGCCCGGCGGCTCCGTCGCCCTGCTCGCGCTCGCGCTCGCCCTGCTGGGGCTGGGCTGGAACTTCGGCCTCGTCTCGGGCACCGCGATCATCACCGACACCGTCCCGCTCGCCACCCGCGCCCGGACCCAGGGCATGGTCGACGTCTCCATCGCCGTCGCGGGCGCCACCGGCGGGATCGCCTCCGGCATCGTGGTCGCCGCGGCCGGCTACCCCGTCCTCGCGCTCACCGGCGGCATCCTCGCCCTCGCCCTGCTGCCCGCCGTCGCCGCCACCGCGTACCGCCGCTGATCCGGTGGTGGCCGGCGGCGCCGTCCACCACCGGATCAGCGGCGGACATGCGCCGTCCGCCGGCGCCCGGGCTCCCCGCCCGGGCGCCGGCCCCCGAAGGCGGCTCCGGCGGGGCCGCCCGGTCCGGGGTGCCGGAAGCTCAGGAGATCAGGAGGTGAGGTAGGCCTCCACCTCGCTGAACTGCCCGGCCGGCCATCCGGTGTTGGCGCTGACCGACAGACGCAGGTAGCGCAGGTTCGTGCCGCTCGGCAGGGACACCGTGGCGGTGTTGCCGGTGGCCGGGTCGAACCGGTAGCCCTGGGAGCCGACCACCGTGGAGTAGTTCGAACCGTCGGTGCTGCCGAGCACGGTGACGGTCTGGGTGCGGGCGCCCCACGCCGAGGACGGCGGCAGCTTCAGCACCAGCCGGCGCACCGCGTACGACGATCCGAGGTCGACCGTCAACGACTGCGGGAAGGCGTTGTTGGCCGACTCCCAGTACGAGTTGGCGTCGCCGTCGACCGCCTTGCCCGGCGTGTAGACGTCCTGGGAGCCGGTCGCGGTGGCCGGACGGCCCTGGGCGAGGTTGCGGTTGGGGTCGGGCGCCGGGTTGCCCTGGCCGGGCTGGGGCCAGGTGGAGCAGTCCGACCAGGTGCTGGACCAGCCGGAGTTGCCACCGCCGTCGGTGAGGGTGAACGAACCGGAGTTCGCCGGGAAGGGGCAGTTGTACACCCCGGCCGAACCGACGCCGGTCGCGGTGACGTTCTTGAAGGTGGCCGCCCCCTGCGCCTCCCCCTGGACCACGACGGTGCCAGTGTTCCGCACCGTCGCGCCGGTCACGTTGACGTTCCGCACCGGGTATCCCTGTCCGCCGCCGGAGACGAACTCGAAGGCACTGTACGGGCTGTCGGTGATCGTGGTGTTGGTGATGTTCACGGTGGCGTTGATGGCGCTGTCGTACGAGTCGACCCGCAGGGCTCCCATCGGATGGTTCCAGTTGGGGTTGAGCGCTCCGGTGCGCACCAGCGTGTTGCCGTCGACCGTGATGGTGCCGGACAGCGGCGAGAACGGGTCCAAGAACTTCTGGTTGGAGATGGCGATGCCGCTGCCGAGGGCGTTGGTGTCGGAGACCAGGTTGTTGCGCACCGTGATGTCGGTGCCGCCGTAGATGGCGATGCCGTTGGCGAGGTTGGGCTGGGAGACGGTGTTGTTCTCGAAGCTGGAGTTGGTGTCCGGGGCGTACAGCGACCACATCGCGAGGGAGTCGTCGCCCTGGTTGCGCAGGAAGTTGTTGCTGACCCGGACGCCCTTGGCGGTGCCGTTGAGGTTGATGCCGTCGGCGGTGGTGTCCAGGATGCGGTTGTTCTCCACGACCAGGTTGTCGTTGGTGCCGGTCAGCCACAGGCCGCACTTGAGGTGCTGGATCCACATGCCGGAGACGGACGAGTTCGGCCCCAGGGAGCCGTTGACGAAGTTGTCCGGGCTGGAGTCGACGCGCTCGGTGACCTCACCGATCACCGCGAAGTCCTTGATGTGGACGTTCCCCGCGGAGCCGGACTGGTCGATGAACCGGGAGGTGTGCACGACGGAGTACCAGCTGCCCGCCCCCTGCAGGGTGACGTTCTGTACGCCGCCGAGGGAGGAGGTGAGCCGGTAGTCGCCCGGCGGGATCCACACGGTACCGCCCTGGGCGGCGGCGATGGCGTCCCGGAAGGCCTGGGTGGAGTCGCCGTTGCCGCTGGGGTCGGCGCCCTTGGCGACGACGGACACCGAACCTGACGGCTGTGCTGCCGCCGCGGCGACCTGTTCGAAGTCGGCCACGTCCACGGTGACCTGGGTGCTGGTCGCGACGAACGCGACCTTGTCGCCGGCCTGGACGTTCTGCCCCAGCAGCAGCCGGGCGTTGTCGAAGAAGTGGTGCGTCCTGCTGCCGGTGATCCAGCCGGTGTCGACGTACGAGTACTTGGACGTCACCGGGAGGGTCTTGGCCAGCTTGGTGCCGTTGACGTACACGTCGAGCGAGCCGGACTGGCCGTCGGGGACGCTGTAGGAGACGTTCACCGCGTTGGCCGCTCGCGGCACGGTGAACTCCACCCGCTGTCCCGAGGACAGCCGGACGGCCTGCCGGCCGGACGCCTCCGAGGCGAGGGTGCCCTGGGTGTAGTCCGGGCCGATCTTGGTGCCGGTGGTGGTGGCCGACTCGGCCTCGACCGAGGTGAAGGGCAGGGTGGCGCCCGCGGCCGCGTCTGCGGTGGGGGCCACGGCGACGAGCATGCCGGCGGCGAGGGCGACGACCGCCCCCACGGCTGGCATGCGCCTGACATATCTGACGGTGCTGCTGTGCATGAGCTGTTCCCTTCGTGGTGGGGGTTCGCGGGACAGCGGTGCGCCGCGGCTCAGGCGTGCAGCCAGGCCGCGGTGTCCTGCGGCAGCCGGCCCGTCTCGTCCAGGGGGCCGCTGCTGAGCAGGAGTTCGGAGTGCGCGGGGAGGTCGGCGGGGGTGGCGGAGAAGTTGACCACGCAGATCGCGCCGCCCGCGCGGGAGAAGGCGAGGACGTCGCCGGGACCGGGCAGCCAGGTGAGGGGGCCGGTGCCGAGGCGCGGGCGCAGGGCGATGGCCCTGCGGTAGAGGGTGAGCATGGAGTCGGGGTCGTGCTCTTGCCGGTCGGCCGCGTACGACGGCCAGTCGGCCGGCTGCGGCAGCCACGGTTCGCATGCCGAGCCGAAGCCCGCGTACGGCATGCCGGCCGCCCATGGCAGCGGCACCCGGCAGCCGTCGCGGCCGGGGTCGGCGCCGTGCGAGCGGTGGTACATCGGATCCTGGATGCGGTCGGCCGGGATCTCCGCCTCCGGCAGTCCCAGCTCCTCCCCCTGGTACACGTACACCGACCCGGGCAGCGCGAGGGACAGCAGGGCGGCCGCCCGCGCCCTGCGGGTGCCGAGCGTCGGATCGGTCGGGGTGCCGAAGGCCTTGGTGGTGAAGTCGAAGGCGGTGTCCTCGCGGCCGTAGCGGGTGACCGTGCGGGTGACGTCGTGGTTGCACAGCACCCAGGTGGCGGGGGCGCCGACCGGGGCGTGCTCGGCGAGGGTGGTGTCGATGGCGGCGCGCAGCCGTGCGGGGTCCCAGGGGCAGGACAGGAAGGAGAAGTTGAAGGCGGTGTGGAGTTCGTCGGGGCGCAGGTAGCGGGCGAAGCGTTCGGCGTCGGGGAGCCAGACCTCGCCGACGAAGACACCGTCGTAGGCGTCGGCGACGGCGCGCCAGGAGCGGTAGATGTCGTGGAGTTCGTCGCGGTCGACGAAGGGGTGCGGCTCCGGGTGCGCGGCCAGGTCCGGGAGGTCCGGGTCCTTGGCGAGCAGGGCAGCGGAGTCGATGCGGACGCCGGCGACCCCCCTTTCGAACCAGAAGCGGAGGATGTCCTCGTGTTCCTGGCGGACGGCCGGGTGGGCCCAGTTGAGATCGGGCTGTTCGGGGGTGAACAGGTGCAGGTACCATTCGCCGTCGGGCAGCCGGGTCCACACCGGTTCGGTGGTGCCGGCGAACTGCGACGGCCAGTCGTTGGGCGGGAGTTCGCCGTGCGGGCCGCGGCCGGGCCGGAAGTGGAACAGGTCCCGTTCGGGGCTGCCGGGGCCGGCGGCGAGGGCGGCCCGGAACCAGGGGTGCTGGTCGGAGACGTGGTTGGGGACGATGTCGATGATGGTGCGGATGCCCAGTCCGCGCGCCTCGGCGATGAGTTTCTCCGCCTCGGCGAGGGTGCCGAACGCCGGGTCGATGGCGCGGTAGTCGGCGACGTCGTAGCCGCCGTCCTTCATCGGCGACCGGTACCAGGGGTTGAACCACAGCGCGTCCACGCCGAGTTCGGCCAGGTACGGCAGCCGGGCGCGGACTCCCGCGAGGTCGCCGGTGCCGTCGCCGTCGCCGTCGGCGAAGCTGCGGACGTAGACCTGGTAGATGACGGCGTCGCGCCACCAGTCGTGGCTGCCGGGGGCATGGGTGGGCTGTCCCACTGAGCTTGCCTTTCTGTAGACGTGCGGTCGGCGTCAGCCCTTGGTGCTGCCCGCGCTGATCCCCGCGATGATGTGCCGCTGGAAGACGAGGAACAGCGCCACCATCGGGATGCCGGCGATCACCATCGCGGCGAGGAGCACGGTGAGCTGGATGTTCTGCGACAACTGGACCAGCGCCACGCTGATCGGCTGCTTGTCGGTGTCCGAGAAGACCATGAGCGGCCACAGGAAGTCCTGCCAGACGGCGACCAGCGCGAAGATGGACACGACGCCGAGGACCGGCCGGGACATGGGCAGGACGACGGACCACAGGGTGCGCAGCTTGCCGGCGCCGTCGATCTCGGCGGCCTCCAGCACATCGCGGGGCAACTGGTCGAAGAACCGTTTGAGCAGATAGAGGTTGAAGGCGTTGGCGACGGCCGGGAGCCAGATGGCGAGGGGGTCGTTGAGCAGGCTGGTGTGCAGCAGCGGCAGATCGGCGACGGTGAGGTACTTGGGCACGACGAGCGCCTGGGCCGGCACCATGAGGGTGGCGAGGATGCCGCCGAGGATCACCTTGCCGAAGGCGGGCCGCAGCTTGGACAGCGCGTAGGCCGCGGCCGTGCAGAACACCAGTTGGAGGGCCCAGGCGCCGGCCGCCTGGACGACGGTGTTCCACAGGTGCTGCGGGAGCTGCATCAGGTCCCAGGCGTCGGTGTAGGCGCCGGTGTGCCAGTGCTGCGGCACCAGCGTCGGCGGGGTCCGGGCGACCTCGTCGGGGGACTTCATCGCGCCGGTGACCATCCAGTAGACCGGGAAGAGGAAGGCGAGCGCGAAGAGGACGACGACGGCGGTGAACACCGTCCAGTAGATCGCCTTGCCGCGTGGGCGGGCGAGGGTGGCCGGGGAGATCAGGGTGCGGGTGGCGGTCATGCGGTGTCCCCCTCGTTCCGGGTGAGCCGCAGGTAGACGGCGGAGAAGGCGCCAAGCAGCAGCAGGAGCATGACGCTGAGGGCGCACGCGCCGCCGAAGTCGTTGTAGAGGAAGGCGTATTTGTAGATGAGGTAGAGGACGGTGACGGTGGCGCTCTCGGGGCCGCCGCCGGTGATGACGAACGGTTCGGTGAACACCTGCATGGTGGCGATGATCTGAAGGAGCATCAGCATCAGGATCACGAACCGGGTCTGCGGGACCGTGACGTGCCGGATGCGCTGGAGGAGGTTCGCGCCGTCGAGTTCGGCGGCCTCGTACAGTTCGCCGGGGATGGACTGCAGGGCGGCCAGGTAGATGAGGACGGTGCCGCCCATGTTGGCCCAGGTCGCCACGATCACCAGGGAGACGAGCGCGGTGTCGGTGCCGTTGGACCAGTTCGAGGTGGGCAGGTGCACGAAGCGCAGCGCCTCGTTGGCGAGGCCGGCTCCGGGGTCGTAGAACCACTTCCACAGCAGGGCGCTGACCACCGGCGGGATCATCACCGGCAGGTAGACCACGACCCTGAAGAAGGCCTTGGCGTGCCGGAGTTCGTTGAGGACGAGGGCGAGGAGGAAGGGGACGGCGAAGCCGATGAGCAGGGCGAGCAGGGTGAAGCACAAGGTGTTGCGCCAGGCGGCGGTGAACTCGGGGTCGTGCAGGACGCGGGTGAAGTTGGCGGTGCCGACCCACTGGGGCGGGGAGCCCGGGGTGTACTTCTGGAAGGCGATCACGACCGCGCGGATCGCCGGGTACCAGGAGAACAGGGCGAAGCAGAGCAGGCCGCCGAGGAGGAAGGCGTAGGCGCGGGCCTGGTCGATCAGCCGGCGCCGCCCCCGGTCCCGTGCCGGGGGCGGCGCCGGGACCGAGGGGACGGCGGCCGCCGTCGGCTGCCGTTCGGCCGTCTTCGTCATGGCGGTCAGCTCCGGGCCAGAATGCTGTCGATCTTGCCGGACGCGTCCTTCAGGAGCTGGTCGATGTCGGCGTCCTTCTTGGTGAGGACGGCGGAGACGGTGCCGTCGAGGACGGAGTAGATCTGCTGCGCGTTCGGCGGTTCGATCTTCATCCGGAGTCCGGTGTTGCCGTCGAGGAAGGGCTGGTAGTTCTTCACCGGGACGTTGGCGTTGGCCTTCTTGATCTCCTGGTCCTTGGCGTCGGCGGCGCCGGTGAACAGGCGCGGCTCGGGCAGGCCGACGGGAGCGTTGTTCCGCTTGGCGCGGGCGTAGTCGCCGAGGAAGCCCTTGCCGGGGGTGAGGTACATGTGCTCCAGCCACTTCAGGCCGGCGCGGATCTGGGCGGGCGAGTCGTGCTTGTTGAACATGTAGCCGTCGCCGCCGATCAGGGTGCCCTGGCCGCCGGGCATGGGGCCGATGGCGATGTCGTCGTAGCTGGCGCCCTTCTCCTTGACGAGGATCGGGATGTTGTCGGGCGCGGCCAGGTACATGCCGAGCTTGTCGGCGCCCATCATCTGCTGCGCGTCGTTGATGACGAGCAGCTGCTTGCTGCCCATGGAGTCGTCGGTCCACCGCATGTCGTGCAGGTTCTGCAGGACGGCGTGCCCCTCGGGGGTGTCGACGGTCGCCTTCTTGCCGTCGGCGCTGACGACGTCGCCGCCCTGGGAGTACAGCTCGGCGGTGAAGTGCCAGCCGCCCTGGTTCTGGGCGCTGTAGTCGGCGTACCCGACGGTGCCGTTGCCGAGGGCGGCGATCTTCTTGGCGTCGGCGCGGACCTCGTCCCAGGTCGTGGGGGGCTTGTCGGGGTCGAGGCCGGCCCGCTCGAACAGAGCGCGGTTGTAGATCAGCCCCATGCTGTATCCGGTGCGCGGTATGCCGTAGACCTTCCCGTTCACGGTGTAGATGTCCCGCAACTGCTTCTGGAGCGTGCCGTAGCTCTTCATCTCCTTGAGGTACGGCGTGAGGTCGGCGGCCTGCTTGATGTCCACGACATGCCCGACGTCGGTGAAGTACGTGTAGAACACGTCCTCCATCTGGCCGCCGGCGAGCTTGGCGTCGAAGGTCTTGGGGTCCTCGCAGGGGAAGGCGTCGTGGGTGACGACGTCGATGTCCGGATTCTGCCGCTCGAAGGAGGCGACGTCCGCGTCGAAGAACTTCCGGTCGGTTCTGGCACTCTTCGGTGGCTCGCAGTTGACGGTGATGCGCGTCTTGCCGCTCGCCGAGCCGTCGCCGCCCGAACCGCAGGCGGTGGCGGCGAGGGCGAGGGAGGAACAGACGCCGATCGCGACGAACGTGCGGCGGAACCCGGTGCTTGTCATCGATGGACCCCTCGGTGGCACTCATGGCGGGAGCAGTGGGCGCGGCACACTCAAGCACCGCCGACAAGGGTCCGCAAGATGTCGCGCGAGTTCTGTAATTATTTGACAGCCGATTGGATGTACCGGGGCCTCAGTCGCGCGGTGCTTGCCCGGTCGATCCGCGCACCACCAGTTCGGGTTCGAACAGAAGCTCCTCGGCGGGTACGGCGGTGCCGCCGATCTGCACGTTCAGCAGTTCCACGGCCGCGCGCCCCATGGCCTCGATGGGCTGGCGGACGGTGGTGAGCGGGGGTTCGGTGCAGTTCATGAACGCCGAGTCGTCGTAGCCGACGACGGAGATCCGGCCCGGGACGTCGCAGCCCTTGCGCCGGGCGGCCCGGATCGCGCCGAGGGCGAGGGGGTCGCTGGCGCAGATGATGCCGGTGACACCGCGGTCGATCAGCCGGGAGGCGGCGGCGTGGCCGCCCTCGATGGAGAAGATGGCCCGCGCGACGCGCTCCTCCGGCAGACCGCCGGTGAGGGCGTGCGCGGCGGCCAGTTTGCGGGCGGAGGGCATGTGGTCGCCGGGGCCGAGGAGCAGTCCGATGCGCTCGTGGCCGAGCGAGGCCAGGTGCCGCCAGGCCTGTTCGACGGCGACCGCGTCGTCGCAGGACACGCCCGGGAAGCCGAGGTGTTCGATGGCCGCGTTGACCAGGACGACGGGGATGTTGCGGTCGGCGAGCAGCCGGTAGTGGTCGTGCGGGGCGTCGGCCTGGGCGTAGAGGCCGCCGGCGAAGACGACGCCGGACACCTGCTGCTGGAGCAGCAGTTCGACGTAGTCCGCCTCCGAGACGCCGCCCTTGGTCTGGGTACACAGCACCGGGGTGAGCCCGAGCTGGGCGAGCGCACCACCGATGACCTCGGCGAATGCGGGGAAGATGGGATTCTGCAGCTCCGGCAGGACCAGGCCGACGAGCCGGGCGCGTTCACCGCGCAGCTGGGTGGGGCGCTCGTAGCCCAGGACGTCGAGAGCGGTGAGCACCGCCTGCCGGGTGGCGTCGGAGACTCCGGGCCTGCCGTTGAGCACCCGGCTGACCGTGGCCTCGCTGACCCCGACCTTCTTCGCCACTTCCGCAAGTCGTCGCGTCATGAACGCAAGAATAGCGCGGTTTACGTAAGCGGCTTGCGTAAACGATGCGGAGCGACGGGGCGGCGAGCGGGCGCGGAGCGGCGCGCCCGCCGGGGTTTCAGTCGTCGTCCGAGGTGAGCGTGAGGGCGAGTCGTTCGAGCAGGGAGGCCAGTCGGGCCCGCTCGTCCTCGCCGAGTCCGGCCAGGAGCCTGCGCTGGTTGTCCAGGTGGACGGCGATGAGCTCGTCGGTCAGTGCGACGCCCTCGGGGGTGAGGGTGACGAGACGTCCGCGCGAGTCGCTCCGGTCCACGGATCTGGCGACCAGGCCCCGGGCTTCGAGCCGGTCGACGCGCTTGGTGATCGCGCCGGTGGTGACCAGGACGGTGCGGCTGAGCTCGCCCGCGGACAGGGCGTAGGGCGCCCCTGACCGTCGTAGCGCCGCGAGCACGTCGAAGTCGCCGCTTCCCAGTCCCGCGGCCGCGAAGGGCGGGCGCAGCCGCTGGTCCAGGGCGCTGGTGAGCCGGAAGAGCCGGCCGATGACGAGCATGGGTGCCGCGTCGAGGTCGGGCCTCTCGCGTTTCCACTGGTCGACGATGGCGGCGATGGGATCGGGCTGCATGGCTTCCATTGTATCTTCCGCGGATGATAATTTATCTTCCATGGAAGATGTCATGGATGTCCAAGCCGCCCCGTCGGTCGTGTGTCACTTCGACCCCGCCTGCCCCTTCGCCTGGGTCACCTCCCGCTGGCTGCTGGAGGTCGAACGGCTCCTGCCGATCGACCTGCGGTTCCGGATCATGAGCCTGTCCGTGCTCAACGAGCACCGCGAACTCGAGCCCTGGTACCGCGAGTTCAATGACCGGGCCTGGGGCCCGGCCCGGGTGTGCGCGGCCGTCGAAGCCCTCCACGGCGATGCCGTGCTGCGTGACCTCTACACCGCGCTCGGCCGACGCGTCCACGTGGCGCGCGACAAGGACTACGACGCGGTCATCGCCGAGTCCCTCGACGAGCTGGGGCTGCCCGCGTCCCTGGCCGAGGCCGCGCACACCGACGCATTCGACGCGCGCCTGCGCGCCGGCCACCAGGTCGGGCAGGAAGCGGTCGGCGAGGAGGCCGGGACCCCCGTCGTCACCGTGGACGGCACCGGCTTCTTCGGCCCCGTCCTCACCTCCGTCCCGAGGGGCGAGGAGGCGGTCCGGCTCTTCCAGGCCGTCCGGACGCTGGCCGGGACGGGCGCGTTCGCCGAGCTGAAGCGGGGGCGTGGTGCGCTCGACCTCCGCTGAGGCCCGCGTTCGCGCCCGTCGCCTCGTCACCGCGAGCCTGGCCGGCTCGATCGGGGACGGCATGTACGTCCCGCTGACGATGCTGTTCATCCGCTCGCTCACCGGCCTGTCCCTGACATCGATCGGCGCGGGCCTGACGATCGCCGGGCTCTGTGCGCTGGCGTTCATGCCGGCCGTGGGCATCGTGATCGACCGGTTCGGCGGCCGGCGGGTGCTCATCGGCGTGCTCGCGTTACGGGCGCTCGGTTTCGCCGCCTACCCGTTCGCCGGCTCCTACCCCGCCTTCCTGACGATCGCCCTGGTGGTCGCGGTGGGGATGTGGGCTTCCTCGCCCAGCCAGCAGGCGCTCATCGGCGACATCGCCCAAGGCGCCGAGCGTGACCGGCTCCTGGCGTGGGACCGCAGCCTGCGCAACGCCGGAATGGGATGCGGCAGTCTGGCGGCAGCCGGCCTGCTGGCGCTGGACGGCACCGCCGGTTTCATCGCGGCCGCCGAGGTCCTGGCGGTGGTCTTCGCCATCGCCGCGGTCCTGGTGACCCGGATCCCGAACATCCGTGGCGGCGCCGAGTCGCCGGGGACCCGGGAGGGGTACCGGCAGGTGCTCGCCGACCGGCCCTATCTGCTCATCACGGCGGCCAATTTCCTGATCGCCTTCGGCTACACCGCCCAGGCCATGGCCCTGCCGGTCTTCCTCACCCGCGATGTCGCCCTGCCCGATGCCCTGGCCGGGGCCGTCTTCGCCGTCAACACCGCTCTCGTCGCCGTACTCGGCGTTCCCGCCGCCCGCCTGACCCTGCGCGGCAGGCGCACGCGCGCGGCCGCGCTCGGCGCCGTCGTCTTCGCCCTCTCCTTCGCCGCCTTCGCCGTCCTCCCCCGACTCGTCAGCGGCCCGGACGCCATCGTCGCCGTCCTCGCGGTGGCGGTGCTCTACACCGCCGGGGAACTCGTCCACTCCTCCCCCTCGCTGGGCCTGTCCGTCCAGGCCGCCCCCGATCAGCTGCGGGGACGCTACCTGTCGGTCTATCAACTGTCCTGGTCGCTCTGCCGCACCGTCGCGCCCCTGCTGCTGGGATTCCTGCTCGACGCGGGGCAGTGGCACCTGTGGACGGTACTCGCGCTGATGGTTCTGGCCGGCGCGGCGATCCTCCTGTGCGCCGAGCGCTCGCTGCCGCCGCACGCGGTCACCCCCGGCCACGCCCCCGTCACCGCGGTTTCCCCACCGGTCCGGCGCCAAGCCCCTCTGACGCGCCGGTGATCACGAATCCGCCGAAATCCCCGGCGGGAACGAGTCGGTTGTCCGTACGATCCGGACGCGAGGTCCGGCCGGCGGCCGGCGACACCGGGGCCGCCCCGGTGAACACGGAGAGGAGAACGGGACGTTGGGAGACTACTCATGGGGGTACCGCCTCGCGGATGTGGACCTCGAGGAGCTGTCGCGGCTGTACCGGATCGCACCGCTGGGCCACAAGCCTCCCGAGGCGCTCGCCACCGTGTTCGGCAACAGCCGCTTCACCTGCTTCGTCCGCGCCGGTGACGTGCTCGTCGGCGCGGGACGCGCGCTGGCGGACGGCGGCGACTGCGCCTATATCGCCGATGTGGCCGTCCATCCCGACCACCAGGGGCAGGGCCTCGGGTCCGACATCATCCGCGAACTGCTGCAACTGGCGCGAGGCCACAAGAAGATCATCCTCTACGCCAGCCCCGGCACCGAACCCTTCTACCGCAAACTCGGATTCCTCCACATGAACACCGCCATGGCCGTCTGGGCCGATCCCGACCCCGCCGTGCGGAACGGACTGCTCCGGCCGGAGGCCTGACCACTTCCCCCTCACGGCAACCGCTCGCTCCGCGAGTCCGCGTCCCCGGGGGACGGTCCCAGGTCGCAGGGTCCCCGTGCGCCCACCTGGTGCCACGGGCACGGGATGGCCCAAGCTGGCCCGCATGGACTGGTTGCCACTGCTCTCCACTCTGGCCGGGGCCGCGATCGGCATCGCCGCCACCCTCATCGCCGATCGCAATCGCTGGAAGCACGACGACGTCAAAGAGGCCCTTCGGCTGCGGCTCGACGTCTACACGCAGTACACCACCACCGTGAAGGTCCTCGGTGAGACCCTGCGCGCCCTGGCCGGGCGGGATCACCCGTCCCACGACGCACGGGCGCTCGCGCTGCGGGAGGCCTTTCGCGATTCGGGCATAGCCATCGCCTCGGAACGGATGTGGCTCATCGCGCCCCAGCCTGTCGTCAAGGCGTCCAACGACGTGTTCCACTGCCTGCGCCGCATCTGCGCGGGCTACATCGACGGCACCCCGGTCAGCAGCCCCGAGGACCGCGCCCGTTGGGAGGCACGCGGCAGAGCAGCCGCCAGAATGCGCGGGCTCATGCGGGACGACCTCGGCGTCGGCCCACTCACCGAACGCCACAGTCCCCTCCTGAACGACTACGACGATCCCGCCGCGGAGTGAGCCCGTCCGCAAGGCATATGAACTGCCGGCCAGGACAACCTCCTGTTCCAGGGGGAACGATTCGGCTTCCCCGTCCGAGGGACAAAGGGTCTATGCCGCCCTGTTCAGGGGCATCGCTGGCACTGACCTCAGTACCACCCGAAGAGAGAGATCCCCGTGTCTGCACGCTCCCTCACGGCAGCCCTCGGCGCTGCCTGCAGTGCCTTCCTCCTGCTGCTGGCCGCACCCGGTTCGGCCTCGGCGGCAACCGGCCAGTTCCGCTACACCTACACCACCGCCGAGGGATACGAAGCCGTCGGCTTCCTGAACGATCCGCCCGGCGGCGAGTGCATCAACCTCCAGGGCCCCGCCTCCGAGCCGGGTTCGGTGAGCCGGGCGCCCAAGAACCGCACGGACGCCACCGCCACCGTCTTCCTGGACGCGGACTGCGAAGGCGACATCTACTACACCCTGCGTCCCGGCGCGGGAGCCGGCGACCGCCTCCTCCTGCGCTCCGTCGTCTTCTCCTGACCCCGGCAGGCGCCGGGAACGCCGGCACGCCGGCGTCGCGCCTCTGACGGAACCGGCCGTGTACGGCCACGTCCACGCTCCCTGGGCAGGTCGCGGGGAGCGTGGACGTCGGGCTCCGCCTCGGGGTCCTCGGGAAGTTCGGGGGTCATCGAGCGCATGACCCCCTCGAACACGGGGTCCGCGCCGGGGCCGTCGAAGACAGCGCCGAGGAAATCACCTGAGGTCTCGGCGTTCGTCCTCGGAGAGCGGGGCGAGCTGGTGCATGAGATCGCTCTCCTCGGGAGTGAGCCGGCGCTCGGCCACCGCGGTCAGCACGGCGTGCCGCAGGCGCAGCACGCGCATCTGCGCCGCCGGTGCTTCGGCATGGGCCGCGGCCACCTCGGGGAGCGAGAGTTCCCGGTCGACGACCTTGCGGACCGTGGGCAGGTCCAGTCCCGGTTCCCGCAGGGTCCGCACGAGGTCCAGGCGCGCGACGGCGTCGACGTCGTAGCGGCGGTGGCCGGCCGGGCTTCGTTCCGTCGGCGTCACGATTCCGCGATCGGAGTGGAAACGGATCGTCCTGACCGTGAGACCGGTCCGACGGGCCGACTCACCGATCGCGTAGAGCGTGTCGCCGTCCATGCCCCCACCTTGACGTCTCCCCCTACGGGAGACACCAGCCCCTCCTCGATCGCGGACTCCGATCGGCAGCGCGGCCGTTCCCGGTGACGCCGCCTCGGGTGTCGCAACCCGACCGCCGGCGACGGCGGCACCAGGCGCCGGGCGGAAATTCGCGAGACTCGACGGAACGGCTGTGACAGCCTGCGGACATGCCAGAGCTGCGCGTTCATGCAGGCCGCCACTACGCCGTCCAGTACCACTACGCCCTGCCGGACGACGCCTGGTGCGTGGAGCTGAGCGAGGCCGTCCCGGCACCGGCTGCGTGGGCCGGGATTCCCCGTGCGGAGACCCATCTGCCTGGACATGCCTTCGTGGTGGCGGTGATCCCCGACGAGGACCCGAGCCTGGAGCCGGCCGTCCGCATCCACGGCCACGACGAGCACATCGTCCCCTACGAAATCATGCGCTGGTTCATGGAGCGGGTGGCCGAGCAGGTCGAACGCTGCCGCCTCGCGTTCGAGCAGGAAGCGCGTGGAGCAGCGCAATGATCACGACGGCCGTGCCGGGCTCACCTCCGATGCCGCGAACCCTGGCTCCTTTCGTCAACCCCCGGATGGCCGCCCATGGATGAGGTCGAAGTCGTCGTTGCCCATTCCGAGCGCGCGACCCTGCGCGTCGGTGACGTGTTCCTGAAAGTGGACGCGGATCAGGCGCGCATCGACGTCGAGGTCGAGGCGATGGCCCTGGCGCCGGTCCCGACCCCGAAGCTCCTGTGGCGCGAGCCGCCCGTGCTCGCGATCGCCGCGGTCCCGGGGAGGGCGCTCGGCCGCCTCGGCGAGCCGTCGCCCTCGTCCCCGGCGGCGTGGGCCGCAGCCGGGGCCGCCGTCCGGAAGTTGCACGACGCGCCGTTGCCGCCCTGGCCCGGCCGGGCGGGCCGGGACCGCGACGAGCTGGCGGCGGAACTCGACGGCGAGTGCGCGTGGCTCGTGGCGAACCGCGTCCTGCCCGCCGACCTGGTCACCCGCAATCGTCGGGTCGCCGAGGCCGCGCTCCGGCCGTGGACCCCGGTGTTCACGCACGGCGACCTCCAGATCGCTCATGTGTTCGTCGACGGCGACGAGATCACGGGCATCATCGACTGGTCCGAGGCGGGCCGGGGTGACGGCCTGTTCGACCTCGCCACGCTGACGCTCGGACACGAGGAGCACCTCGGCGACGTCGTCGCCGGTTACGGCACCGGCGTCGACCTCGACGTGATCCACGCGTGGTGGTCATTGCGCAGCCTGCTGGGGGTTCGCTGGCTGGTCGAGCACGGCTTCGACCCGTTCGCGCCGGGCTGTGAGGTCGACGTCCTGAGATCCCGGATGTGAGGCTGCCAGGCCCGGCGCAGGGTCAGATACGGAAGAGCGAACCGATGAACTCCGTCAGCATCCGCTCCTTCAGCCGGGGCGGCAGGGCGTCCAGCAGGGCCAGCACCGGTGCCGTCCGTGACGGCAGGCCCTGATCGCCGTCCAGGCCCGCGAAGGCCAGGAACCCGGCGACGTCCTCGGGCGTGAGGGTGTCGGGGTCGAGCGTGGCGGCCAGTTCGGCCAGTGCCGGATCCACGGTCACCGGTTCGCACGCGCGCGCCGCCGTCACCGACTCGGCCAGGTCCGCGAGGAGCGGCCCGACCCGGTCGCTGGTCGCCGGGGTGAGCGTCAGGTGCAGGTTGGGCGGGAGACCGTCGCAGGAGAGCTGCGGCTGGAGGTACCAGCCGCGCTCCCGCATCTCGTCCGCCACGTGCAGCACCAGTCCCAGATCGGGGGTGCCGGCGGGACCGAGCACGGTGAACGCGATCAGGCTGCCCGCCGGGTCGCCGAGCACCCGGACGCCGTCGGTCCCCCGCAGCCCGGGGAGCAGCCGGTCGGCGGCCTGCGCCACGCGGCGGGCGAGCGCGGTGTACCCGTCGTGGCCGAGGTGGTGCAGCACCGCCCATGCCTGCGCGAGCAGCCCGCCGGACTTGGTGCCCTGCGCGGTGGGGTTGACCACCGGGTAGCCGGGCCAGCCCGCGTACGCGAAGTACTGGTGGCGCCGCAGCTCGGCGTCCCGGTACAGGACGACCGAGGCCCCCTTGTCGGCGTAGCCGTACTTGTGCAGGTCCACCGAGAGCGAGGTGACGCCCGGGACCGAGAGGCCGAACGGTTCGACGGGGCGGCCCGCCCGGGCGAGGAACGGCAGGAACCAGCCGCCTATGCACGCGTCGACATGGCACAGCACGCCCCGCTCGGCGGCAGCCGCGGCGATGTCGGCCACGGGGTCCACCACCCCGTGCGCGTACGACGGCGCCGACGCGACCACCAGGGCGGTCCGGTCGGTGACCGAGTCCGCGACGGCCGACGCGTCGGCGCGGAACGTCAGCGGGTCGACCGGGACCACCACCGTCTCCAACCCCAGGTAGTGGGCCGCCTTGTGGAAGGCCGCGTGCGCCGTCGAGGGCAGCACCAGCTGCGGCCGGGTCACCCCGCGCACGGCTCGGGCGTGGTCCCGCGCGGTCTTCACGGCCAGCAGGATCGACTCCGTGCCGCCACTGGTGAAACTGCCCTGCGCGCCGGGCACTCCGAGGACCGCGGAGACCGCGCGCACCACGTCGTTCTCCAGCCGGGCGACGCTCGGGAAGACCGTCGGGTCCAGGCCGTTGACCGTGGCGAACACGCCGTACGCGGCGGCCGCCAGCTCGTCGACGTCGGGCAGGCCGGCGTCGTAGACGTAGGCGAACGTCCGGCCGCCACGGGTCGGTGCGTCCGCGGCGCGCAGGCCCCGCAGTTCGGCCAGCAGCTGGTCGGCCGGACGGCCGGCGGCCGGCGTGGTCGTGGCACGGATGGCGCGGGCGGTCGGCTCGGTGGTCTCGCCGGACTCACGGGGCACGGTCGGTTCCTCTCTGTCCCGGTGCACGGGGTCTGGTTCCGTGTACGCGTGGCATGGGGGGCTGGAGCGGCGCCCACCAGCGGGTGGATCAGCACGTCCCACGCCACGGGAACGAAGCCGCGGCACCGGCGCCCGCCCCGCCCGCGCTTCCGGTGCCGCTCGACGCCCCGAGGGTGCCGCCGGGCGGTCCTGCCGGGTCCGGGGTGGAGTTCTGGTCCATGCGTGTCCCGTGGTGGAGGGGGGACGGACGGGGCCGGTGCGGGGTCGGGAATGGCGTGGGCATGGTGCAGCGTCAGGGTTATCGGCAATTCCTTGGCGGCACAAGGTGATGGACGGAATTGGATCGCCCGGCTGCGTGAGTGCGGATCAAGCGCGCAGGAGACCGGTCGAGACCGCCCAGAGGCGCTCCGCGAGGGCGGGGTCGAGCGCCCATTCCTTGACGCCGTGGGGGTGGCGCGCGAGGTCGGCGTCGTTCGGGACGGGGTAAGCCTCCTGCCCGTCGTCGAGGTAATGACCGCCGGAGTGGCCGAAGGCCGGGAAGACGGCCGCGACGAGGCTGGTCACGGCCCCCTGCTCGACCGTCTTGTACGTGAAGACACCGGCGGCCTCGGCCGCGTCGAGCGACCGCCTCTGCCGCGGCGTGAAGTTCCGTTGCAGTCCCGTGGCGACACCTCCGGGGTTCACGGCGTTGGCGACGATCCCGTCCGGTGCCCACAGCCGGGTGGCCTCGACGGCGAACAGGGAGTTCGCCGTCTTCGACCGCGCGTAGGCGATCTGCGGGTCGTAGTCGCGGCGGGCGAAGTGAAGGTCGTCGAAGTCGATGCCTGCTCGCATGTGCGCGGTCGAACTCACCGAGACGATCCGGGCCCCGTCGCGGTCGCGGGCTCCCCGGGCCAGGGCGTCGTGCAGGCCGGTGGCGAGGGCGAAATGGCCGAGGTGGTTGGTCGCGAACTGCAGCTCCCAGCCCTCACGGGTCCGTTCGAGGCCACCGGTGACCACGCCCGCGTTGTTGATCAGCAGGTGCAGCGGACCGCGCCACGCGTCGACGAATCGTGCGACGGTCGCCCTGTCGGCGAGGTCGAGCCGGGCCACTCGGGGCCGGGGTCTTCCGGTGGACCGCGCGATCGCCTCGGCGACGGTGGTGCCCGCGGTGGTGTTCCGGACGGCGAGGGTGACCTCGGCCCCGGCGGCGGTCAACGCGCGAGCGGTCTCGCCCCCGATTCCGGAGGAACCACCCGTCACTATGGCGCGCACGCCGGTCAGATCGATGCCTCGCAGTACGTCGTCCGCGGTGCTCGCGGCGGTGAACGGGGTGGAGATGAGCGCAGACTTGACCATGGCCAGGACTATACAGAGCGAACTTCATTTGTATAGTACGTATGCCACTCGTATGCTCGTTCCATGCGCAGCCCCGATGCCGGTCACCCCTCCTCCCCGGTCGCCGACAGCGACCGGCGGACCACGGTGCTGGACGCCGCCCTGACCACGTTCGCCCGCTTCGGCTACCGCAAGACCTCGATGGAGGCGGTGGCACAGGCGGCGCGGATCTCCCGGCCGGGGCTCTACTTCCTCTTCTCCTCGAAGGAGGCCCTGTTCCGTGCCGCGGTCACCCAGGCCCTGGAGCGCGACATCGCCGCGGTCGAACACGTCCTGGCCGACACCGGACGCCCCCTGCCGGAGCGGCTCCTCGAAGCGTTCGACCAGTGGGCGGGCCGCTACGTCGGCCCGTTGACACGGGATGTCGCGGAGGTCATCGAGGCCAACCCCGAGCTGCTCGGCGAGACGGCCGAGACCGCGCCACGGCGTTTCGAGGAACTGGTCACCGACGCGATCGCCGCGGAGGCGGGACGAGACGCGGCGCCGGCCGTCGCGCAGACGATGATCAGCACCTCGATCGGCCTCAAGCACCAGGCGCCGTCACGGGAGTTCTTCCTCGCACGGCTGAAGGTCGCCATCGATCTCCTGACGCGCTGAGCGGCCCCGGCCGCACCTCGCCCCCACCCGCCCGGCCACGCTCCCGCCGGTCAGGGCTCATGCGCCTCGCGCTAGTGCTGTGGCCCGGGGTCGACGCCGGTCAGGTCGCGGCTCGCGTCCCACAACCGTGTCGCCACCCGGGTGTCGGTGAGGTGGTTCCACACCGGTGCGCGCCGGGGTTCGCCGCGCAGGCCGAAGACGCGCGGCTCCCACATCTCGCCTCCGCGCACGGCCGGGTCGAGCACCGCCCGGACCGCGGGCCACGCGCCGGCGTGCTTGCCCTGGACGAGGAGGGCCGCGGGTGCCGCGCCCAGCCGTGCGCCGGCCGTCCGCACATGGACCGGCGGGCGTGCCGGGGTGAGGGAGTCCAGCGCGCCGCCGGGATGGACCAGCACGCTCGCCACCGTGCTGCCGGCGGCGCGCAGGCGGCGGTCGAGTTCGAGGCAGAAGTACATCTGCGCCAGCTTGGAGCGGGCGTAGGTGCGTTTGGGCCGGTAGTCCTTCCGGGACTGCAGGTCCGCCAGGTCCAGCCGCTCCGACTTCGCCGCGAAGCTGCCCATGGTCACGACGCGGGCCGCCGGTGCGGCCGACAGCAGCGGCATCAGCCACCGGGTCAGCGCGAAGTGCCCGAGGTGGTTCGTGCCGAACATCAGCTCGTGGCCCTCCCCCGTCTCCCTGCGCGGCGGGTCGTCGAGCGCGACACCGGCGTTGTGGACCACCGCGTCGAGACGGTCGACCTCCAGTGATTCCACCGCTGGTCGCAGCGTCGAGAGGTCGGCGAGGTCCAGCCGCACGGCCCGCAGCCGCGCGCCGGGAACGCGTGCGCGTATCGAGGCCATCGCGGTCTCGGCCTTCGCCGGGCTTCGGCTGCCGAGCACGACCGTCGCCCCGGACGCCGACAGCTGCTCCGCGACGAAGTAACCGATGCCGGCGTTGCCGCCGGTGACCAGGAAGGTGCTCCCCTCGGCGCGCGGCGGCCGTGCGACGTTCCAGGGCGGGTTGGTGGATGCGGACGACATGGCGACGGGGCTCCCTTGCTGGTGCGGACGGTCGCGGCTGCGCGCCGGGCGACTCGTCGTCCACTGTGGCGGCGGGCACCGACATTTCGCCGGTACGGCACCGACAGCCCCACCGGGCCGCCGACATCCCACCGACACGGTGCCGACCGGTGTTGCGCAGGGGGCCGGGGAGGACGGGCCGGGTCAGGCGTCCTCCGCCGGCGCGGCCCCCGCCGGGGCGTCCCCGCCGAGGGCCTCAAGCACCAGGGAGTGGGCGGTCAGGGCGTCGGCGAGCAGGGGCGATTCCGGAGGGAGGTGCTCCGAGATCCCGCGGGCGATGCGCACGGCCTCGGTACTCGCCTGGAGGGCCGGCTCCAGCTCGATGCCGGCGCCGACCCGGACCAGGGCGAGGATGCGCAGCACGTTGGCGAACTGCGGGAGGTACGCCGAGTCCGCCTCGGCCAGCCGGCGGAGCATCAGCAGCGCCATGTCCAGGGACTGGACGGCGTGCTCCGGCCGACCGGCCTCCGAGAGCCTGATGCCGACGAGGGTCGCCGCCGTCGCCAGGTGCGGACGGTAGGAATCCGGATCGGTGCGGGCGGGCTCCTCCAGGGTGAGCAGGGCACCGGCGGACATGCGTACCGCCTCCGGTGCCCGGCCTGTCCCGACCAGCAGGGTGCCCAGCAGGTTCACGGAGTCGAGCAGCGCTGACGCGTCGGCGGCCGTCCCGGTCCGCGCGAGCCCGCGGCGCAGGCCGACGGCCTCGGTGAGGTGGGCCATGGCCCGCTCCCGGCGATCGGCACCGGCGAGACGGGCGCCCACGGAGTGCAGGGCGGTGGCGAGCGCGGACGTCTGCGACGCGTCGGCTTCGGCCAGCCGGCGCCGCACGGCGAGCAGTTCCTCGGCGGCGTCCAGGGCCTCCTCGTGGCGGCCCTCCCGGGTGAGCCAGTGGTCCAGGGCGTGCAGGGCGGTCGCGTGGTCGGGAAGATGCACGGGACCGGCGGCGGCGATCGGGCGCCAGAGCTCGACCGCCTGCTTTGCGGGTGCGAGGCCGTCGTGCGGTCGTGCGAGCTGGGAGAGGCGGATGCTGAGGTTGGTCAGCGACCGTGCCCGGTCGGCCCGGTGGCGCTCCGGGTCGGCGGCCGTGAGCCGTTCGCGTATCTCCAGGCCCTTGCGGGTGGCCTCCAGGGCGTCCTCGGGCCGCTCCAGCCGGGCGAGGACGTTGCCGAGGTTGTCCCAGGCCATGGCCAGGTGCGGGAGGTGGGCCGCCGGGTTGGCGTCGGCGAGTTCGCGGTACAGGCGCACGGCCTCCTCGGTGGCCTCGCGGGCCTGCGCCGACCGGTCGGCGGCCATCAGCCACTGGCCGCCGTCGAGCAGCGTCATCGCGAGGTCGGGCAGGTACCGCATCCGGTCGGCGCCGGCCAGCCGTCGGTGGAGCTCCAGCGCTTCGCGCACGGCGCGTACGCCCTCGTCCAGGCGCCCGCACCGGGACAGCGCGTTGCTCAGGTTGGTCAGCGCGGTCGCCAGCGTGGGCAGGTGCGTCCCGGGGTCGCCCGCCGCCGGTGGCCGCAGCAGTTCGACGGCCTCGGCGGCGTACTCGGCCGCTTCCGCCGGCCGGCCGGTGCGCAGCAGGTGGACACCGAGGTTGTTCAGCGCCATCGCCAGTGCCGGGGCGTGCTCGGCCCGGTCCGCGGCGGCCCGCGTCCGATACGCGTCGACGGCTTCGCGCAGGGGCTCGGCCGCCTCGTCGTACCGGCCCGCGGTGGTGAGGTGCGCGGCGAGGCCGTTGAGGTCGTCCGCCAGCGCGGACAGCGCGGCGGTGTCGTCGGCGGCGGTCCGGCGGCGCAGCGCCACCGCTTCCCGCGCCGCGTCGGCGGCCTCGCGCAGCAGTCCCGCGTTGCCGTACCGCCAGGCGAGGTGGGAGAGCAGTCCGGCCTGCTCGGCCGGGCCGAGGTCTCTGGTGCCGATCCGGTGCCGGACGATGCGCCGGGTCACGGCCGCCACGCCAAGGTCCAGGTCGACGTGGCGCTCCTGCGGCAGGTGCGGGGCGACGGACTCCAGCACGGCGTCCGGCAGGCCGTCCAGGTCGCACAGGCGGCTGAGCGTGGCGCCGCCGGCGGCCCGGGCGAGGGCGGGCCGGTGCAGCAGCATCGGGACGAGGTGGCGGTCGACGACGTGCGGCCAGCGGCGGGCGGTCTCGACGAGCACCGTGAGCACCTGGCGGGCGTACGGCGGCGGTTGGCCGTCCCGCGGGTGCTCCAGCAGCATCGCCGGGGCGGCCCCGGCCCACGGGTCCGTGGCGTGGTAGCCGTACCGGTCCTCGCGGCCGGGGAGGGTGAGGGCGAGGAAGTCCTCGGCGAGCCGGTCGGGTGAGAGGCTTTCGAAGAGCGTGAGCGCCGTCTGCGGCGGGTAGCAGCGCGCGTGGTCCCGCAGGACCTGTGCGGCGTCGGCCGCCTCGGCGGCGGCGCTGCGGGTCAGGGCCGCGGCGGCGGCGTCGGCCGTCAGCGGCGGGGTGAGCGTGGCGACGTACACCGCGCGGCGCATCTCCCACGGGCCGGTGCGGACCGGTCCGCGACCGCCGTCGTGGCCCGACCGCCAGTGGTCGTGCTCGCGGTCGAGCAGGTACGTGGACAGGGCGGCCAGGTCGCGGCCGGACGGCGGGGTGACGCCGCGCACGGCCGCGTCCACGTCCACCAGTGCCTTCATGTGGACGGCGAGCATCAGGTCGAACGCGGGGTCGCCCAGCTCGGCGGAGACCCGGACCCCGGCGGGGTCGGCGAGGCCGAGGGCGGCGGCGAACGCGTCCCTGGCCGCGGTGTAGACCGTGCCGCGCGCCTCGGGGTGCTCCGGCAGGCCGGGCAGGTGGACGGTGTCGGCGTCGAGGATGTCGAGCTTGGACAGCTGGTGGGCCAGGTCCTGCCACCAGTCCCCGGCGGGCCGGGAGAGGAGCAGGACGCGCAGCCGGTCGCGGGCCGCGGCGCCGTGCTGCCGGATCAGGGTGATGAGGTCGGACAGCGGCCAGCGCTCCGCGTAGTCGACGACGATGACCAGGCCGGGCGCGCGGACCGTCAGCGTCTCGTCCCCGCCGCCGGCGGAGGCGACCTCGCTCCGGTGCCGGGCCTGCGCCACCGTCCAGCCCGCCCCGGCCGACCGCGCGGCGAACTCGGCGGCGAGCCGGGTCTTGCCCTGGCCGCCCTCGCCGTGCAGCAGCCGCACCGTGAGCCCCGGCGTGGCGTCGTCCCGCCACGCCTCCAGCAGGTCCAGCTCGGGACGCGGGGCGAAGGGGACCAGTCGGTGGCGGGCGGTCAGCAGGCGGCTGGGCACGCGCCGCAGACCCGGCGGGACGGTCCCGGCGTCCAGGGGATACGGCTCGACCCGGTACGGCGGGGCGCTGCGATAGATGTAGTTGTACTGGTCGCCACCCTGGACGGCGTTGATCCGGCCGCCGCGCACCGAGAGGTTCTGGATGAAGACCGTGCCGTCCTGCTCGCTCATGCCTCGTCCACGTCACCGTCCGTGCGGGGTCTGTCCATGTGGTGGTTGTACTGGTTGCCGCCCTGCACGGCGTTGACGACGGAGTGGTCGTACGCGCGGACGTCCTGTGTCCAGCGGCGGCCGTCCTCCGGGAGCCGTTCCCGAATCCGGTCGACGAGTTCGGTCAGCTCGGGTGCCGCGTCCGGGTGGTCGCGCAGCAGGCCGAGCAGCCGCAGCCGCCACAGTTCGAGCAGCGCCTCGCGGGCCGCGGCGGCGTCCGCCCCCGCCATCAGGGCCGCGTCGTTGTCCAGTTGGGTCCCGATCTCGCGCAGGCCGTTCCCCCGGCGGTGGAACAGTCGCGCGAAGCCGCCGCGCCCGGTCTGCCACGCGTCCGTGGCCATCGCCGCGACCAGCGTCGAGGCACCTGTCATCGCCAGCGTCTCCGCCATTTGCTGCGCACTCTGCGAATCCGGCACGGTCTTCCCCCCTCCGGCCGCCGTACGGACGGACGGCGGCATGGTTCCGGGAGCAAGTACACCGCACAACGCCCTTGTGGTGCACGGCACTTGAGCCGACCAGCGTGTCCCCGTCCCCGGCACTGCCGCCGCCCTGCGCGGGCGCCTTCCCGCCCGGCCGTGCCGGCATGGGGCCGCGGGGCCTCAGCGCAGGGCGGCACGGGCCGCGCGGAGCCAGACCTCTTTGGCCCGGGCCAGTGCGTGGAACGCCTCGGCATGCCGGTTGACGAAGTCCTGCTGCCAAGCGGTTTCCGCCTGCTTCCAGAGGTCGACGAGCCCGGTGGACGTCTTGCACCGCACATCCGCGGTGGCGATGAGCAGTTCACGCCGTGCAGGCCGCTTCGTCCCCGCCCAGGCGGGGTCGTCGGCCGCGTCGAGGGGCGTGGCGTAGGAGAATCCCGAACGTTTCATACAGGACTTCCACAAGGCCAGTTTCCCGCGTACCCGCGGCTCCTTGAGCGAGGTTTCGAAGGACCGCAGGGTGAGTTCATCGAGCAACGCGTGGTCGGACGCGGGTACGTGCCGGCGGAGCCGGTCGTGGGCCGTCTTCCAGCATCCGTCGACGGAGGACGAATGTCCCGTCGCCCTGCCGAACGCGGCGTCCGCGTCGGCCTGGGTGAGTTCCGCGTTCCGCGCGTTCTCGGCGGCCGTCCGGCGGGCGACACCGGGCGGCGGCGGGGGCTGGTGGTAGCCGTAGCGTTCCGCGACCCCCGGCTCGATGACGCCGTAGCGCGAGCGGTTGGGCGGGTCGGCGTCCGCGGCCCGCGGCAGCGGCTTCCAGGTCCGGCCCTGGGCCCGCATGCACGGCACCATCAGGGCGTCCTCCGCCGCCTCGACGGTCAGCACGTCGGCGGGCGTCATCTCGTACCGGTCGTACGGCAGTAGCAGGGCGCGGGCCTGCGCGGAGGCGACGGGCCCCGCCGTGACAGCGGAGGCGGTGGGCCCGGGCGCGTCGGGCGGGCCGCAGCCCACCAGCAGGGCGCAGGCCCCCGTCACCAGGCAGATGCCGGCACGCCAGGGTTTTCGGGAGGCGGACATGCGGCTCCTCTCGGGCGGCGTGGTCCCGGGTGCGCGGCCGTCGTGGCCGCGCACCCGGGAACGGCGGTCATGTCAGCGGAACTTGACGCAGCTCAGTCGGTTGTCCTTGATGGCGTCGTTGCTGAGCTTGGGGTCCTTCGTGCCGGGGTACGACGTCGTGTGCGCGCCGCTGCAGCCGACGTTCTGCCACAGGTCGACGTACTTGTTGGTGTAGTTCTTCACCGAGCTGGTCTGGTTGTCGACCTTCTTGCCGTTGTCGAAGTGGTTGTTCCGAAGGTCCTTGTCGGTCCCGGTCAGGCCCGCCCAGCCGCCCTTGTAGCCGTTCTTCTCGTAGAGGTGGAACGTGCCCGACTGGATGCGCGCCGGGCCGCTGGACGTGCCCGCCACCGCGGACGGGGCCGCCAGCGCGCCGATCCCCAGGGTGGCGAGTGTGGCGGCGGCGGTGGCCGTTGCGAGCCGCACGGCGATCTTCGAGATCATGTGGTCCCCTCCAAGTCGTCTTCCTGCGCCACGGGTTGTCCGCAGGTGGGTGGAAGCGCGTCCGCCCCCGGTGCCGTTCGGCGACAGCCATCCTGGTCATCGGCCCTTCGGCAAACCTTGTGGGCTTCTGCAGGCGGCCGGGTGCGGCCCGCCGTGGAAGGGTGCGGCGGGCCGCGCCGGTCCGGGGACGTCAGGCGGGTGCTGCCTGGGTCAGCCGCCGCTGGAGGTCGTCGGCCTCCGGGTGGCCGAGTTCGCGGAGGATGTCCAGGGCCTGCCGGTGGCAGGCGCGGGCCTCGGCACGGTCGCCGCGCGCGGCGTGGCCGTCGCCGAGACCGGTGAGGGCGGTGGCCTGGTTGTAGTGGTCGCCCAGGGCCCGGAACAGGCCGAGGGCCCGCTGGAAGCAGCCGATCGCCTCGGCATGCCGGTCCAGTCCCCGGTACGCGTGGGCGAGGCTGTCCCAGCAGTACGCCTGCCCGGTGCGGTTGCCGGTCCGCTCGAAGAGGTCCAGAGCGGTCGTACGTTCGGGGACGACCTCAGCATCCGTCCACGGCGCGGACAACCGCAGCGGAGGCGAAAGGAGCGGAAACGGCCGCTGCCGGACTCCGCCCGCGCCTCGGTCCGACCTCGCGGGAACGGCTCGTCAGCGTTGCGGCCGCCGGTTCCCGGGAGCCGCCGGCTCGGCGGCGGCCGCGGTGTCGTAGGCGGCCCGGGCTTCGGTGATGGCGGTGCGGTGCCGCTGCGCCCAGTCGACCAGCCCGGTGAGATAGGTGTGCAGCTCGCGTGCCATGGGTGTGAGGCTGTACTCGACCTTCGGCGGCACGGTGGGGTGGACGGTCCGGACGAGCAGACCGTCGCGTTCCAGCTTGCGCAGGTTCAAGGTGAGCATCCGCCGGCTGATGCCCTCGATGCCGCGTTCCAGTTCGGTGAACCTGACGGGGCCGAGCGCCGCGGCGACCAGGATGCCGATGCTCCACTTGCCCGCCACATGGTCGAGCACCTCGGTGACCGGGCACGCCTCGTTGATGACCTGCTCGGACACATCGGTGTGACGGTGTGACATAAAAGTGCCTCCTTCCGCTCCGCTCCATGGTTACAGAAGATGACGGCTGTAACAAAGGATGCACTTATGGAGGAGCTCCGGACATGGACCAGCCCGCCCCACGGACGAACAGATCGCCGTGGCTGACCGTCATCGTGCTCTGCGTCGGCCAGATGATGATCGTCCTCGACCAGAACATCGTGAACGTGGCGTTACCCGCCGTTCAGCAGGGTCTCGGATTCTCCGCCGAGAACCTCGTGTGGGTGGTCAACGCCTATGTCGTGCCCTTCGGCGGCCTGCTGTTGCTGGCCGGGCGGCTCGGCGACCTGATCGGCCGGCGAACGGTCTTCCTCGCCGGGATCTCCCTGTTCAGCGCCTCCTCCCTGCTGTGCGGGCTCGCGAGCGGCGAGGCGACGCTGATCGGGTCCCGCTTCCTCCAGGGAGTCGGCGGTGCGATCGCGTCGGCCTGCGTCCTGGGCATGGTCGCGACCATGTTCCCCGACCAGCGCAGGCAGGCTCAGGCCATCGGCGCGTACAGCTTCGCGTCGGCGGGCGGTGGGGCGGTCGGGCCACTGCTCGGCGGCGTCGTCACCGAACTGCTCAGCTGGAACTGGATCTTCTTCATCAACGTCCCGATCGGCGCCCTGCTCGTCGTCATGGGCCTGCGCACGGTCCCCCGGGAGCAGGGCGAGGGCATGAGCAAGGGCACCGACTTCCCGGGCGCGCTCCTCGTCACCGCGGGCATGATGCTGCTCGTCTACACGATCGTGGACGCCGGGAGCACCGGCTGGGGTTCGGCCCGGACGCTGGTCCTCGGCCCGCTGTCGCTCCTGCTGCTCGGCGGGTTCGTCCTCCGGCAGGCCACGGCCGCGCATCCGCTGCTGCCGCTGCGGTTCTTCCGCTCCCGGAGTCTGACGGTGGCGAACATCGTGCAGTTCATGATGATCGCGGGCATGTTCGGCTTCCTGTTCTTCAGCACGCTGTACCTGCAACGCGTTCTCGCGTACGGCTCCCTTCAGGCGGGTCTCAGCTTCGTGCCCATCGCGACGGTCATCGCGGCGGTCTCCCTCGGCCTCTCGGCCCGGCTCATCACCAGGTTCGGTCGGCGTCCGATGCTGTTCGGCGGCCTCGTCCTCATCGCCACCGCCTTCGTGACGCTGTCCTTCGCACGAGTCGACGGCACGTACGCGGTGGACTTCCTGCCCGCGAGCCTCGCCATGGGGCTGGGCTTCGGCCTGACCGCACCGGCCGTCATGGGCCTCGGCATGACCGCCGTCCCGCGCGCCGAGTCAGGGGTCGCGTCCGGGCTGTTCAACACCACTCAGCAGATCGGCGGCGCCATCGGCCTGGCCGTGCTGAACGCCTTCGTCACCGCCCGCACGAACAGCCTCACCGCCGCCGGCGAGCACGAGGCGCAAGCACTCCTCGGCGGCTACCACGTCGCCTTCCTGGCCGCCGGGGGCTTCGTGCTGATCGCCCTCCTCGTCGGCGTCGCGGCGCCACGGTCCACGTCACCGGCGGCCGGGCAGCGGTTCAGCCCCTCTCCCGACCACGAGACAGCGGCCTCCTGAGCCTGGGCCGCGAAGGATCGGGCTCGGCAGGCGGACAGCTCCGCGGCCTGCCTGCCGAGCATCGGCGTTTCGGCCACGGCTGCGCTCGGCGGCCGGGCCGCCAGGGCAAGGGTCGGTGTATCCGGCACGAACGCGCATTCGCGTGCCACCGGGACTTCCATCACGTCCGAAAGACGTGTGTTCGAGACGCGGCCCCTCCTCGTTGATCCCGGTGCCCTGCCCCTCTCTCCCGGAGGCCGCCATGTACCGCCCGCTCCATCCCCACACCACCCTTCCGCCCGCTCCCGCCGTACCCGCCCCGCTCGCGAACAGGCCCGCACGGGCCCCGCACGCCGTCGACTCCGTCCGCACGGCGAGTCCACGTACGGGGTGGGCGGCATGAGCAGGGCCACCGGTGAATCAGCCGGCGGCGTCCCCGAGCCGCGGACCGCCCCGCCGGCCGAGCCCGCGCAGGAGCAAGGGCGTTCGGAAGCGGAACATGACACCGCACCGAAGTCCGGCGACCGGCAGCAGATGCGGTACGTCGACCTGACCGGCAGCCGGGAAGCGGCCGGACGCTCGATCCGGCTGCGTGACATGGCCCGGCGCCTGCCGCAACTGGTGCGCCGCTCACTGGCGCTCGCCTGGCAGGTCGACCGGCCGGCGACCGTCGGCCTGCTGGTGTGCCAGGCCGCCGCCGGTGTCATGCAGGCCCTCGGCCTGGTCGCCATCAGCGGCACCCTCACCGCGCTGCTCACCAGCAAGGACGTCTACGACCGACTGCTTCAGGCGTGGCCGTCCGTGGCCCTGCTGGCCGGTGCCGCCGGTGTGCGCGCTCTGCTGGGCATCATCGTCAACTGGCTGTCCGCCCGGCTGGGCCCGCTGATGTCGCGCGAGGCCGAACAGCAGCTGCTGCTCGGCTGCGCCGAGGTCGAACTGTGCGCCTACGACGACCCCGACTTCAACCGTGCGCGCGAGGCAGCGGACCGCGGAGCGCAGGTCACCGGGGACCTGATCGACGAAGGGCAGGACCTGATCGCCTCGGCCGCCTCGTTCGTCGCCGGGGCGCTCGTACTGACCGGGGTGAACTGGCTGCTCCTGCCGCTCCTGATCGCGGCGAGCCTGCCGCAGGCCCTGGCCCAGGTCAGTGCCGCGCGGGTGCGGTACTTGGCGAACCTGCGCAGCAACGGCGATCTGCGCATGCTGTCGGTGCTGCGCTGGCACATCTACAACAGGGACGCCGCCGACCAGATCCGCGCCGGCACCATGGCCCCGTTCCTGTCCGGCCGGTACCGGGAGACGGTCGCCCGGATCAACCGCGAGGACCGGGCCGCGGCCGACAAGGGCGCCCGCATGTCCCTGCTCGGGGCGCTGTGCGGTGGGCTCGGCTCGGCCGTCGTCTGGGCGGCGGTCGTCCTGCTGCTGGCGGACGGGCGCATCAGCGTCGGCCACGCGGGGACGGCCGTCTTCGCGCTGCAGATGGTGGGCCAGTCGGTCCGCGGCCTGGTGGCCATCGGCGCGCGCGCCGTGCGCACGGGCCTGTACATGGACGACTGGAGCGACTTCCTGGACAGAGCCGGGGGGTTCCGTATGCGCCGGGGCTCGCGCCGTCCCGAGCCGCCGAAGACGATCGAGGTCACGTCGGTCACCCACCGCTACGCGGGCAAGGACCACGACGCCCTGTCCGATGTCTCGCTGACCTTGCGCCGCGGGGAGGTCACCGCCCTGGTCGGATTCAACGGGTCCGGGAAGTCGACGCTGTCCAGGCTGATCAGCGGTCTGAACCTGCCCACGGCCGGTGAGGTGCGGTGGGACGGGTTGTCCACCAGGGAGGCCGATCCGCAGGCCCTGTGGCGGCAAGTGGCCCTGGTGCCGCAGGACTACGCGCACTGGCCCCTGACCGTGCGGGAGAACGTGAACCTGGGCCAGCCCACCGCAGGTGGGGACGCCGCGGTGCTGGCGGCGTGCGAGGCCGCCGGCGCCGACGAGGTCGTCGGCAGACTCGCCTCCGGCCTGGACACCCTCCTCGCCCGCGAGTGGCTCAACGGCGAGGAACTCAGCGGGGGCCAATGGCAGCGCATCGCTCTGGCCAGGGCCTTCTTCCGCGAGGCCGGGCTGCTGGTCCTGGACGAACCGACCGCGAATCTCGACCCCCGCGCCGAGTACCGCATCTTCCAGCGGCTGCGCGGTCTGGCCCAGGACCGCGTGGTCCTGCTGGTGACCCACCGCATCACCAATGTGGCCGTGGCCGACCGGATCGTCGTCCTCGACGAAGGCAAGGTCGTACAAGAGGGCACCTACCAGGAACTGTCCCAACAGCCCGGCATGTTCCGGCAGTTGCTGTCCTTCCAGATCACCTCGGAACCGGCCGGCGAGCAGCCCGGGACCCCGGCATGAGCCGCGCCGCCCCCGCTTCG
>NZ_VOGW01000028.1:41044-66539 GCF_007896895.1 Streptomyces misionensis | reverse complement strand
GGAGCCCCCCGGACCTGGACACTCCCCGACCGGCACCGACTGGCGGACCCGCCCCTCCAGGGCCGGGAGACGGCGGCCCCTGCCCCACCGCCGAGCGTCCGGGACCGCGCCCGTCCCTCCCCGCGGACCTGCTCGCCGCCGCGACCGCCGCTCGCGCGTCGATGGTCGAACACCTCGTGGCCGACGGTGAGCTGACCGACCCGCGGCTGCGCGCGGCGCTCCTGCGCGTACCACGGGAGGTGCTGCTCCCCCACGCCTACGTCCGGGTCAGCGGCCCCGGCGCGGACCCGATCGACTGGCGGCTCCTGGACGGCTCCCATCCCGACGACCGGGCGGAGTGGCTCGACCTCGTCCACAGCGGCGACTCCGTTCTCCTCCAGCGCAACGGCGAGCCGCTGTCCGGTCTCGGCCGGGGGCCGGTGACCGGCGGCCACATGACCTCCATGAGCACCTGCACCCCGGCCACCGTCGAGGCGCTGCAACGTCTTGGCCTGGAGCCCGGGCAGCGGTTCCTGGACCTGGGCACCGGCCCGGGGATCACCCTCGCGCTCGCCGCCGCCGTCACAGGTCCCGGCCACGCGACCGGCGTCGAGGCCGATCCGCACATGAGCGCGTTCGCCCGGCGCAACCTGGGCCGGCTGGACCTGGGCGCGGAGGTCGTCGAAGGCGACGCGCTGGACGGGC
Organism: Streptomyces misionensis; assembly: GCF_007896895.1. GTDB lineage: Bacteria > Actinomycetota > Actinomycetes > Streptomycetales > Streptomycetaceae > Streptomyces > Streptomyces misionensis_A. The sequence goes on along the minus strand of NZ_VOGW01000028.1, from coordinate 65,855 downwards.
ACGCCACGGGGGCACCGTACGACCGGATCCACTCCGGCATCGGCGTGTCCTGCCTCCCCCCGGCCTGGCCGGCCCAACTCGCCCCCGGAGGAAGGCTGCTGACCACCCTCACGACCAGAACACCCAGTTGGCCCGGACAGCTGTCCGTCACCCGCACCCCGAAGGGCGGGCTGCGAGCGCTCCTGCAAGGACGGCCGCGCGGCTGCCGTCCGCTGCTCGGCTACCGGTGGCTCACGGCCGTCGACCACCGGGACCGTGTCAGGGCCGACCCCGGACGGCCGCGCCCGACCCGGCTCGCACCGCCCGCGGACGACGCCCACGGCTTCTGGGTCGCCGCGGCCTACCTGGCACCGGGACTGGTCCGGGACTTCCAGGCCGGGGCGATGACCATCGTCGCGCCCCGGGAGGACTCCTGGGCGGTGGCCGGGCCCGGTGCCGGCACCGTGCGCGTGCACGGGCCGCGCGATGTGTGGGCCGAACTGGAGGACCTCCATGACCGCTGGGACCGCGCCGGCCGGCCGGACACCTACCACGTCGAGATGCCGGACGGCGACGGACCGCAACACGTCACCTCCGGTACCGGCCGGAAGGCCCTCGCCTGGACGCTGCCCCCACATGCCGCGGTGCCCCGCCGGTCCTCGTCACCCGCCCGGCGCGGCTCGCCCGACTCGCTTCAGGAAGGCACCCCATGAACGCCGACACGACCCCTGCCGCCACCGCCCGGCCGTCGGCCGTCGCCGAGCCGCCCCCCGTCCGCACGGCCACGCCCGCCGACGCCGAGGGCATCGTCCGCCTGCGCTCCGCGTACGTCCTGTCCCGGCCGCTGAGCGAGGAGTGGATCCGGCGGTGCACCGCCCAACTGGCTCCCCGGCTGACACCGGCCGGAGACGCCCGGTGCTTCGTCGTCGACGCCGCGGACGGCTCGCCGGCCGCCTGCGCGCTGGGACTGATCCACCCGGTCCTCCCGGCCCCGGCCTATCCCCGTGGCCTGGCCGCCCGTGTGCAGATGGTCGCCACCCGCCCGGATCTGCGCCGCCGCGGCTACGCCAGAGCCGTCGTCGGCGCGCTGCTCGATCGGCTCCGGGCCGAACACGTCACCCTGTTCGAGCTGCACGCCAGTGAGGAGGCGGCTCCGCTCTACCGCGAGCTGGGTTTCTCGGGCAGTCCGGCGCTGATGCGGATGACCCGGCCGGAGGAGCCGGCCGCGCCGGGCGTGCCGGCGCACGGGGACGGACCGCCCGGGGCCGGCCCGGGCTGGATGCCGCCCGAGCGGTACGCCGAGACGGTTCCGAAGGCCACGTGCTTCGCGTGCCTGTACTTCACCGACGAGGACGACCGGCCGCTGCAGTTGCGGTCCGTCTACTCGCCCACGCACCCGTGGCAGTTGGTGGGCGGCACGATGGACGCCGGCGAGCGTCCCTGGGAGACGGCCGTGCGGGAGTGCGCCGAGGAGACCGGCCTGACGGTGTCCGGGCCGCCGCGGCTGCTGGCGACGGTGTACGGACTGCCCGGCACCGAGTGGCCCTACAGCACGATCGGCTGCGTTTTCGACGGTGGCCGGCTTTCCGCGGCGCAGATCGACGGCATCGTCCTGGACCCGAGCGAGCACGACGAGGTCCGGGTCCTGCCGCTGCCCGGGTGGCGGGCATTGATGCCCCCTCGCGACTTCGCTCGCCTGAGCGCCGTGGCCCAGGCCCGCCGCACCGGCCGGGCCGCCTATTTCGACACCTGGGACTGGGAGACGACGGAGTGAGCGGCATCGTGCCTGCGTCCGACCGGCGAGTGACCGCGCTCCCCCGCCGTCGGCGCGTTGTCCCGTCACATCCTCGGCCGCGGTGAACGCCCCTGGTCGCCCTGGGCGGTCGAGCCCGCGGCCGGCCATGCGCCGCGGCCCAGCAGGTCGAGGACGAGTGCGGCGATGTTCCACGCGTCGTCCTCGCCGCGGTGATGACGCCCCTCGAGCGGCAGTCCGGCGATCCGCAGGGCCTGGTCCATGCCGGGCTTCCTGCGCAGCCCGTGGGCCGCACTGAAGACCGCCTTGGCGTCGGTGTGGGTGCGCTGCGCGGGATACCCGAACGGGCAGGCCACCCCGTCCGCCTGGCACTGCCGGGTGAATTGCCGGCGGTCGTACTCGCCCCAGCTCGTCCAGGGGCGCTCCCCGGCCTCGTACGCGCAGACGAGGGTGCGGCAGGCCTCGGCGAAGGTGACTCCCCGTTCCACCTCGGCTTGTGTCAGTCCGGTCAGTCGGGTGCAGAAGTCGCTGACCGCCGATCGGGCGGGGCGGACCAGGACACGGTGGCGGGACACACGGCGCCGCGCCGACACGTCCACGACGGTGAGGCTGATTTCGATGATCTCGTGCACCGAGCCGGGCGGCGGCTGCCCGTCCCAGCACGTGGCTTCCACGTCGATGACGTTCAGCAGGGGGGACTGGGGGATCATGGCGCCGAGGGTAGGGACGCGCGACCGGTTCCGGCACCTCGTTTTCCTCATCGGTCTGCGGTGAAGGCGGCCTTTCCCTCCGGTGTCGCGACTCCGTACGGCGAGGCGGCGGGTCGGCCTCGCCGCCGGCCGCCGCCCCACCGTCACCCCCGTGGAAACGATCCCTAATTCACCGTGAGGACGGCCGAGTTGTTCGTCAGGTCCGGGTCGTCGCGGAACTCGCCGAACGGGGGATGAATGCTGACCTCACCCGTCGCCCCGGGCACCACCGTGTCGATCCGGAGCTTGAAGGGGAAGGAGCGCTCCGTGTTCTCCAGCACCCAGTACGGCAGCGAGCAGTCGTAGCGGGGGGCGCCCGTGCGGTTCGGGTAGTAGCCCCCGGAGAGGGTCCGCGGCACGCAGCCTTCCGGCACGCCCGTGACGGTGGTGCCGGACGGGACGATCAGCCTGACGTCGGCGACCGGGTCCCCGGAGCCCAGATTGCCGAGCCAGGCGGGCCCGTTGTTCTTGAAGGTGGGTGACGCCGTGACCGTCTCGCCCGCGGCGCCCGTGACCGCCGCGCCGGTCACCGAGAAGTCGGCCGTGTTGTCGGCGCCGATCTGCAGTGCCACATAGTCGTCGGCGCCTCCGAGGTCGGTCGCGCCGATCGGCTGCGCCGATATGTCCACCCGCTCCCGGAGCGCGTGCGAGGTCAGTTCGACCTGCGGCGGTTCGGGCAGTTCGAAGGAGGCGCCCGGTGCCAGATCCTGGTGGAAGGTGCAGGTCGCGTACGACATCGGGGCGTACTCGTCGCCGCTCGACGTCGTGTAGACGCAGGCGTCGTACCGGTTGAGGTACCGCACGCCGTACGAGGCCGTCATCGTGACGGTGAAGCCGTGCGCGGTCTCGTTGCCGTGGTTGGTGAGCGTGAACGGGAGCGTCTGCGTGCTGCCCGGCCGGGCGCCCTCGATGTCGCCGCCGGTCGTGAGCCCGAGGTCGGGTCCCGAGGCGACGGTGACCGTGGTGTCGAAGCTGTCGTGCGGGGCCGTGAGCGTACCGTCCGGGCCGCCGGTGGCCGTCGCCTCGAAGGTGATGCGGCCCCGTGCCCCGACGGCCGCCCCGTCGGCCGCGCGGACCTTGAGGTGCACCTCGCCGCCGGTGGTCCCGGTCACCGGCACCTCGGGCACGTCGCACACCGCGGTCGCGCCGCTCGGCGTGCAGTTGTCCGGCCAGGTGATCTCGGCCACCCCGGCGAGTCCGGAGGCGTCCACGGTGAGCCGGCCGTCGGTCACGGTGAAGTGGTCGTTGTCGTGGTTGAGCCTGACGTCGAGCGTGCGGGTCATCGGGGTCCCGCCGTCGACGCCGAGCGGCAGGGTCGGCTCGTACGGGGCGGTGATCCAGAGCTGGTCGGTCTCCGGCTCGGTCCCGGCGTACGCGGGAGCGGTGGCGAGCCCCAGGGTGACGAGTCCGGCGGCAACCGTCGTACAGGCTCCGAGCCGCAGTGCGCGGCGGACGGAGTCGGCTCTCATGACATCTCCAGGTGAGAGGCGGTCAGGTCACGCGGTCGGCGTGGTCGCCGATCAAGGGCCCACGCCGGGCCGCTTCTCTTTGACGATCAAGGAGAGTCGAGGGTTGTACGACGATCTCGGCGCCGAGGGGCCAAAGACCTGCCAAAGTTCTGCTTTGATGTTCTCAAAGTAAGGATGTTAATGTCCTTACGCCATGAAGACAGCAACCGTGTGCCCCCTGGGCGCCCCGCGCGGCGTCCGCCGCACCGTCACGAGCGTCCTGCTCGTGCAGCGTCTGCATGTCGACCTCTGCCTCTGCATGTCCGCGGCTTGTTGCGTCTGATCGCCAACTCCTCGATGCAGCGGCACCGTTGACCTCTCCACGGTCGCCGCTCCCGTACGCCCTGCTCGTCCCTCCCCGCGCGTCCCCACTGGAGTGTGTCCTTCCGTGTCCACGAACACCGCTGATCCGAAGCCCGCGAAGCCGGGCTTCCGGATACCCGTGCCCTTCTGGGCCCAGGTCCTGCTCGGCCTCGCCGTCGGTCTGGTGCTCGGCTATGTCGCCCGCACCTACGACGTGTCCTGGCTCGCCACCACCCTCGACAAGGTCGGCGGCATCTTCGTGCAGCTGCTGAAGCTGGCCGTGGCTCCCCTGGTCTTCTTCGCGATCATGGTGTCCATCACCAACCTGCGGAAGGTCAACAACGCGGCTCGCCTGGCCGGCCGCACCCTGCTCTGGTTCATGATCACTTCGCTGATCGCGGTCGTCATCGGCCTCGTCATCGGTCTGGTCTCCAACCCGGGGTCCGGCTCCTCGCTCACCCCGGCCGACGGCGCCAAGCCCGACCACGCCGGCAGCTGGCTCGACTTCCTCACCGGCATCCTCCCGACCGACGTCGTGACGCCGTTCGTCCAGCTCAACGTCCTGCAGATCGTCTTCATGGCGGTCGTCGCCGGTATCGCCATCCTCAAGATCGGACCGAAGGCCCAGCCGATCCTCACCCTCTCCGAGTCCGTCCTGGAGCTGTTGCAGAAGGCCCTGTGGTGGGTGATCCTGCTCGCTCCGATCGGCTCCGCCGGACTCATCGGCCGGGCCATCGTGCAGTACGGCTGGGACCTGCTCGGCAACTACGCGACGTTCACCGCCGACATCTACATCGGCTGCGCCCTGGTCCTGTTCGGCGTCTACCCGCTGCTGCTGGCCTTCGCCGGCAAGCTCAACCCGGTGCAGTTCTTCAAGGGCGCCTGGCCCGCCATCCAGCTCGGCTTCGTCTCCCGTTCCTCGGTCGGCACCATGCCGGTCACCCAGCAGTCGGCAATCCACCTGGGCGTCCCGAAGGAGTACGCCTCCTTCGCCGTGCCGTTCGGCGCGACGACGAAGATGGACGGCTGCGCGGCGATCTACCCGGCCATCTCCGCGATCTTCGTGGCCCAGATCTTCGACGTCCAGCTCGGGATCAAGGAGTACCTGCTCATCGCCTTCGTCTCGGTGATCGGCTCGGCGGCGACCGCCGGTCTGACGGGCGCGACGGTCATGCTGACGCTGACCCTGTCCACCCTGGGCCTGCCGATGGAGGGCGTGGGCCTGCTGCTCGCCATCGACCCGATCCTGGACATGATGCGCACCGCGACCAATGTCGCGGGCCAGGCCCTCATCCCGGTCATCGTCTCCGCGCGGGAGAACATCCTCGACCGGACGAAGTACGACAACGCGTCGGCGTCCCCGGTCGACGAGGCCGAGAGCGTCCACGGCGAGCCCCGGCCCGCCGCCTCTGTGGCCGCCTGACCCCTGCGGGCCGACCGGCCCGCCCCGCGCTCCGCCCTGCCGGCCTCTCCTCGGCAGGGCGGAGCGCTTTTCACCGGCGCGTCACCGAGGTCAGCGGCGCACCAGGGCCCTGATCTCCTCGGTGATCATCCCGGGGTCCTCCTCGGCCATGAAGTGGCCGCAGGAGACCGTGCGGTGGCGCAGGTCCTCGCTCCAGGCGCTCCACAGGCTCCGGGCGTGGTAGCCGAGGGCCGCGCCCCAGTCCTGCTGGAGCACGGTGACGGGCATGGCCAGCCGGTTGCCCGCCTCCTTGTCGGCGGTGTCGTGGGCCACGTCCACGCCGGCCGAGGCGCGGTAGTCGGCGACGATGGACGGCACGGCCGCCGCGGACGCGGCGAGGTAGTGGTCGCGGACCCCGTCGGGGATCGCGTCCGGAGTGTTGGTCCAGGCGTCGAGGAAGTGGGCGAAGAAGGGCCGGGCGGCGGCCTGGATCATCTGCTCCGGCAGGCCGGGGGGCTGCGCCATGAGGTAGAGGTGGAAGCCGACCGCCCCGGACACGCCGTGCAGGGCGTCCCACATGTCGAGGGTCGGCAGGATGTCGAGGAACAGCGCGCCGGACACCGTGTCCGGGTGGTCCATCGCGGCGCGGAACGCGACCAGGGCGCCGCGGTCGTGGCCGGCCAGGGTGAAGCGATCGTGTCCCAGCGCGCCGGCGAGACGGACGATGTCGCGGGCCATGGTGCGCTTGGAGTAGACGTCCTGACCGTTCTCGACGGGCTTGTCGCTCGCGCCGTAGCCGCGCAGGTCGGGACAGATGACGGTGTGGTCGGCGGCGAGGTCTGAGGCGACGTGCCGCCACATCAGGTGCGTCTGCGGGAATCCGTGCAGCAGCACGACGGGGCTTCCGGTGCCGCCGACGGCGGCGTGGAGCGTGACGCCGTCGTCGACCGGCACGCGGTGCTCGGTGAATCCGGGGATGCTCGGGTGGGTCACAGCGACTCCTGCGGTTCGTGGCAGAGTGGACATGTCCGGGGCCCTGACCTGGGTGGTCCGGTCGTTCCGGGACGTCACCCAGGTTGGGGGCCCCGGATCAGTGATCGATGAGCGGATTCGAGGGACCCCGGGTGGCGGCGCGCCGGGAGGACGGCATGGGTGTGGAGTTCGGAATTCTGGGACCGGTCGCCGCCTGGGAGCCGGACGGCACCCCGCTGCGCCTCGGCGCGCCCCGCCACCGGGAAGTGCTGGGCCGGCTGCTGATCGCCCGGGGGCGGGTGGTGCCGGTCGGCCGGCTGGTCGCCGATCTGTGGGAGGACGAGCCTCCGGCAGGCGCGGTCGGCGCGGTCCGCACCTTCGTGGCGGCGCTGCGCCGCGCCCTGGAACCCGGACGTCCTGCCCGTCAGCCGTCCCGGCTGCTGGTCACCGACGGCCCGGGCTACGTCCTGCGGGCCGGCCGGGGTGCGGTGGACGCCTGGCGTTTCGAGGAGTGCGTCGCGCGGGCCGCGAAGGCGCCGCCGCAGGCGGCGGTCGCCTTGTGGGACGAGGCGCTCGCCCACTGGCGCGGGCCGGTCCTGGCCGACTTTCCCGCCGCCGCGTGGGCCGCCGCCGAGCAGGCCCGGCTGGAGGCGCTGCGCCTGGACGCGGTCGAACGGCGCGCCGACGCCCTGCTGGCCACCGGCGCGGCCCGGGACGCCGTGGCCGACCTGCGCGCCCACGTCGCCGCGCATCCGCGCCGGGAGGACGGCTGGGTGCTGCTGGCCACCGCGCTGGAGCGGTGCGGGATGCGCGGGGAGGCCGTGACGATCCTGCGGGACGCCCGTCGGGAGCTCAGCGGCGCCTACGGGCCCGGTGCCGGGGCGGCCCTGGCGCGCGCCGAGGCCCGCCTCCTCGCCGCGGGCGGCTCCGCGGCCGAACCGGCGGGGGCGGCGGGCGGCGTGTGGGACCGTACCGCCGCCGCGTGGGAGCGCTCGGTTCCGGCGGGGTCGCGGGCGCGGCTGCACGCCACCGCCGGTCTGCTGCGCGACCTCGCGGTGACCGGCGCCGACGGTCTGCGGGAGGCCCGCGCGCACCGCCGGGACCTGGTGGCGGCGGCCGAGACGAGCGGCGACGGTGAACTGGCCGCCAGGATCATCGGCTCCTACGACGTGCCGGCCGTGTGGACCCGCGCCGACGACCCCGAGGACGCCGGGGCGCTCGCCCGTTCCGCGGCCCGCGCCGCCGCCCGGCTCGGCCCGCAGGGGCCGCCCGCGCTGCGGGCCCGGCTGCTGTCGGTCGTCGCCGTCGAGTCACGCGGCGACGCCGCGGCCGACACGCCGCCTCCCCGGGCGGCTGATCCGCGCGCCGCCGAGCCGTGGCGGCTGCGCGCCGAGCGGGCCGCAGAGGAAGCCGTCCGCCTCGCGCGCCGCCTCCAGGACCCCGCGCTGCTCGCGTTCGCCCTCAACGGCGCCTTCATGCAGTCCTTCGCCACCTGCGGTTCGGCCGCCCGCCGCGATGCCCTGGGCACCGAACTGACCCGGCTCGCCGTCGACCACCAGTTGCCCGGCCACGAGGTCCTGGGCCGCCTCGTCCGCCTCCAGGCCCTCGCGGGACTGGGCGACCTCGCGGCGGCGGATGCGCAGGCCGAGGAGATCGACCGTCTGGCGCACCGCAACGAACGGCCGCTCGCCGGGGTGTTCACGTCCTGGTACCGGGCCCTGCGTGTGTGCGAGACCGACGGCTGGGAGGCCGCCCGCCCCCGGTACGCGCAGGTCCTCGCCGAGACCGCCGACTGCGGGATGCCCGGCCTGACCCGGGGCGTGGCCGTCCTCGTCGCGCTGGTCCCGGTCATGCGGGGCGACTCTCTGCCCGGGCCCGAGGAGTTCGCCCACCTCGACGCCGGCCCCTACCGGCCCTGGCTCGCCCCCTTGCTGCTGGCCGCCTCCGGCGCCGCCGACCAGGCCCGCCAAGCCCTCGCAGCGGTCCCGCGACCGCCGCACGACCTCCTCCAGGAGGCTCTGTGGTGCGTCCTCGCCCGCGCGGCGGCGGCCGTGGGCCACCTGCCGGTGCTGCGTCGCGCCCGTGACGAACTCGCCCCCGCGCACGGTGAGTTGGCGGGAGCCGGCAGCGGGCTGGTGTCCTTCGGACCGGTGGCCCGCCGGCTGCACGCCATCGACGCGGTCCTCGGTGAGACCGGCCCGCCCGGCACGCGGGCCACCGACGGAGCCGCGTAGCCCCGGCGTCTTCCCTCTCCTTGCGCCCGCGTGGTCGGACGAGGAGGAAGCGCCGTGGGCGATGGCAGCGTCAACCGGCTGACAGACCATAGGGTCGTGCCATGACCGACACGGAAACCGTTGACGAGACCCCGGCGGCCCGGGCCGCCCGCTTCCGCGCGGAGGCCGCCGCACGGGGGATTCCGGCCGCCCAGGTGGAGGCGTACATACGCGGAGCCCGCCCGGCGATCTACCTGGCCGAGGACGGCCCCGGCCCGGTGGTGGCGCTGACCGGCGGGCACCCGCCGCTGCCGGCGGGTGCCCCCGCGCCGACGGCGGCGTTCGTCGCGGCCGTCGACTGCGCGGCGCTGCCTCCGGGGGCGACCGATCTGCCGCTGCCGACCGAGGGCCACTTGCTGTTCTTCGCCGACCCCGATCCGGGCAGCGGAGCGGTGCTCGCCGACGCCGTGCGGTACGTACCGGCCGGGACGCCGTCGGCGGAGCGACCGGCCGACCCGGACGACGGCCCGGACACCTACCGCCGGGCGCGGCTGGACTTCTGCTTCCACCAGTGGTCGTGGCCGCCGCGCGAGGAGGACGACGACGAGGAGTCGGAGCGGCTCGCCGAGTTGGAGTCCGCCTGGTCGCACGTGGTCGGCTGGCGCCCTCGCTGGCGATTCCAGCTCGGTGGTGAGCCGAACTCCTTCAACTGGGACCCGGTCGAGGTGGCCCGGGACGACGTGCCGCTGCCCGCCGCGGACGGCGACGAGTGGACGCTGCTGGCCAGCTGGCGCGGCGACGACGACTGCGAGGAGCTGGAGTCGGGTCTCTTCCACTGGGTGATCCGCCGCTCCGACCTGGCCGCCCGCCGCTTCGACCGGCTGTACGTGTACGTCGACGCCTTCTGACGGGCCCGGGGCGGGCGGCTACTTCGACTCCAGCCGTCCCAACGGGTGGTATCCACCGGCGAGTACGGCCCGCGCCGTTTCCCAGTCGGTGTGGTCGGTACCGGTGACGTGCAGCAGGTAGGCGAGGGTGACCTGCTGGACGAGGGCGACGCGGTCGGGGTTCTCGTCGGTGGTCTCCGCCGCCTCGTAGCCGGAGATGCCACCGAGGGAGTGCCGGCCGCCGTAGACCGTCAGCAGGCTCTTGTCGCCACCGCTGAGGGTGTACGGGTCGGTCGTCCAGGACGGTCCCCGGGTGGAGAGCGGGAGTTCGTCCTCGTCCCCGGCGACGACGAGCCCGGGGGCGGTGATGTGGGAGAAGTCCTGGCCGCGCAGCCACGGGGCGTTCTCCAGGGCGAAGGGCGTCAGTTCGTCGCCGCCCCGGCCGGCGGTGGCCAGTTGGACACTGGCCATGACCCGGGGGTCGGACATGTCCCGCGCGACGCCGGTCAGCGGGTCGGTGACGCGCAGACCCACGAGGATGCCCGCGGTCTGGCCGCCGAAGGAGTGCCCGGCCGCGACGACGCGACCGTGGTCCATCCGGCCGGCCAGACCGGGCACGGCCGCCTCCAGGGTGGCGAGTTCGTCGAGGATCCGCTTCATGTCCTGCACGCGGTACCGCCACAGATGCGGCCTGCGCGGATCGTCCGCGGCGATGCCGAGCCGCCTGGAGTCGAGGTGGGTGGCCTGGATCACCACGAAGCCGCGGGAGGACCAGTGGTCGACCAGCGGTGCGTAGCCGTCCAGGTGGGAGCCGAATCCGTGCGCGAACAGCACGATCGGCAGCCGGGTTCCGGTGACCGGCGCGGAGACGCGTACGTGCAGGTCCTCGCCGCGCTGCGGTGCGGGCAGCACGACCGGTCCGACCGACACCGCCGGGGTGGGCGCGGGGCCGGTGAGGCCGGTCGTCTTGTACGTGGTCATGGGGGTGCTTCTTCCAGGTGCGGGGTGTGTGGCGGGGCCGGGCCGGCTTGAGGGAGGGAACGCGTTTCGGCACGCTTCCTTCGTCCGAGCCCTCGCGCAACAGGGGATGAACCAGGAGGAAATCCCCCGGAGAGGCGCATGTCGGTTACGCTAGAACCTCACGCCGGTGTCAGGGGCAAGCCGCCTGACGGATGTCCCGCAGGAGTCGAGATGCGCGTCGGAGAACTCGCCGCCCGGACCGGCGTCAGCGTCCGCGCCCTGCGCTACTACGAGGAGCAGAGGCTGCTCACCGCCGAGCGCAGCCCCAGCGGCCAGCGCCACTACCCCGAGAGCGCGGTCGACCGGGTCCGGCTGATCCAGCAGCTGTACGCCGCCGGGCTGTCCAGCAAGGCGATCGTCGAACTCCTCCCGTATGTCGTCGACGGCCGGGCCACTCCCCCACTGCTCACGCGGTTGGCGGCGGAACGCGAGCACGTCGACCAGCGCATCACCGATCTCCTGCACTCCCGCGACCGGCTCGACGCGGTCATCTCCGCCGCCACCGGCAACATGCTCACGGGCGCTTCCTGCCGGGGGGAAGGCGGTCGACTCCACGGGCGGGCGTAAGGCCGGGTCATGACCTCCATGTCGTGGCCGTCCGGGTCGTCGAAGTAGGCGCCGCGGCCACCGAACAGGTCGTTGACCCGGCCGGGCCGGGTGTGGCCGGGGTCCGCGTAGTAGGACATCGGTGGGATGTCTCCGGTCTCGGTATCCGTTCGCAAGGCGCCGTACGCGGGCGCCGGGAGGGAAGACGCGGAGAAGGGGGCGGGTCTCTGGCCCGCCTCGGGCTCATGCCGAGGCCGGGAAACCCACTCGTGCGTGGCCCAAGGCCGACCCGGCAGTCACGTGACCGACCTCAGTGATCACCGCGGGCGAGGGCAACACCGTTCCTCGGCGGTGATCCCGCCCTCATGGGACGGCCCCCGCCTCATGTGCTCAGTCGATGCAGAACTCGTTGCCCTCGATGTCCAGCATCGGGATGCACGAATCGTTGCCGTCGTACAGGGTTTGCACGTGTACGGCGCCGAGCGGGACCAGTCGTGCGCACTCGGCCTCGAGTACGGCGAGCCGTTCTTCGCCCACGAGTCCGGTGCCGACCCGCACATCGAGATGCACCCGGTTCTTGACGGCCTTTCCTTCGGGGACGCGCTGGAAGTACAGCCGCGGGCCCACGCCTGAGGGATCCACGCAGGCGAACCATGAATCCCGCTGCTCGGGTGGCTGCGCACGCTTGTAGTCCTCCCACGTGGCGAACCCGTCGGGTGGCGGCGGGACGACATACCCCAGCACCTCGCACCAGAAACGGGCGAGACGCTCGGGCTCGGCGCAGTCGAAGGTGACTTGGAACGTCCTGATCGCTGACACCGGTGCACCGTACCAAGGGACTTGGGGCGTTGCCGCTCATTACCTCGGGTCCCGGCCCGCGGCCGTTCGCCGGCCTCCGGGTACGGCGGAACGGCAGGCGGCGGTCACCGGTGGCCGCGGAAGAACGCGGTGATGTCGTCGGCCGGCAGGCCCGGTTCCTCGTGGGCGGCGAGGTGGCCGCCTCGGGGCATGCGGGCGTAGCGCGCGAGGTGGTGGGTGCGCTCGGCCCGTCGGCGTGAGCACGGGTGACCGATCGCCGTCGGCCCGTACCCGCAACGGCGGTGGCGGTCCCGGGAGCCTTTCCCTGGACCACGGCGCCAGGACATCTCATAGACTCATGACGTGGCATTCATGAGCACCCCGCACTGCTGCTTCCTGTGATCGGAAGGCGTTGAGGGCGATGCCGGACGGCGTCGCCATCCTTGGCGTGCCCACCGCGTGAACCGCGTTACCCGCGCTGCCCGTTGCTTCCCGAGGCAGCGACGACCCGAGTGCGCGTGCGGGCACGGTCCCCCTTCCCTTCACCCCGTGCCAGGAGTGCCTCGTGCCCGTGTCGCTTCCCCCCCGCCCTCGAACTCTCCCTCGACCTGCTTCGCTGCCCGACGTGCCGTACGCGCCGCCTGCGCGCCGACCACACAGCACTGCGCTGCCCGGTGGGTCACACCTTCGACATAGCCCGCCACGGCTACGCCGGCCTGCTGACGGGTACCCGCGCCACGAGCGGCGACGACGCCGCCATGGTCCAGGCCCGGCACCGGTTCCTGTCCACCGGCGCCTACGCGCCCATCCGCGAAGTGGCGGCCCGCCTGGCGGCCGACGCCCCGTCCGAGCGGAGCACGGTGGTGGACGTGGGATGCGGCACGGGCTACTACCTGGCCGGCGTACTCGACCGGCTGTCCGGCGCCCGCGGTCTGGGGCTGGACACATCGGCGCGCGCGCTGCGCTCGGCAGCCCGGGCCCACCCCGGAGCCGCCGCGGTGGCCTGGGACGTCTTCCGTCCCTTCCCGCTGGCCGACGGGACGGCCGATGTCGTGCTGGACGTGTTCGCCCCGCGCAACCCGGCCGAGTTCCACCGAGTGCTCCGCCCGGCCGGCCGGCTGATCGTGGTCCGCCCCACCGGGCGGCACCTGGCCGAGCTGCGCGGCCGGTTGCCCGCGATGGTGACGATCGACCCGGCCAAGGAACAGCGCCTGCACCGGGCGCTGGCCCCCTTCTTCGAGGCCGCCGTCACCGAACAGGTGGAGTACGCCGCGGCCCTGACCCGGCCGGACGCCGTGGACCTGGTGGCGATGACGCCGAGCGCACGCCATGTGAGCCGTGCCCGCCTCGACGACGGCCTCCTGCCCGCTCAGGTCACCGTCTCCGTGCTGGCCACCGCCTACCAGCCGCGGTGACCACGGGCGGACGCATGCGCCCGCCCGCCGACGTGCGATGAGCACGCGCCCGGCCTTCCCGGCACGCCGGGAAGGCCGCGTGGCATCGCCCTGTCGGCCGACCGTCGAGATGAGAGCAGTGCCTCGCGCCGCGGCGGTGCGCGACACCCGCGTCGGTACGCATCACCCGAAGGCCGGGGGGCGGCCGGTCCGTCGCCACCGCGCCTCCCGTGCCCCGCACGGGCCGCCGTCGGTGGGGACCGCCGCCCGGTGAAGTGGCGGCTCCCCACGGTCACGGAGATGGTGGTGGGAGGGGGCGTCTACGACCAGGTGGGAATCACGTGATGAACAACGAGGCCGCAGCCCCGCCGCGCATCGTGGTGGGCGTCGACGGGTCCGAGCAGTCGAAAGCGGCCGTCCGATGGGCGGTGAACCAGGCGAAGCTGATCGGCGGCGCTGTCGACGCGATCCTGGCCTGGGACCTTCCGACACCGTGGCACGGTCTGGTCTCGCCCACGGAGAAGGAGTCGAGCGACTACGCCGAACGCATGCGCACGGTCCTCGACCAGGCGATCGACGAGGCCCTCGGCCCGGGTCCGGGCCGGCCGGTCCCGCTGCGCGCCACCTCGTCCCACGGGCATCCGGCCGCCGTTCTGCTCGATGCCGCCGAGGGAGCGGATCTGCTGGTCGTGGGCAACCGGGGGCGCGGCGAGATCCGCGGGACACTGCTGGGCTCGGTCGGCATGCACTGCGTGCAGCACGCGCCCTGCCCCGTCGTCGTGATCCGCGGCGCCGGCAACGGAGGCTGAGGGGCCGCGGCCGGCACGCCGACCGCCCGGTCACCACGTCGAAGCGGCCCGCCAGCTCCGGTCGGGCCCGTCTCAGGAGATCCGATGAAGGACGCGGCGCACCACCGCAACCCCGCCCCGCCGGCCTCCTCGCGGGGCGGCCGGTCACGCCCCGGGCCACGCGTCGTCAGCGAACTGTCCGTGCCGGCCGTCGCGGCCGTCGCGGACTCCGCCGTGCTCACCGATCCGGTCTGGGACAACGCGGCCGACGCGCCGGACGCGATCCAGTTCGCCCGGCGCGTGGACGGCCGGTGGCAGGACGTGACCTGCGCGCAGTTCCGCGACGGTGTGGTCGCGCTGGCCCGCGGCCTGATCGCCGCCGGGGTGGAGGTAGGGGACCGGGTGGCGCTGCTGAGCGGGAACCGGTACGAGTGGGCCCTGATCGATTACGCGATCTGGGCCGTCGGTGCCGTCGCCGTGCCCGTCTACCAGACCTCCGGGGCCGAGCAGGTCGCCTGGATCCTGTCCGACTCCGGCGCGGTCGCGTGCTTCGCCGAGACCGACGCCCACCGTGCGACGGTGGCCGCAGTCAGCGACCGGCTCCCGGAGCTGACCAGGCTGTGGCAGATCGAGGGGCCGCGCGGCGCGGTCGACGAACTGATCGCCGCGGGTGCCGCGGTGCCGGCCGGGGAGGTCGAGCGGCGCCGCCATGCGGTGCGGGCGGACGACACGGGCACGATCGCGTACACCAGCGGCACGACCGGCCGGCCGAAGGGCTGCGTCCTCAGTCACCGCAACCTGTGCTTCGAGGTCGCCAACGCGGTGCCGAAGATGCGGTCGATGCTCCGGCCGGGCGCCTCGACGCTGCTCTTCCTGCCGCTCGCCCACTCGTTCGGCCGCCTGATCCAGCTCGGCTGTGTGCAGGCCCGGGTTCGGATCGGGCACGTTCCCGACACCAAGAACCTCGCGGCCGATCTCCGGTCGTTCCGGCCGACGTTCGTCCTCACGGTGCCGCGCCTCTTCGAGAAGATCCGCAACACCGCGCGGCAGGAGGCGCGGGCCGCCGGCCGGGGACGGGTCTTCGAGCGCGCCGAGCGGGTCGCCGTCGCCTACAGCCGCTCGCTCGACACCGGCGGCCCCGGACCCCTCCTGCGCCTGCGGCACGCGGTGTTCGCCAAGCTGGTGTACGGCGGCATCCGCGCCGCCCTCGGGGGCCGGTGCACGCACGCGATCTGCGGCGGCGCTCCGCTCGACCCCCGGCTGGCCCACTTCCTCCGGGGTGCGGGCATCGACGTACGCGAGGGGTACGGGCTGACCGAGACGTCCCCCTTGATCACCGCCGGCTTCGACGGCGAGGTGCGCTTCGGTACCGTCGGGCGGCCGCTGCCCGGCACCACCGTGCGCATCACCGACGAGGGCGAGGTTTTCGTCAAGGGCGGTCAGGTGTTCAGCGGGTACTGGAACAACGAGGCCGCCACGGCCGAGGCCCTGGACCCGGCGGGCTGGTTCCACACGGGTGACCTCGGCGAACTGGACGACGGATACCTGCGGATCACGGGCCGCAGGAAGGAACTGCTCGTGACGTCGAACGGCAAGAACGTCGCGCCCGCCCCGCTGGAGAACCGGCTGCGGGGCCGTGGAGTGATCAGCCAGTGCATGGTCGTGGGCGACGGAAGGCCGTTCATCGGGGCGCTGGTCACCATCGACGAGGACGCGTTCGCGGCGTGGAAGGCCGGCAACGGACGGCCGGCCGGCGCGACCGTCGCCGATCTCCGTGAAGACCCGGGATTGCGCGCGGTCGTCCAGGAGGCCGTGGACCACGCCAACCAGTCGGTCTCGCGCGCGGAGTCGATCAGGGCCTTCCGTATCCTGCCCCGCGACTTCACCGCGGCCGGCGGAGAACTGACCGCGTCGCAGAAGGTGAAGCGCGATGTGGTGGCGCGGGAGTACGCCGACGAGATCGCGGCCGTCTACGGCGGTTGACGGGGGAACGCTCGGGCCGTGGCGGAGCCCGCCGTGGAGCTGCCGGTCTCCTCGGCCCCGGACAGGTGTGGGGTCCGTCCGGATCGAGCCTGACGAACCCTCCGGACTCGACGGAGCCGGGCTTGCCCACCAGCGACGTGTCGTAGCCGAACCACGCGCCCGGCCGGACCTCGACGGCCGTGCGCCGAGCGCCACTTGGACGACGCATCGGCCGTCGGGAGCACGCCGGGCGCCGGCGGAGCCGCTTGTTATTCTTGCCGATCATGCGAGCCCTCTTCCCAGGATCCTTCGACCCGGTCACCCAAGGGCACCAGGACGTACTCCGGCGCGCCGCCCTCCTGTTCGACGAGGTCGTCGTGTGCGTGATGTCCAATCCGAACAAGAGCGGCCGCTTCCCCGTCGCGGAGCGACTGGAGCTGCTCCGTGCGGCGGCAACCGACTTGAGCAACGTGACGGTCGACTCCCACACCGGCGGGCTGCTGGTCGACTACTGCCGCGACCGTGGGATCGACGTCGTCATCCGCGGTGTCCGCGGCGGTGCCGACCTGGACTACGAGCTGCCGATGGCCCGCATGAACCACGAACTGGCCGGAGTCGAGACGTTCTTCATCGCCGCGGACCCCTCCCTGGCCCACATCTCCTCCACCCTCGTCACCACGATGAACCAACAGGGCCGGGTCCCCGAGCGATGAAGTGAGCGAGCCTCCCGGTTTCCGTCCGCGGTCTCCGGCTGGTCGGCCGCTGCGGGTCGGCCACGAACCGCAGCCGTGCACGCGTCGTACAGGTCCCCGCCGGCACGGAACCCGGGTGCGGGGGTGCCGCGGCGTGGCACGTGCGGGGTCCCGGGCAGGCCGGTGAAGTAGCCGAACCGGGGGGCGCATCCGCAGAAGCCGACGCGGCAGGCGTGCGCGCAGTGACGGCCGGCGACCTCCTGGACGCCGATCCCGTACAGGGCGGCCACCTCGGCCAGGTCGCGCCCATCGGAGCGGACGGGCATCTCGGCCGTTCCCCCGGTGTCGGCGGCCCGTGCGGGGACATCCTGGTGAGCGGGGCGGCGGGCCGGCGCCGTGGGATCGGGCACGCCGTCGAGGACAACGGTTCGCGCGCCGGGCACGATCTCCTCCGTTCGACGTAAGCCACGTCGGTGCGCGCCGCCCGGGCGAAGACGCGCAGGGCACCGATCCGGTACGCCGTCTCCGCCGCCAGTTCCCCGCCGGGCACGTCCATGGCGCGCCGTCCGAAGCCTTCACCGAGGTCCGCGTCGAGATCGATCACGACCCCGAAACCAGATGGTTGTTGAACGATCCGACAAGGGGTCCTGTGGTTCGTCCGGGAGCGGCGACGTGAACCCACCCCTTGTTCGATCGTTCAACGATCACCTAGGGTCCGTGCATCCCCCTGGAACCGGAAAACCGGCTCCGCCCCTGCGGGGCGCCCTGTCCCCAACGCCTGAAGAAGGCCGCGCATGATCGTTCTCCTCGGTGTGGTCGTGGTGATCCTCGGATTCGTCACACGCCGCAATCCCGTCCTGGTCGTGGGCGTCGCCGGGATCGTCACCGGACTGCTCGGCAGGATGAACCCGCTGGAGGTCCTCGCGGCCTTCGGCCGGTCCTTCGCCGACAGCCGCTCGGTCACCGTCTTCGCCATCGTGCTCCCCGTGATCGGCCTCCTGGAGCGCTACGGCCTGCGTGAACAGGCCCGCAACCTCATAGGCCGTCTCGGCAGTCTCAGCGCCGGCCGCTTCCTCACCGTCTACCTGCTGGTCCGGCAGGTCACGGCGGCCTTCGGCCTCAACAGCATCGGCGGTCCCGCGCAGACCGTGCGGCCGCTCGTCGCACCCATGGCCGAGGCGGCGGCCGAACGGACCACGGGCGCGGCACTGCCCGAGCGCCTGCGCGAGAAGGTGCGCTCCTACGCGGCCTCGGCGGACACCGTCGGTGTCTTCTTCGGCGAGGACTGCTTCATCGCGATCGGCTCGATCCTGCTGATCACCGGTTTCGTCAACTCCACGTACCACCAGGAACTCGAACCGACCCAGCTGGCGCTGTGGGCGATTCCGCTCGCCGTCTGCGCCTTCCTCATCCACGGCGCCCGTCTGCTGCTCCTGGACCGGCGACTGGAGCGCGAGATGGCGCTCGCCGCCGCGGAGCACGACCTGCCGCTGCCGAAGGGAACCACCAAGTGATCAAGGTCGAATGGCTCTACTGGCTGGTGGGCCTCGTCTTCGTCGTCATGGCCGTGCAGATGGCGGCCGACCGCAGCAACCCGAAGCGGTGGACGTCCGCGGCGTTCTGGGGGCTGCTCGGCCTCACCTTCCCCTACGGCACCGGCGTCGCCAACGGTGAGGCTCACAACGGCGGCTGGACCCTGCCCGCCGAACCGCTCGGTGTGGCGGTCCTCGTGCTGATCGTGCTCGCCGGGGGCAACTTCCTCGGCAAGGGCGTCCCGGTGACCACCACCGCCGAGCAGCGCGAGGCCTCCGCGGCCCGGCTGGGCAGCCGGATCTTCATCCCGGCCCTGACGATCCCGCTGGTCGCGATCGTGTGCGCCTCCGTACTCGACGACTCCGGTCTGTTCGAGACGGGCAAGGCCACGCTGATCGGCCTCGGCGTCGGATGCGTCGTCGCCCTCGTCGTCGGCATGCTCGTCACGGGTGAGAAGAAGGTCTCCGCGCCGCTGCACTCCGGCCGCTCCATGCTGGAGGCGATGGGCTCCGCGCTGCTGCTGCCCCAACTCCTCGCCGTCCTCGGGTCGATCTTCGCGCTGGCCGGGGTCGGCACCCAGGTCGGCAGGATCGTCGACGACGTGCTGCCGGACAACTCGAAGTACCTCGCGGTCGTCGCGTACTGCGTCGGCATGTTCCTGTTCACGGTGATCATGGGCAACGCGTTCGCCGCCTTCCCCGTGATGACCGCGGCGATCGGCTGGCCCGTCCTGATCGAGCAGATGCACGGCAACGAGGCCGCCGTCCTCGCCATCGGCATGCTGGCCGGTTTCGCCGGCACGCTGTGCACGCCGATGGCCGCCAACTTCAACATCGTCCCGGCCACCCTGCTCGAACTGAAGGACCAGTACGGGCCGATCAAGGCGCAGATCCCGACGGCGCTGCCGCTCCTGGTCTGCTGCACCGTGATCATGGCGGTCTTCGCCTTCTGAACCGCCCGGCCGGCACCGCGCGCCCCGGGCCGCCCGTGCCCGGCCCGTCCCACCGTCGTTCCCCGTGAAGGAAGTGCCATGACCCGTGTGCTCGTCACCGGCTTCGCCCCCTTCGGCGGCGAGACAGTGAACCCCTCCTGGCAGGCGGCCTCCCTGCTGGCCGCCGAGCCGCCCGCCGGGCTCACGGTCACCGCCGCCGAACTCCCCTGCGTCTTCGCCACCTCCCTCGGCGCGCTGCGGGACGCCGTCCGCGCCTGCTCCCCCGACCTGGTCCTCTGCCTGGGCCAGGCGGGCGGCCGTCCAGCCGTCACCGTCGAACGCGTCGGCATCAACCTGGACGACGCCCGCATCCCCGACAACGACGGCGCACAGCCGGTGGACGAACCGGTCGTGCCCGGCGGCCCCGCCGCCTACTTCTCCTCGCTGCCCGTCAAGGCCTGCGTCGCCGCCGTGCGCGCGGCCGGGGTCCCGGCCGCCGTGTCCCACACCGCCGGGACCTTCGTCTGCAACCACGTCGCCTACGGCCTCGGCCACCTGCTCGCCACCGAGTTCCCGCACGTCCGCGGCGGTTTCGTGCACGTGCCCTGGGCACCCGAGCAGGTCACCGACGGCACCGCCCCGGCCCTGGAGCCCGCCACCGTCGCCCGCGGCCTGCGCGCCCTGCTGGTCGCCGCCGCCACCACCCCGGCGGACCAGGACCTGAAGACCACCGAGGGGGCCACCCACTGATGCCGCTCGCCTCCTACGCGACACCCTTCGCCCGGCTCGCCCTCGCCAACATCACCCGCGAGTACCCCAACTCCCCCGCCCACCTGGTCACCTCGGCCGAAGAGGACGTGCGGCCGAGCACCCTGCACCCCGCCTTCTACGGTGCCTATGACTGGCACTCGTCGGTCCACATGCACTGGCTGCTCGTGCGCGTGCTGCGCCGTCACGGCGCGACGCCCGCGCTCGCCGGGACGGCGGCGTTCACCGAGGTGCTCGACCGGCACCTCACCCCGGACGCCCTCGCCGTCGAAGCCGCCTATCTCCTGGCGCGGCCCTCCTTCGAGCGGCCGTACGGCTGGGCGTGGCTGGTCGCACTCGCCGCCGAGTGCCGGGCGTACGGGGGTGCCGCCGGCGCACGTTGGAGCGAGGCGCTGGCACCCGCCGTCGCCGCCGTCGACCGGCTGCTGGCCGACTGGCTGCCGAAGGCCACCTACCCGGTGCGCCACGGCAACCACCCCAACAGCGCCTTCGCGTTCGGTCTCCTCCTGGACGCCGGGGAACTGTCCGCCACCACCACCGAGGCCGTGCGGGAACGCCTGCTGACCTGGTTCGCCGACGACCACGACGCTCCCGCGCACTGGGAGCCCTCGGGCCAGGACTTCCTGTCGCCCGCGCTGAGCGAGGCCGACGCGATGCGCCGGGTGCTCGACGGGGAGCGGTTCGCGCGGTGGCTCGACCGTTTCCTGCCCGCGCTGCGTTCCGGCGCGCCCTGCCCGCTCCTGGACGTGCCCGTCGTGTCCGACCACGCCGATCCGCAGATCGGTCACCTGCTGGGCCTCGCCCTGAGCAGGGCCGCCGCGCTGCGGTCGATCGCCGGGGCGCTGCCGGCCGGCCCGGTCCGCGGCCGCTTGGCCGAGGCGGCCGACGCGCACCTCGCCGCGGGCCTGCCCGCCGTGGAACGCGGCGACTTCACCACCGACCACTGGCTGGCCACCTTCGCCGTGCTGGCGCTCGACGTGCCGGACCCCGGCGAGGCCTGACAGGGGGCCGAACGGCCCTGGCAGCCGTAACTGACACGGGGTGCCCCCCGCAGGGGGCTGAGATCACACCCGCCGCGGTGCTCGGGATGCTGGCCGACGCCGGGCAAGTGAGGTGGGCGGGGCGGCCCGGCGCAGTCCGCGCCGGGCCGCCCCGCCCACGCGCCGTCAGCGTGCGACGGGGACGGGGGCGTGGGTCGCGGCGGGTGTCTCCTTCGGTTCGGGCTCGGCCGGCACGGCAGTCGGAGCGAGGCTGGGGGCGTAGGGCATCTCGCCGCGCAGGACGGATTTGGCGCGATCCTCGTCGAGCTCGCCCTCCCAGCGGGCGACGGCCAGGGTGGCGACGCCGTTGCCGACCAGGCTGGTCAGCGCGCGGGCTTCGGACATGAACCGGTCGACACCGAAGATCAGCGCGAGGGCGCCGACCGGGACGTGCGGGACAGTGCCGAGAGTGGCGGCCAGGGCGATGAAGCCGGAGCCGGTGACGCCTGCGGCGCCCTTGGAGGTGAGCAGCATGACGACGAGCATGGCCAGCTGCTGGGTGAGGCTGAGGTGGATGCCGAGGGCCTGGGCGAGGAAGACCGAGCCCATGGTCAGGTAGATGGCGGTGCCGTCGAGGTTGAAGGAGTACCCGGCGGGCAGCGTGATGCCGACGACCGGTTTCGAGGCGCCCACGTGCTGGAGCTTGGCCATCATGCGCGGCAGGACCGGCTCGGTGGACGAGGTGCCCAGGACGATCAGCAGCTCTTCTTTTATGTAACGCAGGAAGGGCAGCAGCCGCAGTCCGTTCAGGCGCATCACGGTCCCGAGGACGACCAGGACGAAGAAGAGGGAGGTCAGCCAGAACGAGCCGACCAGCAGGGCCAGGTGACGCAGGGTGCCCAGGCCGTAGTGGCCGATGGTGAAGGCCATCGAGCCGAACGCGCCGACGGGGGCGAGCCGCATGATCCAGCGGATGAGCGTGAACAGGACCGTGGAGAACTTCTCGATGCCCCGGGCGATGCTCAGGCCGGCCTCCCCGCTGGCGTGCAGGCCGAAGCCGATGAGCACCGACACCAGCAGCACCGGCAGGATCTCGTTGCCGGTCAGGGCGCTGACCAGGGTGCCCGGGATGATGGCCAGGAGGAAGTCGGCGAAACCCTCGTGGGCCGTAGCGGCCTCCGGCGGCAGGCCCTTGTCGGACAGGGCCGAAGCATCGACGTGCAGACCGCTGCCCGGCTGGACGACGTTGACGACGACCAGGCCGACCACCATGGCCACGGTGGTCAGCACCTCGAAGTAGACCAGAGCTTTCAGGCTCACCCGGCCGACCGCGCGGGCGTTGCCCATGGAGGCGATGCCGTGGACGACCGTGCAGAAGATGATCGGCGCGATGAACATCTTCATCAGCGCGATGAAGCCGTCGCCGAGCGGCTTCAGGTCAGCGCTGAAGGACGGCCACAGCCCGCCCACGGCGGCGCCGAGAAGGACGGCGATCAGGCACTGGACGTAGAGATGGGACAGCATCCGGCGGATGCGGCCCGGTGGTGCGGTGACGGTACCCGGGGCGGCGTCGTTGCGGCTCATGCGGGGCGTCCTTCCGGGACGGGGACAAGGAGTTCGGCTCGGGCGATACGCCGGGCGGCGCGGTGCAGCAGCACCGTGGGGGACGCGCCGTCCGGTGCGGGAACGGCTCGGGTGGTGACCACCCCGGCGGGGGTGCCCAGGCGCAGCGTGCCGTCGGCGGTCTGCCGGGCGACGCGGTGGGCGAGGGTGCCAGGGGTGGCGGCGGCCGTGGCCAGGGCCACGGCGGAGGTCAGGCCGATCGCCGGGTGCGGGGCGTGCATGGAGACCATGCGCACGGCCAGGTCGTACTCGTCCTGGTTGACGAGGATCCCCTGTGCGGTGCGATAGAGCGCGGGTCGGGCGACGATGCCCACCTTCGGCACCGTGTGACTGACCGGATCGTCCTCGCGGGCCAGGCCCATGGCCAGCGCTGCCTGGCGGCGCAGCAGCGTCAGCGCGGGCACTGCGGCGGCGAACGCGGTGAGGGATTCCGTGCCTTCCAGGCCGAACGCCTTGGCCTCGAACAGCGCGGCGGGCGCGCCGGCGTCCACCAGGGACGCCTCCACGGGACCGTCCGGGCCGGTCAGCTCGTCCAGTGCCCGGCCGGTCGGCAGTGCCCGGCCGGTCGTCGAGCCCGCCGGATCCTTAAACCCGAGCAGGACCGGCACGCCCCGCGCCGAGGTGCCCGGCACCATGGCGGTGCCCTCCTCCGGGGCCACGCCCGCGGGGGTGGGGATCGTGCCGGCGAGGCGGGCCCCGGTGTTGACGTTGAGCATGCGGACCGTGGTGGTGTCCGCTGTGATCGGCACGAGATCGTGGTGGACGGCGTACAGGGCCACGGCGGTGGCGCAGTTGCCGCAGTTGCTGGCCCACTCCACGCGTTCGTCGCCGATCCCGACCTGTGCGAAGGCGTACTCGACATCCACCCCCGGCTGGGTCGACGCCCGTACGACGGCGGCCTTGGAGGTGGTGGAGGAGGCGCCGCCGACACCGTCGATCTGGCGGGGGTCGGCGGCGTTGAAGGCGGCGAGCAGGAGCGCATCGACGTCCACGCCCGTGGCGGCCACGTCGTGGTGGTCGAAGATCCAGCATTTGCTGGTTCCTCCGCGGATCATCTCGCCCTGCAGACGCAGCACAACTGACTCCTCACAGCCATGGAAGGGGGCCCACCGACGGTCTCTCCGTGCGGGGTGTCCTCCACGGTGGGTTACGGCAGCGTGAAGTACAATCTCGGAAATCTGCATGGCTATTAAGCTGAAGTGAACGCTGGAGGTGGCGGCATGCTCGACGTCCGGCGAATCCTGCTGTTCACGGAGGTCGCCCGGCGCGGCTCGGTGACCGCCACAGCCCGCGCCCTCAACTACACACCGTCAGCGGTATCGCAGCAGATCAGCCGCCTGGAAACGGAGGCGGGCCAGCCGCTGCTCGAACGCCATGCCCGGGGCGTCACCCTCACCGACGCCGGCCGGGCACTGGCCGAACGAGGGCACCGGATCGAACGCGAACTGCGGGCCGCGGAGAACGAACTCGCCGACTACGCCGGCCTGCGTGCGGGCACCCTGCGCATCGGCACCTTCCCCACGGTCGGCGCCTCGCTCCTCCCGCAGGCCGTGATCGCCTTCCGTGACGCCCACCCCGACGTACGGCTGACCGTCCGCAGCGCCCGCATCGCCGGGCTGTGGACCATGCTGGAGAACCGCGAGATCGAGATGTCGCTGATGTGGGACTACGACTGGAGCAGAATCGACCGGGAGGACATCGTCGTCACCCCGCTCCTCGACGACCCGCCGGCCCTTCTCGTCAGCGACCGCCATCCACTCGCCGGCCGCGGCACCGCCTCACTCGCCGACTTCGCCCACGACCCCTGGATCACCCGCGCCGAGCACCATCCGGTGGCCGAAGCCCTCATCCGCGGCTGCCACGCCGTCGGCTTCGAGCCCCATATCGTCTACGAGGCCCACGACTACCAGGAAGCCCAGGCCATGGTCGCCGCCGGCATCGGCGTCGCCCTCGCCCCCACCCTGGCCCTGGAGGGCATCCGACCCGGCGTCGACGTCCTGCCCCTCCAAC
>NZ_VOGW01000028.1:29938-40764 GCF_007896895.1 Streptomyces misionensis | reverse complement strand
GCGTCGCGGTCGGCTACATAGCCCCCGGCGGGCAGATCACCCACTACGCCGCGCCGCGGCCGCTCGTGCGCGGCCGGCACCAGGTGGGAGTGCTGCCCCGGCAGGCCGACTGCTTCCAGGACCGTGCGGCCGCCGCGCAGCTGAAGCAGGCCGTGGCCGAGGGCGGCACGGTGGTGCTGGGCCAGGTGCTGGCCGGGATGGGCGGGGTCGGCAAGACACAACTCGCCGCCCACCACGCCCGCCAGGCCTGGGACAAAGGAGAGGTGGACCTGTTGGTGTGGGTCACCGCGGCCACCCGTACCGCGGTCGTCTCCGCCTACGCCCAGGCCGCCACCGACCTCCTCCACGCCGACCCCGCCGACCCCGAGCGGGCCGCATCGGCGTTCCTGGCCTGGCTGCAGCCCAAACCCGCCGGCGACCAGCGTCCTCGCGCTCCGGAGGCCATCGTGAGCGTCTTCGCCCCAGCTGGGCTCCCACCCGTCCACGTCGAAGAGCAGCACTGGGTTGTCCACTGCAACCAGGGAGAGCCACTCAAGAGGACATGAACGTCGGAAGGCCGGCTGCGGATCGCTGAGCGGGCCGGCCCCTCCCAGTCAATTCCTGACGGCGGGGCGGGCGTCCAGCGTCACGCGTACATGTTTCGCAGTGATCGGGGCGGGTGCACCGGGCGCCTGCCGGCGGTGCGGTGGGCGGTCATCGGAGTGGCTCCTGCGCGCCGGGCCGCCCTGCTGGGTGGCGATCGAGAGAGCAGCGTGCTGGGCACCCCTTTACCGGCGGTCTGACAGCCACCGGTAGCAGGCGGCATCCAGAGCGGAACCCGGCGGTGGTCGGGGCGGCAGCAGGCCGGGGCAGTGGGCATGGTCGGGCTAACCATGCTGGGCGAGAGAGCCCGATTTGATACTCCAGCTGTAGATCGTGATCTTCATGTCCGCGCTGCTGCTTATTACCGGTAGTGACTGGTGCGTCCTCGCGCCTGGTGGCGCCGGCGCCAGTCGGACCCAGACGAGCCGGCTGGTCGGCGCGGGCCGCGGCCCCGGGCGGACGGATGCAGCTCGGCCTCGCGGGGGGCCGCGGTTTCAGCGGCGAGCTCGGCTTGGCCGACGTCGTCGGTATCCGGATCGCAGACGGTGCCCGCCGCAGCGGCGAGCAGCTGCCGAGGCGCTTTTACATCGCGAGTTCCGCCCGCCCGCGGGCGTCGTCGGCCGGGTCCTCGTGCCGTAGGTGCTGCGGGCGAAAGTCGGTGCGGTCAGTCCCAGATGGACAGGCGGCTGGCGTACGGCGTGTCGTCACAGAAGTAACTGACCGCCAGGCCGCGTGCCACGTAGTCCTTGCCGGCCGCGTCGCAGGCGGCGGCCGTCGGGTACATGCCGACGTAGACGAGCCCAGCGGCCTGGGCGGACGGGGCGAGCAGCAGGGCGGCCGCGGCCACCAGTCCGGTCAAGCTCAGGGTCGAGATGGTTTTGCGCATGGTCGTGGTGCTGCCTTCCTGTCCGTGGGCGAGAGGACGGGCTCTCCGGCCGTGATGATCCGGCGCTTGGAGAGCAGTTTCCTCCACACTCGACTCCGAGAGCAATGGTTCAGACCAAGTCGGGGCCTCATCGAGGGCCGAAGCTGCAGCAACTTGGCATGGCCTGGGGCTACTTCGAGGCTCAGCAACTGCGCCGGTAGGCGCGGCGCTCGGCGCAGCTCGCCGCGATCGATGAGGACTGGCGGCCCGCGTGGCCGGTGGACTGGCAGCGCGCCTACGCCGCCGTCGCCCGGCTGCTCGCCCTCGGTACCGGTCTGGCCGACCGCGAGGACGGTGTCGGTGGCCGCGGCGAAGGACAGCAGCCCGACCGGGCGGGCGAGCGGACAGACACGGCCCACGGGAGCGGGATGGGTGCTGGAGCTCGGACAGGGCGTGCCAAGTCGCCCGGCAGATCCTGGGATGCGCTCTCTTCACGGCTGCGTCTCATACGGCCTGTGTAGAGCCTGCCGTGTGCTATCGCCGTCAGGTGGGCCGGCCGTCCCGTCCGGCCCTGGCGGGACGACGTGGAGCTGGCCGCATGAACGTCAGCGAGCTCCTGCGGCTGCTGCGGACCGAACACGATGAATCCGCCGCACGAGCCGACAACCTGCGCGAGCAGATCGGGCGGCTCACCACCGCCCTCGCCGAGACCGAAGCCCGTCTGGCTGAGCTCGCTGCCACCCGCAAGGTGACCGAAAGCCTTACCCCTCCCGACCACGCAATGGCCCCCGCGGAGACCGCCACCGTCTACCAGCGCATCGTGACCGCGTTCAACAAGCACCCCGGGAAGGTGTTCCGCGTCCGCGATCTGCACGAGCACCTCGGCCTGCCCACCGACGAGCCCTCGATCAACGTCACCCGCTCCCGCCTGGGGCGACTCGTCCGCCAGGGGTTCCTCGAGCAACCCGGACGCGGCCGCTATCAGAAACGGACGACATCCGTGACTTCGGCGTGCAGACCACCGGCAGCCCCTGCGTGAGTTCGACCAGCCCTCCTGGGGTGGGCGGCCCGTGGTGTGTGTACACGCCTCAGGAGGGTGCCGCTCCGACAAACCGTTCCGGCCCAATGCGAAGCACGGGGCCGGAAGGGATCAAGCTATGCCCTGTCGAGGAAGAACTTCTCGTCGCCGCCGCCGTTGGCGTTGTACTGGCCGTTCACCGTTCCGCCGGGGCCGGTGGCGGTGGTGACCCCGCTGCCGGTCACCATGCGCAGGAAGATGTTCGTGAAGGTCGCCGACTCGAAGGAGAACGAACCGTCGGTCTGGGCGCGCGCACGGAACTTCTCGTAGGGGCCGATGTACGACTGGCAGTTGACCGTGCCCCCGCCGCTCATGTCGGTCGGGACCCCGGTGCCGTCCATGCGCAGGAACACGCTGGGGAAGGCCACCGACTCGAACGCGTACGTGCCGTCGGCCTGCGGCCGGACCTTGAACGTCGTCCAGGCGCCGGTGCCGTACTGACAGTTGACCTTGCCGCCGCCGGGATCGCTGGGGGCGGTCACGCCGGTCCCGTCCATACGCAGGTACACGTTCGGGTAGTGCGTCGACTGGATCGTGATCGGAGTGTCTCCGAGCTTCGCGAGGTCGGCTTCCGATAAGGCCATGCTGGCCGTTCCTTCCGTCTGGGGATATTACGGACGAGTTGGATGAGCGCTGTCGCTGGCACATTTCGCGGCGCTGATGTGATGACGTGAACGGGGCTGCAGCGAGGTTCCCGTTCAGCGAATACCGCGTCGCGGCGGGGATCCTCTGGATCGAACCGAATTGCCCTACCGGGTCCGTGCCCGGCCTCCCGTGATCGCAGGGAGAAGTTCGTCAAAGCGCAGGAGAGCATTGAATGCCGCAGTAAGGCACGCTTTCTGCCCCCTTTTCCTGCAGTAGCAGGCCCCGGTACGGACTGTATGGGGGTGGGCACGGTCTGTCTACCCCCGGCACTACGGAGGGGTATGCCAGCGCCCTGGTTCCCGCAGCCCCTTCCGGGGGGCCCGGCACACCGGCCTGATCCCGGTCCCGGACGCGTCGTCTTACCAGCAGTCCCGGACCGCCATCGAGGTGCTGGACGTCGACGCCATCCGAGCCGCCGACGCCCACCCCGTCGGTCTCCGGCGGCCCAGCGGCAGACCAGATCGCCGACGCGCTTGACACCCCGAGCGCGACCACGTGCGGCGAGCGGGCGAACGTACGGAAATTCGCGATGACCTGCAGAAATACGTTGCCGAGAAGCCGGGGGACCCGGCGGGAGTGCTGATCATGGACGACACCGGGTTCGTCAAGAAGGCACGGTCTCGGACGGGGTGCAGCGGCAGTACTCCGGCAGGCCGCCTGGTAGGACAACCGCGGGTGGGCCGGGCCCACCCCTGCGTAACGGCTTTGGGGCGTCACGGTGCCGCCGGAAGCAGCCACCCACGCCGGGCGAGGACGCTAAAACGATCTCCCTGTGGAGAGAGTTCGGCGCGGAAGCGGAAGGCTGTGGATACGTTTCGGCGCCCAAGCCGACAACCGGGGCTGGCGTCCCCGCCCGTGGGGCTCGATGCTGCCGCGGCCGCGCGAGTGGGACCGGCTCACTGCCTACGGTGGTGCGGTGACACCGCCTTCCGACGCCGATCCCGAACTCGTGCCCGTGCCGGTCCGGGTCGTACTGCCCCCCGATCCTCTGCTTGGGACCGAGCAGTAGAAAGTCGTCGCACGGCTATGACAGCGGCGGCAGACCGAAACCGGGCGGGTCTATCCCGTGGGGCTGCCGTCGACCGAGATCGAAGGACGGCGGTGTGGAGGCGGCGGAGTACCGAGTGTAGGTGCGCGCCCCCAATCACGTACGGCCGGTCAAAGACGTCGACTACGACCAGGTCGTCACCGAGAAGCTGGAGCGGTCACCGCAGTCGGTGGTCCGTGAGGTCCTCGGGGAGCGCCGTCCTTCGGGCTGGGTGCTGCAGAAGGTGCGCGACGGCCGCGGCCCGGCCCGCTCCGTCCTGCCCGTACCGGACTGCGAGGAAGCACCGGCGGGCGCGCCACTGCTCGATGTGGACCGCGCCCTGGACGCGGCAGAGCACCCGGGCACCCGGCTGTGCACGCTGTGCGGAGCCGCTCGGGAACTGACGCCTCTGCTCCGCGGCTTCGACCACATCAAGGACACCGCCGACGACGACTCCTGACCCCGGCCGCCGCACCGTCGGCGGCACTGGCGCGTCGGCCCCGCCCGGCACACAACACCGGCGCGGCGCCCCGGTCCCCGGCAGCGTTCACGGCGCCCATTCCGCCCCTCCCTCATCCTCAACACCAGCCAGGGCATGGGCGAAGGGGGTCGCAACGGGGATGTCAGCGGCCCGACCACGCCGTACGCCCGCAGTGACCTGGGCCGACTCCAGGACGCTGAGACGACCCCCGTAACCTCTGCCGCAACACGTTGCGCAACCCCTACCGCAACCCGGGTCCACCTCCCGGCTTCCGACGGCGGCCTCCGCTGTGTCGGCGGCCGGGCGCGGCGGCCCCGCCGACGCGCAACACCCGTGAGCGCGCCCCGATCCCCGGCTGCTGCCGCCTCGACGACCGTACGGCGGTGCGGATGCTGACGGGCGTGCGCCGCCGCCCTGCCGGACAGCACTCTGGTGATCGCCCTGCCGGACCGGCACGAGAACCTGATCCCCTTCGCCGCCACCCATGTCCTGCGGCTGAAGCCCACTTTCCAGGCGGCGACCGTCGAGTAGTCCGGGGCAGATTCACCGCGGCCTCGCGGCATCTACCCTGGTCAGGCGCCCCATGCCGCGTGTCTGGACATATGGTGGGGTCGACGGCGTCGCCGTGGGGCCGTCTCCCGTGCGTGTGCCGCCGATGCCTGTTCCTCCCGGGCGGGGCGTCACTTGCAGGTGCCGCTGCCGGAGTCGCTGTACTTCAGCGCCGTGGAGTCGAAGCCGGGGCCGGGCAGCACGGGCTTGTAGTCCCAGCTGTAGCTGTGGGGCTTGAGGGTGAGCTTCATGACGCCGAAGGCGCCGGCCTGGGCGGTGACCACGTTGGGGTTGTCGTAGTCGCCGGGCGAGCCGGCGAGGGTGTCGAGGGCCTCGCCGCCGGAGCCGACGATGAACTCCGGGATGCCGTGGGCCGGGTCGGACTGGCCGGCGGGGTTCATCGGGCGCAGCCGGGCGTACGCGTGCTCGTGACCGTTGAGGATGAGCGTGGCGTGGTGCTGGTAGAGGAGCTTCCACCACGCGTCGGTCGCTGCGCCCTCGGCGCCGCCGGCGCCCGGCGCGGACGCGGGCACCGTGGCGGTCGAGGCCGTCGTGGCGCTGAAGGTCGCCTGGTGCCAGTACGCGATCGTGCACGGACGGTTGTTGGCGGCCAGGTCGTTCGAGAGCCACTGGGTTTCCTGGCCGAGGAGGCCGTTGTCCGTCGTGGAGCAGTCGTGTGTGAAGGCGTCGGAGTCGCACTCGGCGTTGAGCGAGATGATGTGCCAGTTGCCGAGGTCGTAGGAGTACCACCCCTGGTTGTCGGCGGTGTCGTCGCCGGCCTGGCCCTGGGTGTTCGGCGTGCCGGCCTGGTCGTGGCCGTTGAAGTAGCCGAAGTAGCCGGCGCCGTTCTGCCCCTTCTCGTTGTCGCCCTTCTTCGTGTACGGGTAGTACTCGTGGTTGCCGGGCGCCGGACGCTCCAGCATCTTCAGTCCTCCCCATGCCTGCTCGAAGGATTTCTCGAAGTCGGTCAGCTTGCCGACCTGGTACTGCTCGTCGCCCAGCAGTGCCACGGCATCGGGGTGCATGTCCGTGGCCTGCTTGGCGGTGGCGAACTCGGCGCTCATGCCGCCCAGGGTGGGGCTGCCGCACTTCAGCGACGCCGGGGTGGACGCGTTCTCGTCGTCGGCGGGCTCGCAGGCGATGTCGCCGACAGCCGCCAGGGTGTACGAGGCCGCGCTGTGGTGGGCGTAGGGCCAGTCGTTGTCGCTCTGGTTCACGGCGGCGACGGCGGTGCCGGTGACCGCGAGGACGGCCAGGCCGACAGCTGCGGAGGAGACCTTGGTGGCGCGTCTCATGCGCGTGTCCTTCCAACTTCGTGAGTGATCAGCGCACGTTAGACAGCCGATCCGGTGAGTTGGTACCAACACGTTCTGACGGCCGTGTGAACTCCGTGCGAACCTCGGTGACTTCGTCTAGGAGTGCTTGGTCAGGTTCGTGCGCCGGTGGCGTGTCCGTTTGAGCGGGTGTGTCGTTGACCGGGTGTGCTGAGCGGTGCATCGCAAGTGCACGGCATCGTCGGCGGGCGCACCGGTGCGCCCGATGCACCGCACCGAGCGCACCGGATGCCGGGATGTCCTGCACCCCCCGACCGGGTGGAGCCCACCGAGTGGACCGCCCGATCCGCACCACCGTGGTCTCCACTCGCCTCCGCGCACGGGCGCGCGGTGGAGTCCCCCGTGTCCACTCATCCGCGGCGGCGGCCTCGTGCGGTGCGCCATTGGTTCGGCCGGCCGCCGGGGTACTGCCGGAGCGGTGTCGGGCGGGTGGCGGGCCGGTGACGAGTACAGCGCCATGCGCAACCGGGCGGCGTCGGCTCACCTACTTCCGGGGCCCACCATCTAGATCAACACCCCAGGCCGGGTCTACTCGCCGGGGCCCTGGATACGCTGGCCCCGGGAAGGACGACGGTTGGACCAAACGCGGGGTGTACAGATGGAGTTGACGCGCGGCGCCCTGGTACTGGGCATCTCTCCGGAGTACGGCGAGAATGCCGGTGCAGAACCGTCGTTGGAGGAGCTGCCCCGCCTGGACTTCGCCGAGGCCTACGCCCATGACCTCCGAGAGACCCTGGAGGGGTTCGGCTACACGTGTGTTGGGACGCCTCCTGGCCCGGCCGGCCCCGCCATGACAGCGGATGCCCTTGAGGACGCTATCCGCAGTTCCGTCAAAGGCAGGCACGGCGTCCTGATCGTCCACCTTCTCGCCCATGGCGTGCTCGCCGAGGAGGGAAGTGGCGGCCTGTACGTCGTAGGGGCAGACGGGCGGCGGCCCGACACAGACGTCGAGGGGTGGATCAAGTGGGTTGAGGACCACGACGACCGCCCCAGCACCCTGTTCATTCTCGACACCTGCTACTCGGGGCGTGCCGCGGCGTACGCATGGCAGGCCCTGGCACGCGCCGAGCGGCGCAAGGGTTGGGTGATCGCTGCGAGTTCCGGCGACTCGCCCGCGTACGACGGCCGCCTGACCCGCGCAGTCGTCAACGTCCTGCGCCGCTTCAGCCAGGAGAGACTGCGGGTTCATGAATCGCTGCAGTACATCCCGCTGAACAAGTTCTGCCGCGAGGTGAACAAAGAGGTCGCCCGGCTGGCGCAGGGCAGCTGGACGCAGGATGCCTATTCCTCGTGGGTCCCGATGGGTACCGACCTCTCGCACCTGCGCTTCTTCCGCAACCCGCGCTACAGCGCCCAGCTCGGCTCCGGGCTGGAGCTGGATCCCGATCTGACCGCACTCCTCGACGAATCCGTCGATGTCACCCCCTTCGCTGGTACGGCGCCCGGCCTCGTACCGGAGCCGGAGCGCTTGTTGCCTGCGCTCGACGACGCCGTCGACGTTGTGCACTTCGCCAGCAGGGCATCCGGTGCCCAGCAGGTGCCCAGCGCCGCGCACGTCGCCTACTTCCAGGGGCGCGAGGAGGAAGTGCAGAAACTGTGCCGGTGGCTGCGCGGAAGTGGGCAGAGGTCATCACTGGGCGTCGTCACCGGCAAGGCGGGGGTCGGTAAGTCGGCCCTTCTGGGTGTGGTGGTGTGTGCCGCCCACCCGAAGCTCCGACAGAAAACACGCCATCTCTGGCAGCGCTTCGCCGATATTCCCGCCATGCCCGACCTCGCTGTCGTCCACGCACGGCACCGCTCCGTGACCGAAGTAGCCGCGGCGGTGGCCCGCCAGTGGAAGCTGCCGGAGGCCCCGCCAGACAGCCCCCACTGGGACATGGAATGTGTCGCAGACGCTCTGCACGACCGCGATAGACCACCCGTCCTGATCGTCGATGCGATCGATGAGGCCGAGGAACCCGAGCGACTGGGCCATATGCTGCTTCAGTTGAGCCGTGAGCGGCGCGCGGACAAACAGCCCGTGGTCCGGCTGCTCGTGGGCCTGCGCCGTGACAGCCGCTTCACCGCCCTGCTGGCGAGCGCCCGCCGCAGCGGCGGCGTAGTGGACCTCGGCCGGGTGCCAAGGCCCCGGCTACGTCAGGAGATCCACAACTATCTGCGCGATCTGCTGACCGCCACGCCCGAGTATGGTACGGCCGAGCGCGAGCCCGCCGCCGACACCATCGCCCGGACGGCGGCGCATGTCCTCGTCCCGCGGTTCGGAAGGCGGCTGGGCTGGGGCGAGTTCCTGGTAGCCGGACTGTACGCCCGGCACGTTCTGGACGGTCCGCCCGTCACCAATGTGGCACACGCCCGGCGGCTGGCGGCGGAGGTGCCGCGTGGGCTGGGGCAGGTCCTGGAGATGGACCTGCGCCAGCGCGGAGAAGGGGCCGTGTTGCTGCGCCCGGTGCTGGCAGCCTTGGCCTTCGCGTATGGCCAAGGCATGCCGGAGGAAATCGTCCGGCTCGTCACAGAAGCCTTCCTCGCTCCGCAGGCGGACCCGGACGGCCCGGCGCCGAACGCCCTCGAAGCAGAGGACCCGGAATCACCGGCCCCCTCGCCGAAGGAGCTAACACTGGAAGACGTGCGCGCCGCGCTCGAAGCGGCACGGTTCTATCTGCGGACCGCTGTCGACGATGAGGGCAACACGGTCTACCGCCTCTTCCACCAGGGCCTGGCCGATCACCTCCGGGCCGAGCCCTGGCACTCCCCGGGCGCCGTGGTCACCGGCGGTCCCGAGCGCGCGGAGGGCACCGACGGCAGTGAGCCGGGAGCTCGGCATGCGCGCGCGGTGTGGGCGCGTCTGCTCGCCGAAATCCGGGCCGCACCGGGCGGCTGGGCGACGGCCCACCCCTATCTGCTCGTGCACGCCGCCCGCCATGCCCATGAGGCAGGAGACCTTAACGCCCTCCTGGCCGACCCCGAGTTCCTCGTGCACGCGGCCCCGGACGCGCTGCGACACATCCTGTCCGATGACCAGATGGACGAGCCGCATCCGACGAGTGCCGTCTACTTAGCCTCGTTCGGCAGTCATGAGGCCGCGACCCCGCAGGCCCGCCGTCAGATCCTCGCCGTCGATGCCGCCCGGGCGGGCCTGGCAGACCTGTCGGCGACTCTACTGAGATGGCTGCCATGGCGGGTACGGCACATCACCGGAACGCCTGGGGTCCAGGCACACAGGGGACAAACCGCCTTGGCAACGATGCAGTCAGCGGTCGGCAGCGCCACCGCCACGGTTTGGGACAGGCGAGCCATTGGTCCGTGGATCTATGCGCTTACCGTACTGCGCGAGGACGGACGCCTGTTCGCCATCACCGCCTCACCCGACGGTTCTATCCGGAGCTGGGACGTGGAACGGGGAACCATGGTGTGGGAGACGGAGAGAGACTCCGAGCAAAAGATGTTGCGGCTCGCCCCGCTCACCGTGGAGGGCCGGACCCTTCTGTTCTGCTGGGCCTGGCAATACGGCCGTAGGTACGAACGGCCCAGGGACAGAGGTATGTCGGTCTATCTCCAGGACCCCGGCACCGGGAAGACGCAGGCGTTTCTCGGCCCAGCCAAAGCTCCATTCACCGTCCACGGGCCACGCGCCCAGCTCGGCGCCACTGCCAGCGCGGCCACGGAAGTCCTGATCAAAGGCCACGCGCACACTGTCATCGGGTTCATGAGCGGCGGCCTCGCCCTGTGGGACATGACCGACGCCACGCAGGTGCGGTGCACCGATGCCTTCCAGGGGAGGGTGACTGCCCTCGCCACCATGACCCGGGAGGCACGCTCGTACGCTCTGGCCGGAAGCGAGTACGGCGAGCTGTTGCTGTGGAGGTTGACCGGAGAGCCCGATCTCCTGAGGGCCGCGAGCGGAAAGGTAGGTCCTGCCGTCGTTGGCATCACACCGTTCGGCCTCGACGGTCGCCCGCATGCCGCGGTCACAGACGCCGACGGCGGTATCACCGTGTGGGATCTGAGCGCCTCCCCGGCGCCGGTGGTACGGGTCCCTGGGGAAGGGTCCCAAGTCGTCACCCTTGCCATTCTCACCGTGAGGGGGCGGCCGCACGTCCTGACCGGGCACGTCGACGGCGTGCTGCGGCTGTGGGACCCGGCCTCAGGGGCCCGATTGCTCGAACTGCGGATCCCCCATGGCGCCAACGTGGCGGTGGTCGGCGACGACGGCCGCATCCTGCTCGGCGTGGGCGGCGATCTGATGGAACTCCGCCTGGACCCAGAGC
>NZ_VOGW01000028.1:0-29658 GCF_007896895.1 Streptomyces misionensis | reverse complement strand
CCGCGATGGCGGGCAGGGTGTGGGGGGCGGAGTCGGCGGGGGTGGCGGCCACGGGGGCGCGCGCGCCGGGCCGGGCGGGGAGCAGGGCGGTGGCCTGGGCGCGGCCCAGGCCCTTGCCGGAGTGGAGGTCCATGAGCACCACGGCGATGTCGCCCGCGCCGCCGCGGGCGACATCGACGTGGTGCTCATGGACCTCCAGTTCGGCAAGGGCATGGGCGGCGCACAGGCCACCGCCCTGATCACCGCCCGGCCCGGCGCGCCCCGCGTCGTGGTCGTCACCACGTACGACTCCGACGCCGACACCCTGCCCGCCATCGAGGCCGGTGCCACCGGCTACCTCCTCAAGGACGCGCCTCCCGAGGACCTGGCCGCCGCCGTGCGCACCGCCGCCGCGGGCCGCACCACCCTCGCCCCCGCGGTCGCCGAGCGGCTCATGAACCGGCTGCGCGCCCCCGGCACCGCCCTGACCCGGCGCGAGACCGAGGTCCTCGCCCTGGTCGCCGACGGTCTCTCCAACCAGGCCGTCGGCCGGCGCCTCCACCTCACCGAGGGAACCGTCAAGTCCCACCTTGCCCGCGTCTACACCAAACTCGGCGTCGACTCGCGCACCGCCGCGGTCGCCGCCGCCACCGACCTGGGCCTCATCCGCCGCTGACCGGCCGCGGGCCGCTCGGCGGCGCGGACCCCGCCGCGCCACGGACCGGGTCGACCGCGCCGCGCCGGCCTCGTGGCGCGCGCTGCGCGGGGGGCGGGGCGAGCCGATCGGCCGTATGGGAGTCTTCCCTGTTCCTGGGGGCGGGTGCGGGAACGAACGCCTGGTGAAGCTGCTGGAGACCAAGACCCGCCGGTTCGACGCCTACGCGCGCCGCAGGGCCGTCGCCGAGGCCACGGCGGACGCGGCCGACGTGTCGGACACCGAGCCGGCCCGCCCGATCGTCGAGGAGGAACAGGCCCGCCTGGGCGTGACGGACGGCCGCCCGCTGCAACCGAGCGAGTGACGCGGCGCGGCGCGCACGCCGGACCGGACCGCCGCGCACCGAAGGAGCCGGGGCGGCCGGCGGCGACCCGCCGGGCGCGGACATCACCCGATCGCCACGCCGTGCCCGGCCCGCATCCGGCGGTGCGGCCAGCACGCTGGAGAGACCCGGGAGCGCGCTCCGGCGCACCGGGACCCGAGCATGGACGGGGGCGGACCCGTGGCGGACGAGACGACCGAGCCGGCGGCCCGGGACACGGCACGGGCCGGGGCACCGGCCTGCCTGGTCACCGGCGCCAGCGGCTACCTCGGCGGGCGGCTCGTGCCGGAACTGCTGGACGCCGGGTACCGGGTGCGCTGTCTGGCCCGCACCCCGCGCAAACTGCGCGACCACCCGTGGGCCGACCGGGTGGAGATCGTCCGGGGCGACGTCACGGACGCCGGGTCCCTGGCGCGGGCGATGGCGGGCATGGACGTGGCCTATTACCTGGTGCACGCGCTCGGCACGGGCCGCGACTTCGAGCGGACCGACCGGGAGGCGGCCCGGATCTTCGGCGAGCAGGCCCGGCGGGCCGGGGTGGAGCGCCTGGTCTACCTCGGCGGACTGACCCCCGCCGGGGTCCCCGAGCGGCAGCTGTCACCGCATCTGCGCTCCCGGGCCGAGGTCGGCCGCATCCTGCTCGACTCGGGCGTGCCGACCGCCGTGCTGCGCGCCGCCGTCGTCATCGGATCGGGTTCCGCGAGCTTCGAGATGCTGCGCTACCTCACCGAGCGGCTGCCGGTGATGGTCACCCCGCGCTGGGTGCACACCCGCATCCAGCCCATCGCCGTCCGCGACGTGCTGCGCCTCCTGGCCGGCTGCGCCCGGCTGCCCCCCGACGTCGCCCGCACCTTCGACATCGGCGGCCCCGAGGTGCTCACCTACCTGGAGATGATGCAGCGGTACGCCGCCGTCGCCGGCCTGCCCCGCAGGGTGATCCTGCGCGTACCGGTGCTCACCCCCGGACTGTCCAGCTACTGGGTCGGGCTGGTGACCCCGGTGCCGGCCGCCATCGCGCGCCCGCTGACGGAGTCGCTGCGGTACGAGGTCGTCTGCCACGAGAACGACATCGAACGCTACGTGCCCTCCCCGCCCGGCCACCCCCTCGGCTTCGACCGGGCCGTCGCCCTGGCGCTCCAGCGGGTCCGTGAGGCCCGGGTCGACACCCGCTGGTCGTCCGCCGCCGTGCCCGGCGCCCCGAGCGATCCGCTGCCGACCGACCCGGACTGGGCGGGCGGCAGCCTCTACACGGACGTGCGCGAACGCGCCGCCGACGTGCCGCAGGAGGCGCTCTGGCAGGTGGTCGAGGGCATCGGCGGGGAGAACGGCTGGTACTCCTTCCCCCTGGCCTGGGCGGTACGCGGGTGGCTCGACCGGCTCGTCGGCGGTGTGGGCCTGCGCCGCGGCCGGCGGGACGCGCGCCGGCTGCGGGTGGGCGACTCGCTCGACTTCTGGCGGGTGGAGGAGATCGAGCGCGGCCGGCTGCTGAGGCTGCGCGCCGAGATGAGGCTGCCGGGCCTGGCCTGGCTGGAGATGCGGGTCGAGGACGACGGCGGCGGAGGCTGCCGCTACCGGCAGCGGGCGCTGTTCCATCCCCGGGGGCTGCTCGGCCACCTGTACTGGTGGAGCGTCTCGCCGTTCCACGCGGTCGTCTTCGGCGGCATGGCCCGCAACATCGTGCGCGCCGCCACCCGCGCCGCGTCCCGAGCCCCGGAAGGAGGCTGACCGCATGGCCGCCGCGGCCACCCTGTTCACCGCGGACCCGTGTCCGCGCGACCGTCCGCCGCTGTGTGCGGCGCCGGCCGCCGTGGACGGGGTCGCTCTGTCCGCGCCCTGGTGGGTCGCGCCCGGTCCCCGCGGGAGGGTGCCGTCCGCCGGCCCCGGGGAGGGGGCTGACTCCGTGGCCGCCGCGGTCGTTCTGTTCACGGCGGACCCGTGTCCGCGCGACCGTCCGTCGCTGTGTGCGGCGCCGGCCGCCGTGGGCGTGGTCGCTCCGTCCGCGCCCCGGCGGGTCGCGTCCGGTCCTCGCGGGAGGGTGCCGTCCGTCGGCCCCGGGGAGGGGGCTGACTCCGTGGCCGCCGCGGTCGTTCTGTTCACGGCGGACCCGTGTCCGCGCGACCGTCCGCCGCTGTGTGCGGCGCCGGCCGCCGCGGGCTGGGTCGCCCCGTCCGCGCCCTGGCAGGTCGCGCCCTGTCATCGCGGGACGGTGCCGTCCGCGGGCTCCTGGAGGGGCACTGATCGCATGGCCGCTCCGGGCCGTGCCGCCACCGCCACCGCCCGCCCCGCCGCCGCTCCGGTCGGCCGCACCTCTTTCGGACCCACCGCGTCCCCGCGGGACGGTGCCGTCCGCCGACCCCGGGAAGGGGGCTGACTCCATGGCCGCCGCGGTCGTCCTGTTCACCTCGGACCTGCGTCTGCACGACCATCCGCCGCTGCGTGCGGCGCTGGCCGCCGCGGACGAGGTCGTCCCGCTGTTCGTCCGGGACCGGGCCGTCGAGGCGGCCGGGTTCGCCGCTCCGAACCGCACCGCCTTCCTCGCCGACTGCCTGGGCGACCTGGACACGGCGCTGCGCGAGCGCGGCGGCCGGCTCGTGGTGCGTTCCGGCGACCTGGTGACGCAGGTGTGCGGGGTGGCGGCACAGGCGGACGCCGGAGAGGTGCACATGGCGGCCGCGCACAGCGCCTTCGCCACCCGCCGGGAGGACCGGCTGCGGCGGGCGCTGGAGGCCGCCGGGCGCCGGCTGATCGTGCACGACGCGGTGACCGTGGCCGTGCCCCCCGGCGAGGTGACCCCGGCCGCCTCCGATCACTTCGCGGTCTTCACGCCGTACTACCGGCACTGGGCGCGGGTCCGTCCGCGCGCGGCCCTGACCGCCCCGCGCCGGGTGCGCGTACCGGACCGGGTGACGGGCGAACGGCCGCCGGACCGCGATGCCGTCACCGGTGTCTCACCGGCCCTGCCGAGGGGCGGCGAGAGCGAGGGCCGCACACGGCTGACCGCCTACTGGCGCGCGGGCCTGGCCGGTTACGCCGACACCCACGACGACCTGGCGGCCGACGCCACCTCGCGGCTCTCCGCGCATCTGCACTTCGGCACCCTGTCCCCGGTGGAGCTGGTCCACCGGGCCCGCCGCCACGGCGGCCCGGGCGCCGAGGCACTGGTACGGCAGCTCGCCTGGCGCGACTTCCACCGCCAGGTCCTCGCCGCCCGCCCCGCCGCCGCGCACGCCGACTACCGCACCAAGGGCGACCACTGGCGCACGGAGCGCACCGCGCGGGACGACATCGAGGCGTGGCGGCAGGGCCGTACCGGCTACCCGGTGATCGACGCGGCGATGCGGCAGCTGCGCCACGAGGGCTGGATGCACAACAGGGCCCGGCTGCTCACCGCCGGGTTCCTGACCAAGACGCTCTACGTCGACTGGCGGATCGGTGCCGCCCACTTCCTGTACTGGCTGGTCGACGGCGACATCGCCAACAACCAGCTCAACTGGCAGTGGATGGCCGGGACCGGCACGGACACCCGCCCCAACCGGGTCCTCAACCCCGTCCTCCAGGCCAGGCGGTACGACCCCGACGGCGCCTATGTGCGCCGCTGGGTGCCCGAACTCGGCGGCGTCGCCGGCCCGGCCGTCCACGAGCCGTGGAAACTGCCCGGCGGGGTACGGGCCGCGCTGGACTACCCCGACCCGGTGGTCGGCCTGGCCGAGGGCCTGGACCGCTTCCGCCGGGCTCGCGGCCGGTAGCAAGCACCGCCTTGCGGGCCGGGCCTGCGGCCGGTAGCAAGCCCCGCCGTGCGGGCCGCGCCCAGTCGTACAGCCGGCGGGAGCCGTCACCCTCCGCGTGGTCGTGGTCGGTGGAGACGCTGAGATGCCGCCGGCTGCTCCAGGCCAAGGCGGCCGGCCTCGCCGGGGCGTGACCGGCCGGGCGCGCTACTCGGCGACCGGCTCCGCGCGACGGCCGCGGCGGGCCGCCATCACCGCGTAGACGAGCACGCCGACGAAGAGGAACAGCGCGCCCTGGTACACCGCCGCGTAGCCGGCGCCCGCCATCAGCCAGATCGAGAACACGGCCGCGACCACGGTGATCACCGAGTCCCGCACCAGCCGCCCCCGGTCCACCGACGCGGCCCGGCCGGAGACGAGGTGGAACAGCTGCGCGGCGGTGGCCAGCAGGTACGGCACGGTCGCCGTGAAGGTGGTGACGAGGACCAGCACCTCGAAGACCTTGCCGGAGCCGGACAGGTAGTTGTACGCGGTCAGCAGGGAGGCGAGCACCACGGTGACGCCGACGCCGACCGTCGGCACGCCCCGGCGGCGCCGGGTGAACGCGGCCGGGAAGAGCCCGTCGCGCGCGGCGGCGTACGGGGTCTGGGCGCTGAGCAGGGTCCAGCCGTTCAGGCAGCCGATCATCGACACCAGCGCGGCGAGCGCCACGGCCCAGCCGCTCCAGTTGCCGCCGAACATCGCGTTCACGGCGTCCGAGAAGGGCGCGGTGGAGTGCACCAGGCGGTCGTGCGGGACCGTGCCGAACACGGACAGCGTGCCCAGCAGGTAGACCAGCGCGGCGCCCGCGGTGCCGATGACGGTCGCGCGGCCCACGTTGCGGCGGGCGTTCTTGACCTCACCGGCGCTGACCGCGGCGGACTCCACCCCGAGGTAGGAGAAGAGCAGCAGCGCGGCGGAGGCGGACACCGCGCCGATCGCGCCGTGGCCGCTGGAGTTGAACGGCCCGAGCCGGGAGGGATCGAAGAAGAACAGCCCGCCGATCGCGACGAGCAGCAGCGGCACGAACTTCAGCACCGTGGAGACCACCTGCACGGCGCCCACGTAGCGGGTGCCCGCGAAGTTGGCGAGCGCCGGCAGCCACTGGATCACCAGCGCGGCCAGACACGCGGTCCAGCGGTGGCCGCCGACCGGGATCAGCACGTCCAGGTAGCCGACGGCGGCGACCGCGAGGGCCGCGTTCGACACCCAGGTGGTGATCCAGTACGACCAGGCCGCGAGGAAGCCCGCGAAGTCGCCGAACGCCCCGCGGGCGTAGACGTAGGGGCCGCCGGTGCGGGGGTCGCGCGCGGCGAGCCGGCCGAAGACCAGGGCGAGGGCGATGGCGCCCACGGTGAGCACGCCGAAGGCGACCAGGCTGACCGTGCCGTAGGGGGCGATGGAGGCGGGGAGCAGGAAGATGCCCCCGCCGATGATGTTGCCCATGACCAGGGCGGTGGCCACGGGGAGCCCGAACCGGCGGGCGTGCCGGCCGGCACCGCCGTGGGGGTCCTCGCCGGGAACCGCGGGGTTCTCCGAGGGGGCCGGAGCCGACGGGGATGCGGTTCCGGTGACGTGCATGGGTGGTGCGCCTCTCATCAAGCCGATGCCCCGGGATCGCCGGGACTCGGCCATGGTCCGTGATGCCCCCACCTGCCGCAAAATCACCGTTTCTTGTGCCGCTCCACCGCCCGCCCACGCAAAAAACTGAGGTCGGGCCCCCCGTGCGCCGCGATATCTCCAGAGACCCCGAGCCGCCGACCGTCCGTCTCACGTCCCGCGCGTTCCGGCCCCCGTGGCCTCCGGTCCCGACCGTCTCGTGTCTCGCGCGTCCCGGCCTCGGCGGGCACGCCCCTGTCCGTGTCGCGGCCAGTGCGCCCTGGCCCCCCGGCGGTCCCGGTCCCGTCCGCCTCGTGTCCCGCGCGTTCCGGCCCCAGTAGCCTCCGGTCCCGATCGCCTCGCGTCCCGCGCGTCCCGGCCTCGGCGGGCACGCCCCTGTCCGCGTCGAGGCCAGTGCGCCCTGGCCCCCGGCGGTCCCGGTCCCGATCGCCGCGCGTCCCTTGCGTCCCGGTCCCGGCGACCCCGGCCCGGACCCGCCCGCGGTCCCATCGGTGGAAACCCCCTTGACGCCGTGCCCGGCGGGATCGACACTCCTGGGAGGGAATCCTAGTGAACAGGTAGGGAATCATGGCGCGCCTCGAAGCGGTCGTCGGCCGAGCGGGCCGGACGCCGCCGCGCACCCCGCTGCTCACCTCCCGACGGCACATCGACCTGCTGCGCGTCTGCAGCGCCATCGGCGCCCGGCGCTGAGTCCGGGCGGGGTCCCACGGACCCGGGGCCCGCGCCGCACCAAGCCTCCGGCGGTTCCGCCGCCACCCTGTGACGGCCCTTGCCGACGCGCCCCTCGCACGCCCACGACCCGGGGAGACGCATGACCATCGCTCCGCTCGCCGCCGTCCCGCCCGCCCAGCGCGGTGCCGCGCCCCTGTTCCGGGGCAGGCTCGGCCGGGACGCGCGCAGCGGCCACTACGCCGTGGCCCACCGCTACCGGCTCCATCTGTCCACCGCCTGTCCCGCCGGACTCCGCCTCGCCGTCGGCCACACCCTGCTCGGCCTGGACGACAGCTGTCCGGTCACCTTCCTGCCCGCGCTCCCGGACGGCGACGACGGCGGCCACGCCGTGCTGCGCCCGCTGTACGAGGCCGGCGCCCACCACTACACCGGCCCGGCGCTCGCCCCCGTGCTCAGCGACGACTGGTCCGGACGGATCGTCAGCAACCACGCCCCCGACATCCTGCGCGACCTGGACCGCTTCCCGCGCACCGGCCGCGGCCCGCTGTTCCCGCCCGGCCTGGAGTCCGTGATCGAGGCCGTCGAGCGGATGTGCGGCGAGGGCATCGAGGACGCCGCCCAGCGCGCCGGAGCGGCCGGTGCCGGCCCGGCCGAACGGACCGCCGCGCTCGACGTGCTGCTGGACACCCTCGGCCGTCTGGAACGGCGGCTGGCGGGGGAGGAGTACCTCGCCGACGGCCGGCTCACCGCCGCCGACATCGAGCTGTGGGTCTCGTTGGTACGGCTCGACACGGTGCACCGCTGCCACCTCGACGCCCACGCCGTGCAGCGCGTCGCCGAGCACCGGGCCCTGTGGGGCTACGCCCGCCGGCTAACCGCCCACCCCGCCTTCGGCCGCCACCTCGACCTCGACGGCATCGCCCGCCGCCACCAGGACAGTTGCCGGGGTCTGGAGGCCGCCGGAGCCGCCGTCCAGATCCTGGACTGGGCGGCCCACGCGACCGGCTCCCCGGACGCTCCTCGCAGGTGAGAGGGGCCCCGACTCTGTCCAACAGGCGGACGGACGTTGACATTCGCGGCGCCGGCTGCCTTACTTGCGGCTCAAGTACGGTCATGAGCGTCAGCGCCAAGCCCTGGCTCGCTGACCGGCAACCCTCGCGACGCGGTGGGGTGCCCCAGGTGACGACCGGACCGGACGACGACTTCGGTAAGCGCGGAGGCCCCACGGGGCCGCGACAGTGACAGGTGACGCCATGTACGCAGCCGGCAGGACGGCCCCGAGCCGCCCCCAGGGCTGCGTACCGCCGCGCCCCGCGCTGGTCGCCGACCGCGCCGTCGACCTGCTCCGCGTCAGCAGCGCGCTGTGTACCGCGCCGGGCGCCGCCACCGGCCGCCGGGGCTGAATCCGCACCTTCCCGCCCCGGCAGTCGCAGGCCCCGCTCGCCGTCTTCCCGGATCAACTCCGTTTCGTCTCCCGTGTGTCGCGACGCGCCGCGGGCCCGCGCTCCCGCGGCGGGCCGCGTGCGGTCCGTCGCGCGCGGGACGTCCCGTCCTTCGCCGGAGCCCGCCATGAGCCGACCCCTTGGCGCCGCCGTCTCCCTCGCCGAGACGCCGCCCGCCCAGTCCCCGCCAACACCCCTCACCGCACAGCGCGTTCAGCCGCTGCGCCGGCCCGGGCGGTGGATCGCCACCGCCGTCGTGCTGGTGCTCGTCGCACAGATCGCGCACAGCCTGGCCACCAACCCCTTCTACCAATGGGGC
This sequence comes from Streptomyces misionensis, assembly GCF_007896895.1. Lineage (GTDB taxonomy): Bacteria > Actinomycetota > Actinomycetes > Streptomycetales > Streptomycetaceae > Streptomyces > Streptomyces misionensis_A. The sequence goes on along the minus strand of NZ_VOGW01000028.1, from coordinate 20,825 downwards.
CGCTTCCGCTACTGGTTCCTGCGGCCCACCGTCCTCGACGGGCTGCTCGTCACCCTCGAAGTCGCCGCGCTCAGCGCCGCGTTGGGGCTCCTCGGCGGCGTGCTGCTGGCCCTCGCGCGGCAGTCCGGCAGCCCGGTGCTGCGCGCCGTCGGCTGGACCTACACCTGGCTGTTCCGCTCGGTGCCGCTGATCGTCGTACTGATCTTCCTCTACAACTTCTCCGCGCTGTACAAGACGGTGAGCCTCGGCATCCCCTTCGGGCCCGCCTTCGTCACCTTCGACGAGTCGAGGCTCGCCACCGACATGACCGTCGCCGTGATCGGGCTCAGCCTCAACGAGGCGGCGTACGCGGCCGAGGTGGTGCGCGGCGGGCTGCTCTCCGTCGACCAGGGCCAGCACGAGGCGGCCGCCGCGCTCGGCCTGCCCAAGGGCTACCAGTTCACCCGGATCGTCCTTCCCCAGGCCCTGCGCTCCATCGTGCCCAACTACGTCAACCAGCTCATCGGCCTGGTCAAGAGCACGTCCCTGGTGTTCTACGTGTCCCTGCTCGACCTGTTCGGCTCGGTGCAGACCATGGGCAGCACCTACCCCGGCGACATCGTGCCGCTGCTCCTCGTCGCCACCGTCTGGTACCTGATCCTGACCAGCGCCGTGTCCGTCGTCCAGTACTACGTCGAGCGGTACTTCGCCCGGGGCGCCACCCGCGCCCTGCCGCCGACCCCGTTGCAGAAGGCACGCGCCGGCCTCTCCGGATTCCGGGCCCGGCTGCGCAAGGAGGCCGCCGTATGACCGCCACCGCCACCGCGCAGGCGGCCCCGGCCGCGCTGGAGGTGCACGACGTCCACAAGTGGTACGGCACCCACCGCGTCCTGGACGGCATCGACCTGACCGTGCGCCCCGGCGAGGTCACCGTCGTCATCGGGCCCTCGGGATCGGGCAAGTCCACGCTGCTCAGGGTCGTCAACCACCTGGAGAAACCCGACATCGGCCACGTCAGCGTCGGCGGTGAACTCATCGGGGTCCGGCGCGTGGGCGGGCGGCTGAAGGAACTCGGCGAGCGCGCCATCCTCGCCCAGCGCGGCCGGATCGGGTTCGTCTTCCAGAACTTCAACCTCTTCCCGCACCTGACCGTCCTCGACAACGTGGCCGCCGCCCCCGTCGCCACCGGCCGCCTCGGCAGACCCGAAGCCCGGGAGCTCGCACGGGAGTTGCTCACCCGGGTCGGCCTGGGCGACCGCACCGGCGCCTACCCGCGCACCCTCTCCGGCGGCCAGCAGCAGCGGGTCGCCATCGCACGCGCCCTCGCGCTGCGCCCCGGCATCATCCTCTTCGACGAGCCGACCTCCGCGCTCGACCCGGAACTCGTCGGCGAGGTCCTCTCCGTCATCAAGGACCTCGCCACCAGCGGCACCACCCTGCTGATCGTCACCCACGAGATCGGCTTCGCCCGCGAGGTCGCCGACCGGATCGTGTTCATCGACGGCGGCCGGATCGCCGAACAGGGCCCGCCCGCCGAGGTGTTGGACCACCCCCGGCACGAACGCACCCGCGACTTCCTCGCCCGGGTCCTGTGACCCGCCCCCGACGACCGACGCACCACCGAACGACAAGGACCGCCATGCCCAGCCACCCCTTCCGACGCAGCCTGACCCGCGCCCTGGCCGCGGCCACCGTGGTCGCCTCCCTCGCCGGGACCCTCGCCGCCTGCGGCGGCGACAGCGAGGCGGCCACCACGACCGACGCCGCCGGCACGGTGACCGTGGGCCGGGTGTCCAACGGGGCCGCGAAACCGGTCGAGTTGAAGGTTCCCGAGGTCAAGGCCCTCAACGCCGAACTGCCCGCGGCCGTCCGCCGGAGCGGCACCCTGAAGATCGTCGTGGGCGCGCTGCCCGACGGCTTCCCGCCGCTCGCCTACATCGGCGGCGACCAGAAGACCCTCACCGGCGCCGAGCCCGACCTCGGCCGTCTGGTCGCCGCGGTCCTCGGGCTCAAGCCCGAACTGTCCAACGCCACTTGGGAGAACATGTTCGTGGGCATCGACAGCGGCAAGGCCGACGTCGGCTTCGCCAACATCACCGATACCGAGGAGCGCAAGAGGAAGTACGACTTCGCCTCCTACCGCAAGGACAACGTGGGCTTCGAGGTGCTGAAGAAGAGCACCTGGAACTTCGACGGCGACTACGAGAACCTCGCCGGGAAGACCGTCGCCGTCGACAACGGCACCAACCAGGAGAGGATCCTCCTGGAGTGGCAGCGGAAGCTGAAGGCGCAGGGCAAGACCCTCACGGTCAAGCACTACGCCGGCAAGAGCGCCACCTACCTGGCGCTGACCGGCGGCCGGATCGACGCCTACTTCGCGGCCAACCCCGGCGTCGCCTACCACGTCACCCGCACCGCCACCTCGCCCGCCCCCACCCGCAGCGCGGGCACCTACTCCGGGGCGGGTGCGAGCCTCCAGGGGCTGATCGCGGCCACCACCAAGAAGAACAGCGGCCTGGCGAAACCCATCGCGGACGCCGTCAACCACCTGATCAAGAGCGGCCAGTACGCCAAGTGGCTGGCCGCCTACAACCTCTCCGACGAGGCCGTGGCCACGTCCCGGGTCAACCCGCCCGGCCTGCCGCTCAGCGACTCCTGACGGCGGACGGAAAAAAATGCCCGAGCCGCGGACCACGGCCGGGAACACACGGCGGGGCAAGGACGTTGTGACTCACGACGAGATGCGCGAAGGCGCCGCGCAGGCGGCCCGCCGAGCCCGGTGGACGGAGGTGGCGGACATGACCGAGGACCCGAGGCGCGTCCCGTGTGCCCGCGTCCTGAGCACCGCCCGCTCCGCCGTGCTGCACTCCCGGCCCCACATCGACCTCCTGCGCGTGGCCGGCGCGCTCTGTCGCCCCTGACGCCCCTTTCCCCGGTCAGTCCCCGGTTCCTCCGGTCCCGCCGGCCGTGCGGGCCTCCCGCACCGCCGCGCCCCCCGCCGTACCCCGTCACCGGTGTGTCCGGCATGCCCTCGTACGGACACCCAGGAAGGCCACCGACTCGTGTCCTCTGCACCCGACTCCCGCGACCCCGACCACCTCCACCTCGCCGTCGCCCTGGACGGCACCGGCTGGCATCCCGCCTCCTGGCGCGAGCCGGTCGCCCGCCCCGGGGACCTGTTCACCGCCGGATACTGGGCCGACCAGGTCGCCGAGGCCGAACGCGGGCTGCTCGACTTCGTGACCTTCGAGGACGGCCTCGGCCCGCAGTCCTCGCGCCTGCTGGAGCCCGACGACCGCACCGACCAGGTCCGCGGCCGGCTCGACGCCGTTCTCGTCGCCGCCCGCGTCGCCCCGCTCACCCGGCACATCGGCCTGGTCCCGACCGTGGTGGCCACGCACACCGAGCCGTTCCACATCTCCAAGGCGATCGCCACCCTCGACTACGTCAGCACCGGCCGCGCGGGCCTGCGGGTCCGCATCAGCGCCCGCCCCGACGAGGCCGCCCACTTCGGCCGCCGCACCATCGGCCGCATCGAGGCCCCCGACAGCCCGGACGCCCAGGAACTGGTCGGCGACCTGCTGGACGAGGCGGCCGACCATGTGGAGGTCGTGCGCCGGCTCTGGGACAGCTGGGAGGACGACGCCGAGATCCGCGACCGGGCGACGGGCCGCTTCATCGACCGGGACAAGCTGCACTACATCGACTTCGAGGGCCGCTTCTTCAGCGTCAAGGGCCCCTCCATCACGCCCCGCCCGCCCCAGGGGCAGCCACTGGTCACCGCCCTCGGCCACCGCACCCTGCCGTACCGGCTGATCGCCCGCCAGGCCGACCTCGGGTACGTCACCCCGCACGACCCGGAGCAGGCCCGGGCGATCGTCGCCGAGATCCGCGCCGAGCAGGAGGCGGCCGGACGGGCGGGTCAGGCCCTGCACCTCTTCGGAGACCTCCTCGTCTTCCTGGACGACAGCCGCGCCGCGGCCGCGGCCCGGCGGGAGCGGCTGGACGCGCTCGCGGGGGAGCCGTACACCGGCGACGCCCGGATCTTCACCGGTACGGCCGCCGAACTGGCCGACCTGCTGGAGGAGTTCGCGGCGGCCGGGCTGACCGGCTTCCGGCTGCGGCCCGCCGTCGCCGGGCACGACCTGCCCCGCGTCAGCCGAGACCTGGTGCCCGAACTCCAGCGCCGGGGCCGCTTCCGCACCGCCTACGAGGCGGACACCCTGCGCGGACTGCTCGGCCTCGCCCGCCCCGCCAACCGCTACGCCGCAGCAGCGGCCACCGCCGTCTGAGCCGGAGGACCGTACGACCATGAGCAAGCCGCTGAAGCAGATCCACCTGGCCGCCCACTTCCCCGGCGTCAACAACACCACCGTGTGGAGCGACCCGGCCGCCGGCAGCCACATCGAGTTCGACTCCTTCGCGCACTTCGCGCGCACCGCCGAACGCGCCAAGTTCGACTTCCTGTTCCTCGCCGAGGGGCTGCGCCTGCGCGAACAGGGCGGGAAGATATACGACCTGGACGTGGTCGGCCGCCCGGACACCTTCACCGTGCTGGCCGCCCTCGCCGCCGTCACCGACCGGCTCGGGCTGACCGGCACCATCAACTCCACGTTCAACGAGCCCTACGAGGTGGCCCGCCAGTTCGCGAGCCTCGACCACCTCTCCGGCGGCCGCTCCGCCTGGAACGTCGTCACCTCCTGGGACGCCTTCACCGGTGAGAACTTCCGCCGCGGCGGCTTCCTGCCGCAGGAGGAACGCTATTCGCGGGCCAAGGAGTTCCTGGCCACCGCCAACGAGCTCTTCGACTCCTTCGGCGCCGGCGAGATCCTCGCCGACCAGGCCACCGGCACCTTCCTGCGGGACGCCAAGGCCGGCGCCTTCGTCCACCAGGGGCAGCACTTCGACATCCACGGCCGGTTCAACGTGCCGCGCTCCCCGCAGGGCCGCCCGGTGATCTTCCAGGCGGGCGACTCGGACGAGGGCCGCGAGTTCGCCGCCTCCGGCGCGGACGCCATCTTCAGCAGGTACGCCGGGCTGGCGGAGGGCCGGGCGTTCTACGCCGACGTCAAGGGCCGGCTCGCCAAGTACGGCCGCCGCCCGGACCAGTTGCTCATCCTGCCCGCCGCGACCTTCGTGCTCGGCGACACCGACGCCGAGGCCGCGGAACTCGCCCGCGAGGTGCGCAGGCAGCAGGTCAGCGGGGCCACCGCCCTCAAGCACCTGGAGTTCGTCTGGAACCGCGACCTGTCGGCGTACGACCCGGAGGGACCGCTGCCCGACGTCGACCCGGTGGTGAGCGAGGAGCACATCTCCCGGGGCCGTGCCCAGGTGCGGATGTACCGGGACCCGGTCGCCATCGCCCGCGAGTGGCGGCAGCTCGCCGAGGCCAACAAGTGGTCCATCCGCGACCTGGTCATCAACACCGGCAACCGGCAGACCTTCGTCGGCGCCCCGGAGAGCGTCGCCCGCTCCATCAACGAGTTCGTGCAGGCGGACGCCTCCGACGGGTTCATCCTCGTCCCGCACATCACCCCCGGCGGCCTCGACCCGTTCGCCGACAAGGTGGTGCCGCTCCTCCAGGAACAGGGCGTCTTCCGCGCCGACTACGAGGGCACCACCCTGCGCGACCACCTGGGCCTGGCCCACCCCGACTCGGGCGCCCCGGCCGCCGAGCGGGCCGCGTCGTAGAGCCCGGCGCAACGGCGGTGCCGCGCCGGTCCGCCTCCTCGGCGTCTGCCGTGGGCCGTCGCGGTCCTGCTGTTCGTCGGCGGTGCGATCGCGGTCGTGTACGCCCTCGTCGACCGCGACCGCGACCGCGACCGCACGGCCCGCCGGCTGGCGGCGGAGACGGCCCGGTGCGGCACTGCGGTGTCGACGCTGGCGGGCGATGTCCGAACACTGAGGGCGCAGGTGAAGACGCGCAGGGGCCGGCGGGTCCGGCTGGCCCGCAGGAGCCGCAGGGTGCGAAGGGCGACACCGGCGCGACAGGCGAGCGCGGTCCGGCTGGGCCGACATGCCCGGACGGGTAGTCCCTCCAGACGCCGTCATGGGGCCCGAATGCTGGTCTGCCGCCCGGATGGCGCCCCAGACCCGGCCCCCAGCAACAGCACCGCGCAGGGCTCGCCAGCGCTGGACCGGCCGCGCCGCCAGTACCGTTAGGCCGCGGGCAAGATCCGGGCGCGGTCGGCCGCTGCCCACTCCGCGAGCAGCGCGTTGTACCGAGCGGGCTCGGCGCTGGCGTACGGCCGGCCCCACGCCGCGCGCGCCAGCCGACGTATGTCCTCGTTCACGACCGCGGCAGGCCGCACGGGGCCAGAGACGGCGGGATCGGGGGACATGCCACCAGCGTATTGGCAGGCCCGTACTCTGATCCCATGATTCGCGCTGTGATCTTCGACGTGGGCGAGTGCCTCGTGGACGAGACGACCGAGTACGGCACCTGGGCCGACTGGCTCGGCGTTCCCCGCCACACCTTCGCGGCGATGTTCGGCGCCGTCATCGCCCAGGGCCGCGACTACCGCGAGACGTTCCAGGAGTTCCGGCCCGGCTTCGATCTGTACGCCGAGCGGGAGAAGCGCGCTGCCGCGGGGAAGCCGGAGCACTTCGGCGAATCCGACCTGTACCCCGACGTCCGTGACGCGCTCGCTGCGCTCCGTGCGGACGGGCTGTGGCTCGGCATCGCCGGGAACCAGACGGTCCGCGCCGGCCGGATCCTGCGCGAGCTGTTCGCCAACGACGTGGACCTGATCGGAACCTCGGACGACTGGGGCGCCTCGAAGCCGGATCGCGCGTTCTTCGACCGGGTCGCCGAGAACGTTCCGGCCGAGGTGGACGAGATGCTGTACGTCGGCGACCGCATCGACAACGACATCCGCCCGGCCGCCGCTGCCGGCATGCACACCGCGCTGGTGCGGCGTGGCCCGTGGGCGACGATTCAGTGGAGCAGCGAGGACGCAGAGAAGCTCCCGACCTTCAGGGTCGAGAGCCTCCTCGAACTGTCCGGGTTGATCGCTCAGTTCAACGCGCAAGCGCGCTGACCGTCGTAGACCAGCCGTACAGCCGGTCGTCCAGGTCGCGGACACAGCGCTCGTGCCGGTGCGGCGCCAGAGCGCGCCGTACCTCCCGCACCCGGTCCATGCCCATCGCGTACCACGTGCGTTCCAGCTGATCGAGCGCGCGGACCGCGTACCCGCAGGCGGCCTCCGGGTCCCCGGCCGCAGCCTCAACGGCGGCCAGGTCGCCGAGGACGACCGCGCTCTGCTTCTCCTCCGACGGGCCGAGCGCGTCGAGGACACCGAGGAGCGTGGTCCGGGCCTGCGGGAGATGCCCGGCCTTCAGCTGGGTGTTGCCCTTGAACGCCGCCAGGCGCACGGACGAGAACCAGTCCAGCCACTCGGGTGACTGGTGTTCGCTGCCGCGCGCGAGGACGTCCTCGGCGTGCCCGATCAGGTGCAGCGCAGTGCGAGTGTTGCCGCAGCGGGTCTCGCACTCCGCTTCCACCGCGTCCAGCCACGCCAGCAGCTCCGCCGATGCTGCCCCGCGCCGGGCGTAGGTCCGCGCGGCCGTCATCCGCTCCACTGCGGCATCCCGCTCACCCGCCCATGCCGGGATGAACGCGGTGTGCGCCAAGATCGCGGCGCCGAGGAGCACGTCGTCGGCCTCGCCGGCGGCCTGGAGCGCGCGGAGCAGGGTGCTGCCGGCGCGGTCGGACTCGCGCATGTCGAAGAACTCGATCCGGCCGGCGAGGAGGAGGGTCTCGGCGAGCGCCGCGGCGATCCGCGCGCGCGTCTGCCCCGCAGCCTCGGGGAGCAGCGCGCAGCCCAGGGTGGCGTGCGCGACCGCCGCGGAGTGAAGGGGGGCCGGGGCGACGGACCAGTACAGGCGCCGGTGGGAGCGGGTGACGGCCTCGTAGTCGTCGGCCGCGGTCGCTGGCTGCATGGCGACAGCCTGGGTGGGGATGGTGGCGAGCCCGACCGCTGCGGTGCCCGCGGCGAGTACGGTGCGCCGGGCCCGGTCGACGGGCGCGCCGGCCTGCGGGGCGAACCCGAGGGCCTCCATGTCCTGTCCGAGGAGCCGGGTGAGGGCCTGCTCCTGCTCGGGGTGGGGCCACGGTGGGCTGGCGGACTCCCAGCGGCGAACCTGTCGGACGCCGACGCCGAGCGCGTCGGCGAGTGCCTGCTGAGAGTGGTAACCGGCGGCGATCCTGGCCGCCTTGAGCCGATGGTTTCCTGTCGCGGCCACAGCAGCACCTCCACGGTCCGGGCCCGTACTGGGTAAGTGTGCGGCCAAGTCCTCTGGTTGGGCAACGGGCGCCCATTCAGCGCATAGAAAGTCCTCTTCGGTGCGGACAAGAGTCCGCTACAAGTCCTCGATGTGACGTTGCATCAGGGCCACTCTGGTTCGCACCCGATCAGAGCGCCGAGGAGAACCGCGATGCCGAGTACGCGACTACCGTCCGCCGCAGGGGCCGCCACCCTGTACGACGCCGGACACGGCTGGGATGCCATCCGCGTCCCCCGCAGCGTCGGCCTCGCCGCACTCGCCATCCTCGGCCCCCGCTGCGGCGCCGCCATCGAAGACCCCCTTACCGCCGCGGGCGTCGTCCACTACTTCGTCCCCGCTGGTACCGCCGACAAGTGGACCGTCGTGAACACGACGGCACTCGGGCGCGGCGCCGCGCTGATGATCCCGCCGTCGCGCCGCACGGAAGGACCGGGGCCATACTGGCGGGTCTGCCCGGGGGAGGACGGCTGGCTCACCGACCCGGACGCCCTGGCCGCCGCCATCGCGGATGCTTTCGGCCCGCGCATCGGAGAGGGTCAGGCCGGATGACGACCACTTTCCACCCGCTCGCCCTCCTCCCGGTGCTCCCGTACAACACCCTCACGGAGCGCCAGGCCCGCGGCCTCGCCTGGGCATGGGACGGCGAAGACCTCACCACCATCGGCCCGCTCGACCTCGGCGAGCGCTCGATCCGCCGCATCGACAGCCGCACCAGCTGGTTCCCGCGCGCGTGCCGCCGGTGCGCGGAGCGGGAAGCGCTGAAGGCAGTGGTGGAGCACGGCCAGTCGTGCGAGCAGTGCGTGGACGACCACACCCGGTGCCCCACGGGCCTCCGCTTGGTCCGCACGGTAAGGGCGGCCCGCCGATGATCTGCGCCCGCTGCGACGAGCAGATCAAGGGTGAACCGCTGAAGGTCGCCGTGGAGACCGGGAGTGGCGTGAGCAGCACCATCTACATCTGCCCCACGCCGTGCCCGCCGTCCCGGCAGCAGCGATACCCCGTGAAGTAACCCCTGAACCGCGGCCTCGCCGACCCCCTGGAGGGGAGGTCGCAGGGTCCGCCGCCGGCACCCCCGTCCCGGCGGCGGGCCCACCACCCGCACACGCCAACAGGAAGGAAGTGCAGGGATGAGTGCTGCCCAAAGCCTGCTGAAGTTCGCGTGGCTAGAGATCACCGGACTGTGCAACGAGAACTGCACGCACTGCTACGCGGACTCCGGCCCCAAGGGCACCCACGGCACCATGACCGTCCAGGAGTGGGTGAACGTCCTGGACCAACTCGCCGACATGGGCACGCTGGACGTCCAGTTCATCGGCGGCGAGCCCACGCTCTATCCCAACCTTCCCCAACTCATCGAGCACGCCCACGGCCGCCGTCTCGGCATCGAGGTCTTCTCGAACATGACCCACATCGGGGAGAACCTCTGGGACGCGTTCCAGCGGTGCGGAGTCAAGCTCGCCACGTCCTACTACTCCGACGCCCCCGAAGAGCACGACCAGGTGACGCAGCTCCGAGGCTCGCACCGCAAGACGCGCGCGAACATCCAGAAGGCGCTGGACCTCGGCATCCCGTTGCGGGGCGGAGTCGTCGCCACGCGCCAAGGCCAGCGTGTGCAGGAAGCCGTACAGGACCTCACTGGCCTCGGTGTCCAGCAGGTGGGCGGCGACCGTATCCGCGCCTTCGGCCGGGCCGGCCAGGGGGCAGCGCCGACTATCAACGATCTTTGCGGGCATTGCGCACATGAGAAGTGCGCGATCCTGCCGGACGGCACCGTGAGCCCGTGCGTGCTGGGGCGCTTCCTCTCGATGGGCAACGTCCTCAACACCCCGCTCGCGGACATCTGGGGCGGTCCACAGATGACCGCCGTTGCCGCGGCCATCGAGGGTGTGCACGGTCCTGGCGCCGCACGCTGCACCCCGCCGCAGTTCCTGCCCATGTGCGGCCCGTGCGGGCCGTGCGTCCCCTCTGTGGGGCACTGCGACCCGCAGGAGGCCGGCGGCGCCCCGGACGCGCCTACCATCGACGCGTCGGTTTGACCCGCTTCGATGATCAGGAGTGCGCGCATGGACGATCACGGCGACGACTTCGGCCCGTGGGGCTGGGAGGACGAGAACAACATCCATCGGACCGAGGAGGAGTGGACCATGATCGCCGTGTACGTGCGGCACGCGGCCAACAAGCTCGGCCCGCAGCTGCCGTTGTGTCTGCCTGGAGAGCCGCAAGAGTGCGGTCGGCCCGCTCAGCAGCACGTCGTCGCGTGGTCAGCTCACCTGAAGGCGCTCGCTCATCACCTCATCGAGCAGTCGACGCCCAGCGAGGCGCGCGGGGCTCACGCGGCCGGCCCGCTGTATCAGCGGCGGCTGGCCGAGCTGCGCGCATCCACCGCGCTGACGCACAGCGCGCATTGAAGGGAGGCCACATGCCCAACTCCGAGTGGATCGACCCGCGGTACGCACAGCTGGTCGCGGCGTGGAGGGAAGCGCAGCAGCCGACGTCGCGTGACCCGGAGCCCAGGGCCGCGCGCGGGTTCATCGTCCCGCCGAAGGGCTGACAGCACACCGGCCCGGCCGGTGCACCCGGCCGGGCCGGGCCTTCAGCGGACGAGGCCGGCGAGGGGCACGTCGAGGGCGTCGGCGATGAGTGGCAGGTGGTCGATGGACGTCGGGTGCGTGCCCTGCTCGATCCGGTTGATCGTCTTGCGGTCGTGGCCCGTCGACTCGCCTCACTTCTCCTGGCTGAGGTGACGTCTCCCGCGAACTGCACAGATGGCATCCTCCGACAGCCCGGGGGCGGCTCAGCCCCCACCAGGGCCCCTCACCGATCTTTGGCGCGCCCGCAGCGACTGCGTCCGCCGCGACCTCGACCACGCCCGCGCCGAAGACCTCGCGCAGCTGGAAGCCGCCGGCCTGATCCTGATAGTCGAACGGCTCCGAGGTCTGCTCACGGACATCCTCGAACTGGTGGACGACGTCATTGCCGCAGGTGAGGCGTCCGGGCGCTAGGTCCCCCCAGCGCCCGGACGCGTGGCGTGGTCGCGGACATCACCTCCCCCGTGGGTGACGTCCGCGACCACTCCCCCGGTGCCGGACTATGGCTTGTCCCCTCCGCATGCCCTCACCAGCACATCACCGCCGTCTGCCCCGACCCCCACGTGGAGTACAGACGGACCCGGACGACGTAGCGGCGCCCGCGGACCAGCCGGACCCGCACGGCCGCGTTGTCCGGGGTGCCGCCGTCGTCGTGGCCGGCGAGGAAGCGCGGTTCCCCCTCCCGCTCCTCGAAGACCACCAGCACGGTGTCGGCGTCGCCGAAGGTGCCCACGGTGTAGTCGCGGGTCTCCGGCGGCTCGACGCGGAAGTCCGCCTGCTCGCCCGGACCGAGGGCCAGTGGCGCCGACCGGAACGGCACCAGCGGCTTCGGCCCGCACCCGCCGGCCGGCGGATACCAGCGCAGGACGAACTCCCGGTCCAGGTCGGAGGGTGTGCCGGCCGGACGCAGCCCCCCGCGGTACCGCTCCGGCTCCAGCACCAGCCCCGGTCCGAACGGCAGGGCCATCACCGAGCACGGGTCCCACACCGCGCCCCTGGACTCCCCGGCGTCCAGCGCACGCAGGACGTTGGTGTCCGTCGTCTCCCGGCTCCAGTGGTTCGGCGGGCCCGCCAGCTCCGCGTAGACGGCCTCGTCGTCCCAGTGCAGCCCGGCGGACGGGTTCTGGTGCTCGTGAACCAGGCCGAGCGCGTGCCCGATCTCGTGCAGGACCGTGCCGCGCTCCCCCTGCGCGGTCACGTCCCACCCGAGATTCATGGTGCGCTCGGCCCGGCCCACCGCCAGCGCCTCCCGGCCCACCGCGGACCAGGACCCCCCGCCGGCCTGGAACCCGATCCGCAGCTCGGCTTCCCCCCGGTCGCCGACCTCGGTGAAGACGATGCCCACCCCCAGTGCCTCCCACTGCGCGAAGCACTCGCGGACCACGTCCCGCTGCTCCTTGCCGCCGGCCCACGGCACCCGGCGCAGCTCCCCGGTGCCGGGCACCGGGATCACCGAGGCGTCGGAGTCGGCGTCGAGGAAGCAGTAGTGCAGCACCGTGCCGTTGACCCACATGCGCCGCCCGGCGAGCAGCGCGCCCAGCCGCTCGGCGGTCAGCCCCGGTCCGAAGGACGGGGCCGGCTGCCGCGGTAGCGAGCACAGGCGTCGGGTCATGCGGCAAGACTGCCCGCCCGCCCGGCGCGGGCGCCTGAGTCGGGGGCTACTCAAGTCGCCCTGTATCAAACCTGAGTACACGTGCTCTGTCAGGTGTGAGGACTTACGAACAGGACGCGAAGACCCTCGAACTGCCCTGGCCGTTCACCGGCCGGGAGGACGAACTGGAGCTGGTGCGGGGGGCGTCGGCCACCGGCCGGCCCGGCATCGTGGTGACCGGGCCCGCGGGACGCGGCAAGACCCGGCTGATCACCGAGGCGGTCCGGGGCACGGAGCACGCCCGGGTGACCGGCACGCCCGAGGCCCGCCACCTGCCGTTCGCGGCGTTCGCGCACCTGCTGGACGGCACCGGCTCGCTGCACGGCGCGGTGCGGGCGCTGGCCGGGGTACGGCTCCTCGTCGTGGACGACGCGCATCTGCTGGACGAGGCCTCCGCGGCGCTGGTCCACCAGCTCGCCGTGCACGGCCGCACCCGGCTGATCGTGGCCGCGACCGACGGCATCCCGGCGCCCGGCGCGGTGTCCCGGCTGTGGACCGGCGAGGTGCTGCCCCGGCTCGCGCTGGCCCCGCTGCCCGCCGAGGACACCGCCGAACTCCTCGCCGGGGCCGCCCTCGAACCGCTCACCGTGCGCCGGCTGCACCACCTGTGCCGGGGGGATCTGCGGCTGCTGCGCGACCTGGTGACCGCGCTCGTGACCGGCGGCCGGCTCGTCCCCGTGCCCGGCACCGGCGAGCGGGCCTGGCGCGGGCCGCTGCCGGTCACCCCGGCCGTGCGCGAGCGCGTCGCGGCGGTGCGGGAGGGGACCGGTCCCGGTGCACGCGCGATCCTCGAACGCCTCGCCTTCGCCGAACCGGCGACGCTTCCCCTCGGCGACGTCGAAGACCTCGACGGCGCCGGCCTGTCCGGTGGTTCCTGGCTGGACGTCCTCGAACGGCTGGAGACGGACGGGCTGATCGTCGTGGCCGACGACGGCGCCGTGGCACTCGCCGACCCGCTGCACGGCCCGGCCCTGCGCGCCACCACCGGAAGCCTGCGCGCCCGCCGGCTGACGGGCGGCCCGGACCGGCACGTGGCCGCGCTCGCCGCCGAACAGCGCGAGCTGGTACGGCGGACGGCCGAGCTGGACCTGCGGCCGGTGCCCACCCCGGTGGGGGACTGGCTGGTCGCCGAGGGCGGCCCGGTCCCGGCCGGGTACGCCGCCGTACGGGCCCGGCACGCCCGGCTGCGGGGCGAGGTGCGGGACGCGGCGGCGTGGGCGCGCGAGGGACTGTGGCGGGAGCCGGGGCACGCCGGGTGCGGCGCCGAACTCGCGCTCGCCACGGCCGAGACCGGCGGGCCGGGGCAGAGCGGGTCCGACGGCGACGACGGCTACGCGCGCCGCATCGCCGTACGGCTCGGCCTGCCCGCCGGCTCGCTCCCGCCGGGCAGCGTGCTCGCCCGGCACGCCGAGGCGCTGGCGCGGCGGGACGGGGCCGCCCTGGACCGGGTCGCCGCGGCCCTGGAGGAGCGGGGCCTCCTGCTGTTCGCCGCGGAGGCGCACGCACAGGCGGTACGGGCGCACCGGGACCCGCGGGCCGCCCGGCGCTCCCGCACCCGGGCGCTGGCGCTCGCCCGCCGCTGCCAGGGCGCGCGCACCCCGGCCCTGGCCGGGCTGGTGCTCGGCGAACTCACCGCGCGGCAGCGGCAGATCGTCGCCCTCGCGGCCTCCGGGCTGAGCAACCGGGAGATCGCCGAGCGGCTGACCCTGTCGGTGCGGACGGTGGGGAACCACCTGTACGGCGCGTACACGCGGCTCGGCACCGGGGACCGGGGCGCGCTGCCCTGCCTGGTGGGGGAGACGGCATAGCCGCACCGCCCCCGCGCCCCGCGGCTACGCCGCTCCGAAGGCCGCGAACGCCCAGCCCGTCGCCTGGTGGACCGTGTCGGAGGGCAGGGTGGTGCGGGCGTCGCGCAGGGCTTCGGCCAGCGAGAGGCCCGCGGTGAGGCCCTTGTGCAGGGCGAGCATCAGCGGGATCACGGCGGCGTCGTTGACCGGGGCGCTGCTGGCGACCACCCCGGCCGTGCCCAGTGGCAGCAACGCGGTGACCAGGCCGAGGAGTTCGTCGGCGCCCACCGAGGCGAGACGGGCGGTGTCGCAGCTGGAGAGGATGATGCGGTACGGGCTGCGGTCGAGGCGCTCGAAGTCGTGCACGATCAGCGGGCCGTCGGCCATCCGCAGCGCGGAGAACAGCGGGCTGTCGGCCCGGAACGTGCCGTGGGCGGCCAGATGCGCGAGCCCCGCGCCGTCCAACTCGCCGAGCACCCGGGGCACTTGGGCGTCCGCTCCCTCCAGGACCGTCGCCGTGCCGTAGCGGTCGGCCAGCTCGGGGACCTCCGCGCCGCCCGTGGCGAGACCCGGGCCGCGGACCAGGACGGTGCGGCCGCCTCGGGGCGGCTCCGTCTCCCGGGCGCGCAGCCAGCTGCCCGCCGACGGCGACACGCTGAGCACCCGGTCGCGCAGCGCGGGCAGCAGCGCCCAGGGCACCCGGTGCAGCGCCCCCGGCGGCACGATCACCACCGGCCCCGCCCCCAGGTGCGGCACGGCACCGCCCAGCAGCAGCTCCTGGAGCCGTTCGCCCGCCGCCTCCACCAGCGGCAGCCGCGCCTCCGCCCCCGGATGCGCGAGCCGGCGCAGCCCCGCCTGCACGTACTCGGCCTCGGTCACCGCCTCCGCGAGCGGTCCCGCGGCGAACCGCCGTACCCTGCCCTGCCCGCACAGCAGCACATGCACGCGCCCGTCGACCACGGCGAGTTCGACCAGCCGGCCGTCGCCGAGCCGGTCCAGCAGCCGGGGCACGTCGAAGCGGTTCCCCTCGTGCGGGACCGAGCCGCGGATATGGCGGGTGCGGGAGCGGATCTCCCGTTCCAGGCGCCGCTGTTCCCGCTCCAGCGCCGGGACCGGACGGCCCTCCATCCGGGCCTCCTCCGCACGGGCCGCGATCTCCCGGTAGGCGGTCAGGCCGCTGAGCAGCGCCGGGTCGGCGGGCGGCCGGGTCGGCGGCGCGGACAGCACCGTCGCCCGCCACCGTTCGCTCCACTCCAGCAGCCGCCGGGGCCCGCCGTGGGTGAGGCTCACCTCCTGCGCCAGCGCGGCCAGTTCGGCGCCCTGCGCGGTCACATGGGCGCGCAGCTCCGAGGCGCCCAGCGTCATCCGGTGGTCGTCCAGCACGTCCAGGCCGCGTCGGCAGGCCTCCAGGACGCCCCGCCGGGAACCGGCCGCACGGGCCCGCAGCGCCTGCGCCGCCCAGCCGGTCACCCGGGCCGGCGCCGGACCCGCGTGCCGGCCGCGGGCCGCCACCGCCAGGTGCCGCTCCGCGTCCGCCGTCCAGCCGAGCGCCAGCGCGATCCGGCCCGCCAGCAGCGAGGCCTCGGGCGCGGCGGGCGAGCCGAAGGAGGCCAGCCGCTCGGCCACCGCCGCCGCGTCCGCCACCAGCCGGCCCGAGCGGCGTCCGGCCGCCACCCGCGCCTCGATCAGCACCAGCCGGGCGTGCGTCTCCCACCACAGCCGCCGCTGCGCCGCGAACAGCCGTACCGCGACGGCCGCGCGGGCGATCGCGGTGGGCGCGTCCCCGGCCGAGCGGGCCGCCCGCGCGGCGGCCAGCAGCAGTTCGGCCTTGCGGGTGGACTGCCCGCCGATCCGGTCGAGCAGGGCGATCGCCGCGTCCGCCTCGGCCAGCGCCTCCGGGGCGAGCCCGGCGGCCATCAGCACCTCGCAGCGCCGGATGGACAGCATGTAGGTGGGCGTGCCGAGCTTCGCGTACCGCTCCTCCGCCTCGTCCAGCAACCGCAGCGCCGCCGGGACGTCACCGGAGCGGAACGCGGCCAGCCCCCGGCTCTCCACCGCGTCGGCCTTGTCGTGCTCCTGGCCCGTGGTGTCCCACAGCCGCTCCGCCGCCGTGAAGTCAGCGTCGGCCCGTTCGACCGCGCCGAGCGCGAGATGCACGGTGGCCCGCAGGGTCAGCGCCCGCGCGGTCCAGATGTCGTCGCCCAGCTGCCGCAGCACCGGCAGCGCCCGCCGGACGTCCTCCAGCGCCTCCCGGTGGTGCCCCAGCACCCACCAGACGTAGGCCCGCCGGTACAGCACCCGGGCCCGGGTGTGGCCGGTGCCCCGCGCGACGCCCCGTTCGAAGGACGCCAGCCCCTGCCGTGTGCGCCCCGCATGCACCAGTGCGACCCCCAGCGTCGCCAGCACATCCGCCTCACGGTCCGCGGAGTCCGCGCGCGCGGCCAGATCCCGCGCCCGCCGCAGATGCCGCAGCGCGATCCGCAGATCGCCGAAGTCCCGCTGCCAGATGCCGAGCACCTGGTGGGCGATGCTGGCGGGCAGCGGCGCCGGGGCGGCTGCGAGCACCAGCTCGGCGCGCGCCCTGGCCTCGCCCGGGTCGGCGAACACCATGGGCAGCAGTTCGAGGACCGGCTCGCTTCCCGCTGTCACGCCTCGCATGGTAGTGGCCTGTATCAGACGGCGGACCGGCGGCTCTCACTCTCGTAGACCGTCTTCAGGGGGATGACACGGCATGGCACCTCAGCGATTCCACGAGCAGTTCGACCACATCCAGCGCTCGATGCCCGATGTGCCGCTGGCGATGGGCCCGGACGACGACGCCCATCTGCTGTACGAGAAGGGCGTGGTCCTCGCCCGGTCCGGTGAGGAGGCCCGGGCTGTCGAGGACGCCGTGCGCGCCCACTTCACCGAGACCCGGGGCCTGCTGCCCGACCATGTGCGCCGCGACGGCCCGGAGCGCGGCCGCGGCGGTGTCACCCGCATCCGGGTCGGCGACCCCGCCGGCGGCGAGGACACGGTGCCGCACGCCCTGAGCGCCCTGCGGGCGGCCGAGGACCGGCACGGCCGCCGGCTGGTGAGCCGCAACCACGTGGTGCACATCGCGGTGAACGCCTGCCCGGGCGACGAACCGGTGCCCATCGCCCGCAGCGGATCGCCCAACCCCGCCGCCGCCGGGACCGCGCACGACCCGCGCACCGCCGTGCGGGTACTGGTGGTGGACACCGGCCTGGTGAGCGACCACCGCGCCTACCCGCTGCTCGCCCACACCAGCGGCGACACCCAGGCGACCGAGACCGACGACGGGGGAGTGCTGCGCCAGTACGTCGGCCACGGCACGTTCATCGCCGGCATCCTCGCGGCCGTCGCGCCCAACACCGACATCACCGTCCGCGGCAGCCTCAACGACGCCGGCGCCGTGCTGGAGTGCGAGTTCGGCAGCAAGCTGTTCGAGGCCGTCGAGCAGGACGGCTGGCCCGACGTCATCAGCCTCTCCGCGGGCAGCCCCGCCGCGGGCCTGCACGGGCTGCTCGGACTGGAGGCGTTCATGCGCGAACTGCGCGCCCACCGCACCCTGTTGGTGGCCGCCGCCGGGAACAACGGGAGCGACGTCCCGTTCTGGCCCGCCGCCTACGCGGCCATGCCCGAGTACGCGGACAGCGTGCTCTCGGTCGGCGCGCTGCGCTCGGACGGCGAGGGCCCCGCCTGCTTCAGCAACCACGGCCGCTGGGTCCGGGTCTACGCCCCCGGCGAGCGCCTCACCAGCGCCCTCACCGGCTTCGCCGACCCTGTGCCCTACCTCTACCAGCACTCCACCTACGACGACTGCCGGTTCGGCTTCGACTACTCCTGCACCTGCCGGTACCCGCGTCACACCGGTGTGCTGAGCGAGGACCGGGAGAGCACCGGGAGCAAGCCGGACCAGGTGATGTTCGACGGACTCGCGCAGTGGAGCGGCACCTCCTTCGCCACACCGGTCGCCGCCGGACTCGTCGCCGCCCTGATGACCGCCGACCGGGAACGCGACCCGCGCAGGGCGGGCCGCCGGCTGCTGGCGCGGGCCACCGACCGCACCGACGTGCGCGGGGTACGGATGCCCGCGCTGCGCCCGCCGACCTGGCGCCCCGTCCCGGTGCAGGCCCCGGCGCTGCCCGCATGAGGGCCGGAACCCTCCGCTCCACGGCGTACGATGACGAGCCGTACACGAGGGGTGGAGCCGTGGACCGAACAGAGGTCGGCGCGCTCGTCAGGTCCGCCGTCGACGGGGACGCCGCGGCCTGGAAAGCGCTGGTGGAAGGCATGAGTCCGCTCGTCTGGTCGGTGGTGCGCAGCCACCGGCTCTCCGAGGCGGACGGGCGCGACGTCTACCAGACGGTGTGGTTCCGCTTCGCCCAGCACCTGGGGCGGATCCGGGAGCCCGACAAGACCGGCGCCTGGCTGGCCAGCACCGCCCGCCACGAGTGCCTGAAGGTGCTCAGGGGCAACACGCGGCTCACCCTGACGGACGATCCGCAGGTCCTGGACCGGGCCAGCGAGGACCGTACGCCGGAACAGACACTGATCGACTCCGAAGAGGCGGCGGACCGGGCCGAGCGGGCCCGCCGGCTGTGGCAGGAGCTGGACGAACTGGGCGAGCGCTGCCGCCAGTTGCTGCGGGTGCTGGTCGCCTCGCCGCCGCCCAGCTATGTGGAGATCTCGGCCGCGCTCGGCATCGCGGTCGGCAGCATCGGCCCCCTGCGCCAGCGCTGTCTGCGCCGGCTGCGGGCCCGGATGGACCAACGGGGTGCGGCGTGAACGGTGAGATGAACGGTGCCGGGGGATTTCCCCACGGGGACGACGGAGGCGAGGCGGAGGACGCGCTGCTGGAGGAGGAGCTGCGGCAGGCGGCGGCCGTCCTGGACCCCGTACCCGACGCCCTGCGCCAACTGGCGCTCGACGCCTACGCGTTGCACGACCTGGACGCGAAGATCGCCGAGCTGACGTTCGACTCGCTGGTGGACGCGCTGCCGGTGCGCGGGGTCACGGACGCCCCGCGCATGCTGACGTTCCGCGCGGGTCGGGTCACCGTCGACGTCGAGGTCACCGGGGACGGGCTGATGGGCCAGGTGATGCCACCCGGCTCCGCGCGGATCGAGGTGCTGGGCGGACCGGGCACCGCCCGCCCGGTCACCGTCGACACCCTCGGCCGCTTCACCAGCGAGGACCCGCCGTCCGGGCCCTTCGCGCTGCGGTTGCGCACCGGCACCGAGGTGATCGTCACCGAGTGGCTGCGGGCCTGACCGGACGCCTCACCAGGTGACCGGCAGGGTGAGCGGCCCGCGGATCATCGTCTGCCGGCGCCACCGCACCTCCTCGGGCGGTACGGCGAGCCGCAGCCCCGGCAGCCGGTCCAGCAGCGTGTCCACCAGCAGTTCGAGCTGGAGGCGGGCCAGGACCGCGCCGGTGCAGTAATGGTGGCCGTTGCCGAAGGCGAGGTGCGGGTTGGGGTCCCGGTCCGGCTCGATGCGGTCCGGGTCGGCGAACAGCGCGGGGTCGCGGTTGGCGGCCAGGTAGGAGACGTAGACCGGCTCGCCCGCCGCGATCCGGTGCCCGGCGATCTCCACGTCCTCCAGGGCGATCCGGGCGAGTCCGACGGTGCTGCGGTGCGGGATCCAGCGCAGCAGCTCGTCC
The DNA here is from genome assembly GCF_007896895.1 of Streptomyces misionensis. GTDB lineage: Bacteria > Actinomycetota > Actinomycetes > Streptomycetales > Streptomycetaceae > Streptomyces > Streptomyces misionensis_A. Next base: position 867 of record NZ_VOGW01000028.1, on the reverse strand, counting down.
AGGACCGGGCCGCGCTCCGCGGGCCGCGCGCGCATCCGCTCCATCAACTCGGGCCGCGTCAGCATGAGATACAGCATCTGCCCGCAGTTGTGGGTGACCGCCTCGCCGCCGATCTGGAGCGGGCCGGCGAGCCCGACGGCCTCCTCCTCGCCGATCTCGCCGCGCGCCACGGCACCGGCGAGCATCGAGTAGACGTCCTCGCCCGCACTGCGCGCCCGCGCCCGGACGATGGCGGTGATCCAGCCGTACAGGCCGTTCTTGGCCCGGTCGGCGGCCTCGGCACCCCCGGTCAGGGAGATGATCTGCCGGGTCCAGGCGTGCACCTGCTCCCGGTCGGTCTCCGGTACGCCCATCACCTCGCTGACGACGTAGAGCGGGAACGGCTCCAGCACCCGCTCGACCAGGTCGGCGGGCGGGCCCTCGCGCACGGTCCCGTCGACCAGCTCGTCCAGGATCTCCTGGGCGCGGGGCCGCAGCCGCTTCATCGCGCCGACGGTGAAGGCACCCGCGAGGGGCTTGCGCAGCCGGTTGTGGTCCGGCTGGTCGGCCCAGGCCAGCGAGCCGGGCCGGGGCGCGAAGTTCGGGGCCAGCCGGGTGACCTGGCCGCGCGCGACCTCCGCGCGGCTGAACCGCGGGTCGTTGGTGATCAGCTTCACGTGCTCGTACCGGGTGGCCAGCCAGGCCCACCCCTCGCCGAACGGCAGCCGGATCCGCGTCAACGGCCCCTCACGCACCAGACCCGCGAGCACCGGATCGAACTCCGTGCCCTCCAGATCGATCACGGGCCACTCCCGCACGGGCGGCGGCTCGTGACCGGTGGACGTGCTGGTCTCTATGGTCGTCATGCCCTCCACGATGGAGCGCGGG
>NZ_VOGW01000027.1 GCF_007896895.1 Streptomyces misionensis | reverse complement strand
TGGGTGATCCGGCCATCGCGTCGGCCGGGGTGGCCGGGGGCTCGGCCGTGGCCGCGTCCGCCGGGCCGCGGCGTCGTCACAGGCGTCTCGCACGGTGTTGTCGTACGGCGTTGCCACGGCCGTCGTCACACCGCGTCGATCAGCGCGGCCAGTGCCGTGGCGAGGCGGTGCAGGCCGGGGCCCGGCGGGCCGCCCGGCTCGCGCAGGTAGGTGTCCCGGCGGATCTCGATCATCAACGCCTCGACCCGGTTCTCGGTGCCGTGGTACTCCAGTGGCACATAGGTCCCGCTGAACGGGCTGTCGAGACCGGTCGGTCCGCACCCGGCGAACGCCGCGCGCGCCGTGTCGGTCAGCCGGGGCGGGGTGTGGAAGGGGTCCGTGCCCAGGCAGACCGGCGGGCGCGGGCCGTCGCCGTGGAGTTCGTAGGGCAGCGCCTCGGCCGGGTACGAGTGCACGTCGATCACGACGGCGCGCCCGGTCGCGGCCAGCCGGCCGGCCACGGCCCGCGTCATGGCCGCCGCGTACGGCCGGAAGTACCGTTCGATCAGCGGCTCCGGGTCGCTGTCCGCGGGCCGCAGCTCTTCGCGGTGCGTGGTGCGCGTGTACACCGCGCCCATGCCGACGGCGCGCATCTCCTCCCGCTCGTCCGGGAACCGCTCCGGATCCACGACCAGCCGGGACAGCCGGTTCACCAGCCGCCACGGCCGTAGCCGCGAGAGTCCCGCCGCCCGCTCGGCCAGCTCCGCGGTGTGCGCGTCCGTGATGTGGTCCAGCTCCCGCTCCAGCGCGGCGTCGTCCAGCACGATCCCACGGCGCACGTCGCCGGGGATCGCCCGCGCGGAGTGCGGGACGTGCAGCAGCACCGCCGACTCGGGCGCGCCGGGCAGGAGTTCGAACGACGGCATGGGCGGCTCCTACGGGAGGGGTACGTCGTGGACCAGGGCCGGGCGGCCCTGCCCGCGCCGGTGCGCGGTGCCCCTCAGTCCAGCAACTCGCGGACCAGGGAGCCCACTTGCTCCGACTCGATCAGGAAGCCGTCATGGCCGTACGGCGATTCCAGCACCCGGGGACCGTCGGCGCCAGGGATCAGCGACGCCAGTTCTTCCTGCTGGGCGAGGGGGTAGAGGCGGTCGGAGTCGACGCCGGCCACCAGGGTGGGGCAGGTGACCCGGGCGAGGGCCGGGCGCAGGCCGCCCCGCGCGCGGCCCACGTCATGGGCGTTCATCGCCTCCGTGAGGGTGACGTAGCTCGCGGCGTCGAAGCGCCGTACCAGCTTGGCCGCGTGATGGTCCAGATAGGAGTCGACCCGGTAGCGGCCGCCCCGCCAGGGGTCCTCGGCGCCCTGGGGCGCCCGGCCGAAGCGGGTGCCCAGTTCCGGCTCGCTGCGGTAGGTGATGTGGGCCAGCCGGCGGGCGAGGCCCAGGCCCGTGGCCGGGCCCCGGCCCGAGTCGTGGTAGTCGCCGCCCTGCCAGCCGGGGTCCGAGCGGATCGCGCGCAGCTGGACGCCGGCCCAGGCGATCTGCTCCGCGCTCGCCGCCGCCGTCGTGGCGAGCAGCAGCAGCGCTCCGGTGCGCTCCGGGTACGACACGGCCCACTCCACCGCCCGCATGCCGCCCATCGAGCCGCCCACCACAAGCGCCCACCGGTCGATGCCGAGGGAGTCCGCGAGCCCCGCCTCCGCCGCGACCTGGTCCCGCTGGGTGAGGAAGGGGAACGCGCCGCCCCAGGCCCGGCGGCCGTCCGGGCGCGCCGAGGCCGGTCCCGTGCTGCCCTGGCAGCCGCCCAGCACATTGGGCGCCACGACGAACCACCGGTCGGTGTCCAGCGCGCGCCCGGGCCCGACCAGCGGCTCCCACCACCCCGCAGTGGGGTGCCCGGGCCCGGCCGGACCGGCGACATGGCTGTCGCCGGTCAGCGCGTGCAGCACCAGCACCGCGTTGGACGCGTCCGGCGCGAGCCGCCCCCAGGTCTCGAACGCCAGCCGCACGCCGGGCAGTTCACCGCCCGCCTCCAGCGGCAGCGGCCGGCCGGCCGCATGCCACCGGCGGCGGCCCGGCGGGTCGCCCTCCCGCCAGGCCCCGGTGACGGGCAGCCGTTCCGTGACCGTGACCGCGTTCACCTACGCGCCCTTGGCCGCGCGGAAGCCGGCCTCCAGATCCGCCTTGAGGTCGGCCAGGTTCTCGATGCCGACGGACAGCCGCACCAGGCCCGGCGTGGTGCCGGAGGCCGCCGCCGCCTCCTCGGTGAGCTGGCTGTGCGTGGTGGACGCCGGGTGGATGATCAGACTGCGTACGTCGCCGATGTTGGCGAGGTGGCTGAACAGCTCGACCCCGTCGACGAACCGCTTGCCGGCCTCCACGCCGCCGCGCAGCTCGAAGGAGACGATCGCGCCCGCCCCGCGCGGCAGGTACCGCTGCGCCGCCTCGTACCACGGGCTGGACTCCAGGCCCGCGTAGTGGACGGTCTCCACCTCGTCGCGCCGCTCCAGCCACTCGGCGATCGCCTGCGCGTTGGCGGTGTGCCGCTCCAGCCGCAGGCTCAGCGTCTCCACCCCCTGGAGCAGCAGGAACGCCGAGTGCGGGGCGAGCGCCGGGCCGAGGTCGCGCAGCAGCTGCACCCGCAGCTTCACCCCGAACGCGCCCGGCCCGAGCGCCGGCCAGTAGCGCAGGCCGTGGTAGCTCGCGTCCGGCTCGCTGAAGTCCGGGAACCGGTCCGGGTGCGCCCCGAAGTCGAAGGTGCCGCCGTCCACCACCACGCCCGCGATGGCGGTGCCGTGCCCGCCGAGGAACTTGGTCGCCGAGTGCACCACGACGTCCGCGCCGTGCTCGATCGGCCGCAGCAGGTACGGGGTGGCCACCGTGTTGTCCACGATCAGCGGCACCCCGGCCGCGTGCGCCACGTCCGCCACCGCCCGCACGTCGAGGACGTTGCCGCGCGGGTTGCCCAGCGCCTCGGCGAACAGCGCCTTGGTGTTCGGCCGGATCGCCGCCCGCCAGGCCTCGACGTCGTCCGGGTCGTCCACGAAGGAGACCTCGATGCCCAGCCGGGCCAGCGTGTGCCGCAGGAGGTTGTACGTGCCGCCGTACAGGGCGGCGCCGGCGACGATGTGGTCGCCGGCACCCGCCAGGTTCAGGATCGCCAGGGTCTCCGCCGCCTGCCCCGAGGCCAGCGCGACCGCCCCGACGCCGCCCTCCAGGGCGGCGATCCGCTGCTCGAACACGTCGGTGGTCGGGTTGTGGATCCGGGTGTAGATGTTGCCGGGCTCGGCCAGCGAGAACAGGTCGGCCGCGTGTTGGGTGTCCCGGAAGACGAACGAGGTGGTCTGGTAGACGGGGGTGGCCCGGGCGCCGGTCGTGGGGTCGGGGGCCGCCCCGGCGTGGATCTGCTTCGTCTCGAAGGACCAGGCGGCGGCGGGGTCGGGCTGCGTGCTCATGGTGCGTGCTCCTCGTGCGGGGCAGGGCGGTGACGTGGCACGAGGTAAGCACGCGGCAGCACCCCCCGACAGGCGCGGGGAGAAGCCGACACGAGGACGTCATGGACGACAACACGGCCGCAACATCCGCGACACACACGGCCGTTGTTCCGGCCGTGTGCCGGTTGTCACCGTCCCGTCACAGCCGGCGGCGGGTGAAACGCGGGCCGGCCGGGGGCCCTCTTCCCGGGTGTCAGCAGCTCGTCACAGCAGAGGACGCCCATGAACCACCGTCATGTCTCCGCCGCCGTCGTCCTGGCCTCCGCCGCCGCGCTCCTCGCCACCACGTGCGGGTCGGCCGGCGCCAGCCCGAACGCCCCGGTGCGGACCGCGAAGGCCACGGCCTGGAAGCCGTGCCACCTGCCCAGCGGGTACCAGCGCTTCGTCGAGCTGGACTCCGCCAGGACCGTCAAGGGGCAGACGGTCGTGCGGGTGACCCCGCAGACGTGCAAGGTGAACAAGGCGAACGACGAGGACGTCGTCTACACCCCGAGCGGCGCCGCCCGATCGGTCGGGTTCGCGTCGGGTGCCTCCGTCGAGGTCCTGCGCGACACCACGACCGTGAAGGTCGCCCCGCAGTGGCTGGTGAAGCACAAGCTCGCCAACAGCCCGTACTTCTACTTCCGCGCCGATGCCAAGGGCCGGATCACCGCCATGCAGGAGATCTACCACCCGTAGTCCCACGCACGGAGCGGCGCTCCGCCCCACCGCGCTGCGATGGGGCGGAGCGCCGCTGTGAGCCCGGACTAGCTCAGCGAGGCCAGGGCCGCGTTCCAGGTGGCCGACGGACGCATCACCGCGTCCGCCTTGGCCTGGTCGACGCGGTAGTAGCCGCCGAGGTCGGCCGGCTTGCCCTGGACGGCGTTCAGCTCGTCCACGATCTTCTGCTCGTCGGCCGCGAGGGACTCGGCGAGCGGCGCGAACGCCTTGGCCAGGTCGGCGTCGTCGGTCTGCTTGGCCAGCTCCTGCGCCCAGTACAGGGACAGGTAGAAGTGGCTGCCGCGGTTGTCGATGCCGCCGACGCGACGGGTCGGGGACTTGTCCTCGTTGAGGAAGGTCGCCGTGGCGCGGTCCAGGGTGTCGGCGAGCACCTTGGCCCGGGCGTTGCCGGTGGCCTGCGCGTACTGCTCCAGGGAGGGCACGAGCGCGAAGAACTCGCCGAGCGAGTCCCAGCGCAGGTAGTTCTCCTTGACCAGCTGCTGGACGTGCTTGGGCGCGGAACCGCCGGCGCCCGTCTCGAACAGGCCGCCGCCCGCCATCAGCGGGACGACCGACAGCATCTTGGCGCTGGTGCCCAGCTCCAGGATCGGGAACAGGTCGGTCAGGTAGTCACGCAGCACGTTGCCGGTGACCGAGATGGTGTTCTCGCCGCGGCGGATGCGCTCCACCGACAGCTTGGCGGCCTCGACCGGGGACAGGATCCGGATGTCCAGGCCCTCGGTGTCGTGCTCCGGCAGGTACTGCTTGACCTTGGCGATCAGCTGCGCGTCGTGGGCGCGGCCCTCGTCCAGCCAGAACACGGCCGGGTCGCCGGTGGCGCGGGCGCGGGTGACGGCCAGCTTGACCCAGTCGCGGATCGGGGCGTCCTTGGTCTGGCAGGCGCGGAAGATGTCGCCCTCGGCGACCGGCTGCTCGATCAGCACGTTGCCGGCCTGGTCGACCAGGCGGACGGTGCCCGCGGCCGGGATCTCGAAGGTCTTGTCGTGGGAGCCGTACTCCTCGGCCTTCTGCGCCATCAGGCCGACGTTCGGCACCGTGCCCATGGTGGACGGGTCGTAGGCGCCGTTGGCCCGGCAGTCCTCGATGACGGCCTGGTAGACACCGGCGTACGAGGAGTCCGGGATGACGGCGAGGGTGTCGTGCTCCTGGCCGTCCGGGCCCCACATGTGGCCGGAGGTACGGATCATCGCGGGCATGGAGGCATCCACGATGACGTCCGAGGGGACGTGCAGGTTGGTGATGCCCTTGTCGGAGTCGACCATGGCCAGCTCCGGGCCCTCGGCCAGCTCGGCGTCGAAGGAGGCCTTGATCTCGGCGCCCTCGGGCAGGGCCTCCAGGCCCTTGAGGATGCCGCCGAGGCCGTCGTTCGGGGTGAGACCGGCCGCCTTGAGGGTCTCGCCGTACTTCGCGAACGTCTTCGGGAAGAAGCTGCGCACCACGTGACCGAAGATGATCGGGTCGGAGACCTTCATCATCGTGGCCTTCAGGTGCACGGAGAACAGCACGCCCTCCTGCTTGGCGCGGGCGACCTGCGCGGCGAGGAACTTCTCCAGCTCCGCGACGTGCAGCACGGAGGCGTCCACGACCTCGTCCTTCAGGACCGGCACGGACTCGCGCAGCACGGTGGTGGTGCCGTCGGCGCCCACCAGCTCGATCTTCAGCGCGCCGTCCTCGGCGATGACGACCGACTTCTCGGTGGAGCGGAAGTCGTGCTCGCCCATGGTCGCCACGTTGGTCTTGGACTCGGGGGTCCAGGCGCCCATGCGGTGCGGGTGGGTCTTGGCGTAGTTCTTCACCGACGCCGGGGCACGGCGGTCGGAGTTGCCCTCGCGCAGCACCGGGTTGACGGCGGAGCCCTTGACCTTGTCGTAACGGGCGCGGATCTCGCGCTCCTCGTCGGTCTTCGGGTCGTCCGGGTAGTCCGGCAGGCCGTAGCCCTTGGCCTGGAGCTCGGCGACGGCCGCCTTGAGCTGCGGGATGGACGCCGAGATGTTCGGCAGCTTGACGATGTTGGCCGCCGGCGTCTTGGCCAGCTCGCCCAGCTCGGTCAGCGCGTCGGGGATGCGCTGGTCCTCGGACAGGTACTCCGGGAAGACGGCGATGATGCGCCCGGCCAGCGAGATGTCGCGGGTCTCCACGGGCACACCGGCCTGCGAGGCGTACGCCCGGATCACCGGCAGGAAAGAATGCGTCGCCAGGGCCGGGGCCTCGTCTGTGTACGTGTAGATGATGCTCGAGTCAGTCACCGGGTGCTCCGCTCCACGTCTGTAACATTGCTCGACATCAAGA
>NZ_VOGW01000026.1 GCF_007896895.1 Streptomyces misionensis | reverse complement strand
GGCCCGTGGACCCGCTCTTTTCCGCCGGGCGGGGCCGCCGCTCAGCCGGACCCCGTCGGCCGCGGGGGCCCGCCGGCCAGCTCGCGCTCGATCCAGCGGCAGATCACGTCCACGACGTACACGTGTTCGGACCGGCTCAGCTCCCGCCCCTTCGGAATGCCGTGCCGCCGGGCCAGACAGCTCCGGCAGCAGGTCGCGGTCGCGTGCTGGGCGACGAAGACGGGATGGCCCCGGTACGGGGTCTGCTTGCCGTCCTTGCGCGGTGCGGCCGGGGCCAGCCGCTTCGCGATCAGGTCGTAGGCGTGCCACCGGAGGGTGGCCGGCCCCTTCAGCTCGGCGGTGGCCCGGTCCCGCCCGCGCAGGTGGAACCGCGCCCGGAACGGCTCCCGGGCGAGGTCGTCCAGCAGCCGGTCGAGCGGGCGGGCACCGGACGGGCCGGGATCGGGCGAAACGGTCATGCTCCCTCGAGCATACGGGTCGCCCGGTGACCGCCCGCTACTCGGGGACCCCCTCGGCGCTGCGCTGCTGCGGGATGGTGAAGGAGCCCTGCTGGAGGGCGACCGTGCGCACGGGGGAGGGGATGCGGATGCCCTCCTCCCGGTAGCGGCGGTGCAGGCGCTTGATGAACTCGTGCTTGATCCGGTACTGGTCGCTGAACTCGCCGATGCCCAGGATCACCGTGAAGCCGATCCGGGAGTCCCCGAAGGTGTGGAAGCGGATCGCGGGCTCGTGGTCCGGCAGCGCGCCGCCGACCTCGTGCATCACCTGGCGCACCACCTCGGCGGTCACCCGCTCCACGTGCTCCAGGTCGGAGTCGTAGCTCACGCCCACCTGCACCGGCACCGTCAGCCGCTGCTCGGGCCGGGTGTAGTTGGTCATGTTGGCCTTGGCGAGCTGTCCGTTGGGGATCACCACCAGGTTGTTGGACAGCTGGCGCACCGTCGTCTGGCGCCAGTTGATGTCGACGACGTACCCCTCCTCGCCGCTGCTCAGCTGGATGTAGTCGCCGGGCTGGACGGTCTTGGAGGCGAGGATGTGGATGCCGGCGAACAGGTTGGCGAGGGTGTCCTGCAGGGCGAGGGCCACCGCCAGACCGCCGACGCCCAGCGCGGTGAGCAGCGGCGCTATGGAGATCCCGAGGGTCTGCAGGACGACCAGGAAACCGATCGCCAGCACCAGCGCCCGGGTGATGTTGACGAAGATGGTCGCCGATCCGGCCACGCCCGAGCGGGACTGGGTGACCGACTGCACCAGCCCGGCGATGACCCGGGCCGCCGACAGGGTGGCCACGAGGATCAGCCACACCTCGAGGATCTGGTCGGTGTGGTGCTGCACGGTCCTGGTGAGCGGCAGCACGACCGCTGCCGTCGCCACACCGGCCGCGATCAGCGCCCACGGCACGATCGAACGCAGCGCGTCCACGATGACGTCGTCGCCGCTCCAGCGGGTCCGTTTGGCGGCCTTGGCCAGCCAGCGCAGCAGGGTCCGGGAGCAGAAGGCGAGCGCCAGGCCCGCGGCCACGGAGATGCCGGCGAGGAGGAGGTCGTCCAGGGTGAGCGCGCGGTTCACCGGTCACCTCCGCCGCGCCGGGTCCCTGCGGAGCGCCGTATGTGAGGTCTCGTCACGTTGTCACCTGCTCGATGTGCGGGATGTGCGAACGCGCCGGTCCCGGAACTCCGGTGACCGGCACGAGCGTTCATCCTGCCGTATCCGGAACACGGCATACCACCGGGGCGCCTTGCCCCGCGCGGCCCCGGATCAGATGATGCCCTCCGCGAGTTCGGCCTGGTCACGGTCGCTGCCGTAGGCCGCGGTGGGGGTGCCGTAGGAGCGGCGGGCGACGTACCACCAGGCGCTGGCCAGCAGGAGGACGACGGCCAGGGCCACCGCCGCGTAGTTCATCGTGTCGACGGTGACCGGCGAGGACTGCGGCAGACAGAACAGCACCGTCACACACGCCACCCAGCCCACCGCCACCCAGCCGACGGGCCTGCTCCACCGGCCCAGGTGCCAGGGCCCGGGCCGGAACCGGTCACCGGCCCGCAGCCGCAGCAGCACCGGGATGGCGTAGGCGGGGGTGATGCCGATGACGTTGATGGCGGTCACCGCGTTGTACGCCGTCGCCGAGTACAGCGACGGCAGCGCGAGGACCCCGGCCACGCCGACCGACAGCCAGACGGCGGCCACCGGGGTCTGCGTGCGCCGGCTGACCGTGCGCCACAGCCGGGAGCCGGGCAGCGCGCCGTCCCGGCTGAACGCGAACACCATCCGGCTGGCCGCGGCGACCTCGGCGTTCCCGCAGAACAGCTGGGCCACGATCACCACCAGCAGCAGTGCCTTCGCGCCGCCCGCGCCGAGGCCGTCCAGCAGGATCTGGGCCGGCGGCACCCCGGTGGCGGTGGTGCGGGTCGCGTCGTAGTCCTGGATGGCGAAGGTCAGCCCGGCCAGCAGCACGAAGCCGGCCAGCCAGGACACCCAGATGGCCCGGACGATGCCCTTGGCCGCGGACACCGAGGCGCGCGAGGTCTCCTCCGACAGGTGCGCGGAGGCGTCGTAGCCGGAGAAGGTGTACTGGGCGAGCAGCAGTCCGATCGCCGCCACGTACAACGGGTTCGACCAGCCGGTGTCGTTGACGAAGGTGGTGAACACGAAGGACGGCGAGCGGTGGTGGGCGGGCACGATCGCGAGCGCGCCGACGATGAGCGCGACGCCCGCCAGGTGCCACCAGACGCTGACCGAGTTGAGCAGGCTGACCACGCGGACGCCGAACAGGTTCAGCACCGCGTGCAGCAGGAGGACGGCGCAGAAGATCAGCATCGTCCTGCCGGGTGTCGGCGTGAAGCCCCACTGGAGGTTGGCGAACGCGCCGGTGAACAGGGCGGCGCCGTAGTCGATCCCGGCGATCGCGCCGAGCAGGCCGAGCAGGTTCAGCCAGCCCGTGTACCAGCCCCAGCGGCGCCCGCCGAGCCGGTCGGCCATGTAGTAGAGGGCGCCCGAGGTCGGATAGGCGCTGGTGACCTCGGCGAGCGAGAGGCCGACGCAGAGCACGAACAGGCCGACACCCGCCCAGCCCCACAGCATGACGGCGGGACCGCCGGTGTTCAGGCCGAAGCCGTACAGGGTCATGCAGCCGGACAGGATCGAGATCACCGAGAAGCTGATCGCGAAGTTGCCGAACCCGCCCATCCGGCGGGCCAGCACCGGCCGGTAACCGAGCTCGCGCAACCGCCGCTCCTCGTCCTGCTGCGGCAGCCCCGCCGAGGCGGACGGCTCGGGAGTGGGAGACATGCGGTGACCTCCGGGGGCGAGGGGTGTTCGGGTGGTGTGGGTG
>NZ_VOGW01000025.1:8724-13063 GCF_007896895.1 Streptomyces misionensis | reverse complement strand
CTGGTGCGGGTGGGGTCGGTGCCGGCCCGGCAGCGGTCGCGGGCCGCCGCGAACACGTCCACGGCCCGGTCGCGACCCCCCGCGCGGTACAGCCACGGCGGTGGGGTGAAGTACGGGCCGATCGCCTCGAACACCGCCGCGGCCGCGGCGTACTGCCCGGTGCTCCACAGGGCGTGGGCCAGGTGGTTGAGGTCGGGCTGGGCCCGCCGGCCGGGCGGCGCCTGCGTGAACCAGGAGGTCAGCGCGGTGTGTGCTTCTCGGGCGGCGGCGTCGGTCGTCCAGTGCGCCTGCCGCTCGCCCGCGCGGCGGTGGCGTTCGACGCGGACGTACAGGGGCAGCAGGTGCAGGGCGGAGCCGGGCGGGGCCTGTCCGGCGGCCCACCGGGCGTAGACGAGGGCCTCGTCGAGGCCCCGGTGGGGACCGGCGGGCTCGATGAGCCGGGCACGGGCACGACCGATCCCGGCGGCCGGGGGACCGGCGGCCTCCTTGAGTCCCGTACCGGGATGGCCCGCCGCCTCCCTGGCCCCCGAGCGGGCCGGGTCGGCGGCTGCCGTGGGGGTGTTTCGGCCGCCGTCGCGTGCGTACAGGAACTGGAGCACCCGGTGGTGGGCCTCACGGTTGTACGGGTCGCGCGCGGCGGCCTCGGCGAGCAGCTCCCAGGGGCCCGGCGGCAGTGGCGGCGCGGGCGGGGCGGCCCGGTGCTCCGCCCACCGCTGCTCGGGGTCCAGCTGGGCCAGGGCCAGCAGACAGATCCAGGGCACCGGGTCGCGCGGCGCGAGCCCGGTCGCGGTCTGGGCGGCGTCCCAGGCCTCGATCCACAACTCGTGGGCCCGCAGCCGCCGTTCGCGACGCGCCCGCAGCGCCCGCTCCACGCCCACCCGGGCCCGCATCACCGCCGCGTGGGCACAGTCCGGCTCCTCCGCGAGCCAGGCGCGCACCACGTCGCTGCCCGCGGCCGCCGCCGCGAGGATCTGGGTGCGCTGGGTCCACTGCCACGCCTCGGTGGTCTCCGCCAGCAGGGTGCGCATGGCCATCCAGCGGCCGGTGCGCAGATCCTGGAGCACGGCGCGCAGGGCGTGGTCGCTTCCGGCGGGGTCGTAGCAGGGTCTCGCTCCTTCTCGTGCCATCAGCCGAGGCCCCGAGGCCGGTCGGGCACGGGCGAGGCGGCGGAGTGAGGTGGCAACAGCCCTCCCCTGGGCGGTGATCGGTCGCTCGCGGAGCGTTGCGGTCGGTGGTCAGACGTCCTGTGCTGCGCTCGATCGACGTGGTCGGCGGTCACTATAGAGGCGGCCATTACCGCCCACCATGGTTGCCAACTCAATAAGCCATGCAGGAGAGTTGGCCGATTATCGGTGTGGCTTGACGCGGGCCGCGCGCGACGGCAGGCTGACGCGGTGATCTTCGGTGCGGAGCACGGGAGGGTAGGGATGACGGGACCGGCGCGATGACCGGACCGGTGCTCGCCGTCGACCAGGGCACCTCCGGCACCAAGGCCCTCGTGGTCTGCCCCGAACGCGGTGTCCTCGGCTCCGGATACGCCGAGGTCCGCCCCCGGCACCGCCCCGGCGGACTGGTCGAGGCGGACCCCGGGGAACTGTACGACTCGGTGCTCGCCGCCGGCCGGCGCGCACTCGCCGAGGCCGGTACGGACGTCGTGGCCCTGGGGCTGGCCAACCAGGGCGAGACAGTCCTCGCCTGGGACCCGGCCACCGGCCGCCCGCTCACCGACGCCCTGGTCTGGCAGGACCGCCGCGCCGAGCCCCTCTGCGCCGAACTGGACGAGCACGCCCCGGAGTTGCGGCAGCTGACCGGCCTGCCCCTGGACCCCTACTTCGCCGCTCCCAAGATGGCCTGGATCCGTCGTCACCTCACCCGCGAGGGCGTCGTCACCACCTCGGACGCCTGGCTGGTGCACCGCCTCACCGGCGCCTTCGTCACCGACGCCGCGACGGCCGGCCGCACCCAGCTCCTGGACCTGGACCACGTCCGGTGGTCGCCGCGCGCCCTGGACCTGTACGGCCTGGCCGGCGAACGCCTCCCGGAGATCACGGACGTCGCCCAACCCATCGGCACCACCCGGGCGTTCGGCCCCGAGATCCCCCTCACCGGCCTGATCGTCGACCAGCAGGCCGCCCTGCTCGCCCAGCGCCTCACCGCCCCCGGCGCCGCCAAGTGCACCTACGGCACCGGCGCCTTCCTGCTCGCCCACACGGGCGAACGCCCCCGGCGCGGCGGCTCGGGCCTGGCCAGCTGCGTGGCCTGGCGGCTCGCCGGCACCACCAGCTACTGCCTGGACGGCCAGGTGTACACCGCCGCCTCCGCCGTCCGCTGGCTCGCCGATCTCGGCGTCATCGGCTCCGCCGCCGACCTGGACCCGGTCGGCGGCGCGGTCCCCGACAGCGGCGGCGTCACCTTCGTCCCCGCCCTCGCCGGGCTCGCCGCCCCCTGGTGGCGCGGCGAGCTGCGCGGCTCGCTGACCGGCCTCGGTCTCGACACCACCGCGGGCCATCTGGTGCGCGCCCTGTGCGAGGGCGTCGCCGCCCAGGTCGCCGAGCTGGCCGACGCGGCCGCCGCCGACCTCGGCACCCCGCTGACCACGCTGCGCGTCGACGGCGGCCTCACCCGCTCCGCGCTGCTCATGCAGACCCAGGCCGACCTGCTGCAACGCCCCGTCGAGGTGTCCGCGCTGCCGGACGCCACCGCGCTCGGCGCCGCCGCCCTCGCCCGCCTCGGCACCGACCCCGCCCTCGGCGCCGACGAGGCCCTGCCGCCGTGGCAGCCCGCCGCGGTGTACGAGCCCCGCATCCCGGCCGACCGGGCGGCCGAACACCGCGCCCGCTTCCGCGCCGCCGTCGCCGCCCTCCCCGGCTCATGACGGGCGCCGGGAACGCGCCGCGGCCCGCGCGGCCGGTGGGCAGGGACCGGGAACGGCTGCCGGGGGCCGACGTCGAGGCCCCGCCGCCGACGGCGACCGCCGAAGGCCCGCTGCCCACGCCCACCGCCCCGGCTCCGTCGCCCACGGTCACCACCGAAGGCCCGCTGCCCGGACGGTCGTACGACGTCGTGGTCGTCGGTGCCGGAGTCGTCGGCTGCGCCATCGCCCGCGGGCTCGCCCGCCACCCCCGCCTGAGCGTGGCCCTGGTCGAGGCGCAGGACGACGTCGGCCAGGGCACCTCCAAGGCCAACACCGCGATCCTGCACACCGGTTTCGACGCCGTCCCCGGCACCCTGGAGGCCCGGCTCGTCCGCGAGGGCCACGCCCGGCTGGCCGCCTATGCCGCCGAGTCCGGCATCCCCGTCGAACGCGTCGGCGCGCTCCTCGTCGCCTGGAACGAGGAGCAACTGGCCGCCCTGCCCCGGCTGGCCGCGAAGGCGGCGCTCAACTCCTACGCGGACGCACGCCGGTTGGGGCGGGAGGAGCTGTACGCCCGCGAGCCGCGACTCGGCCTCGGCGCCCTGGGCGCCCTGCACATCCCCGGCGAGAGCGTCATCTGCCCCTGGACCACCACCCTGGCCTACGCCACCCAGGCCGTCCGCGCCGGTGTCGAACTGCACCTGAACACCGCGGTGCGGCAGGTGGGCCGGGACGAGGACGGCCACCTCCTGCACACCTCCCGCGGCACCCTGCGCGCCCGCCACCTCGTCAACGCGGCCGGGCTGGGCGCCGACACCCTCGACCGGCGGCTCGGCCAGGACGACTTCACCGTCACCCCGCGCCGCGGCCAGCTCCTCGTGTTCGACAAGTTCGCCCGCCCGCTGGTCCGGCACATCCTGCTGCCGGTCCCCACCGCGCTCGGCAAGGGGGTGCTGGTCGCGCCCACCGTCCACGGCAATGTGCTGCTCGGCCCCACCGCCGAGGACCTGGACGACAAGGGGGACACCGGCTCCACCGCCGGGGGCATCGCCCTGCTCCGGGAGCAGGGCCGCCGCATCCTGCCCGCTCTCCTGGAGGAGGAGGTCACCGCCGTGTACGCCGGGCTGCGCGCGGCCACCGGACAGGAGGACTACCGGATCGCCGCCCACCCCGAACGGTCGTACGTCACCGTCGGCGGCATCCGCTCCACCGGACTGACCGCCTCCCTGGCGATCGCCGCCCATGTCACCGGGCTGCTCGCCGCATGCGGTCTCGACCTCGGGCCGGAACGGGACCTCGACCCGGTGCGCATGCCCAACCTGGGCGAGGCGTTCCCGCGCCCGCACCAGCGCGCCGACCTCATCGCCGCCGACCCCGCGTACGGCACCCTGGTCTGCCACTGCGAGCGGGTCTCCCTCGGCGAGATCCGCGACGCCCTCGCCGGTCCCCTCCCGCCCCGCACCCCGGAGGCCCTGCGCCGCCGCA
>NZ_VOGW01000025.1:7215-8444 GCF_007896895.1 Streptomyces misionensis | reverse complement strand
ACCGGAACCGCGACCGAGAAGACCGTCGTCGCCAAAAAAGCCACCGGCGACCTCGACGGCGACGGCCGCCCCGAAACCGTCGCCGCCGTCCACTGCGACTCCGCCATGGGCACCCCACCCGACGGCGTCTACGTCCTCACCCGCGCCGCCGACGGCCACACCCCCCGCATCGTCGCCACCCTCGTCACCCCCAAGGAACGGCTCACCGTCACCGACCTCGCCATCCACGCCGGAACCGTCACCGCCACCCTGCTCGGCTACTCCTCCGACGCCGTGCCGAGCTGCTGCCCCGACGTGAAAACCCCGGCCGCATGGCACTGGAACGGCAAAGCCTTCCTGCGCACCACCCCGGCCGGGGTCCACAGCGTCTGACGACGCCACGTCCGAAAAACGCGGGTCACTCCGCGTCCGGGCCGTACACCTCCACCCTGTCCAAAACCCTGCGCACATGAATGCACTCACCAGGACACTCCCTGGCCGAGTCCACCACATCCGTGAGCAACGGCAGCGGCACCGGCGTCGCCGCCCCCGCCTCCTGGAGCAGCTCGTCGTCCGCGCCCTTCACATAGGCCAGACCGTCGATGTCCAGCTCGAACACCTCCGGGGCGTACTGGGCACAGATCCCGTCGCCGGTACACAGGTCCTGGTCGATCCAGACCTCCAGCGCCTCACCGGCCGGGGCCTCCTGCTGCACGGTCACCTCTCCTGACATCGGTTCGCCGGACACCCCGGCACGGCACCCTGCCCACCGGGACCGCCCGGCGGGCGGTCCCGGTGGGCAGGGTGCCGTGCCGGGGTGTCCGGCGAACCGATGTCAGGAGAGGTGACCGTGCAGCAGGAGGCCCCGGCCGGTGAGGCGCTGGAGGTCTGGATCGACCAGGACCTGTGTACCGGCGACGGGATCTGTGCCCAGTACGCCCCGGAGGTGTTCGAGCTGGACATCGACGGTCTGGCCTATGTGAAGGGCGCGGACGACGAGCTGCTCCAGGAGGCGGGGGCGGCGACGCCGGTGCCGCTGCCGTTGCTCACGGATGTGGTGGACTCGGCCAGGGAGTGTCCTGGTGAGTGCATTCATGTGCGCAGGGTTTTGGACAGGGTGGAGGTGTACGGCCCGGACGCGGAGTGACCCGCGTTTTTCGGACGTGGCGTCGTCAGACGCTGTGGACCCCGGCCGGGGTGGTGCGCAGGAAGGCTTTGCCGTTCCAGTGCCATGCGGCCGGGGTTTTCAC
>NZ_VOGW01000025.1:0-6856 GCF_007896895.1 Streptomyces misionensis | reverse complement strand
TCGGGTACGAGCGCTCGACCAGGGACAGGACGCCCCACACCCGGGGCGAACACTTCCAGCCAAGCCCGCGGTGACACCGCCAGGCCCCACCGTCGCTCTGCGTGAAGACCGCACGAGCGCCCTGCGGCCTGCCCGCACACGGGCCCACCCCGGCCGGAGCCGACAACTCCGGCCACTCCCGAAGGGTTTCGACCACGCCAACCATGGAACAAGCTGCTTCCCCATCACGTTGAGTGGGTATCCCCTCCGTGCGAGGGAGTGTGCGCCGGGTGACCGACGACACACCTTGACAGTCTTTGTGATCTAGGGGTTTCAATCGACACCCACCCAGGTAGGGTCTGGAAGCGTCCAGCTCCCCTTGGAGGAGGTGAGGACCGTGGCAGCCCACGACGACGACATGAACCGCGGCATCCGCCCGGGACGCGGGTCCGAAGACCCGTCCGGGCAGATCGCCTACCTTGAGCAGGAGATCGCCGTCCTGCGACGCAAGCTCGCCGACTCTCCGCGACACACGAGGATTCTCGAAGAGCGGATCGTCGAGCTGCAGACCAACCTGGCCGGCGTGTCCGCCCAGAACGAACGGCTGGCCAACACCCTGCGCGAGGCCCGCGACCAGATCGTGGCCCTCAAGGAGGAAGTCGACCGGCTCGCCCAGCCGCCGGCCGGCTTCGGAGTCTTCCTGCAAGCCAACGAGGACGGCACCGCCGACATCTTCACCGGCGGCCGCAAACTCCGCGTCAACGTCAGCCCCAGCGTGGAGCTCGACGAACTGCGCCGCGGCCAGGAAGTCATGCTCAACGAAGCGCTCAACGTGGTCGACGCCATGGAGTTCGAGCGCGTCGGCGACATCGTCACCCTCAAGGAACTCCTGGAGGACGGCGAACGCGCCCTCGTCCTCGGGCACACCGACGAAGAACGAGTGGTCCGGCTCGCCGAACCTCTCCTCGACGTCACCATCCGGCCCGGCGACGCACTCCTGCTCGAACCCCGCTCCGGGTACGTCTACGAAGTCGTCCCCAAGAGCGAGGTCGAGGAACTCGTCCTCGAAGAAGTCCCCGACATCGGCTACGAAGCCATCGGCGGCCTCGGCAACCAGATCGAAGCGATCCGCGACGCCGTCGAGCTGCCGTACCTCTACCCCGACCTCTTCAAGGAGCACGAGCTGCGCCCGCCCAAGGGCGTCCTGCTCTACGGCCCCCCCGGCTGCGGAAAGACCCTCATCGCCAAGGCCGTCGCGAACAGCCTGGCCAAGAAGGTCGCCGAAGTCACCGGCCAAGCCGCCGGCAAGAGCTTCTTCCTCAACATCAAGGGCCCCGAGCTCCTCAACAAGTACGTCGGCGAAACCGAACGCCAGATCCGCCTCGTCTTCCAGCGAGCACGCGAGAAGGCCAGCGACGGCACTCCCGTCATCGTCTTCTTCGACGAAATGGAATCGCTCTTCCGCACCCGCGGCTCCGGCGTCAGCTCCGACGTAGAGAACACCATCGTCCCCCAGCTGCTCGCCGAGATCGACGGTGTCGAAGGCCTGCAGAACGTGGTCGTCATCGGTGCCTCCAACCGCGAGGACATGATCGACCCCGCCATCCTGCGCCCCGGCCGCCTCGACGTGAAGATCAAGATCGAGCGCCCGGACGCCGAAGCCGCCAAGGACATCTTCGGCAAGTACCTCACCGAACGCCTCCCGCTCCACACCGACGACCTCGACGAACACAGTGGCGACAAGAACGCCACGGTCCAGGCCATGATCCAGACCGCCGTCGAGCAGATGTACGCCGAATCCGAGGAGAACCGCTTCCTGGAGGTCACCTACGCCAACGGCGACAAGGAAGTCCTCTACTTCAAGGACTTCAACTCCGGCGCCATGATCGAGAACATCGTGGGCCGCGCCAAGAAGATGGCGATCAAGGACTTCCTCGAAAAGAACCAGAAGGGCCTCCGCGTCTCCCACCTCCTCCAGGCCTGCGTGGACGAGTTCAAGGAGAACGAGGACCTGCCCAACACCACCAACCCCGACGACTGGGCCCGCATCTCCGGAAAGAAGGGCGAACGGATCGTCTACATCCGCACCCTCATCACCGGAAAGCAGGGCGCGGACACCGGACGCTCCATCGACACGGTGGCGAACACCGGTCAGTACCTGTAAAAGCGGGGCGGCTGCGGGTGCCCACGGCGGGTACCCGCAGCCGACTGTTTTTCTGGCCACGACCGGAGCAGGCAATGACGCAAATGATCTCCCCACCAGCGCAAAGGCGTTCTAGGCTCTTTCCTACCGCCGAGTCGCGCAGTGCGGGCACGGGCACCGCACACGCACCGGAGCGCCAGCGGTACGTGAGCGGCGCCCATCACCGAGGGTGCCGCCGGGCAAGGAGGGCCGCATGACCGTACGGCGAGTAATGGGCATCGAGACGGAATACGGGATCTCCGTCCCCGGCCACCCCAACGCCAATGCCATGCTCACCTCGTCCCAGATCGTCAACGCCTACGCGGCGGCGATGCACCGGGCCCGCCGGGCCCGCTGGGACTTCGAGGAGGAGAACCCGCTACGCGACGCGCGAGGCTTCGACCTCGCCCGGGAGGCCGCCGACGCCAGCCAGCTCACCGACGAGGACATCGGCCTCGCCAACGTGATCCTCACCAACGGCGCCCGGCTCTACGTCGACCATGCCCACCCCGAATACAGCGCCCCCGAGGTCACCAACCCCCGCGACGCCGTCCTGTGGGACAAGGCCGGCGAACGCATCATGGCCGAGGCCGCCGAGCGAGCCGCACAGCTCCCCGGCGCCCAGCCCATCCACCTCTACAAGAACAACACCGACAACAAGGGCGCCTCCTACGGCACCCACGAGAACTACCTCATGCGGCGCGAGACCCCGTTCTCGGACATCGTGCGCCACCTGACGCCCTTCTTCGTCTCCCGCCAGGTCTTCGCCGGCGCCGGCCGCGTCGGCATCGGCCAGGACGGCCACGAACACGGCTTCCAGCTCAGCCAGCGCGCCGACTACTTCGAGGTCGAGGTCGGACTCGAGACCACCCTCAAGCGCCCCATCATCAACACCCGCGACGAGCCCCACGCGGACGCCGAGAAGTACCGTCGCCTCCACGTGATCATCGGCGACGCCAACCTCTCGGAGATCTCCACCTACCTCAAACTCGGCACCACCTCCCTGGTCCTCGCCATGATCGAGGACGGCTTCATCGCCGTCGACCTGGCCGTCGACCAGCCCGTCCGCACCCTGCACCAGGTCTCCCACGACCCGTCCCTCAAGCGCCTGGTCACCCTCCGCAGCGGCCGCACCCTCACCGCCGTCCAGCTCCAGATGGAGTACTACGAGCTGGCCCGCAAATACGTCGAGGAACGCCACGGAGCCGACGCCGACGACCAGACCAAGGACATCCTCAGCCGCTGGGAGGACACCCTCACCCGGCTGGAGAACGACCCCATGAGCCTCGCCGGCGAACTCGACTGGGTCGCCAAGCGCGAACTGATGGAGGGCTACCGCCGCCGCGACGACCTCGACTGGGACGCCGCCCGGCTGCACCTGGTCGACCTCCAGTACGCCGACGTACGCCCCGAGAAGGGCCTCTACAACCGCCTGGTGGCCCGCGGCCGGATGAAGCGCCTGCTGGACGAGTCCGAGGTCGACAGGGCCCGTACCAAGCCGCCCGAGGACACCCGGGCCTACTTCCGCGGCCGCTGCCTGGAGCAGTACGCGGACGACGTCGCCGCGGCCAGCTGGGACTCGGTCATCTTCGACCTCCCCGGCCGCGACTCCCTCCAGCGCGTCCCAACCCTGGAGCCGCTACGCGGAACGCGAAATCACGTCAAGGAGCTGCTGGACCGCTGCCGCACCGCGGAAGACCTGGTCAGGGTCCTTTCGGGCGGATGAGCGGGGCCAGGGGGGTACCCGGTGCGGCCCCGGGCGGCGGGTGGAAATCCCGCCACTTGGGAATCATCGAAGTGGCCCCCGTACGTTGGAGAAACTGCGGGGCCGATGTCGGACCCGGCTTGTAGGGTCTGATCATCACCGATCGGCAGGCTAACTGAGCGGGGTGAGGTTATGGCAACCAAGGACACCGGCGGCGGCCAGCAGAAGGCCACGCGTTCCACCGAGGAAGTCGAGGAACAGGCGCAGGACGCCGAGGCCTCCGAGGAACTCAAGGAACGCCACGAGAAGCTGAGCGACGACGTGGACTCCGTCCTGGACGAAATCGATGATGTGCTCGAGGAGAACGCAGAGGATTTCGTGCGCTCCTTCGTGCAAAAGGGCGGAGAGTAAAGGCGAATTGGGCGCCTTGCCTTCGAAGTGAAGGTTGCGGGGGGATCGGGTGGCTGAGGAGCCGAACGCAAAGGAATGCGGGAAGTGTGGGCGGGATCTGCCTCCTGCGGTCTTCGCGCGGAACAAGAGGCGGCCCGACGGCCTCCAGGCGTACTGCCGGGAGTGCGTGGCGCGGTACGGCGCCGCGCACTACCGGCGCCGTCGGACGGCCGAAGGCAGGACGGCCCGGGAGAAGGTGGCCGTCCCGTCAGGGCACAAGCTCTGCCGGGCATGCGGCGAGGTGAAGCCCTGGAGCGACTGGCATCGCAACGCCACGGCTTCGGACGGGCTGTCGACGCGCTGCAAGGCGTGCCGTGCCGCGGAGGGACGTGCCGACCACCTGAAACGCCAGTACGGCCTCACCGAAACCGAGCGTGATCTGCTCGTCGCCTCCCAGGGGGGTGTCCGCTGTATCTGTCCGGCGGCGCCGCCCGCGCATGTGGATCACAGTCATGAGACGGGTAGGGTCCGTGGCGTACTGTGCTTCAGCTGCAACGCGGCGCTGGGGCAGTTCAAGGATCAGCCCGAGGTCATAAGGCGGGCTGCTGCATACGTGGAAGGAAACGCGTGGAAGCCAACACTCGTAGCACCGGGCGTCTACCAGCTGCCTTCCTGACGCCAGGATCTTCCTCTTTCATGGACTTCGTCGCCGAGCACCAGCCGGAGCTGCTGCCGGGCAACCGGCAGCTGCCGCCGACCCAGGGGGTGATCGAGGCCCCGCACGGCACCACCATCGTGGCGGTGACGTTCCCCGGGGGCGTGGTGCTCGCCGGTGACCGCCGGGCGACGATGGGCAATGTGATCGCCCAGCGGGACATCGAGAAGGTGTTCCCGGCGGACGAGTACTCCGCGGTGGGTGCGGCCGGTACCGCCGGTCTGGCCGTGGAGATGGTGAAGCTCTTCCAGCTGGAGCTGGAGCACTTCGAGAAGGTCGAGGGCGCCCAGCTGTCCCTGGAGGGCAAGGCGAACCGGCTGTCGACCATGATCCGTTCCAACCTGGGCATGGCCATGCAGGGCCTGGCCGTGGTGCCGCTCTTCGCGGGGTACGACGTGGACCGGGGGAAGGGCCGCATCTTCTCGTACGACGTCACGGGCGGCCGCTCGGAGGAGCACAACTTCGCGGCGACGGGCTCGGGCTCGGTCTTCGCCCGGGGCGCGATGAAGAAGCTGTTCCGTGACGACCTGACCGAGGAGCAGGCCACGACGCTGGTGGTCCAGGCCCTCTACGACGCGGCCGACGACGACTCGGCGACCGGTGGTCCCGATGTCGCCCGCCGGATCTACCCGATCATCACCGTGATCACCGAGGACGGCTTCCGCCGGCTCAGTGAGGACGAGGCCTCGGAGCTGTCGCGTGCGGTGCTCCAGCGGCGCCTGGAGGAGCCGGACGGCCCCCGGGCCGCCCTGCTGTAGGCGCGGGTCCGGTTGTTATCGAAGGTGATCACAGTGACGCTGACAGAAAGGGACGGATAACCGGTGTCGACGCCGTTCTATGTCTCACCCCAGCAGGCGATGGCGGACCGGGCGGAGTACGCCCGCAAGGGCATCGCGCGTGGCCGCAGTCTGGTGGTCATGCAGTATGCCGACGGCATTGTGTTCGTCGGCGAGAACCCGTCCCGTGCGCTGCACAAGTTCAGCGAGATCTACGACCGGATCGGCTTCGCCGCGGCCGGTAAGTACAACGAGTACGAGAATCTGCGCATCGGTGGTGTGCGTTACGCGGATCTGCGTGGCTACACCTATGACCGGGACGATGTCACGGCGCGGGGTCTGGCGAACGTGTACGCGCAGACGCTGGGCACCATCTTCTCCTCGGCGGCCGAGAAGCCGTACGAGGTGGAGCTGGTGGTGGCCGAGGTGGGGGAGACCCCCGAGGGTGATCAGATCTACCGGTTGCCGCATGACGGGTCGATCGTGGACGAGCACGGTTCGGTCGCGGTGGGCGGTAACGCGGAGCAGATCAGTGGCTTCCTGGACCAGCGGCACCGGGACGGGATGAGCCTGGCGGAGGCGCTGAAGCTGGCGGTGCAGGCGTTGTCCCGGGACACCAACGGCAGCGAGCGGGAGATTCCCGCGGAGCGGCTGGAGGTGGCGGTGCTGGATCGCACGCGTCCGCAGAAGCGGAAGTTCAAGCGGATCGTGGGCGGTCAGCTGGCGCGGCTGCTGGAGGCGGAGGGTGCCGCCGCGGGTGCGGAGGGCGCCGAGGAGTCGGAGGCGGAGTAGTCCGCCGCTCGCCCGTTCCGTGTGTGCGTGCCCCGGCCGTGGTTGCGGTCGGGGCACGCGGCTGTTCAGGGGGTGCGTGGGGGCGCTGTGGAGCCTCGTACGGCGAGCTGGACGGGGATGTCGCCGGCGTCGGGCCGGCGGCCGTCGAGGACGGCCAGGAGGGCGTGCATGCCCTGTTCGCCGAAGCGTTCGGCGTCGAGGTGGACGGTGGTGAGTTCCGGGTCGAGGGCGGTGGCGAGGGCGAGGTCGTCGATGCCGGTGACGGAGATGTCGTCGGGGATGCGCAGGCCGAGGCGGCGGGCGGCTTTGTAGGCGCC
>NZ_VOGW01000024.1:1238-15694 GCF_007896895.1 Streptomyces misionensis | reverse complement strand
CTTCGGGGGAGGGGTACAGGACGACGCCGAAGCCGTGCTGGGCGGCGACGCGTGCGGCGCCGGTGTAGACGCCGGCGAAGAATTCGGTGGTGAGGGCGGGGACGACGAGCAGGACGGTGCGGGTGCGGCCGAGGCGGAGGTTGCGGGCGGCGAGGTTGGGCCGGTAGTCGAGTGTGCGGGCGGCCTGGCGGACGCGTTCGGCGGTGGCTTCGGAGACCCGGCCGCGCCATTTGTCGCCGAGGACGAGGGAGACGGCGGCCTGGGAGACGCCTGCGGCCTGGGCCACGTCGCGGCTGGTCGGGCGCGTGCTGCTGCGTGCCACTGGGGGCCTGCTCCTTCACCTGGACGCGTGAACTGCGCACATGGTACGTATGAGTGCGGAAGTTATACGTAACACTTGAGGGCGTCGAGGCGCCTGGGGCGAGCCACGGGAGGCGCCGCGACTATGGCCACGGGATATCTGGAGATACTCCGGGCGCGGCATGCGCTGCGGCTGCTCACCGGGACGCTGGTGGGGCGGCTGCCCAATGCGACGGCGGCGATCGCGCTGGTGCTGTTCGTGCGCGCCGCGGGGGGTACGTACAGCCTGGCGGGTGCTCTGGCGGCCGTCTACGGTGTCGCGAACGCGGTCGGTCAGCCGGTGCTGGGGCGGCTGGTGGATCTGTACGGGCAGCCGCGGGTGCAGTTGCCGGCGGCGGTGCTGGCGGCGGCGGGGATGACGGTGTTCGCGTTCGCGGGCACCGGTTCGCTGCCGCTGGCGTACGTGGCGGTGGGTGTGTCCGGGCTGTGCGCGCCGCCGCTGGAGGGCGGGCTGCGGGCGCTGTGGCCGTCGGTGCTGGGCCGTGAGGACCGGGTGCACGCGGCGTACGCGATGGACGCGGTGGCCCAGGAGGTGATGTTCACGCTGGGTCCGCTGCTGGTGACGGTGTGCGCGGCGGTGTGGGACGCGCGTGCGGCGCTGCTGGTGCCGAACGCGCTGGGGGTGCTGGGCGCGTTGTCGGTGGTGGTGTCGCCGCCGTCGCGGGCGTGGCGGTCGGCGCCGCGGGAGGCGCATTGGCTGGGGGCGTTGCGGTCGCCGGGTCTGCTGGCGTTGCTGGGCGCTTTCCTGTTCGTGGGGATCGCGCTGGGGTCGATCACGGTGGCGGCGGTGTCGTACGCGGACGGTCATGGGGGTGACGCGGTGTACGGCTGGATGATGGCGGGGCTGGGGCTTGGCGCGCTGGTGGGTGGTTCGGTGTACGGGGCGCGGCAGTGGCGGGGGGTGCCGGAGCGGCGTCTGCGGGTGCTGGTGGCGCTTCTGGCGGTGTGTTATCTGCCGTTGACGCTGGTGCCGGGTGCGGTGGCGATGGTGTTGCTGTCGGTGGTGTCGGGGGTGTTCCTGGCGCCGTGTATCGCGTGTGCGTTCATCCTGGTGGACCGGCATGCGCCGCGGGGGACGGTGACGGAGGCCTTTTCGTGGCTGGTGACGACGTTCACGGTGGGTTCGTCGGTGGGGACGGGCCTGACGGGGCCGGTGGTCCAGGCCGGTGGCACGGTGTGGGGTTTCGCGGTGCCGGGGGTCGCGGGGGCGGTGTCGTTGCTGGTGTTGTGCGCCACCGGGCGGGTCCTCGCAGCTCCTGTGCGGGGGGCGGTGGTTGCGGCTTCATCGGAAAATGATCCAAATCGTGCTGTCGAACCCCGTTTCAGCTCAACGGATCGGGCGTAATGTTCCCTCATGGACCGCCGCATTTTCGGGCTGGAGAACGAGTACGGCGTCACGTGCACGTTCAGGGGACAGCGCCGCCTGTCGCCTGACGAGGTGGCGCGGTACCTCTTCCGCCGTGTCGTGTCATGGGGCCGCAGCAGCAATGTCTTTCTGCGAAACGGCGCCCGGCTCTATCTCGACGTGGGCTCACATCCGGAATACGCGACACCCGAGTGTGACAATGTGATCGAACTGGTCACCCACGACAAGGCCGGCGAGCGCATTCTCGAGGGACTCCTGGTGGACGCGGAACGACGCCTGCACGAGGAGGGAATCGCGGGCGACGTCTACCTCTTCAAGAACAACACCGATTCGGCGGGCAACTCCTACGGCTGCCACGAGAACTATCTGGTGGCGCGGCACGGGGAGTTCTCCCGGCTCGCGGACATTCTGATCCCGTTCCTGGTCACGCGGCAGTTGCTGTGTGGTGCGGGCAAGGTGCTGCAGACGCCGCGGGGTGCCGTCTACTGCGTGAGTCAGCGTGCCGAGCACATCTGGGAGGGTGTGTCGTCGGCGACGACGCGTTCCCGGCCGATCATCAACACGCGGGACGAGCCGCACGCGGACGCGGAGCGTTACCGCAGGCTGCATGTCATCGTGGGCGACTCGAACATGTCGGAGACCACGATGCTGCTGAAGGTCGGTGCCACCGACCTGGTGCTGCGGATGATCGAGGCGGGCACGGTGATGCGGGATCTGACGCTGGAGAACCCGATCCGGGCGATCCGGGAGGTCAGTCACGACATCACCGGGCGGCGCAAGGTGCGGCTGGCCAGTGGCCGTGAGGCGTCGGCGCTCGAGGTGCAGCGCGAGTACTTCGACAAGGCCGTGGACTTCTGCGACCGCCGTGGTATCCGCACCGGGACGGTCGCGCGGGTGCTGGAGCTGTGGGGCCGGGCGCTGGAGGCGATCGAGACGGAGGAGCTGGACCGGATCGCCACCGAGATCGACTGGGTGATGAAGTACAAGCTCATCGAGCGGTACCGGACCAAGCACAACATGACGATGTCGCATCCGCGGGTCGCGCAGATAGACCTCGCGTACCACGACATCCACCGCCGGCGTGGGTTGTACTACCTGCTGGAGAAGAAGGGGCAGGCGGCGCGGGTCTGCAATGACGTGCGGATCTTCGAGGGCAAGTCGGTTCCGCCGCAGACGACTCGGGCGCGGTTGCGCGGTGACTTCATCCGGCGGGCGCAGGAGCAGCGCCGGGACTTCACGGTGGACTGGGTGCATCTGAAGCTCAACGACCAGGCGCAGCGCACGGTGTTGTGCAAGGACCCGTTCCGTTCGGTGGACGACCGGGTGGAGAAGCTGATCGCCGGAATGTAGGCGGTCACCGGGTGAGGTGGTGCGTCCGGTGGTGGAGTGCCGGAACGCCACACGGGCGTCGTACCTTTCGGGTGCGGCGCCCTTCTCGGTCGTAGAGTTGCGCGCACGTCATCCGCAAGTCCGACCGATTACGAGGCTTTTCCGTGCGCCGACGTTCACTGCTTCTCGCCGCCGTTCCCGCAGGTCTGGTCACGCTCGCCGGGTGTGGCGGCTCGTCCGGTCCGAGTGACTCGGAGGCGTCCGCTTCGCCGTCGGCGCCGAGCGCGCCTCCGCCGCCGAAGATCGTGGACGGGCCGCTGCCGCCGATCACGGCGGGCAAGCGGTTCGGTGAGAAGCCGACCGTGGCGAAGGGGACGGGTGATCCGTCGAAGAACCTCGCGGTGCGGACGGTGCTTCCGGGCCGTGGTCGCGCGGTCGCGGAGAACGATTTCGTCCAGGCGAACTATCTGGGGCAGATCTGGGACACCGGCAAGGTGTTCGACAATTCGTACGACCGGCATGCCCCGCTGGTGATGCAGTTGGCGCAGGGGACTCTGATCGACGGCTGGCGGTACGGGCTGACCGGGAAGAGGACGGGCAGCCGGGTGCAGATCGCGGTGCCGCCGACCTGGGGTTACGGCAAGTCGGGTGATGCGCAGGCGGGGATCAAGGGCACGGACACGCTGGTCTTCGTGATCG
This sequence comes from Streptomyces misionensis, assembly GCF_007896895.1. Lineage (GTDB taxonomy): Bacteria > Actinomycetota > Actinomycetes > Streptomycetales > Streptomycetaceae > Streptomyces > Streptomyces misionensis_A. Next base: position 11,940 of record NZ_VOGW01000024.1, on the reverse strand, counting down.
ATCTGATCGATTCGTTCAACTCGAAGAGTTCGGCGCGCGGCCGGGTCGTGCCGCAGAACGATCCCGCGCTGCCGAGGGTGGGCACCAACACCGACGGCGCGGTGCCCGCGGTCAAGGTGCCGCACACCGCCGCGCCGGACAAGCTGGTGTCGGCCTATGTGCTGGAGGGCGACGGTGCGCGGCTGAAGGCGGACCAGACGGTGCTGTGCCAGTTCCAGGGGCTGGTGTGGGACGGCGGCAAGACGTTCCAGCGGACCTATGGCTCGGGCCGGCTCAGCCAGTTCTCGCTGGCGCAGATGCAGCAGACGGTGAAGGGGCTGGCGCAGGGGCTGACCGGCAAGAAGGTGGGCAGCCGGGTGCTGGTCGTGGTGCCGCCGCAGCTGGGGTACGGGAACAATCCGCCGAGCGGGGGCCCGATCGGCAAGGGCGCGACGCTGGTGTTCACGGTGGACATCCTGGCCGCCATGTAGCCGGGGCGTCCGCGTCGGGCGGTGGCTTCGCGGAGATGAAAGACTGGCGGCGTTTCGTGTCGTACCTACGCAGGAGCTTTTGACGTGAACATCGAGAAGCCCGAGATCGACTTCCCCGAGGGCGACGCCCCGAAGGACCTTGAGATCAAGGACATCTGGGAGGGTGACGGGGAGGTCGCGAAGGAGGGCCAGGTCGTCACCGTGCACTACGTCGGTGTCGCCTTCAGCACCGGCGAGGAGTTCGACGCCAGCTGGAACCGTGGCACCCCGTTCCGCTTCCCGCTGGGCGGCGGCCGGGTCATCGCGGGCTGGGACCGGGGCGTGCAGGGCATGAAGGTCGGCGGCCGCCGTCAGCTGACCATCCCGGCCCACCTCGCCTACGGCGACCAGAGCCCGACCCCGGCGATCAAGCCGGGCGAGACGCTGATCTTCGTGGTGGACCTGATCGCGGTCTGAGCCACCCCGAGCCATCGGCCGTATCCGACCGGATCCGACCGTGTGGGGCCCATGCCTGTCCGGGCATGGGCCCTCGGCTTTTGCCACCGCGCCCGGGAGCGGTACGGTCAACGATCGGAAGCACAACAGGGAAGGCGAAGGGCGTCGATGGCCATTGCCAAGGCCGAGCGGCTGATGAACCTCGCGCTGTGTCTGCTCGGCGCACGGCGTCCGCTCAGCAAGCGCGAGCTGCGCGATTCCATCGAGGCATACGTCGAGGCCGCGCGGCCGGAGAAGGCCGGCGCGGGCAGCGACGACTCCTTCAACCGGATGTTCGAGCGTGACAAGGACGATCTGCGCGAGCTGGGTCTGGTGATCGAGACCGTCGAGAACATCGACGGCGAGGTCGGCTATCTCGCCCGCCGCGACAGCAACCGGCTGCCCCCCATCACCCTGGACGCCGAGGAGGCCGCCGCCCTGGGCCTGGCCGCGAAGGTGTGGCAGCAGGCCCGGCTGGCCGGTGCCGCCAGCGGCGCCCTGCAGAAGCTGCGCGCCGCCGGGCTGCCCGAGGAGGTCGACCCGTACGAGGCGCACGGCGCGCTGGAGCCGCGCATCCCGGTGCACGAGGCCGCCTTCGAGCCGCTGATGCTGGCCTGCCGCGACCGCCGTCCGGTGGTGTTCGAGTACCGCAAGGCCACCGCGGCCCGCCCCGAGCCCCGGCATGTCGAGCCGTGGGCGCTGGAGTGCTGGCGCGGCCACTGGTACCTGGCCGGTTTCGACCGCGGCCGGGGCGCCGAGCGGGTCTTCAGGCTGTCCCGGATCACCGGCAAGGTGCGCTCGCGCGGTACGGGTTTCACCGCGCCGGTGCCCGACGTGGTCACCGTGCGGGAGACGGTGGCGGGCTGGGCCGGGGAGAGCGCGGACCGCTCCGCGCTGATCCGGCTGCGCTCCGGCGCCGGCTACCCGCTGCGGGCCAAGGCCGTCAAGGTGCGCGAGCTGGGCGACGGCTGGGACGAGCTGGAGATCCCCTACGGGCACGGTCTGGACGCCTGGCTGGTGGAGTTCGGTCCGGACGTGGTGGTCGTGGAGCCGGCCGAGCTGCGGGCCGACGTGGTGGACCGGCTGCGTGCCGTGGCCAAGGGCTGAGGGGGAGCAGGACTGTGGCAGGCAAACCGGCCAGGGCCGTGAACGCCATCGACCAGACCCGTCGGATGCTCTCCTTGGTGACGTATCTGCGCGAGCGCCCCGGGGCGCGGATCGCCGATGTGGCCCGGGCCTTCGGGATCACGGAGGACGAGCTGGTCGCCGACCTGGATCTGCTGCCCATGTGCGGCACCAGTTTCCGCGGCGGCGATCTCCTGGACATCGACACCGACGGCGAGCGCATCTGGTGGCACAACCCGGCCGCGCTCGGCGAGGAGGCCGCCGAGCCGCTGCGGCTGGCCGCCGACGAGGCCACCGCGCTGCTGGTGGCGGCCCGCGCGGTCGCCACGCTGCCCGGGCTGCGCGAGGGCGACCGGCAGGCCCTGCTGCGCGCCACCGCCAAGGTGGAGACGGCGGCGGGCGAGGCCGCGGGCGCCAGCTCCCGGCTGTCGGTGACCTTCGAGTCCGAGGGCGGTGTCTTCGCGGACGTCGACCGGGCCATCTCCGAGCGCCGTCGGCTGTGGATCCGCTACTACTCGCCGGCCCGTGACGAGGTCACCGAGCGGGAGATCGACCCGATCCGGCTGGTCAGCGTCGGCCACACCTATGTGGAGGCATGGTGCCGCCGCTCGGAGGCCCGGCGCACCTTCCGCCTCGACCGGGTCGCCGAGATCCGTGTCCTGGACGAGCCCGCGGCCCCGCCCGAGGTGGAGCTGCGGGACCTGTCCGAGGGACTGGTCCAGCCGGCCGCCGAGGACCCCGAGGTGGTGGTCGAGGTCGGCCCGGGCGGCCGCTGGGTCGCCGAGTACTACCCGCACGACAGCGCCGAGGAGCTGCCCGACGGCGGGCTGCGGATCACGCTGCGCACCCCCGACCCGGCGTCCCTGCGCCGGCTCGCGCTGCGGCTGGGCGGCGACGGCCGGATCGTCTCCCCGCCCGAGCTGGCCGAGAGCGCCCGGCGCGCGGCCCGCGAGGCGCTGGCCGCGTACGACGGCACGCCGGACGCGGCGGGGGACGTCGTCGAGGGGCGGCGGTGAGGCGCCGGGCGGCGGGTCCCGCCCGCCCGTCGGGCCCGGGGCGGCGCGGCCCCGGCGGACGAGCGGCGCGGCGGCGGGCGCGGTGAGCGGCGCAGTGACCGGCGGACCGGCCGCCGGTACGACCGGGACGACCGGCGGAGAAGGAGTGGCGGCTGTGAGCGAGTCTGCGGTGTCCGGTGCGAGCGAGATGACGGTGGCCACCGCCTTCGCGGGAATGCGCAGAGTGAGCCCCGTGGTGTTCCGGGCCGGCTGCCCGGACTGCCGGGGCCGGTTCGAGCTGACCGCGAGCGCGCTGCGCCTCGCCATCGGGGCGAGCGACCGCACCACGTTCTACTCCTTCACCTGCCCCGACTGCGGTGCCGCGGTGCGCAAGCCGGCCGGGGAGCGCATCGTCGAGCTGCTCACCGGCGGCGGGGTGCGGACCCTGCGGCTGCACTCCACGGTGTAGCCGGATGCGCTCCGGGCCACCGGACGGTCTAGGCTCGGCCTCATGTTCTGGCCGATGTTCGCGGTAGCCCTGGGATTCCTGGGCCTCGCCGTCCTGGGAGTACTCGCCGTCCGGGTGTTCGTGGAGGCGCGGCGCCTCGGGCAGCAGGTCACGGACTCCGCGCGGCGCATCAACCGGGCCGCCGAGGACCTGGAACGCTCCGCGCTGAGCGCGGCCCGGGCCGCGGACGCCCTGTGATGTCGTCCTGTGATGCGCTTTGGGTCACTTCGCCCTGTCACGTTGCCGCTTCGGCCAGGTACGCTGCTGGTCGCGGCCCGGAGATCGAGGCGCGGTCCGCAGAGCGGGAGTACGCACGGGGAGTGTCCGACGTTCACCCCCGGGCGATACGATCGCTGCCGGCACGATGGTCGGACAACTGTCCGATCAGTCGGACAAGCCCCGTCGCCCCGCCTCAGTGAGAAGGTGAAGACTTATGTTCCGCAACGCACTTGAGCCGTGGCACCTGGTGCTCCTGGTTCTGGTCATCGTCCTCGTGTTCGGTTCCAAGAAGCTTCCGGACATGGCCCGCTCCCTCGGCAAGTCCGCGCGCATCCTGAAGAGCGAGGCCAAGGCGATGAAGGACGACGGCGGCAACAAGCAGTCGGCCACCACCGCCCAGTCGTCCGCCGAGGAACCGGCCCCCGCGCAGCGCACCATCCAGGCCGCGCCCGGCGATGTGACCAGCTCCCGCCCGGTCAACGAGCCGACCGACTCCGCCCAGCGCTGACGCGAGGACCGGGCCCCGGTCCGCTGCACGAGATGAGGATGTGGGTTGCCCAAGTCCGCCCGCAAGAAGGAGAGGGATCCCGAGGGGCGCATGCCGCTCGCGGATCACTTGCGTGAGCTGCGCAACCGGCTCACGAAGGCTGTCCTCGCGATCGTCGTCGTCACGATCGTGTCCGCCTTCTTCTACAAGGACATCATCGACCTGATCACCGCGCCGCTGCTGCGCTCGGTGGGTTGTCACCAGTCCTTCGGCGAGCTGACGAAGGCGAACAGCAACACCCACTGCGCGCACATCACGATCGGTGATCTGCTGGGCCCGTTCACGCTGGCGCTGAAGGCCTCGCTGACCGCGGGTGTCGTGCTGGCGTCGCCGATCTGGCTCTACCAGCTGTGGGCGTTCGTCGCGCCGGGCCTGCACCGGCACGAGAAGAAGTACGCGTACGCGTTCGTCGGGTTCGGCGTCCCGCTGTTCCTCGGCGGCGGCTTCCTCGCCTACCACGTGCTGCCCGTCACGGCGCGGGTGATGATCGACCTCACCCCCTCCGGGGTGGAGAACCTGCTGCCGCTGGACAAGCTGCTCGACCTGGTCACGCGCATGGTGGTGGTCTTCGGTCTCGCCTTCGAGATGCCGTTGCTGCTGGTCATGCTGAACCTGACGGGCATACTGACCGGTCGGCGGATGCTCGGCTGGTGGCGGGGCATGGTCGTCGGCATCGCCGCCTTCGCCGCGGTGGCCACGCCCGGCGCCGACCCGATGTCGATGCTGGCGCTGGCGGCGCCGATCTGGGCCCTGTTCTTCATCGCGGTGGCCTTCTCGCTGATCAACGACCGGCGCCGGGCCCGCCGCGCGGACGACGGGCTGTCGGACGACGAGGCGTCGGTGCTGGACCTGACGCCCGAGGAGATCGGCGAGGTGGAGTCCGTGAGCGCGAGCGGCGCTCCCGAGGCGCCGGGCTCCGAGCGGGTCAACGGCTACGACGACGTGACCTGACCCACACACAGAGGCGAGGCGCGCTGCCCCCGTCCGGGAGACCTTCCCGGGACGGGGGCAGTCGTCCGTCCGGGCCCGGTGTCCGGGCCGGCGCCGACCGGCCGTGCCGATCAGCGCACGTTCGGGATAATGATCGTCCTGTTGTCGGTGGGGCCCGGTACGCTCGAAAGCACGATGACAGAGGACCTCTCACCGGCCGAGCGGTACGCGGCAGCCCGCAGGCGGGCAGCCGAGCAGGCCACCGCGCTCGCGTCCTTCCGCGAGATGTACGACTTCGGCCTCGACCCCTTCCAGATCGAGGCCTGCCAGGCCCTCGAAGCAGGCAAGGGCGTACTGGTGGCCGCCCCCACCGGCTCGGGCAAGACGATCGTGGGCGAGTTCGCCGTCCACCTCGCCCTGCTCCAGGGCAAGAAGTGCTTCTACACGACACCCATCAAGGCGCTGTCGAACCAGAAGTACGCCGATCTGTGCCGCCGCTACGGCGCCGACAAGGTCGGCCTGCTCACCGGCGACAACAGCGTGAACTCCGACGCCCCGGTGGTCGTGATGACCACCGAGGTGCTCAGGAACATGCTGTACGCGGGCTCGCAGACGCTCCTGGGCCTCGGGTACGTGGTCATGGACGAGGTGCACTACCTCTCCGACCGCTTCCGCGGCGCCGTCTGGGAGGAGGTGATCATCCATCTGCCCGCCTCGGTGACCCTGGTGTCCCTGTCGGCGACCGTGTCCAACGCGGAGGAGTTCGGCGACTGGCTGGACACCGTCCGCGGCGACACCGAGGTGATCGTCTCCGAGCACCGGCCCGTGCCGCTGTTCCAGCACGTGCTCGCCGGGCGCCGCATATACGACCTGTTCGAGGAGGGCGAGGGCCACAAGAAGGCCGTCAACCCCGACCTGGTGCGCCTCGCCCGGATGGAGGCGACCCGGCCGTCGTACCAGGACCGGCGCCGGGGCCGGGCCATGCGCGAGGCCGACCGGGAGCGGGAGCGCCGGCAGCGCTCGCGGGTGTGGACGCCGGGCCGCCCCGAGGTCATCGAGCGGCTGGACGCCGAGGGCCTGCTGCCCGCGATCACCTTCATCTTCAGCCGCGCCGGCTGCGAGGCCGCCGTCCAGCAGTGCCTGTACGCGGGCCTGCGGCTCAACGACGAGGAGGCGCGCGAGCAGGTCCGCGCCCTGGTCGAGGAGCGCACCGCCCACATCGCCCAGGAGGACCTGCACGTCCTCGGCTACTACGAGTGGCTGGAGGGCCTGGAGCGGGGCATCGCCGCCCACCACGCGGGCATGCTGCCGACCTTCAAGGAGGTCGTGGAGGAGCTGTTCGTGCGCGGCCTGGTCAAGGCCGTGTTCGCGACCGAGACCCTCGCCCTCGGCATCAACATGCCCGCCCGCTCGGTGGTCCTGGAGAAGCTCGTCAAGTGGAACGGCGAGCAGCACGCCGACATCACCCCGGGCGAGTACACCCAGCTGACCGGGCGGGCCGGCCGCCGGGGCATCGACGTCGAGGGCCACGCCGTCGTGCTGTGGCAGCGCGCCATGAGCCCCGAGCACCTGGCCGGGCTCGCGGGCACCCGCACCTACCCGCTGCGCTCCAGCTTCCGGCCGTCGTACAACATGGCGGTCAACCTGGTCGAGCAGTTCGGCCGGCACCGCTCCCGGGAGCTGCTGGAGACGTCCTTCGCGCAGTTCCAGGCGGACCGCTCGGTGGTCGGCATCTCCCGGCAGGTGCAGCGCAACGAGGAGGGGCTGGCCGGCTACAAGGCGTCCATGACCTGCCACCTCGGCGACTTCGAGGAGTACGCGCGGCTGCGCCGGGAGCTGAAGGACCGGGAGACGGAGCTGGCCCGGCAGGGCGCCCACCAGCGCCGCGCCGAGGCCGCCGTCGCCCTGGAGAAGCTCCGGCCGGGCGACGTCATCCATGTGCCGACGGGCAAGTACGCGGGCCTCGCGCTGGTGCTGGACCCGGGCCTGCCGGCCGGCCGCTCCAACGGGCACCGCGGGTTCGACCACCAGGACGGTCCGCGCCCGCTGGTGCTGACCGCCGAGCGGCAGGTCAAGCGGCTGGCGTCGATGGACTTCCCGGTGCCGGTCGAGCCGCTGGACCGGATGCGGATCCCGAAGTCCTTCAACCCGCGCTCGCCGCAGTCGCGCCGGGACCTCGCCTCCGCGCTGCGCACCAAGGCCGGGCACATCCCGCCGGAGCGGGCCCGCAAGAAGCGCTCGCAGGCCGCCGACGACCGGGAGATCGCCCGGCTGCGCACCGCCATCCGCGCCCACCCCTGCCACGGCTGCAACGACCGTGAGGACCACGCCCGCTGGGCCGAGCGCTACCACCGGCTGCTGCGCGACACCTCGCAGCTGGAGCGCCGGATCGAGGGCCGCACCAACACCATCGCGCGGACCTTCGACCGGATCGTCGCCCTGCTGACCGAGCTGGACTATCTGCGCGGCAGCGAGGTCACCGAGCACGGCCGGCGCCTCGCGCGGCTGTACGGCGAACTGGACCTGCTGGCCAGCGAGTGCCTGCGGGAGGGCGTCTGGGAGGGGCTGGCGCCCGCCGAACTGGCCGCCTGCGTCTCGGCGTTGGTGTACGAGGCCCGGGTCGGCGACGACGCGCTGGCGCCCAAGCTGCCCTCCGGCAAGGCGAAGGCCGCGCTGGGGGAGATGGTGCGGATCTGGGGCCGGCTGGACGGCCTGGAGGAGGAGTTCCGGATCAACCAGACCGAGGGGGTCGGCCAGCGCGAGCCGGACCTGGGCTTCGCCTGGGCCGCCTACATGTGGGCGTCGGGCAAGGGCCTGGACGAGGTGCTGCGCGAGGCGGAGATGCCGGCGGGCGACTTCGTGCGCTGGTGCAAGCAGGTCATCGATGTGCTGGGGCAGATCTCCGCGGCGGCGCCCGCGGACGGCTCGACCGTGGCCAAGGCCGCGCGCAAGGCCGTCGACCAGCTGCTGCGGGGCGTGGTGGCCTACTCGTCGGTGGGCTGACCGACACCACGCCGGACGACGCGACGACCGGTTCACCCCTGGTGGTGAGCCGGTTTTCGTATGCCCGTACGTGGTGACTGCACGTGTTCGAGCGGATGCACAGCGTGTAAATGGGGACGAGCGTACCCCGGGTGCGGGGGTGGTGTCAGGCGGTCGCCGAATATGACACGGGCGTTGCTCCGGTCGGACTAAGCTCGCCCGCGGCGCACCGAGTTGAGGCACTTCGCTCACTTGTTCCCTGATGCGGAGAAGATCCCGTCCGCGCCATGAATCTTCCCCCCGGAATTCCTCCCGGCACCCAGCCGATCCCCCAGCCGATCCGTCCCAGAAGGCATCCATGGTGAGTGTTCAGAAGCCGCCCGGTCGCCGTGAACGACCCTACGCACGCGTCCTGTTGCCACCGGCCATAGTGATGGCCGCGGCAGGCGCGGCCGCCGTCGCCCTGGTATCCGGGCAGGCCCGGACCGCCGTCGGGCTGTGCGCCGCCCTGGCCCTGCTGCTGGTGCTCGTCACCGCGGCCGAGGCCGCCCGGCGCGGCCGTCTGCTGCGCGCGGAACAGGCCGCGCACGCCCGCGACATCGCGCACCTTCAGGAGCGGCTCGCCGACCACGACGTCCTGATCCACCGCTTCGCCACCGACATCCTGCCCTGGGCCTTCGCCCGGCTGTCCCGCGGCGAGATGCTCCGCGACGTGCTCACCAACGTCTACGACGCCGACCCCGAGCTGCGCGTCCTGCCCGACTCCTACCGGGAGATGGTGCGCGTCGCGCTGCGCGGCGCCGACCACGAGATCACCATGCGGATCGCCACCGAGCGCTCCTTCGTCAGCATCGCCCGCCGCGTGCAGGCCATCGTCCATCAGCAGGCCGTGGAACTGCGGGAGATGGAGGAGGACCACGGCCGCAACCCGGAGGTCTTCGACGATCTGCTGCGCCTGGACCACGGCAGCTCGCTGATCGGCCGGCTCGCCGACACCATCGGCGTCCTCGGCGGCGGCCGCCCCGGCCGCCAGTGGCCCCTGCCGGTCTCCCTCTACAGCACCCTGCGCGGCGCCATGTCCCGCATCCTGGACTACCACCGCATCCACCTGGCGTCCATCTGCAACATCAACATCAAGGGCACCGCCGTCGAGCCGGTCATCCACGCCGCCGCCGAACTCTTCGACAACGCCACCCGCTATTCGCCGCCCACCACCAAGGTGCACGTCACCGCCGTCGAGGTGCAGACCGGCATCGTCATCGAGATCGAGGACGCCGGGGTCAGCCTCAACGAGGAGTCCCGGGTGCGCATCGAGAAGATGATCGAGGACGCCAAGAACGGCGACGACGCGCACAACCTCGGCGACAACCCGCGCCTCGGCCTCGCCGTCGTCGGCCGGCTCTGCAAGCAGTTCGACATGGAGGTCTCGCTGCGCACCTCCGCCTACGGCGGCCTGCGCGCGATCCTCATCGTGCCGCGCGTGATGACCACCACCGAGCCCGGTGTCGGCGTCGCCCACGGCATCGGCGCGACCGGTATCCCGATGCCCGAACTCGGCGCCGTCGAGGGCCCGAGGCGCCGCCCCAAGAAGCGCCGCCCCACCAGCCCCAAGATCCCCGCCGGGATCTCCATGGAGGACGACGTCCCCGAGGTCACCGAGTGGACCGCGGGCGGGCTGCCGCAGCGTCGCAGCCGGGTGAAGGTCCCGCTGAGCCGGCGCTGGGCCGAGGAGGCGGCCATCGAACGGGCCGAGCACGAGGGCCGGCCCACCATCTGGTCGCGGACCCGGGAGGAACCCGGGCCCGAGCCGGACCCCGAGCGCCGGAAGCTGATCGAACGCCCGCCGGGCATGTGGATCGACGACTTCTTCGACGGACTGCGCAAGGGCATGCCCGAGGGCGCCACCGCCCCCGAGCTGACCGACTTCACGCTCCACCCGACCAAGTACCTGCACCTGATCGATGACTCGGCCGCCCCCACCGAGGCCGACGACGAGGGGACCATCCGGTGATCCAGCAGCGAGGCAACTTCGACTGGATGCTCAAGCAGCTCAACGACGGAGTACCCGGCATCCAGATGATCGTGGTGCTCTCCTCCGACGGCCTGCGCATCGCCCGCTACGGCGGCGAACCCGACGCCGCCGACCGGGTCGCCGCCGCCTGCGCGGGCCTGCAGAGCCTGGCCGGCGCCATCATCCAGGAGATCCCCGGCGCCGGCGAGATGAAGGTCGTCGTCGTGGAGATCGAGGGCGGCTACTTCTATCTGATGAACGCCGGCGCCAACGCCTACCTCGCCGTGCTCGCCGACGTCACCTGCGAACCGGGCCGGATGAGCGGCATGATGCGCGACCTCGTCGTCCGGATCGGCGCCCACCTCACCAGCCCGCCCCGGCGCGACGGGCAGACCGTATGACCCGTCCACGACGCACCCGGCGCCGGCCGGGCCCGCCGCC
>NZ_VOGW01000024.1:0-958 GCF_007896895.1 Streptomyces misionensis | reverse complement strand
CAGGAACCCCGAGCGGCTCTACGCCGTCACCGGGACCGCCGACGGCGGCCGCGCCGAACTCGACCTGGTGACCCTGATCGTCGCCCGCCGCACACCCCCGCCCGGCGCGTCCCCCGAGCACACGGCGGTGCTCGAACTGTGCGCCGCCCCGCTGTCCCTGGCCGAGCTGTCGGCCTATCTCTCCCTGCCGTTCAGCGCGATGACGGTACTGGTCACGGAGATGATCACCGCCGAACTGGTGCAGGCGCGCGCCCCGGTCGCCCGCCGGGCGGCTCCCGATCGTTCCCTCCTCGAAGCGGTGATGCATGGACTTCAAAAGCTCTGACCCGATCCCCGGCCCGCGCACCGAGGACCAGCTGCCGCACACCACCCGGACCGCGGTGAAGATCGTCATCGTGGGCGGCTTCGGCGTCGGCAAGACCACCATGGTCGGTTCCGTCAGCGAGATCAGGCCGCTGACCACCGAGGAGACCATGACCCAGGCCGGCATCGGGATCGACGACGACTACGGTTCCGAGACCAAGACGGCCACCACCGTCGCCATGGACTTCGGCCGGATCGGCATCACCGACCAACTCGTGCTCTACCTGTTCGGCACCCCCGGTCAGGAGCGCTTCTGGTTCCTGTGGAACGGCCTGTTCGAAGGCGCGCTCGGCGCGGTCGTGCTCGTCGACACCCGGCGCCTGGAGGTCAGCTTCGACGTCATGGGCCGGCTGGAGGAACGCGGCGTGCCCTTCGTCGTGGCCGTCAACTCCTTCCCGGACGCCCCCCGCCACCCCGTCGAGGAACTGCGCGCCGCGCTCGACCTCACCCCCGAGATCCCGATCATCGAGTGCGATGTGCGCCGCCGCGCCTCCAGCAAGGACGTGCTGCTGACCCTGATGCGCTTCCTGCACTCGCTCGCCCTCTCCGGCGCCCTTTGCCCCGCCCCTCTTTCCGTTCCGGAGCGAACACCGTG
>NZ_VOGW01000023.1 GCF_007896895.1 Streptomyces misionensis | reverse complement strand
GCGCCGGGGCCGTAGAGCCGGTGTGCTCCGCCGGGGCCGCCCGGCTGCCCCGCGCACGGCCCCGGCCCCGGCGGAGCACACCGGCTCTACGGCCCCGGCGCCGAGGACCTGGACGACCTCTACGAGCGGCTGCGCGAGCGGTACGGCCCGGTCGCCCCCGTGCTGCTCCACGACGACGTGCCGATGTGGGTGGTGCTCGGGCACGCCGAGAACCTCCAGGTGGTGCGCAGCCCCTCGCAGTACACCCGCGACAGCCGGATCTGGGCGCCGCTGCTGGACGGCCGGGTCAAGCCCGACCACCCGCTGATGCCGCACATCGCCTGGCAGCCCATCTGCTCCCACGTCGAGGGCGACGAGCACCTGCGGCTGCGCCACGCGGTCACCTCCGCCATGGGCACCATCGACCACCGCAGCGTCCGCCGGCACATCGGCGGCCACACCCAGCGCCTGGTCAACGGCTTCTGCGAGCGGGGCCGGGCCGATCTGGTCGCCCAGTTCGCCGAACACCTGCCGATGGCGGTGCTGTGCGAGATCCTCGGCATGCCCGAGGAGTACAACGACCGGATGGTGCAGTGCGCGCGGGACGCCCTGAAGGGCACCGAGACCGCCAACCAGAGCCACGCCTACGTCATGGACGCGCTGAACCGGCTCACCCTGCGCCGCCGCGCCCGGCCCGAGGACGACTTCACCAGCCACCTCGTCACCCACGGGGCCGGGCTGAGCGACGACGAGGTCCGCGAACACCTGCGGCTCGTCCTGTTCGCGTCCTACGAGGCCACCGCCAACCTGCTCGCCAACGCGCTGCGCATGGTCCTGACCGAGCCCGGTTTCCGCGCCCGGCTGAGCGGCGGGCAGATGACCGTGCCGGAGGCGATCGAGCAGTCGCTGTGGGACGAGCCGCCGTTCAGCACCGTCTTCGGCTACTACGCCAAGCAGGACACCGAGTTGGGCGGGCAGCGCATCCGCAAGGGCGACGGACTGCTGTTCGCGCCCGCGCCGGGCAACATCGACCCGCGGGTGCGGCCCGACCTGTCCGCGAGCATGCAGGGCAACCGCTCGCATCTCGCCTTCGGCGGCGGCCCGCACGAGTGCCCGGGACAGGACATCGGGCGGGCCATCGCCGACGTCGGCGTCGATGCCCTGCTCACCCGGCTGCCGGACATCCAGCTGGAGTGCGCCGAAAGCGACTTGCGCTGGCGGTCCTCGATCGCCTCCCGCCACCTGGTGGCGCTGCCGGTGCGCTTCGAGCCCAAGCCGCAAGCGGACACCGACCTGCCGCCCCGGGCCTACAGCCCCGCGCTGCCCGCCGATCTGATGC
>NZ_VOGW01000022.1 GCF_007896895.1 Streptomyces misionensis | reverse complement strand
GACCCCGGCCCCCGTCCCGCCGAAGGGGCCCTGGCGGCGGCTGCTGCGCTGGTGGCGCGGCGAGTGAGCCGGCCGGTCACGCCCAGTCGGTGCCGGACCAGGCCGCCAGGGTGCGCCCGCTGGTGAAGGCGTGCTCCACGCCGGTGACCGGGTCGGTGAACTCCAGCCCGCGCGCGAGCAGTTGCAGCGGACGCCGGAAGTCGCCGGCCGGTCCCGGGTCGGTCACCACGGGGTAGAGCGGGTCGCCGAGGATGGGCACCCCGAGCGCGTTCAGATGCACCCGCAGCTGATGGGTCTGGCCGGTACGCGGCAGCAGGCGGTAGCGGCCGAGCCCGTCCCGCCGCCCCAGCAGCTCCACCCGGGTCTCGGCGTTGGGCTCGCCCTCGACCTCCCGGGCGGCCAGTGAAGCGCGTTCCTTCACGATCCGGCTGCGCACCGTCCGCGGCAGCGCGAGCGAGGCGTCGTACGGGGCGACGGCCTCGTACTCCTTGCGCACCCGCCGGTCCCGGAACAGCGTCTGGTACGCGCCGCGTTCCTCGGGCCGCACCGTGAACAGCACCAGCCCGGCGGTGAGCCGGTCCAGCCGGTGCGCGGCCGTCAGCGTCGGGATGCCCAGCTCGTGGCGGAGCCGGGCCAGCGCGGTCTGGGCGACATGGGTGCCGCGCGGGGTGGTGGCCAGGAAGTGTGGTTTGTCGGCGACGACGATGTGCGCGTCCCGGTGGACCACGGTCACCGGGAACGGCACCGGGGTCTCCGCGGGCAGCTCGCGGTGGAACCAGACGAACATGCCCGGCCGGTACGGCGCGTCCGGCGGGACCGCCCGCCCGTCGGCGCCGATGATCCGCCCGGCGTCGAACATCGCCTCGACCATGCCGGGCGCCGCGCCCGTGAGCCGCGCCACCAGATGCTCCCGCACGGTGGCCCACGTCCCGCCCGCGGGCAGCCGCACCCGCACGGGGTCCACGCCGTCGCGC
>NZ_VOGW01000021.1:31925-50692 GCF_007896895.1 Streptomyces misionensis | reverse complement strand
CGGGCCCCCGCCACGGCAGTATGGGGCCATGCCCTTTCTCACCAGTCCCGTGCTGCCCGCCGGCGCCCTCGCCCGCGCCCCCCAGCCCGCCATCGCGAGCGGCGACGGCCTCGTCCTGCGCCCCTGGCGGGCGGCGGACGCGCCCGCCGTGCACGCGGCGTTCCAGGACCCGCTGATGCACCGCTTCCACGGCAAGTCCTGTGAGTCCGAGGCGGAGGCCGCCGGCTGGATCACCGAGTGGCAGGGGCTGTGGGCGGGGGAGCGGCAGGCGCAGTGGGCGGTCGCGGACGCGGACGGCGACGCGCTGCTGGGCAGGGTCGCGCTGCGGCAGATCGAACTGGGCGACGGGACGGCCGAGATCGCCTACTGGACGGTGGCGGGGGCCCGCGGCCGGGGCGTGGCCGCGCGGGCGGCCGCGGCCCTGACCCGCTGGGCGTTCGAGGAGATCGGTTTCCACCGGCTGGAGCTGATGCACTCCACCGCCAACGAGGCCTCCTGCCGCGTCGCCCGCAAGGCCGGTTACGCCGCCGAGGGCACCCGGCGCAGCGCCTTCCTCCACCCCGACGGCTGGCACGACATGCATCTGCACGCGCGGGTACGGGGCGACTGAACGCGGTCTGGGGGCTTGTTACCGTCGTCCCATGGGCTGGACGTGCTCGTGGCCGGTATTCCGCCCCTCGTAGTCTCCGGCAGGGGAGAGCGAAGGAGTGGCCGGTGTCCGAGGAGCCGTTCGGAGTGGTCTTGCGCGGTCAGCGGCGCCGGCGCCGTCTGACGATCGAGGAGCTGGCCGAGGCGTCGGGCGTGAGCGTCCGGGCGATCGGCGACATGGAACGGGGACGCAGCAAGGTCCCGCAGCGGCGTACGGCGATGGCGCTGGCGGAGGGGCTCGGGCTGGCCGAAGCGGAGCGGGAGGCGCTGCTGGGGGCCGCGCGGGAGGCGCGGGCGACCCGTGCGACCCGTGCGGTGGCGGGCACGGGGACCGTCGTGCCGCCGCGGTCGGTGGGGGACTTCACGGGCCGCGGCGGCGAGCTGGCGCGGTTGCGGCAGGCCGCGGCGCGGGCGGACACCGGCGAGGGCGCGTCGGTGTCGGTCATCTCGGGCCCGCCCGGGTGCGGGAAGACGACGCTGGCCCTCAAGGCGGCCGCGGACCTGGCGCAGGAGTTCCCCGGCGGCTGTTTCGTGGTGGACCTGCACGGGGTGGAAGGGCCCATGGACCCGGGCGAGGCGCTGCTGAAGCTGCTGAAGGCGCTGGGGGTGTCCGACCGCAGGCTGACGCAGGAGGACGCGGCCGGGCGCGCGGCGCTGCTGCGCGCCCTGCTGGGGGAGCGCCGGTGTCTGGTGGTGCTGGACAACGCGCGGGACGAGGGGCAGGTCCGGGCGCTGCTGCCCGGTGGCGGGCGGAGTCTGGTGCTGGTCACCAGCCGGCGGCCGCTGACCGGTCTGGAGGACGTCGATCGGCTGGCGCTGACCGAGATGGCGCGGGCCGAGGCGGTCGAGCTGCTGCGGCGGATCCTGGGCGAGGAGCGGGCGGACGCGGAGATCGAGGCCGTGGGGCGGGTGGCGGAGCTGTGCGGGCAGCTGCCGCTGGCCCTGCGGGTGGCCGGGAACTGGCTGACGGTGCGGTCGGGTTGGAGCGTGGCCCACCTGGTGCGGCGGCTGGCCGACGAGGAACGCCGCCTGGGGGCGCTCGCGGCCGGCGATGTGCGGGTGGAGGCGGCCTTCGAGCTGTCGTACCGGCAGCTGACCGGTGAGGCCGCCCGGATGCTGCGGCTGCTGAGCCTGGTCCCGGCGGCGGACATGACCGCCGCCTACGGCGCCGCCCTGACCGCCACCGGCGTCTTCGAGGCCGAGGACGTGATGGAGGAGCTGGTCGAGGCCGGGCTGCTCCAGGTCACCTTCACCGGCCGCTACCAACTGCACGACCTGCTGCGGCTGTTCGCCCGTGCCCGGCTGGCGCGCCAGGAGGAGCCCGGCGAGCGGGCAGCGGCCGAGGACCGGCTGCGCACCTGGCTGCTGGAGACGGCCGGGGTCGCCGGCCGCTGGTTCAAGTCCGGGCACGGGGCGCCGCCGTCCTCCTGGCGGGGCCTGGTCCCACTGGAGAGCGCCGAGCAGGCCCGCGCCTGGCTCCAGGGCGAGGCCCCGGCCTGGCTGGCCGCGCTGCGCGGCGCCGCCGGCAGGGGTGAGCACGGCCGGGTCGTGCAGACCGTCGACGCCATGGAGTGGTTCTGCGACCTGTGGCTCTTCTGGGGGCACTGGCCCGAGGTCTTCCGCCTGTCCAGCGAGTCCGCGGCCGCACTCGGCGATCCGTACCTGCGGGCCTTCCACCTCAACTGCCACGCCTGGGCCCTGAACACCTGCGAGCACCGCCACCGCGAGGCCCTGGAGCGGGCCGGCGAAGCGCTGGCACACGCCCGCCGCGCCCAGGACGTCACCCAGCAGGCCTCGGCACTGGCGCACGCGGCGAACGCGCACAGGAAGCTCGGCGAGGCCCAGGAGGCCGCCGAGAAGTCCCTCGCCGCCATCGACCTGGCGGAGGAATCCGGCGATCCCGAGGTCTGGCTGAACGCCGTGGCGAGCCACGCGGTCTCGCTGCGCGCCGCCGGCCGTGCCGAGGAGGCCCTGCACCAGGACGAGCGCGTCCTCGCCTTCCTCGACGCGCCCGACTGCCCGGTGAGCGAGTTCATCGCCGACGTCATCCGCGCCAACACGATCTACGCGATCGGTCTCGACCATGCCGCGCTGGGACGGTGGCGGGAGGCCGCCGGCCATTACCGCGACGCCGTGGTCGAGTCCCACCGCATCGGGCTGACCAACGGAGAGGGGTACGCGCTGGTGTCCCTGGGCCAGGTTCTGGTCGAGCTGGGGGAGACGGAGGAGGCCCGCTCCTGCCTCCGCCAGGCCCTCGCCCTCGGCGACGAGGCCGACAGCAAGGAGCTGAGGACCGCGCAGACACTCCTGGACGCGCTCCCCGCCGAGTGACCGCAAAGGCGGCCGGCCGCCGCGGGCGCCGGTCCGCTCAGGCCGCCGCCGCGCCGCCGGCCTCCTGCTCGGCCTCTATCCGGGCGTTCCACTCCCGCTTGGAGGCCTGCCAGCCGTCCTCGTTGTGGCCGAGCCGCCAGTAGCCGGAGATCGACAGGTCCTGGCGCGGGATCTGCCGCTCCACCCGCAGCATCCGGCGCAGCTCCTTCACGAAGCCGGCCTCGCCGTGCACGAACGCGTGCAGCCGGCCCTCGGGGAACTCCAGCGCCCGCACGGCCTCCACCAGGGCCGCGCCGACCGGGCGGTCCCCGCGGTGCAGCCAGACGATCTCCGCCGGGGAGCCGATCTTCTGCTCCTCCTCGGGCCCGGACACCTCCACGAAGGCGTGCGCCAGGGCACCCGCGGGCAGCGCCTCCAGGGCGCGGGCGATCGCGGGCAGCGCGCTCTCGTCACCGGCGAGCAGATGCCAGTCGGCGTCCGCGTCGGGCGCGTAGGCGCCGCCGGGGCCCATGAAGCGCAGGGTGTCGCCGGGGCGGGCCCGCAGCGCCCAGGGGCCGGCCAGGCCCTCGTCGCCGTGGATCACGAAGTCCAGGGTCAGCTCGCGCTGTCCGGCGTCCCAGTCGCGCACGGTGTACGTCCGGGTCACCGGCCACTGCTCGCGCGGGAACTCGGCGCGGATCCGCTCCAGGTCGAAGGGCTCCGGGTAGGTCACCCCGGCCGGGCCGAACAGCAGCTTCACGTAATGGTCGGTGCAGGTGTCGGCCGCGAACCCGGCAAGACCCTCGCCGCCGAGCACCACGCGCTGCATGTGCGGGGTGAGCCGCTCGGTGCGCACCACCCGGGCGGTGTGGACCCTGCGCGGCTTTCGTTCCGGACGCTCTGCCATCACGGCCTCCTGCGGATTGGTTAGGTTTACCTAAGCTAACATCTCTCCCTTCGGGCCGGATCTTCCTTTTTTCTTCAACGGCCGCCCTTTGCTGGAATATTGCCGATCCCGCGGGCCCCGGCTCACGCGCCCAGCGTGCTCAGCAGCCGTTGCAGCGAGCCGCCCAGACCCCACCGGGCCGCCAGCTCCGCCAGACCCGCCGGATCGCGGGGGGCGTGCGGCAGCGCGGTGTCCACCTCGGGCAGCGGCACGTCACCGGCCACCCGCACCACCTTCGGCGCCACCGCGACGTACGGCCGGGCCTCGGTGAGCCGCCGCCGCTGCGACGGGGTGAGCCTGGCCCCGGGGTCGTCCACCGCGGCCATGATCCCGGCCAGGTCGCCGAACTCGGCGAGCAGCTTGGCGGCCGTCTTCTCGCCGATCCCGGCCACGCCCGGCAGGCCGTCGCTCGGGTCGCCGCGCAGCAGTGCCAGATCCGCGTACCCCCGTCCGTCCACTCCGTACTTCTCGCGCAGCAGGGACTCGTCGGTCACCTGGAGGGTGCCCACGCCCTTGAGCGGGTACAGCACCCGCACCCCGCGCGCGTCGTCCACCAGCTGGTACAGATCGCGGTCGCCGGTGACGATGTCGACCGGGCCGGCGGCGCGCCCGGTGAACGTGCCGATCACGTCGTCCGCCTCGTAGCCGGGGACGCCGACCCGGGCGATGCCGATGGCGTCCAGCACGGACTCGATGACGGGCACCTGCGGGGCGAGGGTGTCCGGGACCTCCTCGGCGTCCGGCCCGCCGGTGTGCTCCTCGGCGACCCGGTGGGCCTTGTAGGTGGGGATCAGCTCGACCCGCCACGCGGGCCGCCAGTCGGCGTCCATGCAGGCCACCAGGTGTTCGGGCCGGTGGTCCCTGACCAGCCGGTCGATGAAGTCCAGCAGTCCGCGCACCGCGTTCACCGGGGTGCCGTCCGGTGCCCTCACGGAGTCGGGGACGCCGAAGTAGGCGCGGAAGTACAGCGAGGCGGTGTCGAGCAGCATCAGTCGTCCGGTCACGCTCGCATCATGCCGCACACCACTGACAGTCACCTTCGCTCACCTTTCGTCCGGGAACGCGTTGCGTGATGCGCATTGCGGTGACCCCGGCCACTTGTGAGTTTGCCTCCGTTTGACCTGGGCAGGGGCGCGCCATGGAGCGAGTGGTTGCTCATTTCAACTGTCGGCTGGTTTTCGACGGTCGGAGGGCCCGCCGTTCCGCTGCCCCTGTTCCCGACACAAGAGGTACGCGTGCAAGCCAGGCTTGAGGCGGAACACCTGTTCAAGGTGTTCGGCAGACGACCGAACGACGCAGTGGAGCGCCTACGGAAGGGCGCCGACCGGGAGGAGTTGCGCGCCGACGGCACCATGGCCGCCGTGATCGACGCCTCCTTCCGGGTCGAGGCGGGTGAGATCTTCGTCGTCATGGGCCTGTCGGGCTCCGGCAAGTCCACCCTGCTGCGGATGCTCAACGGTCTGCTGGAGCCGACCGCCGGCAGCGTGCGCTTCGACGGCGAGGAGCTGACCGCGCTGAGCGACCGCGGGCTGCGCGAACTGCGCTCGAAAAAGATCAGCATGGTCTTCCAGCACTTCGCGCTGTTCCCGCACCGCAGCGTCCGTGACAACGCCGCCTACGGCCTGGAAGTGCAGGGCGTGCCCCGCGCCGAGCGCGAGCGCCGCGCCGACGAGGCGCTCGCCCTGTGCGGCCTGGCCGGCTGGGAGAAGTCCTGGCCCGACGAGCTGTCCGGCGGCATGCAGCAGCGCGTCGGCCTCGCCCGTGCCCTCGCCACCGACGCCGACCTGCTGCTCATGGACGAGTCCTTCAGCGCCCTGGACCCGCTGATCCGCCGCGACATGCAGGACCAGCTGCTCCAGCTCCAGAAGACCCTGAAGAAGACCATCGTCTTCATCACCCACGACCTCAACGAGGCCATGCGCCTGGGCGACCGCATCGCCGTCATGCGCGACGGCCGCATCGTGCAGACCGGCACCGCCGAGGACATCCTGCTGCGCCCCGCCAACGACTACGTGGCCTCCTTCATCCAGGACGTCGACCGCTCCCGGGTGCTCACCGCGGCGGCCGTGATGGACACCGAGCTGCGCGGCGACGAGGCCGACTGCGACTGCGAGACGGCGACGCCCGAGACGCCGTTCACCGAGCTGTGCGCGATCAGCGCCCGGGTGAGCCACCCGGTCGCCGTGCTCGACGCCGGCCGCTCCCTCGTCGGGGTCGTGCCCCGGCAGCGCCTGGTGGGCTTCCTCGGCGACGAACAGGGCGGACCGGCCGCCTGCGACGGCCACGGCAAGGACGGGAAGAAGGTGACCGCCCGTGCCTAGGCTGCCCCTCGGCGACTGGGTCGACTCCGGTGTGAACTGGCTGGTCGACCACCTCTCCTGGCTCTTCGACGCGATCAAGGCCGTCATGGAGGGCATGTACAACGGCATCGACGCCGTGCTCGCCGCCCCCGCCCCGCTGCTGATGGCCGGCATCCTCGCCGTCATCGCCTGGTGGCTGCGCGGCCTGGTCGCCGGTGTCCTCGCGTTCGCCGGCTTCGCCCTGGTGGACTCGCTCCAGCTGTGGGACCAGGCGATGTCCACGCTCGCCCTGGTCCTCGTGGCCACCGTGATCGCCCTGGTGATCTCGATCCCGCTGGGCATCTGGGCCGCCCGCTCCAAGGCGGTCGGCGCCGCCGTACGGCCCGTCCTGGACCTGCTCCAGACGATGCCGTCGATGGTCCTGCTGATCCCGGCCATGCTGTTCTTCGGGCTGGGCACCGCGGCCGGCGTCGTCGCCACCCTGATCTTCGCGCTCGCCCCCGGCGTCCGCATGACCGAACTCGGCATCCGCCAGGTCGACGCCGAACTGGTCGAGGCCGCCGAGGCGTTCGGCACCACCCCGCGCAACATCCTGTGGCGCGTCCAGCTGCCGCTCGCCCTGCCGACCATCATGGCCGGCGTCAACCAGGTGATCATGCTGGGCCTGTCCATGGTCGTCATCGCCGGCATGGTCGGCACCGGCGGCCTCGGCGGCGCCGTCAACGAGGCCATCGGCCAGCTCGACATCGGCTACGGCTTCGAGGCGGGCGTCGGCATCGTCGTCCTCGCCATCTACCTGGACCGCATCACCGGTGCCCTCGGCACCCAGCTGTCCCCGCTGGGCCGCCGGGCGGCCGCCAAGGCGCCCCGGCGCGCCTGGTCCTACCGCCCGCACCCGGCCGTCGCGGTCGCCGGGGTCGTCGTGCTCGCGCTCGTCGCGGGCGGACTCGGCGTCTTCGGCTCCGCCGGCGGCACCTCCGAGGCCTCCGGCACGGACATCGGCAAGGGCAAGCAGATCAAGATCGGCTACATCCCCTGGGACGAGGGCATCGCCTCCACCTTCCTGTGGAAGGAGATCCTCGAGGAGCGCGGCTTCAAGGTGACCACCACCCAGTACGCGGCCGGACCCCTCTACACCGGCCTCGCCACCGGGCAGATCGACTTCGAGACCGACTCCTGGCTGCCCACCACCCACGCCGAGTACTGGAAGAAGTACGGCAAGCAGCTGGACGACCTCGGCAGCTGGTACGGGCCCACCTCCCTGGAGCTGACCGTCCCCTCCTACGTGAAGGACGTCGACTCCCTCGCGGACCTGAAGGCGCACGCCTCCGAGTTCGGCGGGAAGATCGTCGGCATCGAGCCGAGCGCCGGCGAGATGAGCCTGCTCAAGAGCAAGGTCCTCAAGGAGTACGGCCTCGACGGCACCTACCAGGTGATCGACGGCTCCACCCCGGCCATGCTCGCCGAGCTCAAGCGCGCCTACGCCAGGAAGGAGCCGGTCCTCGTCACCCTGTGGTCCCCGCACTGGGCCTACAGCGGCTACGACCTGAAGAAGCTCAAGGACCCCCGGGGTGCCTGGGGCAAGGGCGACGGGGTGCACGCCCTGTCCCGTAAGGGTTTCGCCGGGGACAACCCGCAGGTCGGGCGCTGGCTGAAGAACTTCTCCATGACCGAGAAGCAGCTCACCGGCCTGGAGGCGCGGATCCAGCAGGCCGGCAAGGGCAAGGAGCAGGACGCCGTGCGCGCCTGGCTGCGCGAGAACCCCGGCCTGGTCGACAAGTGGGCCCCGGCCACCGGCGACCACGCCCAGAGCCAGGCGGCCGGGTGACCTGACCGGCCCGGACCGCCACCCGAGGGGCGGACGGCACCGTACGACGACGGGAGTACGGAGCCGTCCGCCCCTCGTGGCGTTCTCCCTGGGGAAAGAACCCGTTTCCCCTACGGCAAGAATCCGGCCAATCACCCAGCGTGATGACTCTGGGTGCTGGACATGTTCATCCCCAGGGAGGAAGCATCGGGGGACCGCCGCGGAGCCCCTGACACTGGCGTGAACCGGGAGGGTAAGGGGTCATGGGCGAGCCGGGGATGTGACACGCGCATGAAACCGTTTGCCGAACATGCGTAGGGTGCAGTGAAGCCATCGGGAGCCCCGCAGCGGGCACCCGGGACCCGAGGCAGGACGAACACACGACGAGCGAGGGAGGGAGCCGGAGCGATGGGCGACCACAAAGAACAGCAGCCCGTGCGCGTGGGCGCGGCGGTCCGGCGGCGCCGCCGGGCGCTGGAGCTGACCCTCGCGGTCGTGGCCGAGCGCACCGGCCTGTCCGTGCCCTTCCTCAGCCAGGTGGAGAACGACCGGGCCCGCCCCAGCCGCACCTCCCTGGAGAAACTGGCCGACGCGCTGCGCACCACGGCCGTCGAACTCCTCGCCGCGGCGGACCCCGCGGCCACCGTGGACGTGGTGCGCGCCGAACCCGCCGCGGAGGACGACTTCGCGCCCCGCACCCGCTCCCTGGTCCGCGGCCACCACCAGCTGCACGCCTCCGAGTTCCTCGGCGACCACGACGCCGGCCGCGAGTTCCAGCACCGCAACGACGAGCTGATGTACGTCGTCGACGGCGCCGTCGAGATCGAGGCCGAGGGCCGCGCCTACCGCCTCGGCCGCGGCGACACCCTGTACCTCACCGGCGGGGTCAGACACCGCTGGCGGGCGACCGTGCCGGACACCCGGGTCATCGTGGTGGCGGTGGCCGAGCACATCGAGGCCGTGCAGGACCGGTCCCGGTGAAGCGCGTCGTCTCCCTCGTGCCGTCCCTCACCGAGGCCGTGGCCGAGACGCTGCCCGGCGCGCTCGTCGGGGCCACCGACTGGTGCAGCCATCCGGCCGAGCTGGACGTCGTGCGGATCGGGGGGACCAAGAACCCCAAGGTCGAGCGGATCGTCGAGCTGGCGCCCGACCTGGTGGTGGCCAACGAGGAGGAGAACCGCGCCCCCGACCTCGACGCCCTGCGCGCGGCGGGACTCCGGGTCCTGGTCACCGAGGTGCGCACGGTGCCGGACGCCTTCACCGAGCTGGCCCGGGTGCTGGCCGCCTGCGGTGCGTCGGAGCGCCCCGGCTGGCTGCGTCAGGCCGAGGCGGTCTGGGCCGCGCTGCCCGAGCCCACGGAGCGCAGGACCGCCGTCGTGCCGGTGTGGCGCCGCCCCTGGATGGTCGTCGGCCGGGACACCTTCGCGGGCGACGTACTGGCCCGCCTGGGCGTGCACCACCTGTACGCGGGGCACGCCGAGCGCTACCCCCGCATACCCCTGGAGGAGCTGCGGGCCGCCGCCCCGGACGTGGTGGTGCTCCCCGACGAGCCCTACCGCTTCACGGCGGAGGACGGCCCGGAGGCCTTTCCCGGCCTGGCCTGCGCCCTGGTCAGCGGACGGCACCTGACGTGGTACGGCCCGTCTCTGGCGCGGGCGCCCCGGGTGCTGGGCGAGGCCCTGCGAGCAGCTCGCCGCTGAGCAGCCCGCGCACGGTGCCGGTGCCCGCCGCCAGCCACGCCACGACCAGCAGGACGTACAGCCCGACGGAGAGCGCCTGGTAGCCGGTCAGGCCGGTGTGCCGGGCGAGGGCCGCCGCGCCGGTGACACAGGTGCCCACCGGGAAGGTGCAGGCCCACCAGGTCATCGCGAAGCCCATGCCCCGGCGCCGGGCCCGCACCAGATGGGCGACGGCCAGCGCCAGCCACATCAGCGCGAAGCCCGTCACGGGCACCCCGTACAGCACGGAGAACACGTCCAGGCCGCGCGCGTACGGGGCCGGTACGACGCCGGGCGCGGCGTTCGCGATCGAGCCGACGGCGGTGGTGGACTGCCCGAGCGGGCCGAGGACCAGGAACAGGGTCGGGGTGAGCGCGAGCGGCAGCGGGCCGACGGTGATCAGCCGGAAGAGGACCAGCGGCAGCATCACCAGCGTGGCGAACAGGCTCAGCCCGAACATCGCGAGACAGGCCAGCAGCAGGGTCGCGCGCGGCTGGCCGGGCGGCAGATGCGGGACGAGCTGCGGGCCGAGCGCGGCCGACACCATCGGCGCTACCAGCGGCAGCAACCACACCGGGGAGGCCTGGGAGGGCTCGATGCGGTGCCGCACGGACATCAGGTACGGCAGCGCCACGGCCGCCCCCAGGCCGACCGCCGTGCCGGCCGTGTACAGCACGGCGTCCAGGGCGACGGCGGCGCCGGAACCGAGCCAGTCGCGGCCGGCGGTCGGCGCGCCGCCGCCCACCGCGAGCAGGGCCATGGACAGACAGCCGTAGAAGGGGGCCACGGCCGGGTCGAGGAGATGGGCGCGGGCCTGGTCGCGGTGGTGGAGCCAGTGCAGGGCACGGGCCGCGAGCAGGGTCACCAGCATCAGCAGGGACAGCGCCCAGACGGCCGCGAGGACCGTGTGCAGGCCGGCCGGCAGCGCCACCGGGAGCGCGGTGCCGGCCGTGCCGACGGCGGCGGTGCCCATGACGGAGGCGTACCAGTTGGGACCGAGGTGGCGGACCCGGACGGCGCGGGGCGCGCGGGCGGAAGGAAGGGGCGGGGCTGCGGTGACCATGGCATTCACCGTGCCTCCGGGATTCCCGCCTGACCAGGGAGTTTGGATGGATGGGGGCATAAACTGGTCTTATGAGCAAGGCGGAGGGGCAGAGCGGGCGGCACGAGGGCACCGGGTCGCTGGCGCACCGGGTGCCCGATCTGGCGGGACTGGAGCTGCTGCTGGCGGTGGCGCGGCTGGGCAGTCTCGGCGCGGCGGCCCGGGAGGTCGGCATCAGCCAGCCGGCCGCGAGCAGCCGGATCAGGTCGATGGAACGGCAGCTGGGAGTGGCCCTGGTGGACCGCTCACCGCGGGGGTCGCGGCTCACGGACGCCGGGGTGCTGGTGACGGACTGGGCGCGGCGGGTGGTGGAGGCGGCGGCCGCGTTCGACGCGGGCGCGCGGGCGCTGCGGGACCGGCGGGACTCGCGGCTGCGGGTGGCGGCGAGCATGACGATCGCCGAGTACCTGCTGCCGGGCTGGCTGCTCGCGCTGCACGCCGAGCGGCCCGACACGGCGGTGTCGCTGCTGGCCGGGAACTCGGCGCGGGTGGCGGAACTGCTGCTGGACGGGGAGGCGGACCTCGGTTTCGTGGAGGGGCTGTCCGTGCCCGCGGGGCTGGACGCGGCGGTGATCGGGCACGACCGGCTGATCGTCGTCACGGCACCGGGTCACCCCTGGGCCCGCCGCCGGCGCCCGCTGGCGGCCCGGGAACTGGCGGCGACCCCGCTGATCCTGCGGGAGCGGGGATCGGGGACGCGGCAGGTGCTGGACGCCGCGCTCGGGGGCCTGGCGCGTCCGCTCATCGAGCTGTCCTCGACGACGGCGGTGAAGGCGTCGGCGGTGAGCGGGGCGGGGCCGTCGGTGCTGAGCGAACTGGCGGTGCGGGAGGAACTGGCGCTGCGGCGGCTGGTGGCCATCCCGGTGGACGGCGTCTCGCTCCGCCGCGACCTGCGCGCCGTCTGGCCCACGGGCCACCGCCCGGCGGGCCCGGCCAGGGATCTGCTGTCCCTGACCCGCGCCTGAGCGCGGAGAGCCCCGCCGGCGATGGCGCCCCATGCGGCCGACGGCAGAGGCAGCTCCCTAAGGGGCGCGGGGAACTGCGCGGCCGGCCACGAGGGACCGCACCGTCACACCGTCTCGGCCCGCCGCGGCCCCCCGCTCGGCCCGCGCAGGCGCCCCGCTCAGCCCGCTGCGGCCCCCCGCTCAGCCCGCGGAGGCGCCCCGCTCGGCCCGCGCAGGCGCCCCGCGGCGGCGACCAGCGCCCTCATCACCCGCAGGTCCTCGCCCATCTCCGGGTGCCACTGCACGCCCAGGGCCCAGCCCCGGTCCGCCGGCAGTTCGACCGCTTCCACCGTGCCGTCCTCCGCGTGGGCCGAGGGCACGAGGTCCCGGCCGAGGCGGGAGACGCACTGGTGGTGGTAGGTGGGGACGGTCGCCGCGGCCGGGACGATCTCGGCGTAGCGCGTGCCCGGCACCGGGGAGACCGTGTGGCTGCCGAAGACGCCCACCGTCTCCGCGTGCCCCTCCAGATGCTGCACCAGCGTCCCGCCGAGCGCCACGTTCAGGAGCTGCATGCCCCGGCAGATCCCCAGCAGCGGCGTGCCGGCGGCCAGCGCGGCGTCGATCAGGGCGAGTTCCCAGGCGTCCCGGGCCGTGGCGGGCGGGCCCGTGCGGGGGTCGCGGGCGGCGCCGTAGCGGGCCGGGTCCACGTCCGGGCCGCCCGCGACGACCAGCCCGTCCAGCCGGGCCACCGCCGCCGCGGCCAGCTCGGGCGCATCCGGCGGCAGCATGCACGCCAAGCCCCCGGCCCGCTGCACCAGCCGCGGATACCCGGCCGGCAGCAGCGCGGCCTCCAGCTCCCAGACCCCCCACCGGGTGCCGGGCTCCAGATACGTGCTCACACCGATCAACGGAACAGAAAGGTTCACAGTCGTACCTTTGCAGAACCGGCTCAGGTCAGGAAACCCCGCAGCAGCGCCGCCGTGCCCGCGCAGTGCTCCCGCATCATCTCCCGCGCCCCGTCCGCGTCCCCGTCCAGCACCGCCTCCACCAGCGCGGTGTGCTGCCGCTGGGAGTGCTCCAGGTTGCGCACCAGCAGCGGGATGCAGTCCAGCAGCTCGTTGACCGTGGCCCGCACCGCCGCGTACTGCGCGGTCAGCGAGGGGGACCCGGACAGCTCGGCCAGCGTCAGGTGCAGCAGCGTGTCCCGCCGCCGGTAGTCGGCCAGCGGCGCGTCGTGCGTGCCCGCCAGCGCCTCCCGCAGCCGTGCCGCCCGCTCGTCCGTCAGCCCGTGCGCCGCGCACAGCCCGGCCGCCCCCACCTCCAGCACCTCGCGGAAGCGCAGCACGTCCTCGACGTCCACCCCGGCGATCCGCCGCCGCAGCTCGTCTGCACCGCCCGCGTCGGCGCGCGGCAGCACGAACGTTCCGCCGTACCGGCCGCGCCGCGCCTCGACCAGCCCCTGGTCCTGGAGCACCTTCAGCACCTCGCGCAGCGTCACCCGGCTGATCCCGAGGCGCTCCGCCAGCTCCCGTTCGGCCGGCAGCCGCCCCCCGTCCGGCACCAGTCCGAGCCGTACCACCTGGAGGATCTGCTCCAGCGCCTCCTCGAAGCCGTTGCCCGCCCGCACCGGCCGCAGCACCGCGGCGAGCCGGTCGCCCGCCCCCTGCCGCTCCGTCTCCGGCGACATCCGCCCGCGCCCCCTTCCCAAGCAATGGTTCCGGGCAATACCTTATGGCTCCCCGGCCCGGCCGAAGAAGCGCGTAGGCGCCGAAGGAGGCTCTCCGTGGCAGACCGCACCGCCCCGCTCCCCGTCGAGGAGCTGCACGCCCTGGTGGCGAGCGGTGAGATCGACACCGTCGTCCTGGCCTTCCCCGACATGCAAGGGCGCCTTCAGGGCAAGCGGTTCGCCGCCCGCTTCTTCCTCGACGAGGTCCTGGAGCACGGCACCGAGGGCTGCAACTACCTCCTCGCCGTCGACACCGAGATGAACACCGTCGACGGCTACGCCATGTCCTCCTGGGAACGCGGTTACGGCGACTTCGCCCTGCGCCCCGACCGCGCCACCCTGCGCCGCATCCCCTGGCACCCCGGCACCGCCCTGCTCGTCGCCGACCTCGCCTGGCACGACGGCACCCCGGTCGCCGCCGCCCCGCGCCAGATCCTGCGCCGCCAGCTCGACCGGCTCGCCGCCCTCGGCTACACCGCGCAGGTCGGCACCGAGCTGGAGTTCATCGTCTTCAAGGACAGCTACGAGCAGGCCTGGGACGCCGGATACCGGGGCCTGACGCCCGCCAACCGGTACAACGTCGACTACTCCATCCTCGGCACCGGCCGCGTCGAGCCCCTGCTGCGCCGGCTGCGCAACGACATGGCGGGCGCCGGCCTCACCGTCGAGTCCGCCAAGGGCGAGTGCAACCCCGGCCAGCACGAGATCGCCTTCCGCTACGACGAAGCCCTCACCACCTGCGACCAGCACGCCCTGTACAAGACCGGCGCCAAGGAGATCGCCGCCCAGGAGGGCGTCTCGATCACCTTCATGGCCAAGTACAACGAGCGCGAGGGCAACTCCTGCCACATCCACCTCTCGCTCACCGACGCCGACGGCGCCAACGCCCTGGCCGGACCCGAGGGGATGTCCGAGCTGATGCGGCACTTCCTCGCCGGACAGCTCGCCGCGCTGCGCGACTTCTCCCTGCTGTACGCCCCCAACATCAACTCCTACAAGCGGTTCCAGCCGGGCTCCTTCGCCCCCACCGCCGTCGCCTGGGGCCACGACAACCGCACCTGCGCGCTGCGCGTGGTCGGCCACGGCCGCTCCCTGCGCTTCGAGAACCGCCTCCCCGGCGGCGACGTCAACCCCTACCTCGCCGTCGCCGGACTGGTCGCCGCGGGGCTGTACGGCGTGGAGCACAAGCTCGAACTCCCCGAACCCTGCCCCGGCAACGCCTACGCCGCCGGCTTCGACCACGTCCCGGCCACCCTGCGCGAGGCCGCCGATCTGTGGGAGCGCAGCGCCATCGCCGAGGCCGCCTTCGGCGAGGAGGTCGTGGCCCACTACCGCAACATGGCCCGCGTCGAACTGGAAGCCTTCGACGCCGCGGTCACCGACTGGGAGCTGCGCCGCTCCTTCGAACGCCTGTGAGCCAGCCCCGGAAAGGCCGACCCGTGTCCGACGCAGCCGAGCTGAAGGTCCTCAACCCCGCCACCGAGGAGGTCGTCGCCACCGTTCCCGCAGCGACCGAGCAGGACGTGGCCGCCGCCGTCGCACGGGCCGTGCGCGCCCAGACCGGCTGGGCCGCGCTCGCCCCCGCCGACCGGGCCCGGCTGCTGCGCCGCTTCGCCGACACCGTCGACGCGCACACCGAGGAACTCGCCCGCCTGGAGGTCCGCGAGGCCGGGCACACCCTCGGCAACGCCCGCTGGGAGGCCGGCAACGCCCGCGACCTGCTGCACTACGCGGCCGGCGGCGCCGAACGCCTGCTCGGCAAGCAGATCCCCGTCCCCGGCGGCTGGGACGTCACCTTCCAGGAACCCCTGGGCGTGGTCGGCGTGATCGCCCCCTGGAACTTCCCCATGCCGATCGCCGCCTGGGGGTCCTTCCCGGCGCTCGCCGCGGGCAACGCCGTCGTCCTCAAGCCCGCCGAGACCACCCCGCTCACCGCCCTGCGACTGGCCGAACTCGCCCTGGAGGCAGGGCTGCCCGAGCACCTCTTCCAGGTGCTGCCGGGCCACGGCCACATCGCCGGACGCGCCCTGGTGGACCACCCGGACGTCGCCAAGATCGTGTTCACCGGGTCCACCCGCACCGGCCGCGAGGTCATGGAGCGCTGCGCGCGGCTCGTCAAACCGGTCACCCTGGAACTCGGCGGCAAGAGCCCCAACGTCGTCTTCGCCGACGCCGACCTGAAGACCGCCCTCGACCCCTTCTCCTTCCTGGACAACGCCGGGCAGGACTGCTGCGCCCGCACCCGCATCCTGGTCCAGGAGACGGCCCTGGAGGAGGCCCGCGCGTTCCTCGCCGACGCGCTCGCCGCCGTCGTCGTCGGCGACCCGGCCGACGAGAGGACGGGGATGGGCCCGCTGATCTCCGCGGCGCAGCGCGACCGCGTACGGTCCTACGTCCCCGACGGCGCCCCCGCCCTGCGCGGCAGCGCCCCCGACGGTCCCGGCTTCTGGTTCCCGCCGACCGTCCTGACGGGGGAGCGGCACGACGGCCCGGCCGCCCGCGAGGAGATCTTCGGGCCCGTCGCCGTGCTGCTCCCGTTCACCGACGAACAGGACGCGATCCGCCTCGCCAACGACACCCCCTACGGGCTCTCCGGCTCCGTCTGGACCCGCGACCTCGGCCGCGCGCTGCGCGTCGCCCAGGCCGTGCGCGCGGGCAACCTGTCCGTCAACTCCCACTCCAGCGTCCGCTACTGGACCCCGTTCGGCGGCTACCGGCAGTCCGGCCTCGGCCGCGAACTCGGCCCCGACGCCCTGACCGCCTTCACCGAGACCAAGAACGTCTTCATCAGCACGGAGGGCCCCGCACAGTGACCGACAACAGTGTCTGCCGCCGCCTGGTCGGCCGTACCGCCGTCGTGACCGGAGCCGGCAGCGGCATCGGCCTCGCCACCGCCCGCCGCCTCGCCGCCGAGGGCGCCCACGTCGTCTGCGCGGACGTGGACGAA
Source organism: Streptomyces misionensis (assembly GCF_007896895.1). GTDB lineage: Bacteria > Actinomycetota > Actinomycetes > Streptomycetales > Streptomycetaceae > Streptomyces > Streptomyces misionensis_A. The sequence goes on along the minus strand of NZ_VOGW01000021.1, from coordinate 34,244 downwards.
CCCCGCGGCAAGGCCGCCGCCGAGGAGGTCGGCGGACTCTTCGTCAGGACCGACGTCACCGACCCCGAGCAGGTCGAGGCGCTGTTCGAGACCGCGTACGCCACCTACGGCAGCGTCGACGTGGCCTTCAACAACGCGGGCATCTCGCCGCCCGACGACGACTCCATCCTGGAGACCGGCCTGGAGGCCTGGAAGCGCGTCCAGGAGGTCAACCTCACCTCCGTCTACCTGTGCTGCAAGGCCGCGATCCCGTACATGCGCCGCCAGGGCAAGGGCTCCATCATCAACACCGCGTCCTTCGTGGCCCGGATGGGCGCCGCCACCTCCCAGATCTCCTACACCGCCTCCAAGGGCGGCGTCCTCGCCATGTCCCGCGAACTGGGCGTGCAGTTCGCGCGGGAGGGCATCCGGGTCAACGCCCTGTGCCCCGGACCCGTCAACACCCCGTTGCTGCGGGAGCTGTTCGCCAAGGACCCGGAGCGGGCCGCCCGCCGGCTCGTGCACATCCCGGTCGGCCGGTTCGCCGAGGCCGAGGAGATCGCCGCCGCCGTCGCCTTCCTGGCCAGCGACGACTCCTCGTTCGTCAACGCCACCGACTTCCTGGTGGACGGCGGGATCGCGGGCGCCTACGTCACCCCTCTGTAGGCCGGGCGCTCACAGGAACGTGCGCCCCTCGCCCCGGTAGGTCGGCACGGTCGCCGTCACCTCGTCGCCCGTCACGAGGTGCAGCGCCTCGAACCGCTCGCACAACTCGCCCGCCTTGGCGTGCCGGAACCACACCCGGTCGCCGATCAGCAGATCGTCGGCGGGCGAGCCGAGCAGCGGGGTCTGCACCTCGCCGGCCCCCTCCTGCGGGTCGTACGCCAGGCCCTCCGGCAGATACGGCACCGGCAGCCGGTCGGTCCCCGCGGCGCCCGAGGCCGGGTAGCCGCCGCCGAGCACGGTGACGGCGCCCACGCCCGGCCGCCGTACCACCGGCAGCGCGAACAGCGCCGCCGGACGGCCGGTGAACGAGCGGTAGTTGTCGAACAGGCGCGGCACGTACAGCCCGGACCCGGCGGCGATCTCGGTGACGGCGGCCTCGGCGGCGGTGTGCTGCACACTGCCGGTGCCGCCGCCGTTGACGAACTCCAGACCGGGCACGACGTCCCGCACCGCCCGCACCGCCGCGGCCCGCCGCTCGGCCAGCTCCCGCCGGGCCGCGCTCTGCATCAGCCGGATCGCCCGCGACCGCAGCGGCCGCCCGGCGACCGCGTCGCCGACCCCCGCGATGTGCCCCTCGTACGCCATCAGCCCGACGAGCCGGAAGCCGGGCCGCTCGGCCACCGCGCGTGCCACGGCCGCCAGTTGGGCGGGGGAGTGCAGCGGGGAACGCCGCGCGCCCACCCGCACCCGGCCGCCCAGCAGCTTCAGCGAGGTGTCCAACTCCAGGCAGGTCCGGATCACTTCGCCGCCGCCGTCGCGGGCGGCGTCGATGAGATCGAGCTGCGCGGGGTCGTCCACCATCACCGTGACGGCAGCGGCGAGTTTGGGATCGGCGGCCAGCTCTGCGAAACCGGCACGGTCGGCGGAGGGGTAGGCCAGCAGGATGTCGTCGAACCCCGAACGGGCCAGCCACAGCGACTCGGCCAGGGTGAACGACATGACGCCCTGGAAGCCGTCCCTGGCCAGGACGCGCTCCAGCAGGGCCCGGCAGCGCACGGACTTGCTGGCGACGCGGACCGGCTTGCCACCGGAACGGCGGACCAGGTCGGCCGCGTTGGCGTCGAAGGCCTCCAGGTCCACGATGGCGAACGGGGCGTCGAGATGGGCGGTGGCCCGGTCGTACCGGGCCCGGTCGGCGGCACGCGCAGTCATGCCGGAAGCCTGCCAGAAGGGATTACCCCAGGGTAGGGGGATGTTCCGGGCAAGTGCCCCGGCCTCGCGTACTGGTTCCGCCTCCGTCCCCCGCAACCCGTAGAGTGACGCGCACGTACGACGGACCCGCCCGGCCGCGTCCGGCCGCCGGCCCGGTCGTACGGGCATGCCTGTCCGGGAGTTCCGGGCACGGCCGAGGGAGCGCGACGGCCCGCGGACGAGGAGACGGCCCGGGCACGAGGAAACGGGGGGTGCATGAGCACGGACGCACGCCGCGCCTCCGTACCGCCGCTCCCCGCCTCCCCGCCCCGGCCCTCCGCGTGACGACCCGGGTGTCCCACCCCCCGGCGCCCGCGCCCCCCCGGCGGAGCCGGGAGGCGGCGAGCGGCGGTCCGGAGGCGCCGCCTGCGTCCGCGCCCATCCACCCCCCGTTTCCCCCTGCCCGGGCCGCGTGCCCGCCCC
>NZ_VOGW01000021.1:6286-31645 GCF_007896895.1 Streptomyces misionensis | reverse complement strand
ACCGGCCCGGGCGCCCGGCCCGTCGTGTCGTTCGGCGAGCCCGAGGTGTTCCGGGAGCGGGCCCGGGCGCGGACCGCGGTGGCCGGGATCTGCCTCGTGCTCGGTCTCGGCCTCATCGGCGGTGCGGCGACCGGGAGTTGGCTCACCGGGGGCAGTGGGGACGGGCCGCACGGGTTCGCCGCCGCCGCGTCCGTCTGGCACAGCGTGCCCGTCGACCGGCTGTTCCCGCCCGTCGTGCGGGGGCCCGGCGCCGGGCCCGGCGGAGCCGACCGCACCTGGACGCGGATCGCCGTCGCCCCGGACGGCGGCTGCGCCGACGCCTTCGACCCGCTGCTGCACGAGGTCCTCGCCCCCGTGGGCTGCGGACGCCTGCTGCGGGCCACCTACACCGACGCCACCCAGAGCTACGTCACCACCGTGGGACTGCTGTTCACCACGGCCGACCCCGCCGCGATGTCCGCGCTCGCCACCCGGTTCCGCACCGAGCACCTCACCGGGCGCGCCGATCTGGTGCCCCGCGCGTACGGCCCGAAGGGCACCCCGGCCGCCGGGTTCGGCGACGCCCAGCGCGCGTCCTGGACCGTCTCGGTGCGCACCGACGCCCCCGTCGTCGTGTACGCCGTCTCCGGCTGGGCCGACGGCCGCACCGTGGACGCCCCGCAGCCCGCCGCCGACGCCGTACGGTCCGGCGCCACCACCCCGCAGGCCCAGTCCGGCCTCGGCTACGAGGCGAAGGGCCTCGCCGGGCGGATCGAACGGCTGCTGCGGGGGACCGTCGGCACCTCCGCCACGAAGAGACCCTCATGAAGCGTGCCTCCGGGGCCGCGGTGAGCGCCCTGCTCGCCGGCGCCCTCGCCCTGCTGCCGTCCGCCGCCGCCCACGCCGACGGCATCCGCGCCCAGCAGTGGGGCCTGACCGCCCTCCACCTCGACCAGGCCTGGCGGACCACCAAGGGGCGGGGCGTCACCGTCGCCGTCCTGGACACCGGCGTCCAGGCCGACCACCCCGACCTCGTCGGCAACGTGCTGCCCGCCCAGGACATGATCGGCTTCGGCGCCCGGCCCGGCGACCGCACCTGGGGCCGGCACGGCACCGCCATGGCCGGCATCATCGCCGGACACGGCCACGGACCCGGCCGCGCCGACGGCGTCATGGGAGTCGCCCCCGAGGCGAGGATCCTGCCCGTGCGGGTGATCCTGGAGGACAGCGACCCCGCCCGCGCCAAGGCCCGCACCACCCGCGGCGGCGCCCTCGCCGACGGCATCCGCTGGGCCGCCGACCACGGCGCCGACGTCATCAACCTCTCCCTCGGCGACGACTCCGCCTCCGCCCACCCCGAACCCCGCGAGGACGAGGCCGTGCAGTACGCCCTGAAGAAGGGCGTGGTCGTCGTCGCCTCCGCGGGCAACGGCGGCGACAAGGGCGACCACGTCTCCTACCCGGCCGCCTACCCCGGCGTGATCGCCGCCACCGCCGTCGACCGCTACGGCACCCGCGCCGCCTTCTCCACCCGCCGCTGGTACGCCGCGGTCAGCGCGCCCGGCGTGGACGTCGTCATCGCCGACCCCGACCACAAGTACTACGCGGGCTGGGGCACCTCGGCCGCCTCCGCCTACGTCTCCGGGGTGGCCGCCCTGATCAAGTCCGCCCACCGGGGCCTGAGCCCGGCCCAGATCAAGACGCTCCTGGAGGACACCGCCGAGGACCCGCCGGCCGGCGGCCGCGACGACTCCCGCGGCTTCGGCATGATCGACCCGGTGGCGGCCCTGCGCGCGGCCGACCGGCTCGAACCCGAGGAGCTGCGCCCGGCGGCGTACGGGGAGAAGTACTTCGGGCCGGGTCCCGCCGCCCCCGAGGCCACCGGCTCCACCGCCGACTGGGCGGCGCCCCTCGCCGGCAGCGTGGGCGGGGTGCTGCTGGTCGTGGGCGTGATCCTGTGGCGGGGCCGCAGACGGCCCTTCTGAGGGCGGGCCCCGGCCCGCGGCTCCGGCGCGACGTCCGCCCCGATAGGGTCGGTGACCGTGGCGAACAAGAACATCCCCGACCCCGGCTACTCCGACGACGACGGCTCCGCCGACCCCCGGCTCGGTGCCGCGCTCGCCGCGTGGGCCGAGGACCGCGCCGCCGTCGGCCCGGTCCTGGAGGCACTGAAGGGCGCCCGGCTGCTGGTGCCGGTCGTGGCCGTGCTGGGCGAGGTCGAGGAGGACGAGAACGGGCTGCGTCGCGAGAAGACCAGCGACATGGCCGTGCCCACCCTGAAGGCCGGGAACCGGACCGCGCTGCCCGCCTTCACCTCCACGGAGTCCCTCGCTCGCTGGGACTCGGCGGCCCGCCCGGTCGCCGTACCCCTGCACCAGGCGCTCCAGGCCGCCGCGCACGAGAAGGCGGACACGGTCGTGCTCGACCTGGCCGGACCGGTGCCGTTCGAGCTGACCGGGCCCGCGCTGCTCGCCCTCGCCGAGGGCCGCACCAGCACCGACCCGCTCACCGACCCGGCCGTCGTGGAGGCCGTGCGCACGGCGGTGGCGGCGGAGCCCGGGGTGCTGCGCGCCCACCTCGGTCCCGGCCGGGCCGACGGCGTGCTCGCCCTCGTCCTCGACGCGTCCGCGCCGCCCGCCGAGACCGCCCGCTCCCTGGCCGGCCGGCTCGCCGCCGACGACACACTGAGGGCCCGCCTGGTGCGCGGCCTCGACCTGGCACTGCTGCCGGCCGGGACGACGGCTCCGGGCGAGCCCCTGTACGTGAAGGAATAGGTCAGCGGTAGACCGGGCCGGTGTACTTCTCGCCCGGCCCCTGGCCCGGCTCGTCCGGGACGATCGACGCCTCGCGGAAGGCCAGCTGGAGCGACTTCAGGCCGTCGCGCAGCGGGGCCGCGTGGAAGGAGCTGATCTCGGTCGCGCCGCCGTCCAGCAGACCGGCCAGCGCGGTGATCAGCTTGCGGGCCTCGTCCAGGTCCTTGTACGTGTCGCCCTCCTCGCTGAGCCCGAGCTTCACGGCGGCGGCGCTCATCAGGTTGACGGCGACCGTCACGATCACCTCGACGGCGGGGACCTCGGCGATGTCCCGCGTCATCGCGTCGAAGTCGGGGTTCTCAGGAGGGGTCTCACTCATGCCCACACCCTAAGGCGGATTACGGCTTTCCCTTTACGGGATCCGGATTCGTGCTTGTCAAGCGATCCTGCTAACCTGGTTCACGACCGGTCGGACGCCATCAGTGTGTTCGGCCCACAAGTGGAGGCTCCGAACTCCCACCCGACCGCCCTCCGGGACGGCGGGTCATCCGGTCAGGCGGCCGCCATCGTTCCGTACGGACGATGGAGTCGCCCGAATGTGCGCCCCGCGGTCCCCGCGTCGGTGCTCCGGTAGCAAGGAGCCCCGCCTGTGATCGTCCGGGGCATTTTTTCTGCTTCGGCGCGGTTGGTCTGACGAAAACAGACGTTACGCGGCAGTCCGCCAGGCCGTCGCGTGGTGCTACCGAGGAGGATCCATCAGCGCCGAGCCCCGCATCAACGACCGGATTCGCGTTCCCGAGGTGCGACTTGTCGGTCCCAGTGGCGAGCAGGTCGGCATCGTGCCGCTCGCGAAGGCACTGGAGCTTGCGCAGGAGTACGACCTGGACCTGGTCGAGGTCGCGGCGAACGCCCGTCCGCCCGTGTGCAAGCTCATGGACTACGGGAAGTTCAAGTACGAGTCGGCCATGAAGGCCCGTGAGGCGCGCAAGAACCAGGCGCACACGGTCATCAAGGAGATGAAGCTCCGGCCGAAGATCGACCCGCACGACTATGACACCAAGAAGGGTCACGTCGTCCGGTTCCTCAAGCAGGGCGACAAGGTCAAGATCACGATCATGTTCCGTGGTCGCGAGCAGTCCCGGCCCGAGCTGGGCTACCGACTGCTGCAGCGCCTCGCGGAGGACGTCCAGGACCTCGGCTTCGTGGAGTCGAACCCGAAGCAGGACGGCCGCAACATGATCATGGTCCTCGGTCCGCACAAGAAGAAGACCGAGGCGATGGCCGAGGCCCGCCAGGCGCAGGAGGCCCGCAAGGCCGACGCGAAGGCGAACCCGGGCAAGTCGCAGAACCCTGCCGAGGCTGAGGCGCCGTCCGAGGAGCCTGCCGAGGCGTGATCCCGGGGAGCCCCACGGCTCCCGAGGATGTAACCGAAACAAGAGCGACGCTCCACCGTGCCCGGTTTTCGTGACCGGGCACCGGAGCGCCACCGACGAGGAGAGAACGGCGCTATGCCGAAGAACAAGTCGCACAGCGGTGCCAGCAAGCGCTTCAAGGTCACCGGCTCCGGCAAGGTGCTCCGCGAGCGCGCCGGCAAGCGCCACCTGCTTGAGCACAAGTCGTCCCGCGTGACGCGTCGCCTCACCGGCAACGCCGAGATGGCCCCGGGCGACGCCGCGAAGATCAAGAAGCTTCTCGGCAAGTGACGCCCCGGCGCCCTTCGAGCGCCGCGCGTCTGGACCGGGACCCAATCGTTTCCGGGTCGTGTGAGGACACCCACGACCCCGCTACAAGGAGTTAACAAGTGGCACGCGTCAAGCGGGCAGTCAACGCCCACAAGAAGCGCCGGGCGATCCTGGAGCAGGCCTCCGGCTACCGCGGTCAGCGTTCGCGCCTGTACCGCAAGGCCAAGGAGCAGGTCACCCACTCGCTGGTCTACAACTACAACGACCGCAAGAAGCGCAAGGGCGACTTCCGTCAGCTGTGGATCCAGCGCATCAACGCCGCTGCCCGCGCCAACGGCATGACCTACAACCGCTTCATCCAGGGTCTGAAGGCCGCGAACGTCGAGGTCGACCGCAAGATCCTGGCCGAGCTGGCCGTCAACGACGCGAACGCGTTCGCCGCGCTCGTCGAGGTCGCCCAGAAGGCGCTGCCGTCGGACGTGAACGCGCCGAAGGCCGCGTGACGCCGCGCTGAGCTTCAGCCGAAAACGCCGGACCCGCAGGCTGTATGGCTTGCGGGTCCTGTCGTTGGGGCCCGCTGCGGATCGTTCGGCCGCGGGCCGTCCTGGTTGCTCGCGCAGTTCCCCGCGCCTCTGACGGGGCGCCGCGCCCGGCCGGTACGACAAAGCGAAGAACTCTCCTGAAAGAGAAGAAGAGCATGCCCCCCGTCAGCCCCGAGCTGATCTCTCCCCGCTCCGCCCGTGTCGCCGCGGCGCGGCGGTTGGCCAAGCGGAATTTCCGGGGCAGGGACCGGCTGTTCCTCGCGGAGGGGCCGCAGGCCGTACGGGAGGCGGCCGCGCACCGGGAGGGCGGGCAGGCCACCCTGGTCGAGCTGTTCGCCACCGTCGAGGCCGCGGAGCGCTACGCCGGCATCGTGGGCGAGGCCCGCGACGCGGGGGCACGGGTGCACCTGGCGTCCGAGGACGTCATCGCCGACATCTCCACCACCGTCACCCCGCAGGGGCTCGTCGGCGTCTGCCGGTTCCTGGACACCCCCTTCGAGGAGATCCTCGCCGCCCGCCCCAAGCTGGTGGCCGTGCTCGCCCACGTCCGCGACCCCGGCAACGCCGGCACCGTGCTGCGCTGCGCCGACGCCGCGGGCGCCGAGGCCGTCGTCCTCACCGACGCCTCCGTGGACCTGTACAACCCCAAGGCCGTGCGCGCCTCCGTGGGCTCGTTGTTCCATCTGCCGGTCGCCGTCGGTGTGCCCGTGGAGCAGGCCATCGAGCGGCTCAGGGACGCCGGGGTGCGCATCCTCGCCGCGGACGGCGCGGGCGACCGCGACCTGGACGAGGAACTGGACAAGGGCGCCATGGGCGGCCCCACCGCGTGGGTGTTCGGCAACGAGGCCTGGGGCCTGCCGGAGGAGACCCGCGCCCTCGCCGACGCCGTGGTCCGCGTCCCCATCCACGGCAAGGCCGAGAGCCTGAACCTCGCCACGGCCGCCGCCGTCTGCCTCTACGCCTCGGCCCGCGCCCAGCGCGCCCGCGGAGGGTGCCGCGGCGTCACCCGGAGCTAGTAGGGTGGCCAGCTCGGGGCCCTGCGCCGTAGGAGAGGTGGGGTACGGGGATGAGTGTGGCCGGCACGAACACCGGGCCGGAGGGACGGGACGCGCGGGGCGCGCCCGCGTCCGTGTGCGGTGCGGGCGGGCTCGACCCCGACCAGCTCCCCGACGGGCTGGTGGTCGCCGACGCGCGGGGACGCGTCGTCGGGTTCAACGCGGCCGCGGAGCGCATCACCGCCGTACCCGCCGCCGAGGCCCTCGGACAGCCGCTGGAGAAGGCGCTGCCGTTAGAGGACCTGGAGGGGCGCCGCTGGTGGCAGCTCACCGACCCCTACGGCGGCCTCTCCATCAGGACCCGGCAACCCGAGCGCAATCTGCTGCTGCCCGGCGGCCGGGAGGTGCTCGTCACCGCCCGCTACGTCCGCGCCGAACCCCTCGGTCCCGTCCAGCGCCTGGTCGTCTGCCTGCGGGACACCGAGGCCCGCCGCCGCACCGAACGCAGCCACGCCGAGCTGATCGCCACCGTCGCCCACGAGCTGCGCTCCCCGCTGACCTCCGTCAAGGGCTTCACCGCCACCCTCCTCGCCAAGTGGGAGCGGTTCACCGACGACCAGAAGCGGCTGATGCTGGAGACCGTCGACGCGGACGCCGACCGGGTCACCCGGCTCATCGCCGAACTGCTGGACATCTCCCGGATCGACTCGGGGCGGCTGGAGGTGCGCCGCCAGCCCGTCGACATAGGGGCCGCCGTCTCCCGGCACATCCAGGCGTACGTCGCCGCCGGCCAGCCCGCCGAACGCTTCCTGCTGCGCATCGAGCAGCCGCTGCCCGGCCTGTGGGCCGACCCCGACAAGATCGACCAGGTGCTCAGCAACCTGCTCGAAAATGCCGTGCGGCACGGCGCGGGAACCGTCACCATCGACGTCACGCCCACGGTGTCCCCCCGCGAGGGTGAGGACACCGGCACGTCGGTCACGGTGAGCGACGAGGGGCCCGGCATCCCGGAGGAGTCCATGAACCGCGTCTTCACCCGCTTCTGGCGGGGCAGCAAGCGCGGCGGCACCGGGCTCGGGCTGTACATCGTCAAGGGCATCGTCGAGGCCCACGGCGGCACCATCACGGTCGGCCGCGCCCGCGGCGGCGGCGCCGAGTTCCGATTTACGTTGCCCGTGAGCGTCCCCGCGTATCTCGCGTAGCGGGCCCACGGGCTCTTCGGTCGGCTCCACCCCGTTAGACTCGGCCTTTGGCACCTTTGTGTCCTTCACGCGGCCCTCGCGAGTCGGTGACGGGGACCATCCGCAGGGGGCACCGCCCAGCGACAGCTGGGGGACAAGGACAATCGGAAGCACGGGAAGAGATGTCGGCACCCAATAAGTCGTACGACCCTGTCGAGGTCGAGGCGTTGAAACCGGAAGAGATCGAGCGCATGCGGGACGAGGCGCTCGCCGCCTTCGCCGCCGCGGACTCCCTCGATGCGCTCCACGAGGCCAAGGTCGCCCACACCGGCCCGGCGTCCCCGCTGTCCCTCGCCAACCGCGAGATCGGCGCCCTGCCCCCGCACGCCAAGGCCGAGGCCGGCAAGCGCGTCGGCATGGCCCGCGGCGCGGTGAACAAGGCCCTCGCCGCCCGCCAGGCCGAGCTGGAGGCCGAGCGCGACGCCCGGGTGCTGGTCGAGGAGGACGTGGACGTCACGCTGCCGTACGACCGCGTCCCGGCCGGTGCCCGCCACCCGCTGACCACGCTGTCGGAGCGCATCGAGGACATCTTCGTGGCCATGGGCTACGAGGTCGCCGAGGGCCCCCAGGTCGAGGCCGAGTGGTTCAACTTCGACGCCCTGAACATCGGCCCCGACCACCCGGCCCGCGGCGAGGCCGACACCTTCTTCGTCGAGGGTCCCGACGGCGGCGCCGAGTCCGGGGTGGTGCTGCGCACCCACACCTCGCCCGTGCAGATCCGCTCGCTGCTCGACCGTGAGCTGCCGGTCTATGTGATCTGCCCCGGCCGCGTCTACCGCACCGACGAGCTGGACGCCACCCACACGCCCGTCTTCCACCAGGTCGAGCTGCTCGCCGTGGACGAGGGCCTGACCATGGCCGACCTCAAGGGCACCCTGGACCACATGGTGCAGTCGCTGTTCGGCGAGGGCATGAAGACCCGGCTGCGGCCGAACTTCTTCCCCTTCACCGAGCCGAGCGCCGAGATGGACATGCTCTGCTACGTCTGCAAGGGCGAGTCCGTCGGCAACCCCGACCGGCCGTGCCGCACCTGCTCCAGCGAGGGCTGGATCGAGCTGGGCGGCTGCGGCATGGTCAACCCGCGGGTGCTCACCGCCTGCGGCGTCGACCCGGAGAAGTACAGCGGCTTCGCCTTCGGGTTCGGCATCGAGCGGATGCTGATGTTCCGCCACAACGTCGATGACATGCGAGACATGGTCGAGGGTGACGTCCGGTTCACCCGGCCCTTCGGGATGGAGATCTGATGCGGGTCCCGCTTTCTTGGCTGCGGGAGTACGTCGACCTGCCGGCCACCGAGACCGGCCGCGACGTCCAGGCCAAGCTCATTTCGGCCGGCCTGGAGGTCGAGACGGTCGAGCAGCTCGGCGCCGACCTCAAGGGCCCCCTGGTCGTCGGCCAGGTGCTGACCATCGAGGAGCTGGAGGGCTTCAAGAAGCCGATCCGCTTCTGCACCGTCGACGTCGGCCAGGCCAACGGCACCGGCGAGCCCCAGGAGATCGTCTGCGGCGCCCGCAACTTCGCGGTCGGCGACAAGGTCGTCGTGGTGCTGCCCGGCGCCACCCTGCCCGGCGGCTTCTCCATCTCCGCCCGCAAGACCTACGGCAAGGTCTCGCACGGCATGATCTGCTCCACCGACGAGCTGGGCATGGGCGACGACGGCACCCACGGCATCATCGTGCTGCCGCCGGAGACCGAGGTCGGCAAGGACGCCATCGAGCTGCTGGAGCTGGTCGACGAGGTCCTGGACATCGCCGTCACCGCCAACCGCGGCGACTGCCTGTCCATCCGCGGCGTCGCCCGCGAGACCGCCATCGCCTACGGCCTGCCGCTGCGCGACCCCGCCCTGATCGACGTCCCCGCGCCCAACGCGTACGGCTACCCGGTCCAGGTCGCCGACCCGTTCGGCTGCGACCGCTTCACCGCGCGCACCGTCACCGGGCTGCGTCCCGAGGCCCGCTCCCCGATCTGGCTCCAGCGCCGGCTCCAGAAGGTCGGCATGCGCCCGATCTCGCTCGCCGTCGACGTCACCAACTACGTGATGATGGAGCTGGGCCAGCCGCTGCACGCCTACGACCGCAGGCTGGTCCAGGGCACCATCGGCGTGCGCCGCGCGCAGGAGGGCGAGAAGCTCGTCACCCTCGACGGCGTCGAGCGCAAGCTGCACGCCGAGGACCTGGTGATCACCGACGAGCGCGGCCCCATCGGCCTCGCCGGCGTGATGGGCGGCGCCAACACGGAGATCGCCGACCACACCGAGGACGTGGAGAACGCGACCACCGACGTGGTGATCGAGGCGGCCCACTTCAACGCCGTCTCCATCGCCCGCACGGCCCGCCGCCACAAGCTGCTGTCCGAGGCCTCCCGCCGCTTCGAGCGGGGCGTCGACCCGCAGGCCGCGGCCGCCGCCGCGCAGCGCACCGTGGACCTGCTGGTGCTGCTCGCGGGCGGCACCGCCGAGGCCGGCGTCACCGAGGTCATCGCGCCCTCCGCGCCGCGCACCATCACCGTCCCGGCCGACCACCCGGACAAGGTCGCGGGCGTCGGCTACGGCCGCGAGACCGTCGTGCGCCGCCTCCAGGAGGTCGGCTGCGACGTCTACGGGCAGGACGAGCTGATCGTCACCGTGCCGTCCTGGCGGCCCGACCTGACCGACCCGAACGACCTCGCGGAGGAGGTCATCCGGCTGGAGGGCTACGAGAACCTGCCCTCCACGCTGCCCAAGCCCCCCGCGGGCCGCGGCCTGACCGGCCGCCAGCGGCTGCACCGCCGCATCGGCCGGGCGCTGGCCGGCGCCGGCTACGTCGAGGCGCTGAACTACCCGTTCGTCGGCGAGCAGGTCTTCGACCAGCTCGGCCTGGCCGCCGAGGACCCGGCCCGCCGGGTCGTCAAGCTGGTCAACCCGCTCAGCGACGAGGAGCCCGCGCTCCGTACGACGCTGCTGCCGGGCCTGCTCGGCGCGCTGCGGCGCAACGACGGCCGCGGCTCGCACGACCTGGCCCTGTTCGAGACCGGGCTGGTCTTCCACCCGCGCGAGGAGCGCCGCGCCGCCGTGCACCTGCCGGTGGACCGGCGTCCCACCGACGAGGAGATCGCGGCGCTGGACGCCGCGCTGCCCGAGCAGCCCCGGCACGCCGCGGTCGTCCTCGCCGGCGCCCGCGAGCAGGCCGGCTGGTGGGGCAAGGGCCGCCCGGCCGACTGGGCCGACGCGATCGAGGCCGCGCGCACCATCGCCCGTGAGGCCGGTGCCGAACTCGCCGTCCGCAAGGGCCGGTACGGTCCCTGGCACCCGGGCCGCTGCGCCGAGCTGGTCGTGGTGGCCGACGGCGCCGAGCGGGTCGTGGGCCACGCGGGCGAGCTGCACCCGCGCGTCCTGAAGGCCCTGGGCCTGCCCGAGCGCACCTGCGCGATGGAGCTGAACCTGGACGCCCTGGAGGAGGCCGGCGACGGCATCCCGATGGCGCCGGGCATCTCGACCTTCCCGGTGGCCACGCAGGACGTCGCCCTGGTGGTCGACAAGCCGGTGCCGGCGGCCGAGGTCGAGGCCGCGCTGCGCGCCGGCGCGGGTGAACTCCTGGAGTCCATCCGCCTGTTCGACGTCTACGAGAACGCCGAGCAGCTGGGCGAGGGGCGCAAGTCGCTCGCCTACGCGCTGCGCTTCCGCGCCCCCGACCGGACGCTGACGGTGGACGAGGCGTCGGCGGCCCGGGACGCGGCGGTCGCCCTGGCGGGCGAGCGCACCGGGGCCGTACTGCGCGGCTGACCCACCCGGTCCCCACGAGCGGCCGGCCACGGACCTCCGTGGCCGGCCGCTCGTGTCATGCCAGGGGCGCCCCTCGCCGTACCGGCGCGAGCGGTACGGCGGTCCCGGACGATCTTTTCCTGACGCTCCGTCATGTCTTGCATAAATGCATCCTCACCTGCGCGTTCTCACTCGTTCGAGTGGTCATCGGAGGTGAGCCGGTCCGTCCGGGCCGAGCCGTCGACAGAATCGGACCGGCCTTTCGGGGTCGGTCCGCCTGCTCTGTCAGGGACTCTCCATGGGGGACCAGAGGCATGATCCGCATCAAGGCGCGGGCGCCCACCGCGCGAGGAGCCGTACTTCCCACGCTCTGGGGAGCGCTGGCGGTCGGCTACAAGTTCGGCTGCCCGCTCGCCCAGCAGGAGGGGCTCGGCGCCCGCATCGTCACCAGCGCCGTGTTCTTCACCGTGGGCACCGGCCTGATATTCCATGTCCGCCGCGCCCTGCTGCGGGAGCTGCGGCTCGCCCGGCGGGCGGCCCGGGTCGCCCAGAGCGTCGTGCTGCGGCCCCCGCCCCCGCGCCTCGACGGGCTGAACGTGGCCGCCGCGCAGCTCTCCGCGGACCGGGGCGCGAGCGTCGGCGGCGATCTGTACGAGGCCGTCGCCACCGAGCACGGGGTGCGGGTGGTCATGGGCGATGTGCGCGGGCACGGGCTGGCCGCGCTCGGCACCGTCGCCGCCCTCCTCGGCAGCTTCCGCGAGGCCGCCCACGACGAGCCCGAGCTGGACGGCGTGCTGCGCAGACTGGAGCGCGCGCTCGCCCGGCACCTGCGGGAACGGGCCCGCGCCGAGCACCCCGCGAGCGGCGCGCAGGACCCCGAGCACCCGGTGGCCGAGGAGTTCGTCACCGTGCTGCTCCTGGAGATCGGCGCGGACGGCGCGCTGACCGCCCTCAACTGCGGCCATCCCTGGCCCTACCGGCTCAGCGGCACCGCCGTCGAGTCCCTGACCCACGCCGAACCGCTGCCCCCGCTGGGCCCGTTCCCGCTCCCCGCGGACCTGGCGCCGCGCCCCTGCGGCGAGCTGGGGCCCGCCGAGTCCCTGGTCCTGTACACCGACGGCGCGGAGGATGCCCGGGACGCCCGGGGCCGGTTCTTTCCCCTGCCGGACGTGCTGCGCGCCGCCGTGCTCGACCAACCGGCCTCACCGCAGCGGGTGTTGCGCACCCTCTACACCGCCCTGCTGCGGCACACCGGGGGCACGCCCACCGACGACGTGGCACTCCTGGTGCTGCGCAACGAGCGGGGACCGACCGCCATGGTGTGCGGGACCGTACGGCCGGTCACCACCACACACCGCTGACGTCCCCGCCAGACCACCGCTGTTCGAGGGGGAGCCGGTGGCCTGGCGGGCCTCATGCGAGGAACCCCCAGTGAACCGATCCGGGCGCGCGCCGCGACAGCGCGCGCACCGCCCGGGCACGGGCACTCGGTTCACACCCCGTGTGAACGCGGTGCGGCTAGGCTGGCGGCACCAGGCACTCGGGGGTCATCCCATGCAGCCCAACGCTCTGCTCGACGCCATCCTGGACGAGGCGGGCATCTCGCACGCCGGCCTCGCCGCCCATGTCAACCAGGCCGGCCGCGCCCGGGGCCTCGCGCTCCGCTACGAACACACCGCCGTGGCCCGCTGGTTGAAGGGCCAACGGCCACGCGGCCAAGTGCCCGACCTGATCTGCGAGGTGCTCGCCGCCCGGCTGCACCGCCCCGTGACCCTGGACGACATCGGCCTCGGCGTGCCCGGCCGGCCCGGCGCCGCGGCCACCGGCTCGCTGTCCGGCTTCGTGGAACGGGCCACCGCCCTGTGGCGCTCCGACGAACAGCAGCGCCCCCATGTGCTCGGCGCCCCCGCCGTCACCGGCACCCCCGCCGTGATGCCGGTGTGGGAATGGGAGAACCCGCCCGAGGACACCGACGTCTCCCGGGGCGGCCGGCACCGGGTCACGGCCGCCGACATCGAGACGCTGCGCGCGGCCCGCACGCACTACGAGCAGATGTACCGCAAGGCCGGGGGCGTTGCGACCCGCACCCGCATCGTCGGCTTCCTCAACGCCGAGGCGGCACCGCTGCTGCGCGGCGGCTACACGGACGCCACCGGGCGCCAACTGCACCGCGCCACCGGCGGGCTGGTCGCCATCGCCGGCATCTGCGCCTACGACTCCGACGCGCACGGACTCGCCCAGCGCTACTTCCACCAG
The DNA here is from genome assembly GCF_007896895.1 of Streptomyces misionensis. GTDB lineage: Bacteria > Actinomycetota > Actinomycetes > Streptomycetales > Streptomycetaceae > Streptomyces > Streptomyces misionensis_A. The sequence continues at coordinate 18,458 of NZ_VOGW01000021.1, read as the reverse complement.
GCGCTGCGGCTGGCCAAGGCCAGCGGGGACCGGGGACTCGGCGCCTATGTGATAGCGCTGCTGGTCAACCAGTCGCTGTTCATGCGGGAGTACCGGCAGGCGGTGGCCTTCGCGGAGGCCGCGCTGCGCACCGCCGGACGGCACATCACCCCCGCGCTCGCCTCCGACCTGTACGCGATGCAGGCCAAGGCGTACGCGCACCTGGGCGACGCGGGCAGCGCCCTCGGCTGCATCCGGCGCGCGGAGGCGGCCGCCGAACGCATCCGGCGCGGACACGAACCCGACGAGACCGGCTACGTCCAGCCCGGCCTGGTCAACGTCCAGGTGGCGGAGGCGCTGCTGAGCCTCGGGGAACTCGCCGCCGCCCGCGAGCACGCGGCGGCCGCCGTGGACAACCCCGCCCACGACCGGGGCAGAGTGCACCGGCTCGCCATGCTCAGCACCATCGAACTGCGCCAGGGCAACGCGGAGCAGGCCGTGGTCACCGCCGTACAAATGGCCGAACAGGCGCGGGGGATGGAGTCCCAGCGGCTGCGCGACCGGCTGCGCGCGGTGCGCGAACACCTGGCACGTTGCGGCTCGCCGGGCACCACGGAGGCGGCCGAACTCATCGACGGGGCGCTGCGCGTGCCGCTGTAGGGCCCCTGTGGGCGCACCGCCACTGCTGCGATATTGCCACCTAATCGGCGAAAGGTGGCAGAACCGTGCAGTGGACGAAACAGAACGAACAAACGGTGTATGAGAACCGCTGGTTCAGCGTCAATCTCGCAGACGTCGAGCTGCCGGACGGCCGGCATCTCGACCACTTCCTCATCCGGCTGCGCCCGGTGGCCGTCGCCACGGTCGTCAACGAGGCCAACGAGGTGCTGCTGCTGTGGCGGCACCGCTTCATCACCGACAGCTGGGGCTGGGAGCTCGCCGCGGGCGTCGTCGAGGACGGCGAGGACATCAGGGCCGCGGCCGCCCGGGAACTGGAGGAGGAGACCGGCTGGCGGCCGGGGCCCCTGCACCACCTGATGACGGTGGAGCCGTCCAACGGCCTCACCGACGCCCGGCACCACATCTACTGGTCCGACGAGGGCGAGTACACCGGGCATCCCGTGGACGACTTCGAGTCGGACCGCCGGGAGTGGGTCCCGCTCAAGCTCGTCCCCGACCTGATCGCCCGCGGGGAGGTCCCGGCCGCCAACATGGCGGCCGCCCTACTGCTGTTGCACCACTTCAGGCTGGCTGAGGGCTAATGGGCGCGCAGCGCCTGCCAGACGGTCACCACGAGCGCGCCGAGCGCGGTCAGCGCGGCGAGCGAGGGCAGCGGCCAGCGCGCGTGTTCCAGCGAGACCATCCGGGAGTTCAGCTCGTCCAGCTCCTTGGCGGTCTCCTCGGTGCGGTGACCGAGCAGCGCGAGCCCGCCCTCGACTCTGGCGTAGGCCACGTCGAGTCGGCGCCGTAACTCTGCGAGTTCTCCATGGACCACGGGATGCTCCGGATCGGTGGTCACGGGTCCACTCCTTTCCGTAGTCGAAGGGGATGTTCCGTACCCCCTTGCATGTGCATGAAGAGTCAACTCGCCTGGTGGGTACGAGGGGAGCGTGTGCGCCGGGCATCTGCGAGCCCGGCGCACACACGGTGTGTGAAACGAACGTGCCCGGCACCCCGTCCGGTGCCGGGCACGCCGGCCGTCGCTGTGCGTGATCAGGCGCGGGCGGAGGAGCCCGTCACGACGACGGCGCCGGCTCCCGCGTGCCGGTGCAGCGCCTGCGGTACTCGGTGGGCGTGATGCCCAGGTGGCGGGCGAAGGCCCGGCGCAGGGTCTCGTCGCTGCCGAGGCCGCTGTGCCGGGCGGCGGCGGTGATGCCGTGGCCGTCGAGGAGGAGCTGCTGGGCCCGGTCGAGACGCACGCGCTCGACCCGGCGGGCCGGGGTGGTGCCCGGTTCGGTCCGGAACAGCCGGGTCGGATGCCGGGTGCTGACGGCGGCGGACGCGGCCATGGCGGGCAGGCTGTGGTCGGCGGCTCGAGCCGGACAATTCCGCCGCACCGCAAAGACACAGACCCGCACAAGCCGGCTGGCCGGAGGGTGTACGGCGAGAGCGTTCAGCGGTCCGCTGTTTCCGCATCGAGAACCGCTGGACTTCCAAAGCCGGCATCGCGAAAGCCGGCACCGCGACGGGGCGAACAGGAGTGGCGGAGGGGCACCGGTAAACGGGAAGCACGGCTTCCGTGGACCGTCCACGTCCGTGGGTGCGGGAAATGCCGCGGGCCCCGGGCCGACTCGCGGTCCGGGGCCCGCAGCCGAGCGGTCAGCCGTAGGTGTAGAAGCCCGAGCCGGTCTTGCGGCCCAGGCGGCCCGCCTCGACCATGCGCTGGAGCAGCGGGGGAGCGGCGTACAGCGGCTCCTTGTACTCGGTGTACATCGAGTTGGCGATGGAGACGATGGTGTCCAGGCCGATCAGGTCGGACAGCTTCAGCGGGCCCATCGGGTGGGCGCAGCCCATCTCCATGCCGTTGTCGATGTCCTCGCGGCTCGCGATGCCCGACTCGAACATCCGGATCGCGGAGAGCAGATAGGGCACCAGCAGCGCGTTCACCACGAACCCGGAGCGGTCCTGGGCACGGATGGCGTGCTTGCCGAGCACCTTCTCGGCGAACATCTGGGCGCGGCTGAGGGTGCCCTCGGAGGTGGTGAGCGCGGGGATCAGCTCGACCAGCTTCTGCACCGGGGCCGGGTTGAAGAAGTGGATGCCCACCACGTGGTCCGGGCGCGAGGTGGCGACCGCGAGCTTCACCAGCGGGATGGAGGAGGTGTTGGAGGCCAGGATCGCGTCCGGGCGGGTCACCACCTGGTCGAGCACCTGGAAGATCTCCGTCTTCACCGGCTCGCTCTCCACGACCGCCTCGATCACCAGGTCACGGTCGGCGAACTCGCCGAGGTCCGTGGTGAAGTCGAGCCGGGCCTGGGTGGCGTCCCGCTCCTCCTCGGAGATCTTGCCGCGCTCGGCCGCCTTGGCGAGGGAGTTGTACAGCCGGGTACGGCCGATCTCCAGGGCCTCGCCGGTGGTCTCGGCGACCTTGACGTTCAGGCCGGCCCGGGCGCACACCTCGGCGATGCCGGCGCCCATCTGGCCGCAGCCCACGACTCCGACGCGCTCGATATCTCCCGATGGGAAGGTCACATCGTCCCCTTCGCTGGTTCTCCGGCTCGCTCGCAGACCTCCGGGTTTCGGCGCCTGCTCCGATCGTGCACGTTACCGCGAAGTATCGATGATCGATCGCGTGGGTGCGGGCATTCTTCGCCACGGAGACGATCCGTGATCACGCGGATCCCGAACGTAAGGGAATGTGCGGATGGGACCCATGTCACGCCGGGCCTTCACCCTGGCGACGGTGTCGGCGCTGGCGACGGGCGGGTGCGCGGCGACGACCACCGGGGCCCCACGGGCCCGGCCGACCGACCGGGGCGCCACCGGCGCGCCCGGCGCCCGCGCGGCCACCGAGATGCGGGGCGTGTGGATGGCGACGGTCGAGAACCGCGACTGGCCCTCGCGGCCCGGCCTCTCCGCCGCCGCCCAGCGCGCCGAGCTGACCGCCCACCTCGACCGGGCGGTGCGCAACCGGCTGAACACGGTGATTCTCCAGGTGCGGCCCACCGCCGACGCCCTGTGGCCGTCGCCGTACGAGCCCTGGTCCCAGTTTCTCACCGGCACCCAGGGCCGCGACCCCGGCTGGGACCCGCTGGGCACCGCCGTGCGCGAGGCCCACGCCCGGGGGCTCCAGCTGCACGCCTGGTTCAACCCGTACCGCATCGCCAACCACACCGACCCGGGACTGCTCGCCGCCTCCCACCCGGCCCGGACGCACCCCGACTGGGCGGTGCCGTACGGCGGGAAGCTCTACTACAACCCCGGCCTGCCGGCCGTCCGCGCGTTCGTCCAGCGGGCGATGCTGGACGCGGTCGCCCGCTACCCGGTCGACGCGGTCCACTTCGACGACTACTTCTACCCCTATCCCGAGGACGGGCAGACCTTCGGGGACGACGACGCCTACGACCGCTACGGCAAAGCCTTCCCGAGCCGGGCCGACTGGCGGCGGGACAACATCGACCGGCTGGTCCGGGAGATGGCGGCCGGGATCAGGCGGGTCCGGCCCGGCACCCGCTTCGGGGTCAGTCCCTTCGGGGTGTGGCGCAACGCCACGACCGACCCGCGCGGCTCCGCCACGGACGCGGGCGCGCAGACGTACGACGACCTGTACGCGGACACCCGCCGTTGGGTCCGCGAGCACTGGATCGACTACGTCGCCCCCCAGCTCTACTGGGAGATCGGCGCCACCGGAGCGGACTACACGACGCTGCTCGACTGGTGGGCCCGGGTCGCCGAGGGCACCGGGACCCGGCTCTACATCGGCGAGGCCCTGTACCGGGCCGGGGCCGCGGGGGCCGACGGGCGGCCGGCGGCCTGGCAGGACCCGGCGGAGCTGTCCCGGCACCTCACGCTCGCCGCCCGGCGTCCGCAGGTCGGCGGGCACCTGTTCTTCGCCGCCCAGGACATGGCCGCCGACCCCATCGGGGCGATGCGCCGCGTGGTCGCCGACCACTACGCGCGACCGGCGAGCCCGCCCCGCTGAGCCAGGGCCTCCCGTTCGGATCAGGCCGGATCAGGGAGCGGGCCCGGTCCGGACGAAAGACCCTAGCGCTGCCGTTCTTCCTTGTGCTTGACCTGGCAGTCGGGTCCGGGGGACATGATCGCCTCGTGCCCGTCCGCGAAGCGGACCCGGTAGGGCGGGTTGCCCTCCTGCCCCATCACCTCGACGACTTCGGACTCCTGGTCGTGTTGGCCGACCACCCTGCCGTGCTGGACAAGGTGGTCGCCTTTGGACGCACGCATCTCCCGGCCCTCCTCACGATCACGACCGCTGGGTGACGGCGATGCACACGAGCACGGCGACGGCGGTCAGGGGAGCGGCCGCCGTGAAGTGCTCGCCCAGCAGCAGCGCCGACCACACCAGTGTGAGCAGGGGCTGAGCCAACTGCAACTGGCTCGCCCGGGGCACTCCGATGGCCGCCATGCCCCGGTACCAGACCACCAGACCGAGGAACTGGGAGCCCAGCGCCACCCACAGCACACCGGCGACGCCGTGCGCGGTGAAGGCGACCGGCTCGTAACGGAGGGCCAGCGCGGCGGCCGGCAGCGTGAGCGGCAGGCAGAGCACCAGCGCCCAGCCGATCACCTGCCAGCCCGGCATGACCCGGGCCAGCAGCCCGCCCTCGGTGTATCCGGCGGCGCACACCAGCAGGGCGGCGAACAGATAGCCGTCGGCGGCGGTCAGCGCGCCCCCGCTCTGCACCACGGTGAACGCAAGGACGGCCGCCGCGCCCGCCACCGCCGCGCACCAGAACCGGCGGGAGGGGCGGTGTCCGGTGCGCAGCGCCGAGCAGACGGCCGTGGTCAGCGGCAGCAGCCCCACCACGACGGCCGCGTGCGCGGTGGTGGAGGTGCGCAGGGCGAGCGTGGTCAGCGTCGGGAAGCCGAGCACCACGCCGAGCGCGACGACGGCGAGCCCGCCGAGCCGGCGACGCTCGGGCAGCCGTACCCGCAGGGCCAGCAGGGCGCCACCCGCCACCAGCGCGGCCAGCACGCTGCGCACGGTCACCAGCGACCAGGGGCCGAAGCCCTCCAGGCCCCAGGCGGTGGCCGGGAAGGTGAGGGAGAAGGAGGCGACGCCGAGGGCGGCGAGCGCGGTGCCGAGCGCCCGGTGCTCCGGGGGAGTGGTGACTGCTATCGGGCCGGCCTCGATAGCGCTACTCTGTGTCTTCATGCAAGAGCGTAGCAGCGTGGGTGAATTGGCGGAACGGCTGCGAAGGGAGCTGGACCGCTACTCGGATGGTGAAAAGCTGCCGTCGAGCAGGGCGCTGGTCGAGCGGTTCCGGGTGAGCCCGGTGACCGTCTCGCGGGCCCTCGCCCAGCTGGCCGCCGAGGGCCTGGTCGTCACCCGGCCGGGCGCCGGTGCCTTCCGGGCCCGGCCGCACGCCGAGCGGGAGCCGGCCGGGGACACCTCCTGGCAGGAGGTCGCGCTGAGCGCCGACGGCACCGCCGATCTCGTCCCGCGCACCGTGGACGCCTCCGGGGTCACGGTCTCGCTGGCCGCGCCGCCGCCCGGGGTGCTGGAGTTCAACGGCGGCTACCTCCATCCCTCGCTCCAGCCCGAGCGGGCCATGGCCGCGGCGCTCGCCCGGGCGGGCCGGCGCCCCGGCGCCTGGGCCCGGCCCCCGCTGGAGGGGCTGCCGGAGCTGCGGGAGTGGTTCGCGCGCGAGATCGGCGGCGCGGTCGGCGCGGCCGAGGTGCTGATCGCGGCGGGCGGCCAGGCCGCGCTGGCCACCGCCCTGCGCGCGCTCGCCCCGCCCGGCGCCCCGGTGCTGGTCGAGTCGCCCACCTACCCGGGCATGCTGGCCCTCGCCCGCGCGGGCGGGCTGCGGCCGGTCCCGGTGCCGGTGGACCGCGACGGGGTCCGCCCCGACCTGCTCGCGGACGCCTTCCGGGCCACCGGCGCCCGGGTGTTCGTCTGCCAGCCCCTGTTCCAGAACCCGACCGGCGCGGTCCTGGCCCCCGACCGGCGCCCCGAGGTGCTGCGCATCGCCCGCGCGGCCGGCGCCTTCGTCGTCGAGGACGACTTCGTACGGCGCCTCGTGCACGCGGACGCGGGCCCGCTGCCGCGCCCGCTGGCCGCCGACGACCCCGACGGCGTGGTGGTGCACGTCGGCTCGCTGACCAAGGCGACCTCGCCCAGCTTCCGGGTGAGCGCGCTCGCCGCGCACGGACCGGTGCTGGAGCGGCTGCGCGCCATCCAGGTGGTGGACACCTTCTTCGTCCCCCGCCCGCTCCAGGAGGCCGCGCTGGAACTGGTCGGCTCCCCGGCCTGGGCCCGTCATCTGCGCACGCTGGCCGAGGAGTTGCGGCTGCGCCGCGAGGCGATGACCCGCGCGCTCGCCCTGCACCTGCCCGAACTCGCCCTGCCGCACGTCCCGTCCGGCGGCTACCACCTCTGGCCGCGCCTGCCCGAGGGCACCGACGACACCGTCCTGACCGCCGCCGCCCTGCGCGCGGGCGTCGCCCTCACCCCCGGCCGTCCCTACTTCAGCGCCGAGCCGCCCGGCCCGTACGTGCGGCTGAGCTTCGCGGCGGTGGCCGGCACCGGGGAGATCGCGGACGGGGTGCGGCGGCTGCGGGCGGCCTGGGACGAGGTGCGGTAGGGGCTTATACGGTGGCCCCGGGCGGCCCGCGCCTGCGATCATCGCGCGATGAGCGACACACCCCGACTCCCCGATGGTTACGAGTTCTCCGCCGACACCGCCCGCGTCGACGTCGGCCTGGTCCACCGCTGGCTGTCGACCGACGCCTACTGGGCGATGGACCGCCCCCGCGAGACCCACGAGCAGGCCATGGCGTCCTCGCTCAACTTCGGGGTGTACGAGACGGATTCGGGCGCGCAGGTGGCGTACGCCCGGGTGGTGACCGACCGGGCGCTGTTCGCCTGGCTCGCCGACGTCTACGTCGACCGCTCGGTGCGCGGCAAGGGCGTGGGCACCGCGTTCGTCGCGGGCATCCGCGACCACCTGCGGCCCTACGGCCTGCGCCGCATCCTGCTCGCCACCGAGGACGCGCACGGGGTCTACGAGAAGCTGGGCTTCCGCCCGCTGGACCGCCCCGAGATGTGGATGATCCACACCCCGCGGTGAGCGGCCGGGCACGCCCGGTGGCCCCCGGCTCCCGCCTCTTGGCCCCCGCGCCCGCAGGCACCACCACCGCATGCCCCCGAGGCTCGGGGAGCAGTTCGGGGAGCGGTTCGGGGGCGACCGGCCGCCGGACCGGGCCGGCGGGGAGGAGGTGTCGCGCGGACGGAGGGCTGGTGCCGCCGGCTGCGGCCGGACCGCGCTACTGCTCGCCTGCCCCGCGCGGTCGCGCCACCGGGGACGCGCGCGGATACGCACCGCCGGCCCGGCCGGCGCCGCGCGACGGCGACACGGACCGCCGGCGCGGGCTGACCCCGGGCGAGGCGATGGCCCGCGAACCGGCCGCGGTGGACGCCTGGCCCGCCGATCCGCGCGCCGCCCCGCACGGCGGCGAGTGCCTCCCGGACTTCATCTCCCGGGCTGGGCGACCGGCTCGACACCCGCCCCGCCGGCGACGGCGCCCGGGGGGCGCGGTCGCCGAGCCCTCCGTGGCCCGCGCGGCGCCGGTCCACGCGCTGACGGCACCGCTCGCGACCTTCCGGAACCTCGACGTTCGCCCGCTGTCCACCACCCTCCGCACCGGTCCCCCCCGCCCCGCCGGAGCCTCCGCTTCGCGGGCCCGGCCCGTCGGCCTCGGCCCGTCGCGCCCGCGGCCGAGGCGGTCACCGGGCGAAGAACCGCTGCGCCGCCCGCACGCCCTCCACCAGCGCGTCCACCTCGGCGGGGGTGTTGTAGACGTAGAAGCTCGCGCGGGTGGTCGCCGGGATGCCGTAGCGCCGCACGATCGGACGGGCGCAGTGATGGCCGACGCGGACGGCGACGCCCCGGTCGTCCAGGACCTGGCCGACGTCGTGCGGGTGGACGCCGTCCACGGTGAAGGAGACCGCCGAACCCCGGTCCGCGGCGTCGGCGGGCCCGACGACACGGACGCCCGGGACCTCGGCGAGCAGCTCCAGGGCGCGGGCGGTGAGCGTCTCCTCGTACGCCGCCACCTCGGCCATGCCCAGCCGCTCCAGGTAGTCGACCGCCGCCGCGAGCCCCACCGCCTGCGCGGTCATCGGGACGCCGGCCTCGAAGCGCTGCGGCGGCGGCAGGAAGGTGGTGCGGTCCATCTCCACGATCTCGATCATCGAGCCGCCGGTGAGGAACGGTGGCAGCTCGCCGAGCAGGTCCGCGCGGCCCCAGAGCACGCCGATGCCGTTCGGGCCGAGCATCTTGTGCCCGGAGAACGCGAGGAAGTCCGCGCCCAGCCGGCGCACGTCCACGGGCCGGTGCGGCACGGACTGGGCGCCGTCCACGACCACCAGGGTGCCGAACGCGTGGGCCCGGTCGGCGAGTTCGCGCACGGGGTTGAGCGTGCCGAGGACGTTGGACTGGTGGGTGACGGCGAGCACCCGGGTGCGCTCGTCCAGGAGTTCGTCGATCCGGGTCAGGTCCAGGCGGCCGTCGTCGGTCAGGCCGAACCAGTCGAGCGTGGCGCCGGTCCGCTCGGCGAGCTGCTGCCAGGGCACCAGGTTGGCGTGGTGCTCCATCTCGGTCACCACGATGCGGTCGCCGGGGCCGATCCGGCCGGCGTTGCCGAGGGCGTAGGCGACGAGGTTGATGCCCTCGGTGGTGTTCTTGGTGAACACCACCTCGTCGTCGGCCGCGCCGATGAACCGGGCGACGGTGTGCCGGGCGTCCTCGTAGGCCTCCGTGGCCTCGCCCGCGAGCTGGTGCGCGCCGCGGTGCACCGCCGCGTTGCGGGTCAGGTAGAAGTCCCGCTCGGCGTCCAGGACCGCCAGCGGTTTCTGGGTGGTGGCCCCGGAGTCCAGGTAGACGAGCGGTGCGCCGCTCGCCAGCGTCCGCCCCAGGATCGGGAAGTCCTTGCGCAGCGCGTCCACGTCGAAGGCCACGGCGTCTCACCTCTCACGGCTTCGTGATTGTTTCTCCGTGAGGCACGCTAATCCCCTCTCACGGAGAACCGCAAGGATTACCATGAGGCCGTGGATCAAGAGACCCCCGTCTACCTGCACCGGCTGCCCGTCCCCGGCGAGGACCGGTACGTCAGCCTGGCGCTGGTCAACAGCCGCTTCCGGGTCAGCCACGGCCAGGTCGACCTGCTCGACGGCGCCGAGGCCGCGCACCTGTGGCTGGTCCGGCACGAGGCGCTGCCCGACCGGGTGCCGCTGAACGGGCGGCAGGCCGGCCGGCTGCGCGGGCTCCGGGAGGCGCTGCGGGCCCTGTTCGAGGCGCACGGCAACGGCGGCCCGCCGCCGGCCGGCGCCCTCGGCACCCTCAACGAGGCCCTCGCCGCCGCCCCGTCGACGCCCCGCCTCGCCTGGGGCGCCGACGGCCCGCGCCGGGACGACGTCCCCGACGCCGGGAACCCGGCCGCCGCCGCGCTGTTCCTGCTCGCCGAGGACGCCGCCGAACTGCTCACCGGGGGCGACGCGGCCCAGCTCACCGAGTGCGCCGCGCCCGGCTGCGACCGCTGGTTCCTGCGCTCCCACGGCGCCCGCCGCTGGTGCACCACCCAGTGCGGAAACCGGGTCCGGGCCGCGCGGGCGTATGCGGCCCGCAAAGGCACTTCACCTTGAAAACACCTCCGAATAACGTGCCGGAAAGCTTCGGTTCCCCCCGCGGACATGAAATCGACGATTTTCGGCCCGAGGTCGTAGAAAAACGCATCGATGTGCGATGCGGATACAACCGATGGGAATGCAGCCCCGTCTAACCCGGCGAAATCCAAGGCGAATTCGTGGGGAGCTGCCGAGAAATGGTTCGTCCGAGCGAGCGGGGCGCGGGGCGCCCGGCCGCCGCGTCGCTGGCCGCCCTCGTCGCATGCGTGGCGCTGTGCGCCGGTGACGCGCTGGCCGGCGGCTACCCGTTCGGTCCGCGCACCCGCAGCGTCAACGACCTGGGCAACCAGTACGTACCGCTGCACGCCCACCTCTGGGACCTGCTGCACGGCAGGGCCGACGGCGGACTGCTGGTCAACTGGCAGTCCGGCTACGGCTCCAGCTTCCTGCCCGACTTCGGCACCTACCTCGCCAGCCCGTTCGCGCCGCTCGTCGTGCTCTTCCCCCGGGACGAGATCGACCTCGCGGTGTACGTGATCAGCGTCTTGAAGATCGCCTGCGCGGCGGCCGTGATGGCCTGCCTGCTGCTCGCGCTGCGGCCCGGCCGCTGGTGGGCGGCGGGGCTGCTCGGGGCGTCGTACGCGCTGTGCGGCTGGACGCTGGCGGACGCCGACTACAACCCGATGTGGCTCGACGGGCTGATCGCGCTGCCGCTGCTGTGCCTGGTCGGCGAATGGGCCCTCGCCGGGCGGCGCCGGGTCCTCGGGGTGCTGCTCGTCGCGCTGGTGTGGAGCGCCAACTTCTACACCGCCTACATGGCCACCCTCGGGGCCGCACTGGTGCTGCTGGTACGGCTGGCGCTCGCCGGGCCGACGCGCCGGCAGGCCCTCGCCGCCGCCGGCCGCGCCCTGCTCACCGTCGTCCTCGGCACCGGGCTCGCCGCCCCCCTGGTGGCGGTCGTCTACCTCGGCACCAGGCACGCCTACCCGGGCCGGGTACGGCCGTTCAGCCCGGCGCCGGCCGAGGACCTGGTCGCCCGGCTGCTGCCGGGGACGTACGGCTGGGGCTCCCCGGCGCTCTACGTCGGCACCACCGCCCTGCTGCTCGCCCTCGCCCTGCCCTTCCACCGGGCCGTCCCGGTCCGCGTCCGGGCGGGCTGGACCGCGCTGGTGCTCGCGGTGACCCTCTCCCTGCAATGGGCGCCCACCAGCCTCGCCTGGCACGCCTTCGCCACCCCGCAGGGCAGCTCCTACCGGCAGACCTTCGTGCTGGCCGGGCTGCTCGTCATCGCCGCCTGGCACGCCCTGTCGTACGGTCCGCCCGGACCGGCCGCGCTCGGCGCCGCCGCCGCGCTGCTCGCCCTGGGGGCCGCCGCCGCCCGCGGCAGCGACGTGATCCACGCGCACACCTGGCCCCTGCTGCTGCTCGCCGCCTGCGGGACGCTCACCGGGCTCCTCCTGCTGCGCGGTGCCGGCCGGCACGCCGTCCTCGCCGTCCTCGCCGTCCTCGTCCTGCTCGGCGCGCAGGCCGGCGAGAGCGCCGCCACCTCCGCCGTCGCGAGCGGGCTGCGCCTCAAGCACCTGGACGACTACGCCCCCTTCGGCGACCGGCAGCGGCGGCAGGCGGCGGCGGTCGGCGAGGCCGACGCCTGGCCCCGCAGCCGCACCGACCCCGGCCGCGAACAGACCGTCGCCAACGACCCGATGCTGGTGGGCGGTCAGGGCGCCGCCTACTACAGCAGCCTGACCTCCGACGTCCTCTCCCGCACCCTCACCGCGCTGGGCGGCGGCTGGACCTCGCGCGGCCGGGCCGTGCAGAGCCTCGACAACGCCGTCACCGACGTGCTCTTCTCCGTCGGCGCCCGGGTGCACAGCCCGCCCGACCCGC
>NZ_VOGW01000021.1:0-6006 GCF_007896895.1 Streptomyces misionensis | reverse complement strand
CGTGGGGAGGGAGAGGGGGTGCGGCAAGCCGTGGAGGATGTGGGAGGTGGTCGACGTGAGCGGCGGCGGGGAGTGGGGGAGCACATGGGTAGCGGTGGAATGCGTCGAGGGAGGGGGGGCCGCCGGGGAGGACAGCGGCGCGCGGGGGTGCGACGGGGGCTGCCGGTCCGGAGGCCGGGGGCCTCGCCGTGGCCGCCGGGGTCAGCGAGCGGATCGTGCCGTGGAGGCGTTCGAAGACCTCGCGGGGCATGGTGTCGACCCGGTCGAGGATGTGCGCGGCCCGCGGGTCGGTGGCGCGGGCCTCCGCCTTCTCCTCGTCGGTCAGCAGCATCGTGCGCAGGGTCAGGATCTCGTCGATCTCCGCCGCGTCGTGCAGGTCGCCCGGGCTCTCCGGCGCCACCTGGGGATGGTCGGGCAGGATGATCGGCGCCGACAGCAGCACCGGACCCGTCTCGCCGTCACCGTCGCCGTCCGCCGGGGACGGCACCGCGCCGCCGAGGACCGGGAACGTGAACGCGTTGCGGCACTCGCGCGCGTGCCCGGCCAGGGCCGCGGGCGGATCGATCAGCGAGGCGAACTCCACGCCCTCGCCGCCGATGAGCGTATGCGTGGCGATCAGCGCGTCGCGCAGCGCCTCGCTCCGCACCGCCTTGGCGTCGGCCGGCTCGCCCGTGTTCCCGGTGCGCACCAGCAGGCGGTACAGCCCCGGCGCCAGCGGCCGTACGCCGACGCTGGTCTCGGCCCGCACCTCCCGGTGCCGCCGTACGATCCGCCCCGCGCCGGCGGGCAGCGGCTCGTAGCCGGTCCCGGCGGGGGCGGTGACCGTGACGGTACGGTCGCCGTCCAGCAAGTCGGCCAGCGGCACGGTCAGTTCGGTCTCGCGCGGCACGGCCTCGTCGAAGGAGAGGTGGGTGGCGCCGTCGTCCGTCCGCAGGGACTCCACCGCGCGGTGTCCGCCGCTCCCGTCGGCGGCCTCCACCTGCTTGTGCTGCATCTGGAGGTACCGCACCCGCACCCGCAGCACCGCGTCGTCCCGCCGTACCCGCAGCAGGCACTCGGTGCGCTGGTACCAGGAGTCCGCGGAGCCGGAGATCCCCGGCGCCACCGGCCCGTCGCGCTCCACCCAGGCCCGGGGCAGCAGTACCCCGAACTGCCAGCGGACACGGTTCTTGGCGGAGGACCGGCGGTACGGGTAGAGCAGATAGCCCTCGTAGAGGACCGCGTCCGCGACCGCGCCCAGCCGCTCGAAGGCCGTGGCGTCCGCCGTGCCGGCGCCGTCCGTCAGCACGGACCCGCCCACGCCGACCTGATCCGGCATCCCGCCTCCTCGTCACTGGTGCGCCCGCGGCCACTGGGGCGCGTCCGGGGAATTCCTTCCACCACGGTCACACCCGTCACGGTTCCTCGCCCCTTCGACGCACTCCCGTTGGGCCGGTCGGGCGACGCGGGGCGGAAGGAACCCGTGAGCGCGGCGCCTTCGGCCCGGCCGGCCTCGCCGGGACCCCATGTGCCCCGCCGCCTGCCGCATCCGCCGCCGCCCGTCGCCATCCGCCGCGGCCCGCCGCCGGAACAGGGCAGTGCGGATCGGCACGCGGCGAGGTCAAGTACCAATAACAGAGCGGTTGTTGGGGGTCCTGCCGGATGAGAAGACCGTTAGAATCGGTGCCCTTGGATCGTGGGATTGTCGAACAAAAGGGGAGTGGTCATGTCCGGAAATTTCGGGGCCCCAGGTGGGCCCGGAGACACCGGAAGAGCCGGTGATCCCGAACTGCCCTGGCCGTGGGGCCCGGGCCAGGGACGCAGCGTGCCGCCCATGCCGGCCACGCCGCCGCCCGCACCCCCGGACGCCTGGCGGGCCGTCGCCGTCGCCCTGCTCAACCTGACCGGTCTCGGCCTCGGCTACGCGCTCCTGCGCCGCCGGCTCCTGACGGCCGCGTGCTGGGTGGCGACCGGCATCCTGCTGCTGGTCGCCCTGCCCGCCGACGCCGACGGCGTCCCGGGTGCCGTCCTCGCCGGCTACCTCCTGGTCCTGCTCCTGGCGGCCGCCCACGGCGCCCAGGTCGGCTACCGCACCCACCTCGCCCGGCCGGGCCGGACGCCCCTCGCGGCGGTGCTCGGCCTGGTGCTGCTCGCCGTTCCGGCCGGCGGCGCGCTCTGGTACCGCGGCGCCCACGACGAGGCCGTCCAGCAGGCGCTCCTCGACCGCCTGGCGCGCGCCGACCGCCTGGTGGCGGCCGACCGGACCAAGCCGTACAACGGGGCGCAGAACGACTACCGCGAGGCCCTCTCGGTCTACCGCGACATCGCCGTCGGCCACTCCGGCTCGCGCGCCGCCCACCGGCTCCCGGCCAGCCTGCACACCTACTACACCACGGTCGCCGCTCCCTACACCGACCAGCAGTACTGCGACGCCATAGCCCCGCTGACCTACCTGCGCACGGTGCCCGACCACTTGCCGAAGTCGGTGCTCGGTTCCCTGGCCGACTGGCCCGACGACCGGCTGGCGACCTCGCTCTACGAGTGCGGGACCCAGCAGATCGCGGTGGGCGACACGACCAACTGGGTCGCCCACTTCGGCGACCTGATGAAGACCTTCCCCCGGTCCGCGCAGGCGGCCGAGGTCGGCCCCGCCGTCGACGCGGAGGTGAGCAGCGAGGAGAAGGCCATCGACTCCCAGGCCTGCGTGGCCGTGGAGAAGCTGAGCCGGCTGAACACCGGGATCGGCGAGCTGTCCGCCGCCGTCGGCGACACCGACGGGGGCCTGGCCAGGGCCGCGTCCCGGGCCAAGCGCATCGGCGACGACGGGGCGTACTCCTGCGGCATCGAGGAGTACGAGAACGGCGACTTCCTCGGCGCGCAGAAGACCATGACCGACTTCATCGCCGGTCACCCGCACCACAAGAACCGGGAGCGGGCCCAGAAGATCGAGATAGCCGCCGAGGTCGCCCAGACCATTCCGGCGGCCGGCAAGAAGCTGCCCACCACCGCCTCCGGCGGCAGCATCACCGTCACGGTGAAGAACGACAGCCCGGACGACGTCACCGTCCTGTACACCGGCCCGGTCACCGGCAGCTTCACCCTCAAGGGCTGCGGGAGCTGCTCGTCGTACTCGATGTACGAGACGCTGCTGTCCACCTTCAAGCCGTGCGCCGGCGGCAAGGACTACCCGCAGCGCACCATCCAACTCCCGCCCGGCACCACCTACTTCGTGCACAAGCCGGACAGCGGCAAGGTGACCACCGCGGGCTCGGACACCGCCAAGCTGCGGCCCGGGTACATCTACACCGAGTGCGCGTACACCACCCGGGGCATCGGCTCGGGGACCTGACCGGCGGCGCCGCCGGTCAGGCCGAGCGGGGGGTCACTCCGGCCGGCCGCCCCGGCGGCGCACCGCCACCAGCACACCGGCGCCGGCCAGCACGGCCGCGCCCGCGGCGCCCGCCAGCGGCAGCGCCGAACCGGCACCGGTGTTCGCCAGGCTGCCACCCGTGGTGCCGCTCGTGGTGCCGCCGGACGGACCGCCGGTGCCGCCGGTGGACGCGGTGCCGGTGGTGCCGGTGGTGCCGCCCGTCGTGGACGACCCGCCGGTCGTGGCGGTGCCGCCGGCGCCCTTGCCGGTGCCGCCCGTGGTCGTCGTGGAGCCGGTGCCGCCCGTCGTGCCACCGCCGCCCGTGCCGCTGCCGCCGCCGGTGACGTCGAGCGTGACGACCGCGGTGTCGTTCTTCTTCTCGTGGTCGAACGGCCGGGGTTCCTCGGTCAGTTCGACGTAGCCCCTGGCCCCCGGCACCGCCTTGTCGATCCGCACCTTGAAGGTGTAGGTCTCCCCGCCGCCCTCGGTCACGAAGGACTCGCTCGTGCCGCAGGCGTAGGACTCGGCGCCGGTGTTCTTGCAGAAGCCGTCGGGCCGGGCCATCGAGGTGCCCTCGGGCAGCGTCACCAGGACGTGGGTGGCGCTCTGGCCCGCATCCCGCAGCACCCAGGCGGGACCCGCGTTCTTGAACGTCACCCGCAGCGTGACCGTGTCCCCGACCCGGCCCCGCAGCTTGGCGCCGGTCACCTGGAAGTCGGCCGTGTTGTCGGCGGTCACCGCGACGTCCGCGGCGTCCCAGCCGTCGTGCTGCGCGGACCCGGGCCGCGCCGGGGTCTCGTCGGGCCGCTCGGCCAGTTTCACCGCGGGAGCGGTGCCGCGCACCGGGGCCGAGGCGTTGTCGCCCGGGCCGGTGTCGGCGGAGTCGACCGTCACCCGCAGCCGGTCGTACAGCGCCCGGTCCAGCGCCTTCAGGGACAGCGGACGCTCCGGCGCGTAGACGACGCCCGGGCGCACCGGCTGGTCGAACTCGCAGACCACCTCGGAGCGGCCCGGCTCCTCGTCGGCGGCGGAGATCTCGTAGCGCAGGCAGTTGGCGGGCACGTCCGGCTGGCTCAGGCCGCGGGTGACCGAGTACGACATCCAGACCTTGTCCAGCGCCGCGTCGCCGGTGTTGGTGAACGTGGGCGCGAGCTGGAGGTCGCTGCCCGGCTTCACCTTCTCGAACGGGGCGATCCTGCCCAGCACCAGGCCGGTCGTGGGGTCGTCGGCGGCCGCGGCCGGCGCGGCGCCCAGGGCGATCAGGGCGACGGCACCGAACGCGCCCGCACTCTGGCGCAGTGCACGGGGGCCGGGGGAGCTGAAGGGCATGGAATCCTCTGACTGGAGCGACGGCGGTGGACGAACTGACAAGCGGGGAACGTGAGTTCCCCGCTCTGTGAGACGTCTGTGCGACCCGGACGGTTGTACGGGACATCCGTCGGATTCCATGCCGCGCGGGACCCCGCCCCGGGCGGGCCCGCGAGTGCCTCAGCCGGCCGCGTTGTCGGTGCGCAGGCGCACCTGTTCCTCCAGCCGGCGCAGGCTGCCCTCCAGGGCCTCGGCCACCGCGCGTTCGCCCGGGTCGTGGCGCTCGTCGAAGAAGGACAGGTGGACGGTCACCTCGCTGGCGCCGCTGCCGATGCCCGCCACCTGGAGCCAGCCGGCGTACTCGCCCTGCTCGCGGGTGCCCCACTCCAGCCGCATCTGGTCGGGTCGGGCCCGCAGCAGGGCGGCGGTGTCCTGGTCGGTACCGGCCTCGTGCACCGTGACGGCGGGCGGTTCCTCGGGGGCCACGTGCAGGGCGTCCGGGAGCCAGGTGTCCAGCTGCGTGACGTTGGCCGCCTGGTCGAAGACGTGCTCGGGCTGCGCGGGCATCGTGCGGGAACGTTCGTACTCGGCCATGGTGGCACCGCCCCTCCGGTCGGGAGTCGTACCCCCGCCGCGTGCCCCGTTCGCGGCGGCCGAAAAGCGTGCGCCGTGCGCCCTACGACACGGCCTGGCGGGCCGTGTGCTCCACCAGGGAGACGCCCGCGGCCATGGTGGCGCTGCCGTCGGAGAGGACGGCGACGAGACAGCGGTGGCCGTCGACCGTGACCGCGCCGACGCTGTTGACGTCCCACAGCCGCGTGGCGCTCCGCTCCAGCCAGCCGTTCTTCAGCTCCGGACCGGCGCCGGCCGCGCTTACGGCCGAGACGCCCCAGGACTGCTCGGGGAGCACCTCGCCCATCAGGGTGCGGATGTAGGCGCGGGATTCGGGGGTGAGCGCGGAGGGGGCGGTGTCGTCGAAGATCGCGCGCAGCAGCCGTATCTGATCGCTCGCGGTGGTCCGGGTCAGGCCCCACCGGCCGCCGGAGCCACCCGTGGTCGAGGTCAGTCCCAGGCGCTTGTTGGCCGCCTCGAGACCGGGGGCGCGGCCGATCTGCCGCCACAGGGCGTCGGCCGAGGCGTTGTCGCTGCGCCGGATCATCGGCTCGGCGTGGCCGCGCTCCTCGTCGGTGAGGGAGCGGTGGGCGTCCTGGGCCTGGAGCAGCAGCGCGGCGAGGATGTCGACCTTCACGATGCTGGCGGTGTCGTAGGCGCGGTCCGGGCCGTACAGCACGGGGGAGGCGTCGCCCGCGTCGAGGTCCAGGACGGCCGCCGAGGCGTGGGGGTCGGGG
>NZ_VOGW01000210.1:8424-24154 GCF_007896895.1 Streptomyces misionensis | reverse complement strand
CGCCAACACCGTCCAGGCGGTGCTCGCCCAGGACCTCGGCGGCCCGGAGTGCGGGTGGAGCCGACGGCGGGCGGGTGAGGCGGTCACCGCGCGGTGCGCGGGAAGGACACCTCCACCCGGCGGTTCTTCCGGCGGCCCTCCTCCGTGGAGTTGTCGGCGATCGGGTACTGCTCGCCGTAGCCGCGGACCTCGAAGGTGATGTCCGGGCCGCCGAGGTCCTGGGCGAGCACCGCCTGGACGGTGTTGGCGCGCCGCCGGGAGAGCAGGGTGCCGTGGGCCGCGGAGCCGAGGTCGTCGGTGAAGCCGAAGACGCGGACCTGGGTGGCGTGCTGCTTCCTGATCTCGTCGGCGATCGCGGCGATGCGGGCCTTGGCGTCGGCGCCGAGCGACGAACTGTCCTTGCCGAAGAGGACCTCCGCCTGGAGGGCGAAGGTGACGTCCGCGTTGGTGTCCTCGCGGCGTTCGTCCCCGCTCTGGTCCTCCACGACCGACTTGATGTCCAGCACCTTGGGCGTGGCCAGGGTGGCGCCCTCCGGCAGCTTCAGGTCCGGGTCATGGGGGTCGATCTTCACCGGGGCGGCGGCCGACGGTGCCGTGTCGGGGGGTTCGGTGGGGTCCGCGCCGGTGGCGTGCGCGGAGCCGGGCACGGCGCCGAGCAGCAGGGCCGCGGCCGCGAGGGTGAGCGCGAGACGGGGTCGGGTGGTCACGGCGGCCCCTCAACCGGAGATGCGGAGGGTGGCGGAGGAGAAGGTGGGCAGCTGGAATTCCACCTCGTCCACGGGGGGCGCCGGGAACTGCATGAAGACGGCGAGGGTGTCACCGGCCCTCAGGGTCGAGAAGCCGGTGGTGGTCAGCGGCCGGCCCTCGGTGTCCCGCAGCACGTAGTACCGCTTCTTGCCCTTCGGGTCGACCAGCGTGGCCCCGCCGAGGGACCTGCCGTTCTTGACGATCTCGGTCTCGTTGCCGCTCAGCGCGGAGGGGATGACGACGCTCCGGGCGCCGTCGTTCTTCAGGGTGCCGTCGACGGTGACGAATCCGCCGGAGTCCCGCTGTGCGGAGGTGATCTGGAGGTCCAGGCCGTCGGAGCCCCGCAGTTCGGCCAGCGGCTGGTCCGACTGGCCCTCCTGTGTGCCGGGGCCCGGCCCGGTCGTCCTGGAAGCGGATGCCGAGTGGTCCGGCCGCTTGGCGTCGTCGCCACCGCCGCCGCAGCCGGCCGCGCCGACGGCCAGAGCGGCCACGACGGCCAGTGCGGCCGTCCCTCTGCGGGCTCTCGCGGTGAACCGCATGCTCATCATCCGCTTCCTTCGTCACTCATCGTTCTTGTCGGTCGGCCAGATGGACGTCGAAGAGGTCGTCGGGCCCGGGGAGTCCCGACGGATCGTCCGGTTTCGGGTCCCACACCTTGTCCTTGCAGGTGAGCCGCGGCAGCGGGGCCTTGGCGGCGCCCTGGGCGGGGAGCTGGAAGGTGCACAGCGGTTCGATCTCGGCGGTGGCGGAGGCCGTCGACCTGAACTTCTCGGTCCCGGGTACGACCGAGCGGCCGACGGACTTGTCCGTGCGCACCTCGGCCCGGTACTCCAGTGCGCCCACCGGGGCGCACGCGGTCAGCCGGGCGTCGTTGCGGGCCGCCAGTTCCCCGGCCCGGGCGCAGGGGTCGCCGAGGACGGGTGCCCTGCCGTCGAAGACGTCCTGCCACTTCGCCGGGTCCCGCAGCACCTTCAGCCACTGGCCCGCGAGTTGGTCCCGCACGTCCTGGGCCGCCGCGAGCGCCGAGGCGTCGGCGGCCGTCTGGGCGCCGCCGCGGTTGACCGCCGCCTGGCCGACCGCGAGGTAGGCGAACGCAAGAAAGAGCAGGCCCGCCACCACCGTGAGATAGATGGGGAAGGCCTGCCCTGCGTCGCGGCCCGGCCGGCTCAGCCGCCGGTGACCTCGGAGATCTTCGAGGTGATCGCGTCGTAGATCGTCTGCCCGATGCTCGTCCCCGTGATCGCCAGCACGATCGCCACGACCACCGCGATGATGCCGAGGTACTCCACCGCCGTCTGTCCCCTGTCGCCGCGGGCGGCGCGGGCCATCAGATACGTCACGGTGGTGTTGAACCATCTGCTCACGGTTGTCCCCTCCAGCTTCGTCTCCGATCCCGGCACCGTACGGCGGGGTGCGCCGGTCGGCCGAGGGTCCCTGGGCCCAACCCCGGGCCCATCGCGGAGCACTGGCGGCGGCTCGGGGGGCCATCTCACGCCACCCCCAGCCACTTCGCGGCGGCCTGGGATCTCGTCGTGGCCTGGAGCTTGGCGAAGATGCGGTTGATGTGGTTCTTGACCGTCTTCTCGCTGATGAAGCAGGCGGCGGCGATCTGCTGGTTGGTCATGCCGGACGCGATGAGGTCCATGATCTCCGCCTCCCTGACACTCAGCCGGAACCGCGACCGGGACGACTGTCCCATAGAGGATTGCGATTGTGAAGGAAGAGGGAGCGTATTTTGGACGTCCATGGCGGCGAGTTGAGGTTCTCCGTGTGCAGGTGCACTTCCTCGCAGCTCGCTGAGTAACGCCTGGGCCGCCCCGGGGGTGACGTGCGGCCGGCCCTCGTGGACGTCCCGTACGGCGCGGACCAGCTGCTCGGTGGTGAACTCGCCGTGCACCAGGTAGCCCCCCGCCCCCAGGCGCAGCGCCTCCCGCACCGTCCGC
This sequence comes from Streptomyces misionensis, assembly GCF_007896895.1. GTDB lineage: Bacteria > Actinomycetota > Actinomycetes > Streptomycetales > Streptomycetaceae > Streptomyces > Streptomyces misionensis_A. Next base: position 21,464 of record NZ_VOGW01000210.1, on the reverse strand, counting down.
GACTCGTGGCTGTAGGTGAGCATCATGACGGGTGCGAGGCGCAGCAGGTGCGGCAGCGCCGCGATGCCGTCGACCCCGGGCATGCGGACGTCGAGGAGGACGACGTCCGGGCGGTGCCGCAGCGCGGCCTCGTACGCCTCGCGGCCGTCCGCCGCCTCCGCCACCACGGTGGTGTCGGCGCGGTCCGCGAGCAGCGCGGTCAGGCCCGCGCGCACCACGGGGTTGTCGTCGGCCACCAGCAGCCGCAGCCGGGCCGGTGGCGGGAACACGTGCCGGCGCATGGTGTGCCTCCTTTCAGGGGCTGGGAAGAGCCGCGGGCAGGGGGAGTTCGACGCGTACCTCCGTGCCCCGGGTGTGGGTGCCGCGCCCGACGCGGATGCGGGCGCCCGCCTGGGCGGCCCTCTCGACCATGCCGAGCAGCCCGAAGTGACCGGCACAGCGCAGGCGTTCGAGCGTGGTGCCGGGCGGGAGGCCGCGGCCGTCGTCGTGCACGGTCAGGCGCAGCAACCCGCCGTCGACAGCGACCCGCACGTCCACCCGGGTCGCCGCCGCGTGCCGCTCGGCGTTCTCCAGCGCCTCCGTGGCGATGGACAGCAGGGCGCGGGAGCGGTCGGCGGACAGCGGAGGGAGGGTGGCCGGGGGGTCCGGGCAGACGCAGGTCACCTTGAGGGTCGTACGGGCGGCGAAGTCGCGCACGGCGGCGGCCAGTTCGGACCAGAAGGGCGGGGCCGAGCCGGGCGGTTCGCGCCGCAGGTCCGTCAGCAGGTCCCGGGACTCCGCCGCCGCCCGGCGGGCCGAGCGGGAGACCAGTTCGGCCTGTTCCCGCAGCCGGTCCGGATCGGGGTCGGCGGCCGCGGCGGTGGCCGCGAGGCCGTCGGCGGCGAGCGCGACCCCGTACAGGGTCTTGGCCAGGGAGTCGTGCATCTCCCGGGCCAGCCGGGCGCGTTCGGCGCTCACCGCCTCCGCCGCCGCGAGCCGCGCCCGTACCGTCGTCAGCGCCTCGGTGGCGGTGCCGAAGCGGAGCATCAGGCCGCGCAGGGTCGAGCCCAGCGCGCCGGCGACGACGCACAGGCCGGGCAGCAGCAGGGCCTCGGCCACCGAGGCGTGCCGGCCGGCCTTCAGGGTGAGGTGGACGACGAACAGGATCAGCGCCTGGAGGGAGGCGAAGCAGGCCGCCCCGCGCCAGCTGTAGACGAGCCCGGCCAGCAGCGGGGTGCAGACGCCGACGTAGGCGAGGGTGGTGTCCGGGCCCGCCGAGACCAGCAGCAGGGAGCCGAAGAGGGTGTCGGCGAGCAGCAGACTCGGGTGCCGCAGCAGCAGGGGGCCGAAGCGCTCCCAGTCGCGGAAGAGGACGTAGGACACCATGACGGTGACGATCACGGCCGCACCGACCAGGCGGACGCCCAGGCCGGGGGCGGCGTTCAGCAGGGCCGCGGGGGCCGCCACGACGATCATCGCCAGCCGGAAGCCGAACACCTGCCGGCACATCGCCTGCAACGCCCGGACCTGCACTTGCTCCGACGGTGGCTCGTCCGCGCGCCCCGCCGGTCCCAGGAGTCCCGTCGCACACCTCCTCATCACCCCCCTCAACCGCTCGACGCGCCCGACCGTCACGCCCTTCACTTCCCCGTGAGCGATCCGAAGTCCACCCCGGACCCCAGCAGCAGTCCCGCGCCCAGCAGCAGCATCGTCGCCGGGACCATGAACGTGGTGATCATCAGCGTGGCCTTGGGCACCGCGCGGGCGGCCTTGCGGCGGGCGTTCTGGGCGTCGGTGCGGCGCATGTCCTTGGCCAGGGAGACGAGGGTGTCCACGATCGGCGCGCCCAGTTCCTCGCCCTGCTGGAGCGCGGTGACGAACATGGCGACCTGCTCGGAGTCGTTGCGCCGGCGCAGTTCCGCGAAGGCCTGGCGGCGGCTCATGCCGAGGTCCATCTGGCGCAGGGTGATGCGCAGTTCGTCGGCCCAGGGGCCCTCGTAGCGGGAGGAGACCCGGTCCAGGGCCTGCCGGAAGCCGAGCCCGGCGCTGACCACGACCGCCAGCACGTCCAGGAAGTCGGGCAGGGTGCGCTCGATGACGTCCTTGCGCACCCGGATCGCCGACCAGATGCCGACCTCGGTCCAGAACGCGCCGAAGAGCAGCAGCAGGACGGCCACGAACCACTGGCCGCGCAGCAGGAAGACCAGGCAGCCGACGCCGCCGAGGGCGCCGTAGACCGCGCGGCGGGCGGCGTAGCGGTCGATGGTCAGGCCGCCGGGGTTGCCCGCGAGGTCGATCCGGCGCCGGTAGCGGGCGACCAGGCGGGGGCCCATCAGGCGCAGCACCAGGGGGGCGTAGCGCATGCCCATGCGGTCGATGACGGAGCCCACCGCGCCGGTGCGGGTGGCGCCGACCTCCAGGGCGACGGCCAGGTCGCCGGGGAGCTTGGCGTCGGCGCGGTACATCCGCACGCCGGTGAAGATCCCCCACACGGCGGCGCCCGACAGCAGGGCGAGCAGCAGGGCCATGGCGTGTCTCCTCAGACGTCGATGCGGCTGAGCCGCCGGATGAGGACGAAGCCGACGGCGTACAGCGCGAAGGCGATCAGCACGCAGATCTGGCCCGCCGGGGAGCCGGTCATCCGGGCCAGGGCGCCGCCGCGGACGCCGTTCATCAGGAACAGCGCGCCGACGCCGAGCGCGGGCACGGCGTACGACGTCATGGTCACCTGGGACAGCTGGGTGCGGATCTCGCGCCGGGTCTCCTTGCGTTCCTCCAGGGTCTCGGTGAGGTTGCGCAGGGCGGAGACGACCTGGCCGCCGGCCCGGTTGGCGAGGACCAGCGTGGTGACGAGGACGACCAGTTCGCGCGAGGGCAGCCGGTCGGCGAGTTCGCCGAGGGCGTCGTCCAGGGAGTGCCCGACGGACAACTGGTCGGCCACCTTGGCCAGTTCCTCGCCGGCCGGGGCCTCCAGCTCCTCCGCGGCCATCCCGATGGCGGTGCGCAGGGCGAGTCCGGCCTGGGTGGCGTTGGCCAGGATGCGGGCCAGTTCGGGGAGCTGGCCGATGAACCGCTCGATGCGCCGCTGCCGCTGCCAGTTGAGGAACTGCACCGCCGCCCCCACGCCCAGCAGCCCGGCGATCGGCCCGAAGAAGGGGGCGAGCGCGGCCTGCCCGATCAGCCAGAGCGCGGCGACGGTGACCAGCATGGCGACGAAGAACTCGCCCGGCGTGACGTCCAGCCCCGTGGTGGCCAGGCGCCGTTCGAGCCGGCGGCCGGGGCGGGTACGGCGCAGCCGCCGGTCGAGGTCGCGGAAGTACCGCCTGCGGCCGGGGGCGGCGGGTGGCGGGCCGGTGTGCGAGAGGCGGTCCACGAGGGCGGCGCGCCGGGACCGGCCCCGGGCGTGGGTGTGCACGCCGGCCACCGCGAGGACGCAGGCCAGCAGCGTCGCCCCGAGGGTGAGCTGGACGAGGGTGTGGAGTTCCATGGGGGGCCTACCTGGCTTCTCGGGTGGCGAGCTGGTCGGCGGTGCGGGCGACGCCGAAGGCCTGGGGGACGGGCTGGCTCGCCATGTGGAGGCGGTCGGCGGTGCGGCGGGGCAGCGGGAAGTAGGCGAAGTCGCCGTGCACCCGGCCGTCCGCGGTCATCGGCTGTGCGTCGAAGCGGGCGACGGTGGCCAGCCGGTACGGCTCCCCGCCGTGGCTGTCGAGCAGCGCGATCTCGGTGATGCGGCGGGCGCCGTCGGCGAACCGGGTGAGCTGGACGATCACGTCGACCGCGCTGTTGATCTGGTCGTGCAGGGCGACGAAGGGCACCTCCACGTCGGACATGGAGGCCAGGGTCTGCAACCGGGTGAGGGCGTCCTCGGCGCTGTTGGCGTGCACGGTGGCCAGCGAGCCGTCGTGGCCGGTGGACATCGCCTGGAGCATGTCGAGGGACTCGCCGCCGCGGACCTCGCCGACCACGATCCGGTCGGGGCGCATCCGCAGCGAGTTGCGGACCAGGTCGCGGATGGTGACCTGGCCCTTGCCCTCGACGTTGGGCGGCCGGGACTCCAGCCGGACCACATGGCTCTGCTGGAGCTGGAGTTCGGCGGAGTCCTCGATGGTGATGATGCGCTCGTGCGGCGGGATGAGCCCGGACAGGGCGTTGAGGAGGGTGGTCTTGCCGGTGCCGGTCGCGCCCGAGACGATGATGTTGAACTTCGCCCGCACCAGCCCCGCCATCAGGTACACCATCGGCTCCGCCAGCGAGCCCAGCCCGATCAGCTCCTGGAGGGTGAAGGAGCGCGGGAAGCGGCGGATGGTGAGGACGGGGCCGGTCAGCGACAGCGGCGGGATGATGACGTTGACGCGCTCGCCGGACGGCAGCCGAGCGTCGACCATCGGATTGGACTCGTCCACCCGGCGGTTGACGGTCGAGACGATCCGTTCGATGGTCTGCATCAGCTGGTCGGTGGAGACGAACCGCAACGGCAGCTGCTCCACCCGGCCGGCCCGCTCCACGAAGACGGCGTCGGGGCCGTTCACCATGATCTCGGTGATCGAGGCGTCCTCCAGGAGGGGTTCGAGGATGCCGAGGCCCAGCGCCTCGTCCACCACCCGCCGGATCAGCTGGGACCGCTCGACCGTCGAGAGCACCGGCCCCTCGCGGCTGATGATGTGGCCGAGCACCCGCTCCAGCCGGCTGCGCCGGTCGGCGGCGGCCAGCGAGCCCATCTCCGCGAGGTCGATCTCCTCGAGGAGCTTGGCCCGGTAGGCGGCGACCAGGTGCCCGTCCTCGCCCCGGCTGCCGTGCTCCTCCGGAGTGCTGATGCGTGCCCGCAGGCTCATGGTCCCCTGCTCCTCAGTGGTCGAGCGGCATGGTGGCGGACTTGGTGGCGTCGCCGAAGCTCCAGACGATCTTCGGGATGCGGACGGTGGCGGTCACGGTCACGGCGCCGCCCCCGCCGCCGGACGAGCAGCGCACGTCGAGCCCGCCGCTGACCGCCGCCGCGCACGCCTGCTGGGCGTCCTGCCGCAGCGACGCGGCCCGCGCCCCGGCCCGGGCCGCCGTACCGGCCTGCTCGGCGGCGTAGGCGACGGCGCCGAGCTGGATGCCGGCGAGCGCCACGATCAGCAGGACGGGCACGAACCCCAGGTACTCCAGGGCGACTTGGCCTCGGTCGCGTTCTCTCCTGTGCGCCATCTCAGTCCTTCACCTCTTCCACCGCGCCCGCGTGGCCGTGCACCGTGAACGGGAAGGAGACCAAGCCGGGGAAGAGCACCGGGACCTTGAGGGAGACGTCGGCCGTCACATAGCCGGAGCCGCCGCAGCGCACCGCCGCGCCCCCGCGCCACGCCGCCGACAGGTCCTTGCGACCGGCCGCCGAGCAGGCCGCCTGGCGGGCACCGCCCGGCGCCGCCGCCGTACCCGCCCGTACCGCCTCGTCCGCGGCGTTCCCGGCGAGCGTGAAGGTGTACCCCACGAGCACCGCCTGCCACATGAGCACCAGCGTGAGGAGGATCAGCGGTGTCATCCCGAGGAACTCGATGCTCACCTGGCCCTCGTCCGCGTCCCGCCGCGTCATCGGCTCACTCCTTCCGCCGCCGCAGGCCGCCGGACACGCGCCCGGGTCCCCGGTGCGCGCCCTCGGCCGCCCGTGCCAGCCCCAGCTCCCCCGCGAGCGCCCACAGGGCCTGCTTCACGGTGCTGCGGCCGTCGAGTTCGTGCACCCGTCCGGCGTCCACGACCGCCTGGAGCTCCTTGAAGTTGGCGGGGACGGCGGTGCGCGCGAGCGCCGTGCCGGTGATCCGCTGCACCAGCGCGGGCTGGATCTCGGTGTGCCGGCTGTGCCGGTTGACGACGACGGTGGTCTCCTCGGCCTTGCGGATCTGGAGCCGGTCCCACATCCGCACGGTCCGCTTGGCGGCGCGCACGGCGATCACGTCCGGCGTGGTGACCAGCAGCGCGGTGTCCGCCGTCTCGACCGCGGCCGCGCCGGCCCCGCCGAGCTGGGCGCCGCAGTCGACGACGACGACCTCGTAGCGCGAGCGCAGGGCGCGCACGATCTGCCGGACGGCCCGGTCGGTGACCTCCTCGCCGCGTTCCCCCTCGCCGGGCGCGAGCAGCAGGGCCAGCCCGGTGTCGTGGCGGAAGAGGGCGTCGGCGAGGACGCGCGGGGAGATGTCCGTGATCGCGGCGAGGTCGGCCACCGACCGCCGGAACTGGATGTCCAGGTAGGAGGCGACGTCCCCGGACTGGAGGTCGAGGTCGACCAGGGCGGTGGGCCGCCCGGACGCCTGCGCGGCGAGCGCCAGCTGCACGGCGGTCAGCGTGGCCCCCACCCCGCCCTTGGCGCCGCTGACGGTGACGACGGTGCCCCCGCCGCCGGCCGCCGGCTCGCCGCCGTGCCCGAGGTGGCGTCGTACCTCCGTCGACCACTGGGCCACGGCCTGCACCCGGCCGGCCAGTTCGTCGTACGACAGCGGCAGCGCGACCAGTCCCCGGGCGCCGGAGTCCATGGCGGCGGCGAACAGTCCGGGGCTCGCGTCGGTGGTGACGAGGACGACGCCGACGGCCGGGAAGCGCAGGGCGATCTCCCGGATCAGCTCCAGCGCCGGGACGGGACCGATGCGTTCGTGGACGACGAGCACCTCGGGGAGTTCGTCCACGGACTCGGCGGCGAGCCGGGCGAGGGCGTCGACCAGTTGCGTGGAGTCGGTCAGCGGCGGCTGCGGTTCGGCGTCGGGCAGCTGGCTGAGCAGGGTGACGAGGGAGCGGACGGCGTCCGGGTCGGCGCCCGCAGGGAGAATCCTGGTCGGCATGCGGGCCGCCTCTCACTTGTCCGTGGCGAGTTCGTAGGTGCGGTCCTTGTCCGGGACGCCGCTCTCGCCGCCGGGCGCCACCAGCGCGAGCCGGACGCGCTGGGCGAAGGACTCGGCGTAGGTGACGCGCTGGGCGTCGAGGGTGGACAGCGCGAAGGTGATGGGCACGGCCTCGCTGGGCTGCTGCGGGCTGTTCTTGGCGGCGTCCGGGTCGAGGGCGGTGATCCGGCCGACGTCGAGGACCCGGGCGTCGGTCACGATGATCTTCGACTGGTCCGGGTCGCCCTCCTTCTTCCCGGCGAAGGTGGCGTAGACGTTGACCCGCGACCCGGGCGTGATCTTCCCGGCCACGCCCGTCGCCGCGTCGATCATGATGGCGACCTCCTGCTGCCCCGGCTGGAGCGCGGGCTGGTCCACGATCATGTCGCTCTGGAGCAGCGACCCGGCGCGCAGCGTGGTGACGGCGGTCTTGCCCTGGATCTCCCGCAGATCGGTGACGGCGGTGCCGGACAGCCATCTCCTGGGCATCCGGACCTTCTCGAACTGTCCCGCGTCCAGGGCGGTGTACGGCTTGACGTCGGAACGCACCCGGTAGGCGGTGACCTCGGGCCCGACCTTGGAGTCCACGTCGTGGACGACGGACAGCACGCCGGCGAACGCGCCGAGAGCGCACAGGACCGACAGGATCAGCAGGAGCACGCCGCGGCGCTGACGGGAGTTCATGAACCGTGCAACCTCATTGGGGGAGTCGGTCGTTCGGGATATGGACGTGTGCTCGGGTCAGGCGGGCGTGCGGGGTTCGAGGGCGCGGGGCGTCGCGGGCTCGTGGACGGGCGGGACGGCGGAGCAGAAGACGCAGCGGTCGCCTATGACGTCGAGGCCGCACCAGTGACAGACGGACTGCCGGACGGAGGTGACCAGTTGGTACAGGACGGACAGGTCGTCCAGGTGGCCGCAGAACTCGATCATTCGGCCGGTGCCCCACCAGGTGCGGGATTCGGCGGGCAGCGGGGTCTCGCGCACGCCCTGCGCCTGCCACTGGGCGCCGAGCCCGGCGGCCCAGTCGCCGGGCAGCTGTCCCTTGGCGAGGAGCAGCCAGGTGGGGAATTCGGGGCCCTTGAGGGTGGCGCCGGGCACGGCCTTGACGAGCTGGGGCTCGGGATGGGCGAGTACGGCGAACCGGGTGCCCGGCATCCAGGACTTGGCGTGTGCCTTCAGTCCGACCGGCACCCGGTCCAGCCGGGCGACGGAGCCGAGGACGGCGCCGGCGTGGATGTAGTGGGCGAGCAGCCGCCCGGCGGAGGCGAGCACCCCCGGGCTGAGGTCGCAGGAGGCGAGCTGCCGTAACTGCCGCGCGAGCACGGCGACTCCGAGGGGCGGCAGGTCGGGCCGGAACAGGGCGATGCGGTCGCTCTCCAGCAGCGAGCGCAGGGTGTACAGGCGGCGCACGACGGGTTCCGGGGTGGCCGCCGAGCACACGACGACGACATGGCCGTGCCGCTCGACGACGGCGTGCAGTTCGGTGAGCGCGTGGTCGAGCGGGCGCCCGTCGAGGCCGTCCAGCACGACGGCGGGCATGGTGCGTTCGTCCTGTGGCGGCAGCGCCAGGTCGGCACTGGTCACGGCAATGGCTGTTGGCACGCCCCGCTCCCCGGTGACTTCACTGCGTGACTACCCGAGCACTGTATCCACGGGTGTGTGGCCGGAGAACAGCGTCGGTGGAGCCGGTGTGGAAGTTGACGAACCAAGTCGCCCCAAACAAGGGCAAGTCGGCCGGACAATCCGCGAACGTCCCGCCGTGCGCCCGGGAGGGGTCCGCACGGAAAGCCGAAGACCGTTTTGGTCTGGACCTCTTGACAGCGCAATTGGTCTGGACCAACTTGTGTGTGCACCGATGGCCACCGGTTCCACTCCCCACCCGGCAACTTCCCCACCACTCCCCGGAGGTACGCGTGGACCGCGCACCAGGCACCCCCAGACCACTCCGCAGCCGACGCCGGCCGGCGGTATGGTCCGCCGCCACCGCCCTCGCCCTCGCGGCCGCGGGCCTCGCCGCCACCGCCGCCCCGGCCGCCGCGGCGGACGTCAACAACGTCGTCAACGCCGGCTTCGAGTCGGGCCTGTCCAACTGGACGTGCAGCGCGGGCAGCGGCACCACGGTCTCCTCCCCGGTCCACTCCGGCACCAGCGCCCTGAAGGCGACGCCGGCCGGGCAGGACAACGCCCAGTGCACCCAGACGGTCGCGGTCAAGCCCAACTCGTCGTACACGCTGAGCGCCTGGGTCCAGGGCGGCTACACCTACCTGGGCGTGACGGGCACGGGCACCACGGACGTCTCCACCTGGACCCCCGACACCACCGCCTGGAAGCAGCTGACCACGTCCTTCACCACGGGCGCGTCGACCACGTCGGTCACGGTCTACACGCACGGGTGGTACGGCCAGGCCGCCTACTACGCCGACGACGTCTCCCTCTTCGGCCCCGACGGCGGCGGCACCGGCGGCGGCACCACGCCGCCCCCCACCGTCCCGGCCGCCCCCACGGGCCTCGCGGTGTCCGCCAAGACCTCCTCCTCCGCGACCCTCAACTGGTCCACGTCCTCGGGCGCGACGGGCTACAACGTGTACGAGAACGGCGCGAAGGTCAGCTCCGTGACGGGCACGTCGGCGACCGTGACCGGCCTGTCCCCGGCCACCTCGTACAGCTTCCAGGTGACGGCGACGAACGCGGCGGGCGAGTCGCAGAAGTCGGCCGCGGTGACCGCGACGACGGACTCCTCCGGGTCCGGCGGCGGAGGCGGCACCGGCGGTTCGCTCCCGAAGCACGCGGTGACCGGTTACTGGCAGAACTTCAACAACGGCGCGAAGGTCCAGAAGATCTCGGACGTCCCCTCCGCGTACGACATCATCGCGGTGGCCTTCGCGGACGCGACCACGACGCCGGGCGCGGTCACCTTCAACCTGGACTCGGCCGGCCTCGGCGGCTACACCGTCGACCAGTTCAAGGCCGACATCAAGGCCAAGCAGGCGGCGGGCAAGAAGGTCATCGTCTCCATCGGCGGCCAGAACGGCACGGTGTCGGTGAGCGACTCCGCCTCGGCGACGAACTTCGCGAACTCCGTCTACTCCCTGATGCAGACGTACGGCTTCGACGGCGTCGACATCGACCTGGAGAACGGCCTGAACGCGACGTACATGACGCAGGCGCTGCGCGCCCTGTCGGCCAAGGCGGGCCCGTCCCTCGTCATCACGATGGCCCCGCAGACGATCGACATGCAGTCCACGTCCGCGTCCTACTTCCAGACGGCGCTGAACATCAAGGACATCCTCACCGTCGTCAACACCCAGTTCTACAACAGCGGTTCGATGCTCGGCTGCGACGGCAAGGTCTACAGCCAGGGCACGGTCGACTTCCTGACGGCCCTCGCCTGCATCCAGCTCCAGGGCGGCCTCGCCCCCTCCCAGGTGGGCCTCGGCGTCCCCGCCTCCACCAGCGCGGCGGGCAGCGGCTACGTCTCCCCCTCGGTCGTCGACAACGCCCTCGACTGCCTGAGCGCCGGCACCAACTGCGGCACCTTCAAGCCGTCGAAGACCTACCCCGACCTGCGCGGCGCCATGACCTGGTCCACCAACTGGGACGCGACCTCGGGCAACGCCTGGTCGAACGCGGTCGGCGCGCACGTGCACGCGATGCCGTGAGGTGACACCCGCCCGCCGTGCGGCGCCCGGACTTCTCGACGAGGGTCCGGGCGCCGATGCGTGTCCGCGTCGACGGCGGCCTCCGTGCTCCATCGCGTGCCCTGGAAGCGGAGGCCGCGGATCGATCCGGAGCTGCTCGCCTTCTACGCCGAGCGCTTCCCGGACCACCGGAGGGGCATCGGATCTGGATGCCCCCGTGGCCGTGGACCACTGGGTGCTGTGGTCCAGCGACGAAGCGGGGGACGAGTGGGGCGCGGCCGTCGAGTACCCGGAGCGGATGCGGCACCGGCTGCGGGGGTTCCTGCCCGACAGGGTCGTGGGGCGGTACCACGGCGACGACCGACCGACGTTGCGCAACGGCGACTTCGCGATCGAACACCGGCATCTGCTGGCCGGCGACCTCGACCGGGTCGAGCGGCGCGGGCCGGTCACGAGGACGTGAGTCGGTGAGCCGGCTCCCGGGGGAGCCGGCTCGTGGGCAGCGGGGGGTCGGTCAGTCGGCGTCCTCGAAGAAGGCGTCGAGGACCGCGTCCAGCTGCTCGTCCCACTCCTTGAAGCGGGACCGGGACGGTGCCTCGATCTCGATCGGGTACCAGCGCCGCTCCGGGGTGTGCACCGTGATCGTGTAGCGCTTGCCGAAGCGCGGGGTCTCCGACTCGACCGCGGCGATCTCGTCCCAGCCGAACTCGCAGGACTCCTCGTCCAGGCTGAGCCGGACGCCCTTGTGGTCGGCCACTATCCTGGCGCGCCGGTCGGCGGCCTCGAAGACCGGCCCGTCGGACGGGGCGTCGGCCGAGGCGTCGTCGGGCGAGGACGGGGCGTCCTCAGCCGCGGCGTCGGAAGCCCCGGCCTCGTCCGCCGTCGTCTGCTCGGCAGAGGCCGCGTCGGCCTCCGGCTCCGACTCCTGCTCCGGGGAGGACTTCGGCTCCGACGGCGACGCCGGTGCCGTGATCCCCGGGATGAAGGCCGGGTCGAACCCGGCGCCCGTCACGGGCTCGCTCGTCACCGCTTCCGCCTTCAACGCTTCGGTGTTCAACGGATTGCTGCTCGATCCTATGCGCTGCTCCACGGCGGCAGTATGGACGACTTCCCTGTGCCGGAACCAGTCAGCCCGCGCGTCGCGTCGGCAACTTATGCCCCTCACACAAACAGGCTTACGATCCCGGCCACGGCGAAACCGGACACGGACAGCACGGACTCCAGGACGGTCCACGTCCGCAGCGTGTCGCGTTCGCTGATGCCGAAGTACTTGGCCACCATCCAGAAACCGCCGTCGTTGACGTGCGAGGCGAAGATGGAGCCCGCCGAGATGGCCATGATGACCAGGGCGGTGAAGGGCTGCGAGGTGTGGTCCTCGGCGAGCAGCGGGGCCACGATGCCCGCCGTCGTCACGATCGCCACCGTCGCCGAGCCCTGCGCCACCCGCAGGACCAGGGAGATCAAGTACGACAGCACGATCACCGGCAGGCCCACGCCGTGGAAGGTGTCCGACAGGGCCTGGGCCACGCCGCTCGCCTTCAGCACGGCACCGAAGACCCCGCCCGCGCCCACCACCAGCAGGATGTTGCCCACCGGCTTCAGCGAGGAAGTGGACACGGTCTCCAGGGACTTGTAGGACCAGCCGCGCCGGATGCCCAGCAGGTAGTAGGCGAGGAGCAGGGCCGCGGTGAGGGCGACGAAGGGGTGGCCCAGGAACTGGAGGAAGGAGCGGAACGGGGAGGGGCCCAGCGCGATCGAGGAGAAGGTCGCCGCGAGGATCAGGACCAGGGGCGTCCCGATGATGGCCAGGACGGTGCCGAGGGGCACCGGGCGCTCCTGCGAGGGCACGCCCTGCGCGCGCTGTTCGGCCAGCACCGCGCGCTTCGCCTCCTCGGCCGCCTCCACCATGTCCTGGGGTACGGCGACGAAGATCCGCTTGCCGATCCAGGCCGCGTACGCCCAGGCCGCGAGCACGGCGGGCAGTCCGCAGACGACACCCATGAGGATGATCCAGCCGAGCTGGACGTGCAGCAGGCCGGCGGCGGCGACCGGGCCGGGGTGCGGGGGCAGGAAGGCGTGGGTCATGGACAGGCCCGCGAGCAGGGGCAGGCAGTAGAGGACGATCGATTTGCCGCCGCGCCTGGCCGCCGCGTAGACGAGCGGGGCGAGGACGAAGATGCCCACGTCGAAGAAGACCGGTATGCCGAAGATCAGGCCGGTCAGGCCCATGGCCAGCGGGGCGCGCCGCTCGCCGAAGAGGGACAGCAGGCGCTGGGCCAGCACCTGGGCGCCGCCGCTGACTTCGAGGATCGCGCCGAGCATGGTGCCGAGACCGATGATGATCGCGATGTGGCCGAGGATGCCGCCCATGCCGGACTCGATGGTGGAGACGGCGCTCGAACTCTGGACGGTGCCGAAGAGTTCGGTGACCGACAGGCCGGACAGCAGGCCGACGGCTATGGAGACGGCGAGCAGCGCGACGAACGGCTGCAGGCGCGCCTTGATGATCAGGAAGAGCAGCAGGGCGATGCCGAGGGCGGCGATGGCGAGGAGGCCGGGGGTGCCGTCCATGAGGAGG
>NZ_VOGW01000210.1:0-8166 GCF_007896895.1 Streptomyces misionensis | reverse complement strand
GTGCTTTCGGGCAGGGAGGAGCGCGGCACGGCGCCCCGGAGGGTGCCGTGCCGTGTGCGTCGTACAAGGGGGTGGGGCTCAGCCGAGGACGGCGAGTGCGTCGATCTCGATCAGGAGACCGGGCGGGAGGCCGACGTAGACCGTGGTCCGGGCGGCGGGCGGCTGGGTGAGGGCCTGGTCCTCGAAGTAGGCGTTGTAGATCTCGTTCATCTCGGCGAAGTGGTCCACGTCCGTGAGGTAGACGCGGATCATCATCACGTCCTCCCAGCTCGCGCCGCCCTCTTCGAGGATCGCCTTGACGTTGGCGAGGGTCTGGAGCGTCTGCTCGCGCAGGGTGGGGCCGGCCGGGGTCGGGGGCTTGCCCTCCTCGGCGGGCAGGAACCCGACCTGGCCGGCGACCTGGAGGATGTTGCCCTTGCGTACGCCGTGCGAGAACTTCGCGGGCGGCGTGGTGTGGGTCTTGGGGGTGAGGGCGGTCTTTTCGGTCATACGTGATCCTTACGGGCGTTCTGCGATGGTTGTTCCGTGACGGGAGGTCTGCCGGAGAATTCGGCGCTGATGGCGTCCGCGGTGCGGCGGACTAGCGGGAGGAGGGCGAGCAGTTCGTCGGCGGTGACGACCACGTTGGGGGCGGAGACCGACATCGCGGCGGCCACCCGGCCGTCGGCGCCGCGGATGGGCGCGGCGACGCAGTTGATGGACTCCTCGTGCCCGCCGAGGTCGGTGGCCCAGCCCTGGTCGCGGACCTTGGCCAGCTCGCGGAGGAAGGCTTCGGCGTTGGGTGTGGAACGGGGGGTGTACGACGGGTAGTCGAGCTTTTCGGCGAGGGCTCGGCGTTCGGCTTCGGGGAGATCGGCGAGGAGGAGTTTGGCGACGGCGGCGACCGTGATGGCCACGGGCTTGCCGATGCGGGAGTACATGCGGACCGGGTAGCGGCTGTCCACCTTGTCGATGTAGAGGACCTCGTGCTCCTCGTAGACGGCCAGGTGGACGGTGTGGCCGCACTGTTCGTTCAGCCGTACGAGGTGGGGGTGGGCGATCTCGCGGACGTCGAGGTTCTCCATCGCCTCCTGGGCGAGGGCGAAGAGGCGGGCGCCGAGGCGGTAGCGCTGGTCGGTCTGGCGGTAGACCAGGCCGTGTTCGTGCAGGGTGCGCAGGAGTCGCAGGGCCGTGGACTTGTGGACGCCGAGCCGGTCGGCGACCTGGCCCAGGTCGGCGGGGCCCTCGGCGAGCAGCGGCAGGATGCTCAGGGCGCGGTCGACGGTCTGACTCATGTGGGGTTCGCCTCCTCCGGTGCCCGCACGGCCTGCGTCCAGCCGGGGGCGAGTCGAAGTCTCCCCCATGCGGGGGCGTCCAGGGTGACGAGGCGGTCGGCGTCGGCGCGGCCGGGCGGTGCGGCGAGGTCGGTGGGAGCGGTGAGGGCGGCGGCGGCAGCGAGATGGCCGTACCTGAGCCGTTGCCGTACGGGGAGCCCGCGCAGGGTGGCGGAGAGGAAGCCTGCGGCGAAGGCGTCGCCTGCGCCGATGGAGGACACGACGTGCACGCGGGGGGCGGGTTCGAAGACGGCGCGCGCCACGGCGTCGGCGGCGGCCCGGCCCTCCGAGAGTCCGCGCGTCGGCGGCTTCGGGTCCGTGACCGCGTCCGTACCCGCGTCCGTGCCCGCATCCGCATCTGTGTGCGTGCCCGCGTCCGCCCCTGTGTGCGTGCCCGCGCCCCTACCCGCGTCCGTGCCCGCGAGGGGGCCGTGGGCGAACGCCGTCGCCCCGCTCTCCCCCGCCTTCACCACCAGTACCGCCGGCTCGGGCAGCGCCTTTCTGATCGCGTCCGGGCCGCCCGTGACGCCCCAGGCGTCCTCCGCCTCGTCCGTCCCCACGAACACGATGTCGGCCCGCCGCGCCAGTTCCAGCAGCACCCCCGCCTCGCCCCGCTCCGGCCACAGCGCGGGCCGGAAGTTGACGTCGAAGGAGATCAGCGGACCGCCGGTGCGCGGCGCCGTCAGCCGCCACAGCAGTTCGCGGCACTCCGGCGACAACGCCGCCGTGATCCCCGACAGATGCAGCACCCGGCACGCGCGTACCGCCGCCATGTCCACGTTGGTCACGGACAGGGCGGACGCCGCCGAGCCCGCCCGGTAGTACGCCACCTCGTGCGCGCCCGTGGCGCGGTCCGCCCCGGTGCGGAAGTAGACGCCGGTGGGGCGGTCGGGGTCGCGCCGGACGGCGCGGACGTCGACGCCGTGGTCGGCGATCCGGGCCAGCAGGTGGTCGCCGAAGCCGTCCGCGCCCACCCGGCTCACCCACCGCGTGGAATGGCCGAGGGCGGCCAGCGCGCAGGCCACGTTGGACTCCGCGCCGCCGATCGCGCGGTCGAAGGACGGCACGTCCGCGAGCCGCCCCGGGCGGGTGGGCACGAAGGTGACCATGGACTCGCCGAGCGCGACGGCATCCACACACTCCACCTCGTAAGCAGCGTCGTCGATGATGGCTCCTGTCGATGTCCGGGGCGCGGCCGGGGCGGAGGTCGTCGGGGCATCGGCGCCGCCGGAGGCGGGGGCGGATGTCACCGGGGCCACGGCGTCCGCGGGCGCGCTCTCCGTGGCACCGGCCTGTCCGCCGCTCCTGGAGCGGGACGCGGCGGGGTCGTCCGAGCCGCCGGCCACGCCCGCGATCAGCGCGACGGTGCCGGCGACGCCGAGCGCCCCGGCGACGGCCGCGAGCCGGCGGCGGCCGCCCTTGCGCCGCTGCTCCCGCCGGCGACGCCCGGCACGGCCCTCATCGGGACCGGACGCTTCGGGACCGGACGCTTCGGGACCGGATACGGCGGAACCGGGCGCGCCGGGGCCGGGTCCGAGGTCGGTGATCGGGGGCAGCTCGCGGGTCTCGTCGTAGGCGTTCTGCCAGCCGTGGGCGGCGGCGGGGTCGGCGTACTCCTCATAGGACGGGGCGGGACCCGGCCGCGGATGGAACACGGGCGGCGGGACGCGCCCCTCCCCCGCTCCGGGTCTCGGCGGCTCCGACTCGTACCCACGTTCGCTGGACACGACAGCGGATTCCAGGGAGGCGAGGGAGTACCGAGACAGCCGTAGGAACATTCCGGGCAAATCCATGTCTCACGTGGCGGAAAACACCACCCATGAGACAGGGCCGGGCCCTAAGCTCACGCGTATGCAGGTGATCCAGTCGACCAAGCTCGCCAACGTCTGTTACGAGATCCGGGGCCCGGTTCTCGAGGAGGCCATGCGGCTTGAGGCGGCGGGCCACCGCATCCTCAAGCTCAACACCGGCAACCCGGCCGCCTTCGGCTTCGAGTGCCCCCCGGAGATCCTGGAGGACATCCTCCGCAACGTCTCCACGGCGCACGGCTACGGCGACGCGAAGGGCCTGCTGGCCGCCCGCCGCGCGGTCGTCATGCACAACCAGACCCTCGGCATCGAGACCGACGTCGAGCACGTCTTCATCGGCAACGGCGTCTCCGAGCTGATCGTGATGGCGATGCAGGGCCTGCTGGACGACGGCGACGAGGTCCTCGTACCGGCGCCGGACTACCCGCTGTGGACGGCCGCGGTCTCGCTGTCCGGCGGCACGGCGGTGCACTACCGCTGCGACGAGCAGTCCGACTGGATGCCCGACCTCGCCGACATCGAGAGCAAGGTCACCGACCGCACCAAGGCGATCGTCATCATCAACCCGAACAACCCCACGGGCGCGGTCTACGACGAGTCCGTGCTCAAGGGGCTGACGGACATCGCCCGCCGCCACAACCTGCTGGTCTGCTCCGACGAGATCTACGACAAGATCCTCTACGACGACGCCACGCACACCCCGACGGCCAAGGTCGCCCCCGACCTGCTGACGCTGACCTTCAACGGCATGTCGAAGGCGTACCGGGTGGCCGGTTACCGGGTGGGCTGGATGTCGATCTCCGGCCCGCGCGCCCACGCCGACTCCTACATCGAGGGCCTGACGATCCTGGCGAACATGCGGCTGTGCGCCAACATGCCGGGCCAGCACGGCGTGGTCGCCGCGCTCGGCGGACGCCAGTCCATCCAGGACCTGGTGCTGCCGGGCGGGCGGCTGAAGGAGCAGATGGACACGGCCTACGAGCTGCTGACGCAGATCCCGGGCGTGAGCTGCGTCCGGCCGAAGGGCGCGCTGTACCTCTTCCCGCGCCTGGACCCGCAGGTCTACAAGATCCGGGACGACCGGCAGATGGTCCTCGACCTGCTGCGCCAGGAGAAGATCATGGTGGTGCAGGGCACGGGCTTCAACTGGCCCGAGCCGGACCACTTCCGGGTGGTCACCCTGCCGACCGTCGGGGACCTGAAGGACGCGGTGACGCGGATCGGAACCTTCCTGGACGGCTACGGCCAGCGCTGACCAGGGACGACGCCGAACCCACCGTGGTCGACGGGCCTCAGCCCGTGACCCGACTCAACTTTAGACGAAATCCAAGCTAGGATGGTTTCCTGTCAGAGCACAGGAGGCCATCCCCATGTACGAACCGATCCGCACCAAGTCGGTCCACAGCACGATGGCCGGCACCCCCTCCGACTTCCCCCACCGTTCGCGCGAGGAGGAGCTGGACATCCAGCTTGCCGGGCATCTCGCCGCGCTGCTCGCGGTCACCGACGAGCTGCGCGCGCTGACGCCCTCGGCCGACCTGGACACGGCCGCTCAGCGGCTGGCCGGCGAGCTGAGCCGGCTGCGGGGCGGTACACCGCTGCGCGCGGCGTCCACCGCGGCCGACGGCGACCCCCTGGCGCTGCACCGGAAGGCGCACGCCCTGGCCGGGCGGGCGCTGGTGGTCGCCGCCTCGCGCGCCGACACGGCGGCGGCGATCCTGTCCGCCGAGCGCATGGACGCCCACACGGCCGCCCTCGCGGCCGACCCGAGGGAACTCACCACCACCGGCTGATCCCCGCCGGCCCTGCGGGGTCCCCACGACCGGCCCCGGTCCGCGCGCACCCGCAGCGACGCGCGGACCGGGTGCCTCGACTCGGCCGTACCGACAGGTCGTCATGTGCGCGCACCGGGCCGGGGCCCGTCGCCGTACGCCGTTGTACGGTGCGGGCCCCGGCCCGGTGCGTTGCGGTTCCGCGGCCGGCCTTCGTGACGACTATTGCTGGTCAGGGCTAGTCGGACCGGCCGCGGAGTTCTCGGGGGCTCAGCCCAGGCGCTCGACGAGCGCGCGGTACTGGTCCCACAGTTCCTTCGGGGTGTGGTCACCGAAGGTGTTGAGGTGCTCGGGGACCAGCGCGGCCTCCTCGCGCCAGACCTCCTTGTCGACCGTGAGCAGGAAGTCCAGGTCGGCGTCGGACAGGTCGAGGCCGTCGGTGTCCAGGGCCGCCTTCGCCGGCAGGACGCCGATCGGGGTCTCGACGCCCTCGGCCTTGCCGTCCAGGCGCTCCACGATCCACTTCAGGACACGGGAGTTCTCGCCGAAGCCGGGCCAGACGAACTTGCCCTCGTCGTTCTTGCGGAACCAGTTGACGTAGTAGATCTTCGGCAGCTTGGACTGGTCCTTGTCCTTGGCCACGTCGATCCAGTGCGCCATGTAGTCGCCCATGTTGTAGCCGCAGAACGGCAGCATGGCGAACGGGTCGCGGCGCAGCTCGCCGACCTTGCCCTCGGCGGCGGCGGTCTTCTCGGAGGCCACGTTGGCGCCGAGGAAGACGCCGTGGTTCCAGTCGAACGACTCGGTCACCAGCGGCACCGCGCTGGCGCGCCGGCCGCCGAAGAGGATCGCCGAGATCGGCACGCCCTTGGGGTCCTCCCACTCGGGCGCGATGATCGGGCACTGCGACGCCGGCACGGTGAAGCGGGCGTTGGGGTGGGCGGCCGGGGTCTCGGAGGCCGGCGTCCAGTCGTTGCCCTTCCAGTCGGTCAGGTGGGCCGGCGCCTCCTCCGTCATCCCCTCCCACCAGACGTCGCCGTCGTCGGTGAGCGCCACGTTGGTGAAGACCGCGTTGCCCCACAGGGTCTTCATCGCGTTGGCGTTGGTGTGCTCACCCGTGCCGGGCGCGACGCCGAAGAAGCCGGCCTCGGGGTTGATCGCGTACAGGCGGCCGTCCTCGCCGAAGCGCATCCAGGCGATGTCGTCGCCGATGGTCTCCACGGTCCAGCCGGAGACCGTGGGCTCCAGCATGGCGAGGTTGGTCTTGCCGCAGGCGCTCGGGAACGCGGCGGCGACGTACTTGGACTCGCCCTGCGGCGGGGTGAGCTTGAGGATCAGCATGTGCTCGGCGAGCCAGCCCTCGTCGCGCGCCATGACGGAGGCGATACGCAGCGCGTAGCACTTCTTGCCGAGCAGGGCGTTGCCGCCGTAGCCGGAGCCGTACGACCAGATCTCGCGCGACTCGGGGAAGTGGGAGATGTACTTGGTCCGGCTGCACGGCCACGGCACGTCCGCCTGGCCCGGCTCCAGCGGGGCGCCCACGGTGTGCACGGCCTTGACGAAGAAGCCGTCGTCGCCCAGCTCGTCGAGGACGGCCTGACCCATGCGCGTCATCGTGCGCATGGAGACGGCGACGTAGGCGGAGTCGGTGATCTCCACGCCCAGCGCGGAGAGCGGGGAGCCGAGCGGGCCCATGCAGAACGGGACGACGTACATGGTGCGGCCGCGCATGGAGCCGCGGAACAGGCCCTGCTCGCCGGTGAAGATCTCCCGCATCTCGGCGGGGGCCTTCCAGTTGTTGGTCGGGCCCGCGTCCTCCTCCTTCTCGGAGCAGATGAAGGTGCGGTCCTCGACGCGCGCGACGTCGGTCGGGTCGGAGGCGGCGTAGTAGGAGTGCGGGCGCTTGACCGGGTCGAGCTTCTTGAAGGTGCCCTTGGCCACGAGCTCCTCGGCGAGGCGCTCGTACTCGGCTTCGGACCCGTCGCACCAGACCACGCTGTCCGGCTGCGTCAGTTCGGCGATCTCATTGACCCACGAGATCAGTTCCTGGTGGTTGGTGGGAACGCTGGTAGCCGAGTTGTCGCGCGCCACGGTTGCTCCTAAGTGAGGGATTTTGTCCTTGTCGCCCCGTGGGGGCTGCGACCCGGACGCTTCGCTGTCGCTCATCCGGTGCCGACTGCACTCATTTGATCATCCGCCCGTAGCGCCCATCTGTCCAGGGGGTCTCACAGGTGAGCGGAGTGAGCTCGGCCACGGTTCCAGGGGCGTTTGCGTTTCCTTTACGTTCGGCTTGATTTCGGCTGAAGGTTTTTTTGCGTCCGCCCGACCGACGGACGGCTGACGGACGGCTGACGGACGGCCGATGACCGGCCGATGGAGGCCCCTCACATCCGACTTACGGCGCCGTAGGTACCATGCGGCGCATGACTGCGTCCGTCCCCAACGCACCCACGGACACGCCGGCCGGCGGCCGCGGCCCCATGGCGCTCTCCCTGCCGCATCCGGTCAAGCCCAGACTGCGCGGCTGGCTGCACCTCGGCATGTTCCCCGCCGTACTCGTCGCGGGCCTCGTGCTCACCGCCCTCGCCGACTCGACCAGAGGCCGCGTCGCCTGCGGGATCTACGTCCTCACGGCCTGCCTGCTGTTCGGCGTCAGCGCGCTGTACCACCGGGGCAACTGGGGCCCGCGGATGGGCGGCCTGCTGCGCCGCCTCGACCACGCCAACATCTTCCTGATCATCGCGGGCACGTACACCCCGCTGACCCTGCTGCTCCTGCCCGGCGCGAAGGGCCAGTGGCTGCTGTGGGGCATCTGGGCCGCGGCCGCGGCCGGGATAGTCTTCCGCGTCTTCTGGGTCGGCGCCCCGCGCTGGCTCTACACGCCCTGCTACATCGCGATGGGCTGGGCGGCCGTCTTCTTCCTGCCCGACTTCCTGCGCACCGGCGGCATCGCCGTGCTGACCCTGGTGATCGTCGGCGGCCTGCTGTACAGCGCGGGCGGAGTCGTCTACGGCATCAAGCGGCCCAACCCGTCACCGCGCTGGTTCGGCTTCCACGAGGTCTTCCACTCCTTCACGCTGGCGGCCTTCGTCGTCCACTACGTGGGCATCTCGCTGGTCGCCTACCAGCACGCGTAGCCCTCCCCCACCACAGCGGCCACGGCTCCTCCGAGCCGTGGCCTTTTCCGTGCTGCGCGTCGGGCCGCGGCCGTTCCCGGGCATGGCCGCTCCCGCCGTCGATGCCGGACAATGAGCCCCATGACGGCCGCACGAC
>NZ_VOGW01000020.1:15226-31697 GCF_007896895.1 Streptomyces misionensis | reverse complement strand
TTGGGCGTGGGGGCGGGTGTCGACGGCTTGGGTGCCGGGGTGGCGGCGGTCGCCGCCGGAACCCCGGTGGCGAGCAGGGCGGTCACCGTGGCGAGGAGGACTCCGGCCGTGCGGCGTGCGGTGCGGGGCGGATGCGAGGACATGGTTCGTGAACGTAGACAAAATTCGCCCCGAGCGAAGTGGCTGCGGTCACTCGAAGCCCCGATTCGCCCGAATTGTGAGAAGAGCCACCGTGCCGGAGGCCATGCGGCGCACGCGGCGGCGTGGGTGCGCGGCCGGGCCGGGGTCCTCGCATATCGTCGGCCGGACCCCGACATCCGGAGTGATCATGCAGAAAACGGATGAACCGGTCGGTGTGCGGGAGGGCGTGGCGGCCGTCCCCTTCCACCCGCCCGCGCGCCGCGTCCGGGCCCGGCCGCTCGTCACGGCCGCCCTGCCGGTGGCGGGCGTCGCGGTGGTGCTGCTGCTCGGCGGCACCCGGTGGCTGGACCAGCCCGCCGTTCAGGCCTGGCGCACCGTCTGCCTGGCCATCACCGTCCAGGCGATCCCCTTCCTGATCCTCGGCACCCTGCTGTCCGGCGCCATCAACGCCTTCGTGCCCGCCGACCTGTTCACCCGGGTGCTGCCGAGGCGGCCCGCGCTCGCCGTACCGGTCGCGGGCGTGGCGGGCGCGGTGCTGCCGGGCTGCGAGTGCGCCTCCGTGCCCGTCGCCAACAGCCTGATCCGCAGGGGCGTCACCCCGGCCGCCGCCTTCGCCTTCCTGCTCTCCGCGCCCGCCGTCAACCCGGTGGTGCTCACCGCCACCGCCGTCGCCTTCCCGGGCGAACCCGCGATGGTCGCCGCCCGGCTGCTCGCCTCCCTCGGCACGGCCGCCGTGATGGGCTGGCTGTGGCTCTGGCGGGGCGACGAGAAGTGGCTGCGCCCCGCCCTGCGCCGCCGGCCCGCCGGGCACGAGCACGGCCATGCGCACGGCCACGGCCGCTGGACCGAGTTCCGGCTCGGCTTCCAGCACGACTTCCTGCACGCCGGCGGCTTCCTCGTGCTGGGCGCCATGGCCGCCGCCACCTTCAACGTCGCCGTACCGCGCGCCGTCCTCGACGCCTTCTCCGGCACCCCCTGGCTGTCCGTGCTCTTCCTGGCCGCCCTCGCCGTGCTGCTGGCGGTCTGCTCGGAGGCCGACGCGTTCGTGGCCGCCTCGCTGACCGGGTTCTCGCCGACCGCCCGGCTCGTGTTCATGGTGGTCGGCCCCATGGTCGACCTGAAGCTGATCGCCCTCCAGGCCGGCACCTTCGGCCGCGCCTTCGCCTGGCGGTTCTCCGCGGCGACCACCGTCGTGGCCGTCGCCGCCGGGGCCCTGATCGGAGGCGCCCTGCTGTGAGACGGCCCGTCCAGACCCTGCTGCCCGCCCTGACCGGCGCCGGACTGCTGCACATCGCCCTGTTCACCGACACCTACCTGCGCTACGTCAAGGCCGGGCTGCGCCCCCTGCTCCTCGCCTCCGGCGCCGTCCTGTTGCTGCTCGGACTCGCGGCGGCCCTCTCCCGGGGCACCGGCGAAGGACACCACGGGCACGACCACTCCGGCCCGCCGCGGATCGCCTGGCTGCTCCTGCTGCCGGCGCTGAGCCTGCTCCTGTGGGCCCCGCCCGCCCTCGGCGCCTACACGGCCGCCCGCTCCGCCGCCCAGCCGCTCGCCGCCCGCGCGAAAGGATTCCCGCCGCTGCCCGCGACCTCCCCGCTGCCGCTGACGCTCACGGAGTTCACCAAGCGGGTGCAGCAGGACGCGAGCGGGGCCATCCGGGGCCGCACCGTCCGCCTGACCGGCTTCGTCACCCCGGCCCCCGCGGGCGACGGCTGGTACCTGACCCGCATCATCTTCACGTGCTGCGCGGCCGACTCCCAGACCGTGAAGGTCCGCGTGCACGGCACCCCGCCGGCCCCCGCCGACACCTGGCTCGCGGTCACCGGGATCTGGCACCCCGGCGGCACCCTCGGCACCAGGACCGCGCCGGCCGAGCTCGACGTCCGCGGGAGCACCCCCATCGCTCCGCCCGTCAACGCCTACACCGACGACCTCCCCGTCACCCCGGGCTGAGGGTCCGCCGCGAAAGTCGATCGCCCGGCGTACCGGCGGACCCTAAGGTGGCCGGAAAGAGGCCGAACGGCCGGGTACGGACGAGGGAGGGGTCGTCATCGACCGGGTGGAAGTCAACGGTGCCGAGGCGGACGGCGAGGACCTGAGGATGCTCGCGCGGGCCCACTACGCGCACTTCTCCTCGATGCAGGCGCGGGACCGGGCCGTCCGCGGACTGGATCTGCACCTGAAGCGGCTGGACGACGGCACACGGGAGCTGTTCGGCACGGCCCTGGACAGCGATCGGGTGCGCTCCCTCGTCCGGCACGCGCTGCGTGCCGGACCGGACGCGGTGACGGTGCGGGTGACCGTCTTCAGCCGCCGGCAGGACGCCGTGCTGCGCGGCGAGCCGGTGGAGCCGGACGTGGCCGTGACGACCGGCGATCCCCTTCCCGCGCGGACCGCGCCCGTGCGGCTGCGGACCGTGGAGTACGAGCGGGACCTCGCCCACGTCAAGCACGCCGGAACCTTCGGACTCGGCCTGCACCGGCGCCGCGCGGTGCTCGCCGGGTACGACGACGCGCTGTTCACCGATCGCGACGGCCGGATCGGCGAAGCCTCGATCTCCAACATCGGCTTCTTCGACGGCGAGCGGTTCGTCTGGCCCCGGGCCGCCGTACTGCCGGGAATCACCATGCAACTGCTGGAGCGAGGCCTTGCGGCCAAGGGCGTCCCGTCCGAGCGGCGGGAGATCCACCTCCGGGACCTCGGCGCCTGGGCGTCCGGCACCCCGGCCCTCGCGGCCTTCCTCTCCAACTCCATCTCGCCGGCCGTCCCGGTCGCGGGCATCGACGAGACGGCGCTGTCCGTCGGTCCCGACGTGACGAACCTGCTCGTGGCCTGCTACGAGACCAATCCCTGGGACACCGTGTAGGGGCGTCGGGCCGTCCGTCCTAGCCGAACAGGCCGCGCACCCGGATCGTCTCCACCCGCCGCCAGGTGCCGCCGGGCAGCAGCAGCCACTGGTTGCCGGCGCCGTGCCCGCGCCAGTGCCCGGCGCCCGGGCCGGCGTGGGCGGTGCGGGGGCGCGCGCCGCGGCGCGCGGGCAGCGGGGCCCCGCAGTCGCGGCCGGCCCGGTTCTTGCCGTTCTTCTTGGTCCGACGTGCCATCCCTGGCTCACCTCCCGGTCCTCTCACCGCAGGATGCACCGCCCGGGCGCCCGGCGGCAGGGCCGAACGGACGCTCTTTTCTGGCGCCCCGGCCGCGCGTCGCGCAGCGTGGAGGACAGGGGGCACGCAGAGAGGTGGACAGATGGACCAGGACGTCTCCAAGCCCCGGGTCGTGGTGGGGGTCGACGGCTCGCCGTCCTCCTTCGAAGCGGTGCGCTGGGCCGTACGTTACGCCGGTTTCGTCGGCGGCGCCGTGGAGGCCGTCGCGGCCTGGGAAGTGCCGCTGTACGGCTGGTCCGCGCCCGCGGTGGACATGTACATCGACGAGGAGGCCACCCGCGAGCAGATGCGGCAGGAGCTGACGGAGGTGCTCGGCGCCGAGGCGGCCGCCAAGGTGCACACCCGCATGGCGCACGGCAACCCCGCCGAGGTCCTGCTGCGGGCCGCCGAGGGCGCCGAGGTGCTGGTCGTCGGCAACCGGGGCCGGGGCGGCTTCGCCCGCGTCATGCTGGGATCGGTCAGCCAGCGGGTGGCCGCCCACGCGGCCTGCCCGGTGGTGATCGTCCGCTCCGAGGAGACCTGAGCCCGCCACCGGGGCCTACGGCGGTCCGGGCGGCTCGCGCAGCACGCTCCAGGCGACCGGGCCGAGCAGGTCGGCCAGCCGTCTGAAGACGTCCAGCAGCAGGTCGTCCAGGGTCAGCACGCCCACCGGGCGCCCGCCGTCCAGGACGGGCAGCCGGCGCACCCCGGTGCGGCGGAAGGCGCGGTAGGCCGCGTGGATCTCGTCGCCCGCGTCGAGCGTGACCACCCGCGGCGACATCACCGCGTCGACGCGGCTGCCGAGCGGCCGGCCCTCGCCCAGCCCGCGCAGCGCCAGATCGCGGTCGGTGACGATTCCGCACAGGGCGCCGTCGTCGACGACGAGCAGGGAACCGACGGCGGCCTCGGCCATCCGCCGGGTGGCCTCCGCCAGGGAGGCGTCCGGGGCGACGGTCACGGGCGGCGCGGACATCACCCGGCCGACGCTCACCGGGCCTTGCGCGGACGGCGGGACAGGGGTCATGAGGGGGCCTTCCTCGGACACCGGCAAGGGGCACCGACGGGGACACCGGATCGGCGAACCGCTCCGGGCGCCGTCCTTCGGGCCGCGCCCGGAGCGCACCGCCGCCGGACCGGGGCCGTCCGGTCCCCGCAGGAAAGTCGGATTCCCCCGAAAAGGGACAATGTATCCATCCGTTCGCCCGTCCGGCCGTGTGAGCGTGGAGCCGGACCCGCCGGCCGCGCGCCGCTCGCGCGGCCCGAGACAAGACAGGTGAGAACGATGCCTCTGCCCCTGGTCGTGGGCGTCGACGGCTCCGACACCGGCCTGCTGGCGGTGGACTGGGCGGCCGACGAGGCGGTCCGGCTCGGGCTGCCGCTGCGGATCGTGCACGCCTCGCTCTGGGAGCGGTACGAGGACCTGCTCCCGTCGCTGGGCGAGGAGCGGCCCGCCCCGCGGGTGATGGCCGAGCACATCGTGGCCACGGCGGCCGAACGGGCCGGGCGGCGCGCCCCGAACCTCGACATCGGCTCCGTCGTCCTGGCCGAGGACCCGGTGGCCGCGCTGCTCGCCGAGGGCGACAACGCGACGGCTCTGGTGACCGGCAGCCGGGGCCGGGGCGGGCTGAAGAGCCTGCTCCTCGGGTCGGTCGCGCTGGCCGTCGCCGGGCGGGCCCGCGGGCCGGTGATCGTGGTCCGCGGCGACGCCGCGGGGACCGAGGGCACGCACGACCGGGTGCTGCTCGGCGTCGGCGAGCCCGGCGCCGCGGCGACGGCCGCCCGTTTCGCGGTGCGCGAGGCCGCGGCCCGCCGGTGCGTCCTCGACGCCGTGCGCGCCTGGCGCAGGACCGCACGTGCGGCGGTCGGGCGCGACGACGCGGACGAGGCCGCCGCGGCGATCGACGAACTGCTCGGGCCCGCACTGGCCGGGCAGCCCGGAGTACGGGTCTCCCGCACCGTCCTGGAGGGCCCGCCCGGCAAGGTGCTGCTGCACCGGTCGGCCGCCGCGGACCTGCTGGTCGTCGGGGTGCGCCGGGAACACGGCCGCGGCGGGCTCCAGCTGGGCCGCGTCACCCACCGGCTGCTGCACCACGCCCTGTGCCCGGTGGCCGTCGTCCCCCGGCTTCCGTGAGAGGTGCGGAAGCGGGTCAGCGCGCGGAGTGTTCCCTGGTGTCCTGCGGCTCCAGGTGGGAGGCGAGCACGGCGGCCTGGACCCGGCGCTGCACCCCGAGCTTGGCCAGCAGCCGCGAGATGTGGTTCTTGACCGTCTTCTCCGACAGGTACAGCTTCCGGCCGATCTCACGGTTGGTCAGGCCGTCCCCGATCAGCGCCAGGATGTCCCGCTCGCGCGGCGACAGGCTCGCCAGCTCCGGCGGCAGCGACGGCGTCTCCTCGGGGTCGGCCCGCAGCGAACGCATCAGCCGGGCCGTCGTCTCCGGGTCCAGCATCGACTGGCCGGAGGCGACCGTACGCACCGCGGAGACCAGGTCGGAGCCCTTGATCTGCTTGAGCACATAGCCGGACGCGCCGGCCATGATCGCGTCCAGCAGGGCGTCCTCGTCGTCGAACGAGGTCAGCATCAGACACGCCAGCTCGGGCATCCGGTCGCGCAGCTCGCGGCAGACCGAGATGCCGTCCCCGTCGGGCAGCCGCACGTCGAGCACGGCGACGTGCGGGCGCAGGGCGGGGCCCCGGACCAGCGCGTGCGCGGCGGTGTCGGCGTCGCCGACCACGGAGATGTCCGGTTCGGCGTCGAGCAGGTCGGCCAGGCCGCGCCGGACCACCTCGTGGTCGTCCAGGAGGAACACCCGGATCGGGTCCTGTGCCGTGAAGGTGTGTGTCTCGGTCATCTCGACCTCTCGTTGCGGAAGCGGCCGTGCGGCGGCCAGTCACCCGGCCGATCATCGTCGTCCGGCACCACCGGCACCAGGGCCGATCGGCCCTGGTTCCGTACGGAGGTGCCGGCCTGCCCGCCCTCAGGGTGTCATGCCCGGACGCCCCCGGAAGCGGCCCCTGCGGTCACACGCGTGCCGCCCGCCGACCGGCCGCCAGGTCGAAGCGCACGTCCACGACCCCCTCGACCGCGCGCACCAGCCGGGCGGCCACGGGCACCAGGGAGGTGTCCCGGATCCGGCCCAGCACGGTCACCACACCGTCCTCCACCCGCAGCTCCACGGCCGAGTCCGGCGGCGGGAAGAGCGGCGTCACGATCTCGCGCCGTACCTCCTCCTCGATCTCCCGGTCCCCGCGCAGAAAGACCTTCAGCAGATCGGCTCGGCTCACCACGCCCTCCAGCATGCCGGTGCCGTCCACCACCGGCAGCCGCTTGACCCGCGCCCGGGCCATGGTCCGCGCGGCCTCGGCGAGCGTCGCGTCCGCCCGGACGGTGACGGCGGGGGAGGACATCAGGTCCCCGGCGGTGATCGCCTCGCCCTTCGCCAGGTCGGCCGGGGGCCGCAGTCGCTTGTAGTCGTCCGCCGGGTCGTCCCGCAGCTCCTCCTCGGGCAGCAGATCGGCCTCGGAGACCACCCCGACCACCCGGCCCTCGCCCTCGATCACGGGCACGGCGCTGACCTGCCAGTCCTGCATCATCTCCACGAGCTCCTTGAAGGGGGCCCGCCGTCCGACGGCGGCGACGGTGGTCGTCATGACATCGCTGACGGTGTGCGGGGTGCCGTACATGGTGACTCCGTGGCTGCTCGGCGGACTCTCCCGGCCGGAGACGCCCCGGCGGGACTCTCTGTCCCCAGCGTGCGCCGGATGCCGCCGGTCGGCACAGGGGCCGCCCGGCCCCCGCGGCCGCCGCCTCCCCCGGGCCGGTCGGTCCCGGCCGGGGACCAGCGGCCCCTGATCGGCTCGCCGTCCGCGCACAACGCTGGGATCGTCGCTCTTGTCCCGAGCGGCGCGACCCCGAGAGGTGAGGACACCGCACGCGGTGGACACCCCCGCGGGGCGACCGGCGAGAGGTGGAGAGAGATGACCCGAACCGTCACCGCGGGCCTCGACGGCTCGCCCGAGAGCCGGGCCGCCGTCGAATGGGCGGCGCGCGAGGCGGCGCTGCGCGACCTGCCGTTGAAGATCCTGCACGTGCGGGAGCCCGAGACCGGCGAGGACGCCGACGAGCGCGCGGCCGCCGAGGCGTGGGCGCGCACCGTACGCGACTCGGCCGAGGGCCTGCGGCTGCGCCACCCCGGCATCGAGGTGGTCACCGACCAGGTCACCGGGGAGCCGGCCCGCGCCCTGGCCGAGGCCGCCGACGGCGCGGAACTGCTGGCGCTGGGCTCGCGCGGGCTCGGCCGGCTCGGCGGCTTCCTGGTCGGCTCGGCCGGACTGTCCGTCATCGCCCACACCATGCGCCCGGTGGTACTGGTCCGAGCGGGTGAACAGGCCGCCGACGAGCACCGGCCGGACCCCTCGGGCGTCCCGTCCGCCGCCACCCCCTTCCTGCCCGTCGTCCTCGGCCTCGACATCGACGACCCGGAGGGGGCCGGCCAGGCATTGCTGGAGTTCGCCTTCGACGCCGCCGCGCGCCGCGGTGCCGCGGTACGGGTCGTGCACGCCTGGACCCCGCCGCCGTACGCCGCCTACGGCATCCCCGCCGCACCGCCCGTGGTGCCCGCCTTCGGACGCCGGGCCTCGGCCCTGCTCACCGAGGTGCTGCGGCCCTGGCGGCAGAAGTTCCCGGACGTCGAGGTGAGCGAGGCGAGCCGGGCCGGCAACGCCGCGCCGGTCCTGGTGGAGGCCGCCCGCGACGCCTCCCTCGTGGTCGTCGGCCGGCGGGTGCGCACCAGCCCCTTCGGCATCCACATCGGCCATGTCACCCATGCCGTCCTGCACCACGTCGGCGCCCCCGTGGCCGTCGTCGCGCACGCCTGACCGGCCGGCCCCGGCACGGCAGGGCCGCATGGCCGAGAAGGAGCGCGCACGGCTCGCGTCCGGGGACGGCCCCGCCGACGATGGCCTGGGGCGCCGGGCGCCGGCCCACCGCGTCGCCGGCCTCCACCAGGGAGAGTGAACACGATGGACCTGCCCGTCGTCGTCGGTGTCGACGGCTCCGAGGAGAGCCTGCGCGCCGTGGACCGGGCGGCCGACGAGGCCGCCCTGCGCGGGGCACCGCTGCGCCTGGTCCACGCCTCGCTGTGGGAGCGCTACGAGGGTGCCCTGATCGCCCAGGAGGTCGGCAGGCCCGCCGAGGAGGTGATGGCCCAGGACGTCCTGGGCGCCGCCGAACGCCGGGCCCACCGGCGCCGGCCGGGGCTCGCGGTCACCACCGCCGTGCTCGCCGAGGAACCGGAGTTCGGGCTGGTCAACGAGAGCAGCCTCGCCCGCCTGCTGGTCCTCGGCCGCCGGGGCCGCAGCGGCGTCGCCGAACTGCTGCTCGGCTCCGTCAGCCTGTCGGTCGCCGCGCACGCCCGCTGCCCGGTGATCGTGCTGCGCGCGGGAGCCGAGGAGCCGGCGGCCTCCGGACGCGTCGTCCTGGGCGTCGCCGGGAAGGGCGCGTGCCCGGCCGCCGTGCGGTTCGCGGCCGAGGAGGCCGCGCTGCGGGGCGTGCCCCTGGAGGCCGTACGGGCCTGGCGGCGCCCCGCGCACACCGCCGCCGGGCACACGCCGGCCTCCGGCGAGCCCGCCCGCGACCGGGAAGAGGAGGCCGCCGCAGCGCTGGACGAGGCACTGCGGGACCTCCCGGAGGGCCTGGAGCCGCGTCGGCGCACCGCCGAGGGGCCCGCCCGCGACGTCCTCGTCGACGCCTCCCGGGACGCCGGACTGCTGGTCGTCGGCGCCCGGCGCCGCACCGGCCGCCGCTTCGGCCTCCAGCTCGGCCGGGTCGCCCACGGAGTGCTGCACCACGCGGCCTGCCCGGTGGCCGTCGTACCGGAACCCGCCTGACACCCACCCGACGATGACCCACCGACGATGATCGGAGCCCCCATGTCCCAGGACGCCGCCGGCCCGCTGACCGACGAGGAGCTGCGCACCCTGGACGCGCACTGGCGCGCCGCCAACTACCTGGCCGCCGGCCAGATCTATCTCATGGCCAACCCGCTGCTGACGGAGCCGCTGCGCCCCGAGCACATCAAGCCCCGGCTGCTCGGCCACTGGGGCACCTCACCCGGACTCAACCTCGTCTACACCCACCTCAACCGCGTGATCAAGGCACGCGACCTGGACGCGTTGTGCGTGTGGGGCCCGGGCCACGGCGGTCCGGCGGTCCTCGCGGGCTCCTGGCTGGAGGGCAGCTACAGCGAGACCTACCCGGACGTCAGCCGGGACGCCACCGGCATGGAGCGGCTGTTCAAGCAGTTCTCCTTCCCCGGCGGCGTGCCCAGCCACGTGGCACCCGAGACCCCCGGCTCGATCCACGAGGGCGGCGAACTCGGCTACTCCCTCGCCCATGCCTACGGCGCCGCCTTCGACAACCCGGACCTGCTGGTGGCCTGTGTGATCGGCGACGGCGAGGCGGAGACCGGGCCGCTCGCCGCCTCCTGGCACTCCGACAAGTTCCTCGACCCGGTGCACGACGGGGCCGTGCTGCCCATCCTGCACCTCAACGGCTACAAGATCGCCAACCCCACCGTGCTCTCCCGGCTCCCCGAGGCCGAACTGGACGAACTGCTGCGCGGCTACGGCCACGAGCCCCTGCACGTCGGCGGCGACGACCCCGCCGAGGTGCACCGCGCGCTGGCCGCAGCCCTGGACGACGCCCTGGACCGCATCGCACGGACGCAGCGCGGCGCCCGCGAGGACGGGATCACCGAGCGGGTGCGCCGGCCGATGATCGTCCTGCGCACCCCCAAGGGCTGGACCGGCCCCGCCGAGGTGGACGGCGAACCCGTCGAGGGCACCTGGCGCGCCCACCAGGTCCCGCTCCCCGGCGTCCGCGAGAACCCCGCGCACCTGCGGCAGCTGGAGCAGTGGCTGCGCTCGTACCGGCCCGAGGAGCTGTTCGGCGCGGACGGCCGGCCGGTCGCCGACGTCCTCGCCTGCGTCCCCGAAGGCACCCGGCGCCTCGGCTCGAACCCGCACGCCAACGGCGGCCTGCTGCTGCGCGAACTGCCGCTGCCGCCCCTCGACACCTTCGCCGTCCTGGTGGAGAAGCCGGGCGCGGCCCTGCACGAACCCACCCGGGTCCTCGGCGACCTCCTGGAGAAGGTCATGCGGGACACCCGGGACCGCCGGGACTTCCGCCTGGTCGGCCCGGACGAGACCGCCTCCAACCGGCT
Source organism: Streptomyces misionensis (assembly GCF_007896895.1). Taxonomy (GTDB): domain Bacteria; phylum Actinomycetota; class Actinomycetes; order Streptomycetales; family Streptomycetaceae; genus Streptomyces; species Streptomyces misionensis_A. The sequence continues at coordinate 21,196 of NZ_VOGW01000020.1, read as the reverse complement.
CCAGGCCGTCTACGAGGCCAGCGGCAAGGCGTGGCAGGCCGAGGTGCTCCCGGTGGACGAACACCTCGACCGGCACGGCCGGGTGCTGGAGGTCCTGTCCGAGCACCTCTGCCAGGGCTGGCTGGAGGGCTATCTGCTCACCGGCCGGCACGGGCTGTTCTCCTGCTACGAGGCGTTCGTGCACATCGTGGACTCGATGGTCAACCAGCACATCAAGTGGCTGAGGACCTCCCGGCGGCTGACCTGGCGGGCCCCCGTCGCCTCCCTGAACTACCTGCTCACCTCCCACGTCTGGCGCCAGGACCACAACGGGTTCTCCCACCAGGACCCCGGGTTCGTGGACCACGTCCTCAACAAGAGCCCCGAAGTGGTCCGCGTCTATCTGCCGCCGGACGCCAACACCCTGCTGTCGGTGGCCGATCACGTGCTGCGCAGCCGCGACTACGTCAACGTCGTCGTGGCCGGCAAGCAGCCCTGCTTCGACTGGCTGACCATGGACCAGGCCCGCGCCCACTGCGCGCGCGGCGCCGGGATCTGGGAGTGGGCCGGCACCGAGAACGGCGGCGAGCCCGACGTGGTGCTCGCCTGCGCCGGCGACGTGCCCACCCAGGAGGTGCTGGCCGCCGCCCAGTTGCTGCGCCGGCACCTGCCCGAGCTCGCGGTGCGGGTGGTCAACGTGGTCGACATGACCCGGCTGCTGCCGCACGACGAGCACCCGCACGGCATGCCGGACTTCGAGTACGACGGCCTGTTCACCACCGACAAGCCGGTCATCTTCGCCTACCACGGCTATCCCTGGCTGATCCACCGGCTCGCCTACCGGCGCACCGGGCACCCGAACCTGCATGTGCGCGGCTACAAGGAGTCGGGCACCACGACCACGCCGTTCGACATGGTGGTGCGCAACGACCTGGACCGCTACCGCCTGGTGATGGACGTCATCGACCGCGTCCCCGGCCTCGCCGTCCGCGCCGCCGGCGTCCGCCAGGCCATGGCCGACGCCCGCAGCCGCCACCACAGCTGGATTCGCGAACACGGCACCGACCTGCCGGAGGTCGCGGAGTGGTCCTGGGGAGGGTGAGGTTCGGCGGGCGAGGAGGGCCGGGAAGCGGGGGACCAGTGAGGAGGGGCGGTTAGGAGGGTAGGGGAGGAGCTGCCCCGACGCTCAGCGGTCCTCGCCCGTGAGCAGCGCTCTGTCCCGCGTGGACGGAGCGACACCGCGGGGGATCGGTGCCGCTCCTGCCTCCAGTGTCACCCATGGCCCGCGGTTCTCGACAGTGCCGTTCGGACCCGCCCGGGGCCGTACGGCCCGCGCCCCGCGCGCCGTGCCGTCCACGACCGCGCGGCGGTCGCTCGGGTGTTGGCATGTGCCAGGGGCACGAGGAGAAGCCGCGTCGCACTCGTGAAGGCCGCGTGTTCCTCCGGGTCGGGGAGCGGATACCGTGTCCTGAGAACCCGTCGGTTCGCTGGCATGGGCTGATGGGGAGTGGAGGGCGTGGTGACCGGAACGGAGGAGCCCGGCGTGCGGCTGCCGCAGCTGAAGCTGGACGAGCTGCTGGAGGAACTGCAGGCCAGGATCGACGCGGCCCGCGGTACCCGGGACCGGGTGCACAGCCTGCTGGAGGCGGTCCTCTCCGTCGGCCGCGAGCTGGAACTGGAGCAGGTCCTGCACTCCATCGTGGAGGCGGCGGCCGCCCTGGTCGACGCCGAGTACGCGGCGCTCGGCGTCATCGCCCCGGACGGCAGTTCCCTGGCCGCGTTCCACACCGTCGGCCTGTCCGACGAGCGGATCCGCGAGATCGGCCCCTACCCGGAGGGCCACGGCATCCTCGGCGAGCTGATCCGCCACCCCGAGCCGCTGCGCCTGCCGAAGCTGTCGGCGCACCCGGCCTCGTACGGCTTCCCGCCCGGGCACCCGCCGATGAACACCTTTCTCGGCGTCCCGATCCGCGTCCGCGACCAGGTGTTCGGCAATCTGTACCTCACCGAGAAGCGCGGCGGCCTCGACTTCGACGAGGAGGACGAGTCGGTCCTCGCCACCCTCGCCGTCGCGGCCGGCGTCGCCATCGACAACGCCCGCCTGTACGAGGACTCCCGGCTGCGCGAGCGCTGGCTGCTGGCGAACGCCGAGATCAGCCACAGCCTGATGTCCGGCAGCGAGCGCGCCGAGGCGCTGGACCTGATCGCGGAGCGGGCCCGGGAGAACACCGGCTCGGCCCTCGCGGCGGTCGCGATGCCGATGCCCGACACCGAGGCGCTCGGCGTGGAGATCGCCGTGGGCGCCCAGGCGGAGGCCCACCGCGGTCTGGTGCTGCCCCTGCACAACAGCCTCATGGGCCTGGCCTTCACCGCCGCCGCCCCCGTCACCAGCGACGACGTCGCCCACGACGAGCGGATCTGCCAGCAGCCGCAGCGCTTCGACGGCCTCGGCCCCGCCGTCGCCGTCCCGATCGGCACCGGCGAGCGCGGCGCCCGGGGCGTGGTCCTGCTGGCGCGGGAGAGCGACCAGCCGGTGTTCTCCGACAAGGAGACCGAGATGCTGCGGGGCTTCGCGGCGCAGGCCGCGATCGCCATGGAGCTGGCCCAGCGCCGGCAGGCCGCCCAGCAGATCGCGCTCCTGGAGGACCGCGACCGTATCGCCCGCGACCTGCACGACCTGGCGATCCAGCGGCTGTTCGCCACCGGCATGACCCTGCAGAGCGCGGGCCGCTTCATCGAGCACCCGGAGGCCTCCGAGCGGGTCCTGCGGGCCGTGGACGACCTGGACGAGACCATAAAGATCATCCGGTCGACCATCTTCGGGCTGCGGGCCCGCGAGGGCGCCGCGGCCGGCGGGCTGCGGGCCCGCGTGGTCAGGGTGGTCGGCGAGGCCTCCCCGGTGCTCGGCTTCGCGCCCGGCGTCCGCATGGAGGGTCTGGTCGACACCGACGTACCGGGCGAGATCGCCGACCATGTGGTGGCCGTCCTCTCCGAGGCCCTCACCAACATCGCCCGGCACGCCCACGCCGACCGGGCCGAGGTGCTGCTCGCCGCCGACGGGCACGAGGTACGGCTCACGGTCCGGGACAACGGCGTCGGCATCCCCGACGGCGGTCGGCGCAGCGGGCTGCGCAACATGGCGGAGCGCGCCCAGCGGCTCGGCGGCCGGCTCGAACTGAGCAAGGGGGAGCTGGGCGGGGCCACACTGGAATGGCGGGTTCCGCTGCCCGGTGCGTGACGCGGCGTCGGCACGGCCGCCGCGTGCGGGCGCGGGACCGGCGGGCACCCGGAAGTGCCCGGTCGGCCCAAGCCGGCGGCCGGGCGGCGGCCGCAGGCTGAACGTTGCCGGGCTTGCGGCACCAGAGCCCCTGGAGGTAGCCATGGACGGCACCCCTTCCGTCGTCGGCGATGTGATGACCCGCAGGGTGCTGGCCCTGCGCACGGGCGCGGGCTTCAAGGACATCGTGCAGGCCATGCGCGACTGGCGGGTGGGCGCGGTGCCGGTCCTCGACGACGCCGGGCACGTCGTCGGCGTCGTCTCCGAGGCGGATCTGCTGCCCAAGGAGGAGTACCGCGACAGCGACCTCGACCGGTACGGCAGGATGCGGCACCTCGCCGAGCTGGTGAAGGCCGAGGCGGCGACCGCGGAACGGCTCATGACCACCCCGGCGGTCACCGTGGCGCCGGACGCCACCCTCGGACAGGCCGCGCGCGTCATGGCCCGGGCCAGGGTCAAGCAGCTCCCCGTCGTCGCTCCGGACGGCGCCTTGCTGGGCATCGTCAGCCGCTCCGATCTGCTGAAGGTGTTCCTGCGCGGCGACGCGGAGATCGCCGAGGAGGTCCGCCGTGAGGTCGTCGGCCATCTCTTCGGCCCAGAAGCGGCCGGGATCCGGGTGGAGGTGCACGATGGTGTCGTGACGCTCGGCGGCCGGGTCCGCGAGACCTCCCTGGTGCCCCTCGCCGCCCGCCTCGCCCGGGCCGTGCCCGGCGTGGTGGACGTGCGGTGCGCGCTGGCCGGGCCGCCGCGCCGGCCGGACCTCGACCCGGACCTGCCGGACGCCGCGTCGGCCCGCACCCGCTGACCCGGGCCGCCGGCGCAGGAGAGGAGGCGGTGACGATGACACGCACACCTGCCACGACGGTCGGCCGGGTACGGCTGTGGCGGTGGCGGCGCAATCCGCTGCGGCGGCACAGCGACGTCGTCGAGGCCTGGATCGTCCTCGCCACCTGGGTCCTCGTCCTGGTCTGCGGTGTCCTCGCCGGTCTCCTGTCGGCCCGGGCCTCCGCCACGTCGTACGCCGACCGGCTGGCGCGGGTCCACCCGGTCACGGCGGTGCTCACCGGTCCCGCGGCCCCGACCCCGGCCGCCGGGACCGGCTACGACGACGGGCGGGTGTGGGCCACCGTGCGCTGGACGGACCCGGACGGCACGGTGCACACCGACCGCGCGAAGGTCGTGCCCGGCGCCCCCGCCGGGAGCAGTGTGACGGTCTGGGCCAACCGGGCGGACCATGTGGTCCCCCCGCCGGTCACCGGCGCCTCGGCCGACCTCCAGGCGGCCCTCACCGGCGTCCTCGTCGGCCCCACGGCCGGCGCGGCCGTGTGGTGCGCGGGGTGGCTGGTGCGCGGCCGGCTCATCCGGCGCCGCATGGCCGAGTGGGACGAGGAGTGGAAGCAGATAGGGCCCCGCTGGGGCAACCTCAGCGGCGGCCGCGGCTGATCCGCGCCGGCCGGACGAGGCTCACGCCCCGGTCAGATGGCAGTCCAGCCCCACCACGCCCTCGACTCCCCGGATCATCCGCACCGCCAGCGGGATCCGCGTGCCGTCCGGCACCTTCCCGGTCAGCGTCACCACGCCGTCGACCACGACCACGTGCAGCGGCTCGACCGGCGCCGGGAACAGCACGTCCAGCACGTCACGGCGGATCTCGTCGGCCAGTTCGGCGTCCTCGCGCAGGAACACCTTCAGCAGGTCGCCGCGGCTGACCAGGCCCTCCAGCACCCCCTCCGGGGTCACCACCGGCAGCCGCTTGACGCGCTTGAGCGCCATGATCCGCGCGGCCTCGGCGAGCGTGGCGTCCGCGTGCACGGTGACGGCGGGCGTGCTCATCACCTCCTCGGCGCTCACCGCCCCGGCCTTGGCCAGGTCCGCGAGCCGGCTCCGCTGGGTCATCCGGTCCGGGTCGCTGTCCCGGAACTCCTCCTTGGGCAGCAGATCCGCCTCGGAGACCACCCCGACCACCCGGCCGTCGCCCTCCAGCACCGGCAGCGCGCTGACCTTCCAGCGCTCCATGCGCTCGACGATGTCCTTGAACAGGGCCGTACGCCCCACCGCCACGACCGCCCGCGTCATCACGTCGCTCACCCGGCTGGGGCTCCCGGGCTCCCTCTCCGGCGCCGTCATTCCTTGCTCCCGCTGCCGTAGGGGGCGTAGAGGTCGAGCAGCCGGACCCGGGAGGCGTGCAGCCGCTGGGCCACCACGCGGCCGACCCACACCGCGACGGCCCGCCCGAACTCCGGGTCGCTGTCGCACAGCGCGCGCACGGACCCGGCGTCGAACTCCCAGGCCCGCACCGGGCTCATCGCCTCGGCGCCCAGGTGCCAGATATGCGGCGGGAAGTGCCAGGACCAGCCGACCAGTTCGCCGTGGCCGAGGGTCTCGATGACGGCGGGCCGGCGGCCCGGCACCCGCAGGTCGAGGGCGACGGTGCCGGTGCGCACGATCCAGAAGCGGTCGGCGCGCCGCCCCTCCTCGAACAGCCGGGTGCCGGCCGCGAAGGAGACCTCGTGGGCGAGGCTCGTCAGCCGATCGCGCTGTGCGGGGTCGAGCGCCGTGGTCATGGTGGTGGCGGAGGTCATCGCACCGGCTCCCTTCCTGGGTTCGTGTTCCCAGCCTGCGGGCGCCGCCCGCCCGCCCCCCGTCCCCGGACGCCACCCCCGCCGCAGCGCCGCCCGCCGCACCCCCCCCCCCCCCACCCCCCCCGCGCCCCA
>NZ_VOGW01000020.1:0-14946 GCF_007896895.1 Streptomyces misionensis | reverse complement strand
GCGTCTGCACGTCCTTCCCGCCACTCACCAGCACAGCACGAGAACCGTCGGCGCACCAGTGCCGTACGGCACCGCGGCCCGTATCGGGGCCGGACGGCCCCAGCCGCTTCCTGCCCGCCGGGGCACCATGGAAAGCAGGCAACACTGACATACAGCCCCAAACCCCTACCCCACACCCCTCCGAGGGGGGCGGACACCCGAGAAGAGAGGCTGAGAGCATGGTCTGGGCATCATGGACCACCCCCGGTGTCTTCACCGGCCGGGGCGGCGCCCGTACCGTCGAGGCGGGCGTCCTCACGGGTGACCTCACCGTCCACACCACCTGGGACGGCCGGGTGGCCGACGTGGCGGTGCAGTACAGCGGCACCTCCCACTGGTACACGCTCAGCGGCAGCCCGGTGCCCTGCCGCTCCGAACGGGGCAGCCGGGAGCTGCACCAGGCGGTGGTCGAGTCGATCAGGGACGACGCCGAGGCCACCGTTCCCCTGTCGCACTCCACCGCCACGTCGTAGCGTCAGGCGTCCAACGCGGCCCGTACGTCCGGGTAGCAGTCGAGCAGCCCGGTGAGGCCGACCATCTCCAGGGTGCGCAGCACGGGCCTGCGCACCCCGGCCAGGCGCAGCCAGCCGCCCGGCTCATGCGCCTGATGGGCGGCGATGAGGACGTTGATGCCGCTGGAGTCCATGAATCCCACCCCGGAGAGGTCGGCGACCGTGCGCGGCGCCGGAGCGGGGTCCAGGGGGATCAGCGCGCGCCGCAGTGCGCCCGCGGTCCGGTGGTCGACCTCGCCGGCCACCGTGACCACGGTGACCCCGCCGACCGGGTTCCGGTCGACGGACAGCCCGTCCGGTTCCAGTTCGCCGGTGCTCCCACTGCCTGCCACACATACCTCGCGCCTGTCCGAAGGTCCCCGGGCGGACCCGTTCACGAGCCGCCTGCCCCGGATTCCCCGGAGGATGCGGATTCGTCGCCGCCCGTCCCGGGAAGCGGCTCCCGGCGCCGCAGCCACGCGGGCGGCACGCCACACGGCGAACGGGACCGTGTCGTCGGCCCGGGCCGGCCCCTCGCGGACCGTACCCGCCGGGGTCAGGGCCACCACCTCGGCCACGCTCAGCCCGCCCCGCGCGGACAGCGCGGCGGCGACCGTCACCGCGACGGCGCCGGCCACCCCCTCGGGATGGGTGTGGGTGACCTCCGCCGAGCGCGCCGCCTCGGTGACGACCCGCCGCAGATCGGGTGGAAGAACGCGCCCGGCGGCGCCACCCGCCCGGTGGACCGTGAGGACATCGACGCGCCCGAGGGCCAGTGGAAGGTTCGCGGGCCGCTGGAGGCCGCTCTGGCGGGCGGAGAGCGGCTCTACGGCCAGCGCATGGACGGCGGAGTGAGTATCAGGAGCCGATCGGATCAGTCCGTGGCGGGCAGGCACTCGGCGAGCAGAGTGACGACGTCACGCCAGGCTCGCTGTGCGTGCCGTGGGTGGTAGCCGACGCCGGGCCGCACGGTGTGGTCGACCGATGGATGGTGGAAGGCGTGCAAAGCTCCCCCGTACACCACGAGGCGCCAGTCGACGCCCGCGGCCTGCATCTCGGCGGTGAACGCGTCCCGTTGCGCGGGCGCCATGATCGGGTCTTCCGACCCGACTCCGGCCCATACCGGGCAGCGGATGCGCGCCGCCTCGCCCGGTCGGCCTGTGATCAGCCCGTTGACTGTCGCGATTGCACGCAGGTCGACGCCATCGCGCCCGAGTTCCAACGCGATGGCGCCCCCGGTGCCGTAGCCGACGGCGGCTATCCGATCGGGGTCGGTTCGCGGTTCGGTGCGCAACACGTCGAGCGCCGCGTGGCCGATGCCGCGCATCCGGTCGGGGTCGTCGAGCAGCGGCATGCAGCGGGCCAGCATCTCCTCGGGGTCCCCCAAATAGCGCCCGCCGTGAAGGTCGAAGGCCAGCGCTACATATCCCAGCTCGGCGAGAGCATCGGCCCTGCGGCGCTCGACGTCGCTGAGCCCCGTGCCCTCAGGCCCGAGCAGCACCGCGGGCCGGCGGTCGACACCGGCCGGGAGCGCGAGGTGCCCGATCATCGTTAAACCGTCGGCCGCATACTCGACCGTACGCGTCGTAATCGTCGTCATGACTCTGGACCGTACTGACCGTTGCGCCCGCTCAGGATGGTGTTCACCGATGGCAGACAGCGGTCTGCCCCGACATTACCCGGACGCGTCGGCCGCCTGTCGGCAAACGATGAGGCTGCTCCCCGGCCGGCAGTCGAAGCCTCTTTCAGCGGGCGGGGGTGGTGGCCTGGGGCGGGGTGAGCAGAGCGGTGATCAGGCGGTTGGCGACGGCTGGGGAGCCGCCGTTGTCAGCGGTGGAGGTGCCGACGGCGTAGACGGTGCGCAGCTTCAGGTCGCGGGTGGCGAAAACGCCGCTGGCGTAGCCGATGTCGTGGCCGGTCTTGCCCCACAGGACGGTGCCGTCGGGCAGCGTGACGCTCTTCAGACCGGCGCCGTAGCAGGCCGTGCCCTTGGCGGGGCCGGTGTCGCAGTCGCTGCCGTCCGCGTAGCGGAGGGGGTTGCCTGCGCTGTCGAGCGGGGCGGCGAACATCTCGTTGAGCCGCTCGGGGGCGAGCAGCCGACCGCTGAACAGGGCACTGATGAAGCGGTCGAGGTCGGGTGCGGTGGAGATGATGGCGGTGGCGTCGTCGCCCTGTTCACTGACGTCCACGGGCCGACCGGTGGAGTCGATGACGTAGCCGTGCAGGGCCGGCCGGGGTATCCGGGTGTCGCCCTCGGGGACGGATGTGTGGTTCAGGTGGAGCGGCCGGATCACCCGGCTGGTCACCTCGTCACCGAAGGAGTTGCCGGTCACCTGTTCGATGATCTTCGCAGCGATGCGGTAGCCGAGCGAGCTGTACTCCTGCTTGCTGCCCGGGGTGAAGTGCAGAGGCGGAGTCGAGCCGTCCGCCGGGTGCAGGCTGGAGTGGATGACGTCGTCGAGGGTGAAGTAGTCGAGGTGTTCGGCGATCAGCTGGTCGGCGGTGGGGTTGAGGATGCCCGCCTGCATGTCCGGCAGGCCGCTGGTGTGGTTGAGCAACTGCCTGACGGTGATGGGCTGGTAGCTGTCGGGCAGGAGGCCGGGCAGATAGTGCTGGACGGTCTGGTCGAGGTCGAGCTTCCCATTGGCGGCGAGCTGGAGGGCCACTGTGGCCTCGAATGCCTTGGAGATGCTGCCGACGTGGAAGTGCGCGTCGGGTGAGATCGGCCGACCGGTGAAAGCGTCCGAGGAACTGCCCCGCCAGATCTGGTCCGGGGTGCTGACCCGGGCCAGCTGACCGCCCGCCCGGTCGCCGGGGTGCAGGCCGACCGCCGCGTCGAGGGCCGCCGTGTTGAGCCCGGAGGCACCGATCGGCACTGCACTCTGCGTGGCGGCGGCCGCGTGGACGGCCGGCGCACCAGCGGCCAGGGCCGGAGCGGCGGCAGCGGTGGTGGCGACCAGTGCGGCGGCGGCCAGCGCCAGCGGGGTGAGGCGTCGCTTGAAGGCGTTCATCGGTCTACTCCGGGTGAGCACGTCGGACGCCGGTCGAACGTCCTCGATCATGGTGCCGTTCGGCCGGCGGACGGTGCATCGGGAATGTCCCTGGCTTCGGCCCTGGGTCTCCCTGACTCCTGGTCAGGGTTGGCGCCGACCGGATCCGCGCCGCCCGCGACACCGGCGTGCGGAATATGCCCCTGCCCGCGCTTGGAACGGCTAACACAATGAGGTGCATCGGTCCTGGTGGCCGCGCCTCCCGGCTCCTGCAGGGCGGCCGGTTCGAGGACCCGCGCGGCTCGGCCGGGCAACGGCAACTCCCGTGCCAGCCGCAGGACTTCCCGGTAGACGCCAGCCGCGCCGGCCGGGTCGGTCTCGCCGCCGTGCAGCGTGCCCGACGTCCTCCCGTGCACCTCGCCCCATCAGTGGAGGGCCTGCTCGTGGTAGCTGCCCAGAGGCGGCAACCGGCAGTTCAAACGGGCGATGTTCCTGTCCGCGTCCGCCGCCCTGCACGATCCCGCCTCCCGCACCTACGACGACCGATGCCGGCCCCGTGGAAAGACCCGCACCCAGGCACTTCTCCGCCTGGCCCGCCACCGCATCAGCGTGCTGTTCGCGATGCTCCGCGACGGCACCTTCTACGAACCCAGAACCCCACGCCTCGCTTGAGGAAGGACATAGAGGTCCCCCCCCCGTGAGACCCCGGGCCCGCCGACAGGGCCCGGGGTCTCGCACGTCAGCCGCGTGGCGGCGGGCTGCTACGGGCGCAGGATGGTGACCCGGACCTCCGCCAGGACGACGCCGGTCACCGGGCCGCGGTGTACCGGGACGTACAGGCCCCGGTCGGCGTCACCAGCCGTGAGCCGGCCTCCGGCCCACGGGGCATGGGTGGTCGTGAGTACACCACCGGCGAGCGGGCCATCCGGAAGCCGGACGATCGCAGCGGTACCTCCAACCGGCGGGACTCTCCCGGCTCACCCCTTGGCGGGGCTCAGCGCCCGGAGGACAGCACCGGGCTGCCGGCGACTTCCGAACAGCATTGGCCAGGAAGGGCCGCCTGCTCGCCCGGCAGGCGCATCGGCTTCGACGCCGGCCTGTGGAAGATGGAGGAACTGGCCCGCCGTTCCCACGTCGATACGGCGTAGCGAGCGGGGATTCACGCCCCACGCCCGCGTCCGGGGTGGTTGGTCCGGGCCGGACGACCGCCGGTGCGTCGCCCGATCGACAAGGGTGCCGTCACCGGACGGACGGCACCCTTCCACGCCGAAGGACGGCGACCTGGCGCGTGTCGGCTGTCACGATGCCGGGTTGACCTGGCTGAACTCCGCGGCGAGCAGGTCGAGCAGCCCCGGGAAGCGGCGGTCGATCTCCGCTCTGCGAAGTCTGACGCCCTTCTTGTTCCCGTAGTTGGTCTCGCAGATCAGCCCGGCGTCGCGCAGGGTGCGGAAGTGGTAAGTCCTGGTCTGCTTGCTCACGGGAAGATTGAACGAGTGGCAGGTGCGCTCACCGTCACTCCTGTCCGCGGCCAGCTCGATCATCACCGCGCGCCGGTGTTCGTCGGCGAGAGCACGCAGCACCGCACCCAGGTCCAGGACATCGGTGTCGGCCTGGGGCACGACCGTTTCCACCATGGAGCCCACCTCCAACAAGTACGACGTCCACGGTACCTGAGAAGGCGATTCTGCCGACCACCGCCCCAAGTACGACTTGTCTCGTACCTTGGCCGCATGTTTCACTGAGGTACGACATTGGACGTACCTGTTGCCGGTCATGGCCGTCGTCGCCTCCGCCCGGAAGGGCGCCGGTGCTCACCATGCGACGAAACCGCGACCCGCCTCCTGCGACCGTCGCGCGACCGGCCGGATTCGGACCCTTTTCCAGGGCTGAAGGAAGGCGAGAAGATGAGGAAGCGGCTCGGACTGCTCTCTTTCGGACACCACCAGCACGCGCCCGGCTCGCAGGCCGGTGGCGCGGCCGAAGCGTTGACCCAGCACATCGACATCGCCGTCGGCGCCGAGCGCCTCGGCTTCGACGGCGCCTGGGTCCGCGTGCACCACTACCAGCGGCAGTTCGCCAGCCCCTGGGCACTGCTGGCGGCGACGGCGGCGCGGACGCGGCGGATGGAACTCGGATCCGCCGTCATAGACATGCGCTACGAGAACCCGCTCATGATGGCCGAACTCGCCGCCGCCGCCGACCTCATCAGCGGCGGCCGCCTGCAACTCGGCCTGAGCCGAGGGTCACAGGAACCCGCTCTGCGGGGCTACGAAGCCTTCGGCCACCACCCCGGCCCCACCGACGATTCCCGCGCCAGGGACATGGCGCGGGCGCACACGGAGCGTTTCAGGGCGGCGATCGCGGGGGCCCCGATGGCGATGAGCGACCCCACGGAAACCGGTGTCACCGTGCCGCTCGCGATCGAACCCCGATCCGACACCCTGCCCCAGCGGATCTGGTGGGGCTCGGCCACACGGCAGAGCGCCCAGTGGACCGGAGAACAAGGGATGCACCTGCTGAGCAGCACGCTGCTCTCCGAGGACACCGGAGTCCCGTTCGCGCAGCTGCAGACGGAACAGATCGAGCTCTTCCGCGAGGCCTGGCACCGCGCGGGCCATCCGGGAACACCCAGGGTGGCGGTGGTGCGCAGCATCCTGCCCATCGTCTCGGACCGCGACCGCGCCCTGTTCGGTGCGGCCGCCGCACAGGGGTCGAGAGAACACGTCGGCGTTCTCGGCGGAGCCGTGTCGCGGTTCGGCAAGAGCTTCATCGGGGAGCCCGACACGGTGGTGGAGGCCCTGTCGAAGGACGAAGCGGTACGCACCGCGGACACCCTGCTGGTCACCATCCCCAACCTCCTCGGAGCCGACGAGAACCTCCGGATCCTGGAGAACATCGCCGAGCACATTGCCCCGGCGGCCCTCGGCTGGAGCCGGAGCCGCTGACGCGACGCCGAGGTGGTCGTGCCCGCCCGGTCGGCCGGGCGGGCACGACCACCTGTCCGATCGCCGACAGCGCACCTGTCCGTCAGATCACATCAGGTACGAGTTGCTTCGTACCTACACTTCCTGCTTGACTCTAGGTATGAACATATTCATACCTAGAGGGGTGGGCCAGTGACCAGCACTGCGAGGCATGCGGAGGGCGCGAACCCGCCGTGGTTCCTGACGCCCGTCATCCTGCTCACGATGTTCGTCCTGCCCATCAGCATCGCGGGAACGGCGATCGCCCTTCCCGACATCTCCCGAGACCTGGGCGACTCCCCGACCGCCCTCCAGTGGGTCGTGAATGGGTTCAACGTCTCGTTCGCCCTGTTCACCCTGGTCTGGGGAGCACTCTCCGACCGGCTCGGACACAAGCGCACCTTCATGATCGGTTCCCTGTTCATCCTGGGTGCCTCCGTGCTCAGCGTCGTGTCCCCGAACCTGTACGTTCTCGACGCGGGACGCCTGCTCGCCGGAGTGGGCGGCGCCGCGGTGGCCACCGGTGGCACGGCCCTGCTGTCCAACGCGTATTCCGGTGCCCGGCGCGCTCGTGCCTTCGCTTTGCTGGGCACAACGGTCGGTCTGGGCCTGGCCGCAGGACCGACCCTCTCCGGGGGGCTGGTGACGTTCGTCGGGTGGCAGGGCGTCTTCGCCGCCGCCGGTGCCATCTCGATCGTGGCCCTGCTGGCCGGTGGCGCCCTGCCGAAGGACCACAGGCACCCTGTGGAGGGCAACCGCAAGCTGATCGACTTCTCACCGGTACGCAACCGGTACTTCCTGGCCGTCATCCTGGTGCCGGTCGCGGGGTCCCTCGGCTACGTGACCCTGCTGACCTATCTGCCCGTCGCGCTGAGCGCGGTCCTCGGCATGAGTGCCGGCCAGGCCGGCGTGTTCCTCCTGCCCCTGACGCTGCCGGTGCTCGTCGCTCCGGTCCTCGCCACGACACTGGTCCACCGCGTACGCCGGATCACCCCCATGGTGATCATCAACGTGTCGCTCGTCGTGCTCGTCGTCGGTGATCTCGGCATGTTGCTCCTCGGCCCCGACGCCCCGAAGTGGACCCTCGTGCTCCCCATGGTCCTCCTGGGATTCGGCTGGGGGCTCCCGATCGGCCTCATCGACGGGGAGGCCCTCGCCGCCGTGCCCGCCCGTAGTGCGGGGGCCGCGGCCGGTGTGCTGAACTTCGTCCGTCTGGGCAGTGAGGCGGCCGCCGTAGGGGTCTACGCCGCGGTGACGGCCGGACTCCTGTCCGCCCGCATCGACGATCCCGGCCTCGCCCGGAAAGTCTCGGCAGGTGGCAGCGGAGCCGCCGGGGCCTACGCGGAGGTCTTCCATCTCGTGGTGATCGCGTTGGCGCTCCTGCCCCTACTGCTGGCCGTGGTCATCAATGTGCTCCACCGGGCGCACAAGAGCCCGGCTGCGGGCACTCTGTCGGCCGACCCGGACCAGCACCAGGAAGACCCGATCGCTGATCAGGTCGGCACATAGGTGTGAACCACCGGGCCGCCGCGCGGAGTGGCCGAGGCCGCCGGCGTGTGGCTGCACGGTCCTCACACCCGCGCGGGGCCCGGGCCACGGACAGGCACCACGGCACAGCGTGCGGCGGACACCGCGGACCCGCTCCGAGTGGGGTGTCCGCGGTGTCCGTGCCGCTCGTGTCAGCCACACATCGCGCTCCGGCCGGTCGCTCGTCCCTTCCCGGACGGTCCGGACTGCGAGACCGGGTGCGGCGGCCGCGGCTTGCCGGGGGTCGCCGCTCGGTCGATCGGGGTGGGTGGTGGGAGCGCTCGGTTCCATCGGTCGGCACCCGTTGACGGTGGGTTGTCGCGCCTCCGGCGGGGGTCGCGCAGATCTCGCCGAGCGGTCAACTCACGGGCGGGGAAGCGCAGAGCGGAGACAGATCGCCCCCGGCTGGGTCGGCAAGCATGCGGAAAGCTCCTGGCAGGATGGCTCGGACTCGACACGCACCCGTCTACCAGGAGCTTCTCCACGCCCGGACCCCGCCCTCACCCCAGTGGCCCTGCTCCGCACGCAGGTTGAGGAAACCTCAGTGGGTGTGGGCGTGAGGGAGTGTGGGAAGAGTTCGGCGCCGATCACGAGCGCGGGACGGTGGTCGAAGCGACACCGGTCCATTCGTGTCCGCGTCGTGCTCGGCTACCTGCGAGCCGGCCGCGAGCTGGATCCGGTCGAGCTCGCGGCTCAGGGCCGACTCGGACTCCCCTCCGGTGTGCTGAGCTGTGCTCGGCGAGGAGCAGTACCGCCCGGGGACTCTGCGCCCAGGAGCGTGAGCAGCCGGGGGAATCTCTTCTCGATGTCCGCGCGCCGAAGTCGGATGCCCTTGCGGTTGCCGTAGTCGATCTCGTCGATGAGACCCGCTTCGCGCAGGACCCGGAAGTGGTGGGTCTGGGTCTGCTTCGAGATCGGAAGATCGAACGAGTTGCAGCCCCGCTCGCTGTCGCTGCGGTCGGCGGCCAACTCCGTCATCACCGAACGACGGTGCTCGTCGGCGAGGGCGCGAAACACCGTACCCAGATCGAGCGCATCGGCCTCCGGGCCGACCAGGTTTCTCCCGGCCACGCCGCACCTCCTTCAAGTACGACTTGCATCGTACCTCAAGATGTGCTCCACTGGTGTACGAATTTGATCGTACCTTGACCCGTTCGCGCTGCCCGGTGCCGCCTCCCCCTGAGACCCGGCCCGGCACTCGCCGGGGACCTGGTCATCGACGCTCCGAGAGGTCATCGTCATGAAGAAATCCGAGGTGCTGATAGTCGGTGCCGGAATCGCAGGACCCGCACTCGCCTACTGGCTCTCCCGGAATGGATACCGGCCAACGGTCGTCGAACATGCCCGGCAGCTGCGCTCCGGTGGTAGCGCGATCGTCGTGAAGGGGCCCGCGATCCCGGTCGCCGACCGCATGGGCATCCTCCCGCAGCTCCGCGGGCTCGCCACCCGCAATCGATCACTGACCCTGCTCGACCCCGACGGCAGGCGGATCCTGCAACTCCCGCTCACCTCGGACAAGGCGCCGACGGTCGAAGTGACCCGAGCCGACCTGTCCGAGGTGCTCCACCGGTCGGCGCAGACCGAGGCCGAGTTCTTGTTCGACGACACGGTCACCGCTCTCGACCAGGATGAAAGCGGGGTGGACGTCACCTTCCGGCGGTCCGCGCCACGGCGCTTCGACTTGGTGGTCGGTGCCGACGGGATGCACTCCACCGTACGGCGCCTGGTATTCGGCCCCGAGCGGCAGTTCGCGAGCGACCTGGGCCTGTACGGCGCGACCGTCCCGCTGGAACCCGACGCCATCGAGGACCCGACCGAGATGACGATGCTGACCGTGCCGAACCGGATGCTGGTCCTCCACCCCTCGCGGACCACTCCGCTCGCGATCTTCACCTTCCGGGCCGCACAGCCGGCGCCCCACGACCGCAAGAACATCGCCCTTCACAAGCAGACCGTGGCCGACGCCTACGCCGACGTGCGGTGGCGGGCACCGGAACTCGTGGCGGCGTTCCTCGACCACCCCGCTCCGTTCTTCGACCCCCTGACCACCGTCCGGGTGCCCTCGTGGTCCCGCGGACGGGTCGTACTGCTCGGGGACGCGGCGGCGGCGACAGCCCTGCTGGGCGACGGGTCCAGCATGGCGATGGCGGGCGCGTACGCCCTCGCAGAAGAGCTCGCCGCCCATCCCGGTGATCACGCCCGCGCCTTCGCCGCCTACGAGTCGCGGCTCCGCCGTGAGGTAGGTCCGCGGCAGCGACGCGTCGGTCTGCTCACCAGGCTCATGGTGCCCCGCACCCGGCCGGGCCTCGCGGTGCGCAACGCCGTGGGCCGCGCGGTCGGTCGCACGAACCGGATCGCCTCTCGCGAAGCCGCGAACCGGTAGAGGGCTGTGTGCTCGTCCAGCACAATCCCGGCCTGACCCCGTGGAACAACTTCCGACAGGTCCGGCCGCCGACGCTCCGTCAGCGGCCCACCAAGAGGTTGCGCCGGCTTCCGTTCCAATGCTCCTCGCGCCCCACGATGCGCCGACCACGGGCTCTCGTCAGTCCGCAATGGATCGTCGCCGGCACCGCGCAGCCGGGCACCTTTATGCGGGAAGTGCGTCCCGGTCGTCGAGCTCGCAGGTGATGACGATGTCGGGGTGCCGCACTCCGTCGATGGTGAGCGTCTGCGTGCGGACGACGCCCAGTTCACGCGTGACGTCGCGGAGGAACGCGGGGGTGGGGTCGTGGATCGGGAACTGGAGGCACACCCGCCGCCCCGGGGCCACGGCGGGCACCGGCGTGGCGGGCCGGCTGCCGTCCAGGATCGACAGGAGGCAGTCGTAGGTGTTCAGCCCGGAGGCGGCGATGCACGGCGTGGTGGTGCCGGCGACCCGGGGGTTGATCTCCAGGATCCGGCAGCGACCGTCCGCGTAGATCGGGTCGATCCCGACGGCGCCCTCCAGGTCCAGTCCGCGGCACAGCTCCCGGAGCTTCTCGGCCACCGGGGCGAACGCCTCGTCGTGCCCGGGGCACGGGGTCGCATAGCGCGGCCGGCCGAAGTCGAACACCGGGCCGGTCTCCGCCGGCCCCTGCCACACGACGGGCTGCACCACGTAGGTGCCTCGGGCGCCCAACACTTCCACCGAGCAGATCTCCCCGGAGACGCACTGCTCCAGAATGAAGTCGCCCTTGTGCGGCCGGGACAGGTACTGCCGCAGTTCCGCTTCGTCGGTTATCGCCACCATGCCGGTGCCCATGCAGCAGGGCCAGGGCCATCGCGGTGTCGTCGGCCCAGTGCCAGGGCTCTTGCTCGGGGGCGCGCCGGGCGCGGATCTCGTCGCGGGCCTGCCGCGGTGCACGGAACAGGGGGAACCAGCGTTCGCCGAAGGCGTCGCCGAGCGCCGGCCCCTCCAGGCTGCGGCGGGCGGCGGCGCGGTCCGGGGTGACGGTCACGGCCGTGATTCTCCCCGGCGGCCCGCCCGGCTCACAGGGGGGTGGCCGCGTGCAGCACGAGCAGCAGGGTGAGCGCCGAGTTGGCGGAGAACATCGCGGACAGGGCGGCCCCGGTGGTCGCGGTCCACACCGCGAGACCGGCCGCCGTGAACAGCGACGGCCAGGCGCGTGCGGCCGGGGCCGGTCCGAGGAGGGCGGCGACCCGGCGGGGGAGCGGGCCGGGCGCGGCGAGCGCGGGCAGCGTCGGCGCGGGCGCGCCGCGGCCGCCGGCCAGCGCCGCCCTGCCGATCGCGCGGGCCACCACCCTGCGGCTGCCCACCGCCCGCGCGGCCTCCTCGTCCGCCCACCGCTCCGCCGTGTAGGCCACCGCCGTGCGCAGCGGCAGCAGGAACGGGTTGGCGCAGGCGGCCAGTCGGACCAGCAGCAGATGGCGGTGGTGCCGGGCGGCGAGATGGGCCCGCTCGTGCGCGAACAGGGCGCGCCGCTCCCCTGACGTCAGGGATGCCAGCATGGCCGTGGACACCACGACCCGGTCCCGTCGGCCGCCCGGCAGGGCGTAGGCGTAGGGCTCCGCGTCCGGCAGCACCGCCACGCGGGTGTCCGGCAGCCCCGCGAGCGCCCGGTGGGCCCGCCGGCGCACCCGCGCGTGACGGACCAGGGTACGGCCGCACGCGGCGACGACCGCGAGCAGCGCGGGAATCGCGGCCTTGCCGGTGATCTCGTGCCGGGGCACACTCTCGCGCACCTCCGGGTCGGACCAGCCGTCCGGCAGCGGATTGCCGGGCAGTTGGGCGGTGCCGACCACCACCAGCAGGGCCAGGCACACCGTGCTGCACAGCGCCAGCACGGTGGCGACCGAGGTCAGCAGCACGGTCGCGGTGCGCGGGTGCAGCCGGGGCTCGGCCAGCCGCGCGATGGGCCAGGCGCTCAACGGCAGCACCAGGGGCAGGAAGACGAAGATCCCCATCGCGTCTCAGCCGTCGCCCTCGGTGTGCTCCAGCAGTTCCCGCAGCAGTCGCTCGTCGCCCTCCGGCAGCGCGGTGATGAAACTGGCCAGCACCGCCCGCCGGTCCTGCTCGCCGTCCAGCACCCGGCGCATCTTCAGCGCGGCCAGCCCGGCCTCGTCCGCGGCTGGCAACCAGACGAAGGACCGCCCCTCACGCCTGCGGGTGACGGCCTTCTTCGCCAGCAGCCGGCCCAGCACCGTCATCACGGTCGTGTACGCGAGGCCCGCGGCCAGGTGCTCCTGCACCCAGCCCGCGGTCACCGGGCCGCCGGCCTCGTGCAGCGCGGCGAGCACCCGTGTCTCCAACGCCCCGTGCGCCCTGCGCCGACGGTGCGCGTCCGGCTCCGTCACCCGCTGTCTCCCCTCTGTCACCTGTATGCCCCGGCCCTGCCTCAACCCCTCGTGCCGAAGGAGCGTCACATCGTACAGAGGACCCGCGCGTGGCCGGATCACGCTCCTCGCGCGGGCGCCGTCCGTGCCGTACCCGCATCAACTTCTACAGTGTTGTAGATTCAAGATCGGATCCGGGAGCCGGATCAGTACCGACCATGTGTGGAAGGACGAACCATGGGTGTTTCCCTGTCCAAGGGTGGCAACGTGTCGCTGAGCAAGGAGGCGCCCGGGCTCAGCGCGGTGCTCGTCGGGCTGGGCTGGGACGTGCGCACCACCACGGGCACCGACTTCGACCTCGACGCCTCCGCGCTGCTGCTGGACGCCTCGGGCAAGGTCGTCTCCGACCGGCACTTCGTCTTCTACAACAACCTCACCAGCCCCGACGGCTCGGTCGAGCACACCGGCGACAACCTCACCGGTGAGGGCGAGGGCGACGACGAGACCATCAAGGTGAACCTGACGGCCGTGCCCGCCGAGGTCGACCGGATCGTCTTCCCCGTCTCCATCCACGACGCCGAGAACCGCGGCCAGAGCTTCGGTCAGGTCCGCAACGCCTTCATCCGCGTCGTCAACCAGGCCGGCGGCTCCGAACTCGCCCGCTACGACCTGTCCGAGGACGCCTCCACCGAGACCGCGATGGTCTTCGGCGAGCTGTACCGCAACGGCGCGGAGTGGAAGTTCCGCGCGGTCGGCCAGGGCTACGCCTCCGGACTCGCGGGCATCGCCGGCGACTTCGGCGTCAACGTCTGACACCCGCACCACCCCGCGAGCGAGAGGGAGCACACCCGTGTCGGTCAATCTGAGCAAGGGCCAGCGGATCAGTCTCGACAAGGCGGACGGCGGTGCGCTGAGCGCCGTCCGGATGGGCCTGGGCTGGCAGGCCGCGCCGCGCAAGGGGTTCCTGGCCAAGCTGGCCGGCACCCGGGAGATCGACCTCGACGCCTCCGCCGTGCTGTTCGCGGGCGGACAGCCCGTCGACGTCGTGTTCTTCCAGCACCTGGCCAGCGACGACGGCTCCGTGCGGCACCTGGGCGACAACCTCGTGGGCGGGGCGGGGGCCGGGGACGACGACGAGGTCATCCTGGTCGACCTCGCACGCGTCCCCGGCCGTGTCGACCAGATCGTCTTCACGGTCAACTCCTTCACGGGGCAGACCTTCGGCGAGGTGCAGAACGCCTTCTGCCGGCTGGTCGACGAGCAGACCGGCGGGGAACTCGCCCGCTACACCCTCAGCGGCGGCGGCGCCTACACGGCGCAGATCATGGCGAAGCTCCATCGCACGGCCGGCGGCTGGCAGTTGCAGGCGATCGGGGAGCCGGCCTCGGGGCGGACCTTCCAGGACCTGCTCCCCGCGATCGCCGCGCACCTCTGAATTTCTTGATCGATCTCATACGCGACCGTGGAACCGATGCGGGATGCGACCCGTTGATCGTCATGGACGCGTGTTCCGGGGCAGCTGTGGAGGATTTGCATGAGCGCGACCCTGACCAAGGGCGGCAATGTGTCGCTGAGCAGACAGGCCCCCGGTCTGACTGCCGTGACGGTCGGGCTGGGCTGGCAGGCGGACACCGGCTATGAGCTGGACGCCGGTGCGTTGCTGTGCGACGGCTCGGGCAAGGTCCTGTCGGACGAGCACTTCGTGTTCTACAACAACCCGAGCAGCCCGGACGGTTCGGTCCGGCACTCCGGCCAGGGCGGCCCGGCCGACGGGGACGACCAGCGGATCAGGGTCGACCTCGACCGGCTCCCGGACGCCGTGCAGAAGGTCGTCTTCCCCGTCTCCCTGTACGAGGCGGCGGCCCGCGGCCACACCTTCGAGCAGGTCCGCCGCGCTCGCATCCGCGTCCTGGACGAGGACGGCGGCACCGAACTGGCCCGCTTCGAACTGACCGGCGCCGCCCTGTCCGACGAGACCGCCCTGGTCCTCGGCGAGCTCTACCGGCACGGCGCGGAGTGGAAGTTCCGCGCGGTCGGCCAGGGTTACGCCTCGGGGCTCGCGGGTATCGCCTGCGACTACGGCGTGGACGTGCTGCGGGAGACGGCCCCGGCCCAGCCGGCCCCGCCTGCGGCCCCGGACCCGGCCCGGGTCTTGGCATCGAA
>NZ_VOGW01000209.1:16505-32543 GCF_007896895.1 Streptomyces misionensis | reverse complement strand
CTCCGAAGGCGCCCGTCCCGGCCTGCGGGAACGCAAGAAGATCAAGACGCGGGAGGCGATCCGCGGGGCGACGTACGCGCTCATCGAGGAGCAGGGGTACGACGCCACGACGATCGACCAGATCGCCGACCGCGCGGAGGTGTCGCCGTCGACCGTCTTCCGGTACTTCCCGACCAAGGAGGACATCGTCCTCACCGACGAGTTCGAGGCGGTCGTCCTGGCGGAGATCAGGCGGCGGCCCGCGGAGGAGCCCTGGCCCGACACCCTCCGGTACGTGCTGCGGCACGCCGCCCGGGCCGGGATGGAGGAGGACCCGTGCGTCTCCAGGCTGCGCACCCACCTCATGGCCCAGGTCCCGGCGGTGCGCTCGCGGATGATGGAGAGCATGTCGGCGACCGGCCGCACGCTCTGCCGGGTCATCGCCGAACGCACCGGCCGCGCCCCCGACGACCTGGAGGTGCGGGTCTACGCCATGTCGCTGATCGGCGGCCTGATGGAGACCGGCGTGTACTGGGCCGAGCACGGCCACCGGGACGACCCGCGGGACCTCGTCGACCGCGCCCTCGACGTCCTGGAGCACGGCCTGCCCGGCGCCGGAAACCACTGAGACCCGGCCCGCTCCCCGTGCGATGCTGACGACGTGAACGGAACCGAGATCCGCGTCGAAGTCGCCCCCGAGCTGCACCTGTTCGTTCCCGCCGCCCGGCGCGCGGGCGCCACCGCGCTCGGCACCGACGGCGTCTCCACGCTCGGCCATGTCGTCGAGTCCCTCGGCATCCCGCTGACCGAGGTCGGCCCGCTGGTCGTGGACGGCCGCGAGGTGCCCCACGCGCACATCCCGCGGGCCGGCGAGACGGTGACCGTACGCCCGGTCGCACGCCCCCAGCACGTGCCCGGCGCCCCGCTCCGCTTCCTCCTCGACGTCCACCTCGGCACCCTGGCCCGCCGGCTGCGGCTGCTCGGCGTGGACACCGCGTACGAGTCCACCGACATCGGCGACCCGGCGCTGGCCGCGCGCTCGGCGGCCGAACAGCGGGTCATGCTCAGCCGCGACCGGGGACTGCTGCGCCGCCGCGAGCTGTGGGCCGGGGCGTACGTCTACAGCACCCGGCCCGACGACCAACTCCAGGACGTCCTCGACCGGTTCGCCCCCGAGCTGCGCCCCTGGACCCGCTGCACCGCCTGCAACGGCCTGCTCAGGCAGGCCACCAAGGAGGAGGTCGCCGACCAGCTCAAGGGCGGCACCCAGCGGTCGTACGACATCTTCGCCCAGTGCACCTCCTGCGGCCGCGCCTACTGGAAGGGCGCCCACCACGAACAACTGGAGGCCGTCGTGGCGCGGGCGTTGAGCACACGTACTCAGGGGAGTTGAGTAGGCGGCCCGGTGCCGGGGGCCGGGCGGCGCGGTGGGATGGAGGCATGAACACCATGACTCCGCAGCCGGTCACCCTCACCCAGCGCCAGAAGGACCGCTTCATCACCGGCTGGTCCCTCGCCGGAATCCTCCTGCTGCTGCCGATCGTCGTCCTGTCCTGGATGGTGGTGCTCTCCGGCGAGCGCGGCAGCCGGTGCGTGGAGTACGGCGAGCAGTGCTCGACCGTCCCCGGCTGGGCCCTCTACCTCGCCTTCTTCGTGGCCGTCGGCGCCGGCATCACGGCCCTGGTCTGGCCCAGGGGCACGGCGACGTACGCCAGGGCCACGACCGTCTTCCTCCAGTGGGGCGCGCAGCTCGCCCTCGGGGCGATGATCCTCGACGGCGCCTGACGCGCCGCTCAGCGGCCCCCGAGGGCGCCGCGCAGCCGGTCCGGGTCGGTGGTCGGGGCGTCGCAGGTGAAGTTGCGGCAGACATAGGCCGCCGCCGCGCCGGAGACCAGCGGACGGTCGGCGAGCAGCGGGAACTCGTCGCCGTCCGGGGTGCCCGCTGCGACCACCGCGCCCGGGGCGGTGCCCTGGAGCGCCGTGCGGTGCAGGACCGCCGTCGCCTTGTCGGTGAGGGACGGGCCGACGACCGCGACCTCCCGGGGCCCGTCGAGCAGCGCCTCCGCGACGGCGAGCCCCCAGCCGATGAACCGGGGCACGCGCGGCCCGAGCGCCGCCACGACGCCCAGCGCCCGCTCGGCGGCCGTGCGATGGGCCTCGGAGCCGGTGTGCGCGGCATAGCCCAGCAGGGCGCCCGCGGCGGCCGACCAGCCGGACGGGGTGGCGTTGTCGGTGGGGTCCTGGGGGCGGCGGATGAGCTGTTCGGCGTCGGCCGCGGTGTCGTAGAGCGCGCCGGAGCCGGGGTCGGTGAAGCGGTCGAGCACATGGCCGAGGAGCAGTCCGGCGAAGTCCAGCCAGACGCCCTCGCCGGCCACGGAGGCGAGCGCCAGGAAGCCCTCGGCGACGTCGGCGTAGTCCTCCAGGACACCGGAGTTGGGCCCGACCCGGCCGTCCTTGCTGGTGCGGGCGAGCCGGCCGTGCTCGTCCAGGTGCACCCGCACGAGCAGGTCGGCCGCGCCGAGGGCGGCCTCGACCAGGTCGGGGCGGTCGAAGTAGGCGCCGGTCTCGGCGAGCGCGGCGACGGCGAGACCGTTCCAGGCGGCGACGACCTTGTCGTCCCGGCCGGGCGCGGGCCGCCGGTCACGGGCCGCCAGCAGCCGGCGCTTGACGGAGGCGATCTTCTCGGCGTCGAACACGCCTTCGTTCTGCGGGAGTTGCAGGACCGACCGGCCCTCCTCGAAGGTGCCCTCCTCGGTCACCCCGAAGAACTGGGCGGCGACGTCGGCGTCGTCACCGAGGACGTCGCGAAGCTGCTCGGGCGTCCAGACGTAGTACGCGCCCTCGACGTGCCGCCCGTGCCCGTCGTCGCTGTCGGCGTCGAGCGCGGAGGCGAACCCGCCCTCGTCCGTGCGCAGTTCGCGGACGAGGAAGTCGGCGGTCTCCAGGGCGACCCGCCGGGCGAGTCCGGACCCGGTCGCCCGCCACAGGTGTGCGTACACCCGGCACAGGAGGGCGTTGTCGTACAGCATCTTCTCGAAGTGGGGCACCGTCCAGTCCCGGTCGACGGAGTAACGGGCGAACCCGCCGCCGAGCTGGTCGTAGATGCCGCCGCGGGCCATCCGCTCGCAGGTGTCCTGCGCCATCTGGAGCGCGCCCTCGGCCCCGGTGCGCGCGTGGTGGCGCAGCAGGAACTCCAGCACCATGGACGGCGGGAACTTGGGCGCGCCGCCGAATCCGCCACGCTGCGGGTCGTACTCACGGGTCAGCCCGAGCAGCGCCTGCGCGAGTTCCTGCTCCCCCGGCGGCCGCGTCCCCTGGTGCGCGATCTCCCGCTGCGCCAGGTCCCGCACGATCTTCCCGGCGACCTCGCCGACCTCCTCGCGCCGGGTGCTCCACGCCTGCTGGACGCCCTCCAGCACCTGCCGGAAGGAGGGCATGCCGTGCCGGGGCGCGGGCGGGAAGTAGGTGCCGAAGTAGAAGGGCTCGGCGTCCGGGGTGAGGAACACGGTCATCGGCCAGCCGCCCTGGCCGGTGGCGGCCTGCACGGCCTCCATGTAGACGGCGTCGACGTCCGGCCGCTCCTCGCGGTCGACCTTGACGCTGACGAAGTGCTCGTTGAGGTAGTCGGCGGTGTCCTGGTCCTCGAAGGACTCGTGGGCCATGACGTGGCACCAGTGACAACTGGAATACCCCACGCTCAGCAGCACCGGCACCCCCCGGCGCCGAGCCTCCTCGAACGCCTCCGGACACCACGGCCACCAGTCGACCGGGTTGTCCGCGTGCTGGAGGAGGTAGGGCGAGGTCACGCCAGCCAACCGGTTCATACGGACCAGCCTCTCACAACGCGCGATAGCCCTCGCGGAGCCCACGAGCCCCCGCTCTTCTTGGCGGCATCTCACCCGTGGGCCTGGACGTGGTGGTGCCGGACCTACCGTGATCGATTCCGCCTTGAGCTCCCCGTCTGTCAGTGCCGCTCCCCAGGATTCACAACGAACGTCCGTCCAAGGATCACTGCGTACGGCGGGCGTGCTCAGTGAGCGCAACAGGCCGCAGGCGCCAGTCCACCAGCCCGGACCGACCATCGTGCCGGTCTCCCGGCTCGCCGACCGAGTGCTGACCGGCGAGATCGTGCCGCCGAAGTACCAGCGGGGTTCGTGTGGGGGACCGCACCGAGATCCTCCACCTCCTGGATTCGGTCCTGCGTAACTACCCCATCGGCAGCCTGCTGCTGTGGGACACCACGGAGCAACTCGCCAGCGAGGAGACCGTGGCGGGCTTGGAGGTGGACCCGCCGTGTCCAGGGCGCCCGGTCAAGTACATTCTCGACGGCCGGCAGAGGCTCGCCAGCATCATCGGCGAACTGCACGGCGGCACCGGCTCCTGGGACATCGCCTACGACCTGGAAGAGGAGCGCTTCTTCCAGCGCACCCCGGAGAGCCCGGCCGGACCGCACATCATCCCCATGCGGAAACCGGCAACAGCGGCACGCTGAGTAGCCAACCGATAGCAGGACGGCTGCAGGGCGGGCACCAGGACGGCCGTCGAAACGACGGCCCAATGCATCCGAGTGTCGTTCGGTGCCACCGGCAGGCTTTCCCCCGGGGTACCGCCGGCCAGGACCCCGCCTACCGGCCGATTCCGGGCTTCACGGCTTCCACGGCTCCCGCCGGCCGTGCGTCCGCGGTGTGCTCGATACCCCGGAACCCGTTCCCGAGGTAGCCGCCGATCACGATGGCGGTCGCCGCCGCGCCAAGGGCGAGCGCCAGTCGTTCGCCTCTCGACAGAGCAGTCGCGCCCGCCGACGGTGCGGTCCGGCGGTAGACGAGCACCCCGGTCGCGAAGGCCCCGGAAACAACGAAGGCGGTGATCAGGTCCAAGGTCATGTACACGAAACCCCTCGAGTTCGGAGCTCGCCGCCGAAACAGGACGCCTTGGCGGCGGGCACAGGCAAACGGCCTGGTCCACGGATGGATGCGACACCCCTCGGTCGGAGCTGCCTGGGTCGGCTAAACGCTTCCAGGTCAGCCACACCACCGCCGCACGCTGGGCCGGCCGCTACCGGCAGCTGGGCGAGGCCGGGATGCACGACCGCTCCAGCCGCCCGCACCACAGCCCGCACCGGACGCCTGCCGGGATCGAGGCGGAGGTGGTGCGGATGCGGCGCGAGCACCGCATCGGCCCGCTGCGGCTCGCCGCCCGCACCCGGATCGCCGCCTCCACCGCCCACCACATCCTCGTGAGGCACGGCCTGCCCCCACTGGCAGCCTGCGACCGGGCCACCGGCGAACCAGTCCGCCGCTACGAACGCTCCCATCCCGGCGAACTCATCCACATCGACGTCAAGAAACCCGGCCGCATCCCCGACGGCGGCGGCCACAAAGTCCTCGGCCGAGCGGCCGGCCGGGCCAACCAGGACCGCCGAAACGGCACCGGATACGCCTACCCGCACACCGCCCTGGACGACCACTCCCGCCTGGCCTACACCGAGCACCTGCCCGACGAGACCGCCGCCACCTGCGCCGGCTTCCTCACCCGGGCTACCGCCTGGTTCACCGCCCAGGGCGTCACCGTCGAACGGGTCCTGACCGACAACGCCTGGGGCTACACCAAGAACACCTGGCGCGACACCTGCCGCGAGCTGGGCATCAGCCCCCGCTGGACCAGGCCCTGGCGCCCGCAGACCAACGGCAAGGTCGAACGCTTCCACCGCACCCTGCTCGACGAATGGGCCTACCACCGGCCCTACACCTCAGAAGCCGAACGACAGGCCGCGTTTCCCGACTGGCTCGACTGGTACAACTACCACCGACCCCACACCGGCATCAGCGGCCAACCACCCGCCAGCCGCGTCACCAACCTGTCCGAACAGCACACCTAGAGCACCACCACTGCGGTGGTGGTCGGGGCTCCGGCCGCCTTCATCTCCTCAGGAGGCTGTTTAGCGCCTTGCTGCGGATGTCCCGCGTCGTTGCCAGTTGCTCCAGCAACCGCCGCTCATGGGCGTCGAAGCTCGTCATGGCTTCGCCGATGGACCGCTGGGTGTCGAGATCGGGAAGGGTGACGGGCAGCATCCCGAGTACCTCGAGCGAGATGGTCCGCAGCGCCAGGCTTCCGGTCGCATGGGTGTCGAGCCACTCCCGAGCTCCGGGGCTACGCAGGAAGGCCGCCAAGTAGTGAGAGTCAACGGTGCTGGGAGGAGTGATCACAAAACAGCCGGTGCCGCAGACCCATCCCTGCTGTTCTTCTCCAACAACGGCGCATCGCCCGAGATCGCCCCGGCGGGCGACCACGATGTCCCCGCGGTGCAACCGAAAGCGGTCAAGTCGTTCGGCATGCTGCTCGGAGATGCATTTGATGCCGTCCTCGATGAAGCCGATGCCCGAGATGTCTTTTGGCATTACAACCGGAACCCCTCCAGCCTCCACGTAGTCCTGGGCCCGGACCAGGCTCCCCGAAGGCCCTGCGAGCAACCGGACGGGACGGCCACCGACCGTCGCCCCGCCGCTCATCACGTCCTTCAGCAGCAGGTTCTGGCATCGGGTGCCGTCCTGCGCCAGCTGATCCTGTGCGCCGACGATCTGCGCCAGTTCTGCTCCAAGCTCCGACGTCTCGCGGTTGCGCCTCTCGAAATCGGCCAGCATGGCGCTCAGGTCTGCGGCCTCGCCCGGCCCGCCCTCCGTCCGGAGGTAGGTACGCGGATCCAAGTTCCCCGCGTTCTCGATGAGTTCGGCGTAGGGAATCGATCGGGAAAAACCCGGCTCGTCCACCTCCTCCGAGGTTCCAAACCAGAGCCGGAAGCGATCTGCGATGCGGTCGATGTCCTCGCCGGACAGCACGCGGGGCCTTTCCGACGACCGGCCCCCCACGCTGCGTGCATCGACGAGTATCACGGAGTCGCTTCGGTGCGCCGGACGGGACCGACGGCCCCGGCCGAGTACCCAGACGTGCACGGCGATGTTGGTACCCGCGAAGAGGTGCGCCGGCAGCGCGATCACCGCGAGAACCGCGCCCAGGGCGACCATCTCACGGCGGATCCGCGCCTCCGCTCCTCCCGCCCAAGCCGCCCGCGCAGGCATCACGACCGCCGCGATCCCGCCTTCCTTGAGTTGGGACCAGGCAAGCTGCAACCAGGCGAAGTTGGCACTCGACTCCGGTGGTGCGATGAACTGCCGCGCCCCCCACCCGTCGATCTGCTGATTGAACGGCGGGTTGCTCAGCACACGGTCGACACGGCCCAGGTTTCGGTCCCGCAACAGCGTCGCCGGATCCGCCAGTTCCACCTGCGGCACGCTCACCCCGTGCAAGGCCAGGTTCAACATCGCCGGGCGCACGTTGCTCCGATCCACGGCGTACGCCTCAAACGAGTTGTCACCGACCGACCCCCGCTCGGCCAGATGCCGAGCGGCAGCCGCGAGCACGCTGCCGACACCACAGGCTGGGTCCATGATCCGGTCTCCCGAACGAGGGTCGGCCAGATCCACGAGCAGATCAGCAACCCCGCGCGGCGTGTAGAACTCCCCTCCCGGCAACGCCCCTTCCGCCGCGTGCCGTTGGAGCAGCAGCTCACACACGTCGGCCACCGCGACCTCTCGGAAGCCGGGGCCCCGGTCCAGCTCCGCGACGAAAGCCGTCATCCAGGCGCCGTCGTCCGGTCCGCTCCCGAGGTCGAGGTCGGCCGACCAGAGCAGCGGAAAACCCGGATGCCGGGCCGCCTCCTGCAGGGCGCCCCGCAGGTCGGTCACCGGAGAGAAACCGGCGGCGGCCTCCGCCGAAGCGCGTTTCCACCGCTTGACGAAATCGCCCTCGGGTCGGCCCTCGTCCTCCGCAAAGGCGGCCAGCACCAGGATCGCCAGCATCGCGTCGAGGTCGCCGGCCGTACCGCGGCCGCGTCGGTAGGGCGCGTACGCCCGCCACAGCCGCTCGGCGACTTCTGCTGCCGGGTCTACCGCTTCTGCGATCATGGAATGCCTCTCCCTCGAAGTCCTTCTACTCCTACTTCACCTGGCTGATGACGTACGCCCCGGCGCTGACCGTGATGAGCAGGCACAGTCGCAACGTTGCCCCCGTGCTCTGCATCGCCTTACCCAGCAGTTCGATGAACGCCTTCATTGCACCCAACCCCTCGAAAGACCGAGTGCGCAGGTTTACTGCGCACTTCGCCGACCGCGAGCTGACACCCCGACAGGTCGACACAGCACTCAGACTAGCGGCAAACTCCGCCTCACAAGAGGAACGGCGCATCGGACAGGAGCTGAGCAGACTCCTTGCGCAGCAAGACTGCGCACTTTGACCAGAGGTAAGTAGCAGCTCCAGCCAGCGATCCACTCAACGGAACTGCGACGACAGCACGCCAACGGGAGCCAATGAATGACCCAGATCACATCAACGCTCGCCGGTCGGACGTGGTGACGGTTCACCGGGCGGACACCACCGGCGTGACGTCGACCGGACCGGAGCATGTGCCGCTGGCGGTCGAGACAGTAAGTGCCCGATGACGGAGGGCACGGACCGAGCGATGGAGATCAGTAGAACGCGAAAGCGGAGGTCGGCCTCAATCGGCGGACCGAGCGGGCGGGGTAGTGACAACGGGCTACTGCGCGAGCACGGAGGCCGAGACACTGCGCCCGCCCACCCCGAACCGAACAGGCTTCTCAGCAGAAAGCGCCTCCATGACGCGGACAGGCATGGGGCACAGAAAGCCTCCCTTCTGTATTAAAAAGTGTCTTACACTGCGACCATGAAGCCGACCCGAGCCGGGACCACCGAGAACATCTCAGTGTCCATGCCCACCGAGCTGGTCAGCGAGCTCCGCTCCCGAACCGGTCGCCGCGGCCTGTCCAGCTACATCACCGAAGCTGTCAGACACCAGCTGGCCATGGACGGGCTCGCCGAGATCGTCGCATCCCATGAGGAAGAGCACGGCGCGCTCACCGAGCAGGAGATCGAAGCCGCTCGTCGCGAGCTGTTCGGAGACGTGAACGCCGAGAATGTCGAGCGGGGCGCCGCGTGAAGGAGCAGCCGGCCCGCTCGCTGGTGCTCGACTCCGAGGCGCTCTCCCTGCTCCTGCGCAACGACCGCGCCATGGCGGCTCGCATCGAGGCATCCCGACAGGCCGGGGTGCCTGTTCTCGTATCTGCGCTGACCATCGTCGAAGCCGTACACGGGAAAACCGACCTGGCGCGCCTGAAGTGGGTGCTCTCCCGGCTGCGCGTGGAACCAGTCAGCCAGGAGGACTCCCTGACAGCGGTGGAACTGCTTCAGGACGCGGGCGGGCTGCACGGGCACAAGTACGCGATCGACGCCCTCGTCGCCGCACTCGCGCTCCGCGTCCCGGCTCCCGTGATCGTTCTGACCTCCGACCGGGACGACTGGTCGAAGCTCTGCGGGAAGCGCGTGGTCATCAGGGACGTCTAACACCGCCGACTACTGGGTTCGCGAGTTCACTGGCACCAGTGGCAGCTGCTGTACCCCACGCTGAGCAGCACCGGTCTGCCGCTCCGGCGGGCCTCCTCGAAGACCTCGGCCGACCAGGGCCACCAGTCGACGGGGTTGGCGGCGTGCTGGAGCAGATACGGCGACGTCTCATGGGCCAGTCGGTTCACCGTTCCGCTCTCCCATGAGCCCGGGCATCTCCCCATGCGTCGGGGGCCGGGTCTCGCGAGCCGGTCCGTTCGCCCGGTCTCACGAGCCCGCCGGGTCTCCGGTCCGTTCACTCGGTCTCACGAGCCCGCCGGGTCTCCGGTCCGTTCCTCGGTGGCGTCGGGCACCGCGTAGTAACGGATCATCACGGGACGCGCGCCCTCCGGGGCGTCCTCGCGCAGGTGGCCGTAGCGCTCCAGGAGCGCGTGGTACTCGCGCATGAACGCGAGCAGCTCCTCCCGGGTCATCCAGGTGTTGGTCCGCTGGATCTGGGTCCAGCCCTCGGGGCCGGTGTACTCCCGGTGGGCGCGGTGGTAGAGGGCCGTGTCGAACTCGATCTTCAGGTGGGCGAGGTCGGCGGCGGCCGCGTACTCGTCGGGGGTCATCGTGGCCGGGTCCGGCGTGATGTGCCGCAAGGGCAGGGAACGCCACCAGCGCTCACGGCCGCCGGACTTCTCCGGGATCTCCTCGATGAGTCGCTGCTCGGCGAGTTTGCGCAGGTGGTAGCTGGTGGTGCCGGAGCTTTCGCCGAGTTCGCGGGCGAGCACCGTGGAGTTCGCCTCACCGTGCCGGCCGAGGTAGTCCAGGATCCGGCGGCGCAGGGGGTTGCCGAGGGATTTGTAGAGCGCGGTGCGCTCCAGGCTGGTCATCTCGGGCAGGCCGTCCGTCATGCGGCAACGGTATCCCCGAGAACCCTGAGAGATCCCCGAGGTCTGCCGAATTTTCTTTGCAGAATTTTCTCTGCGTTCTAGAGTGGAGGCAGTCGGGTCGAGGACCTTGGGACGCATGAACAGGGGGGCGGACTGTGACCGCGCGGAAGAAGAGGTGGGCGCTGATCGGGCTGGGCGCGGCGGCGGTCCTGCTGGTGCCGTGGATGGTGTGGCTCGGAGTCACGCTGCCGGGCAGCGCGCGGGTGGACCACTGGCGGCTGGCCTGGATCGGCCTCGACGTCCTGATGGCGGCAGGCTGCGCGGCAACAGCCGTCCTCGGCCTGCGCGCCGACCCACGGGCCCGCCTCACCGCATCCGCCACGGCCTCGACCGCGATCCTGGACGCCTGGTTCGACCTCACCACCGCGGGCACGGGCGCGGACCTGCTCCAGGCGGTCATATGCGCGGTGGCGGAGGGGGCGCTGGCAGGTGCGTGCATATACCTGGCGGTGAGCAAGGGGAGGTGCGTGGCGCGGTCGTCGTAGCCGGCGGACGACAACCCCGGGGTCACGACAGCCTGGGGGCGCCGACACCGGGGGCACCGGCACCGCGGTCCGCGCGGGTCGGCCGCGCGTCCGGTGCGCACCGACGGCCGGCGTACGGGCCGACCGGCGGACAGTCGCGGTGCTCACCGGCCGCCTGTGAGCGCACATCCGTTCTCGGAAAGCGTCAGGGCTTCGGGGCATGCGTCCGGACCGCCACGCCCGTTGCGGGGGTGGGCGGTCCGGTGGGCCCGGGGTCAGCCCCGGGGTGCCGCGGAGTCGGCCGGCCGGCCGGTCTCCCTGTTCACGTCGGAGGGCTCCTTGAAGTCGACCTTCCGCATGTGCTTGTTCATCGACTTCATCAGGCCCCACACCGCCAAGGCCATCACCGCGAACACGATGAAGCCGAGGACACCGGGGGTGACCTTGTTCTGGTCGAGATCGGCGAGGGAGACGAGGTCCGTCGCTGCCAGGCTCACGCTTGCGCTCATATCAGGCATTGTCGCGGATGCCCGCGAAGAGGTCGTCCTCGGGGAGGGAGGTGTCCACGAGCGACTTCGCGAGCTCGTACTCCTCCGTCGGCCAGACCTCCTTCTGAAGGTCCATCGGCACCCGGAACCAGCCGCCGTCCGGGTCGATCTGCGTGGCGTGCGCGATCAGCGCCTTGTCGCGGACCTCGAAGAAGTCCGCGCACGGAACATGCGTGGTCAGAGTGCGTTCGGTGCGCTCCATCTCGCTCCAGCGCTTGAGCCACTCCCCGTACGGCGACTCCAGACCGCGGTCGAGCATCGCCTGGTGCAGGGCCTCGGTGCGCGGGCGGTTGAAGCCCTGGTTGTAGTACAGCTTCAGCGGCTGGAAGGCGGGCCCGAACTCGTCCTCGGGGTACTTCTCGGTGTCCGCCGCGCCCTCGAAGGCCACCATCGAGATCTTGTGGGTCATGATGTGGTCGGGGTGGGGGTAGCCGCCGTTCTCGTCGTAGGTGGTGATCACCTGCGGGCGGAAGGAGCGGATCTGGCGCACCAGCTCGCCGGCCGCCTTGTCGACGTCCTCCAGGGCGAAGCAGCCCTCGGGCAGCGGGGGCAGCGGGTCGCCCTCGGGCAGCCCGGAGTCCACGAAGCCCAGCCACTCCTGCTTGACGCCCAGGATCTCCCGGGCCTCGTCCATCTCCTTGCGGCGCACCTCGTGGATGTTCGCCTCGATGTACGGGTCGCCCTGGAGCTTGGGGTTGAGGATGGAGCCGCGCTCGCCGCCGGTGCAGGTCACCACCAGCACGTCCACCCCCTCGGACACGTACTTCGCCATGGTGGCCGCGCCCTTGCTCGACTCGTCGTCGGGGTGCGCGTGAACGGCCATCAGTCGCAACTGATCAGTCAAGACTCAATCCTCGGTAGGTTGGCGCCCCAAGGGTCAAGGCGCAATCGCGGGCTTCTATAGTGACCGAATCGGGGGGCGATTAATTCCGCGGAGAGGACGATCATGAGTACGGCGAGCACGGGGCTGCCCGCGGGCCGCTACGGCCGCTCCTCGGACGAGCGTGCCGACCGCAAGCTCAAGGTCGCCGCGGTGGTGCTCGGCGCGGCGCTGCTGGCGCTGGTCGGTTACTTCGCCTACCACTACATCGTGCAGAGCGAGATAAGCGCCCAGGTCATCACCTTCGAGGCCACGGACGACGCGGTCAAGGCGCACCTGGAGGTCCACAAGGACTCCGGCACGGACGGCTACTGCACCCTGCGCTCGCAGGCGGCGGACGGCACCGAGGTGGGCCGCGCCGACTTCCGCTTCACCGGTTCGGCCACCCGTATCGACAAGGTCGTCACGCTCCGTACGACCGCCAAGGGCAGCACGGCCGAGCTGCTGGGCTGCCACGCCGGCTGACCAGGGCGCCGGGCCGGCCGGTCCGGTGGACGGCCCGCGGAGCGGCACGCCCGGGCGCTCTGTGCTTCTCGTCCGGAATGTCCGGGACCTCACCTGCGTTGACGTGATTCTGAGGGCTTATGTCCTCCCCCTTCCGCGGATGAATTGTTAGGCTCGTGGTTTCGCCCATCCATGAGGGAACAGTCTTCTGGGTAGGGCGATGCTTTGTATTCCCAGTACCGACGAGGAGCACCCTGTGACCCAGACCAGCGAGAACGTCACCTGGCTGACCCAGGAGGCGTACAACAAGCTCAAGGACGAGCTTGCGTACCTTACTGGTCCTGCGCGCACGGAGATCGCCGCCAAGATCGCGGCCGCGCGCGAGGAGGGCGACCTGCGCGAGAACGGCGGGTACCACGCGGCCAAGGAGGAGCAGGGCAAGCAGGAGCTGCGCGTGCGGCAGCTGACCCAGCTTCTCGAGAACGCCAAGGTGGGTGAGGCCCCGGCCTCCGCCGACGGCACCGTCGCGCCGGGCATGGTCGTCACGATCGCCTTCGACGGTGACGAAGACGACACGCTGACGTTCCTGCTCGCCTCCCGCGAGTACGCGAGCGCCGATGTCGAGACGTACTCGCCGCAGTCGCCGCTCGGCACCGGCGTCATCGGCCACAAGGTCGGCGAGGACGCGGAGTACGAGCTGCCGAACGGCAAGAAGGCTTCGGTGCGGATCCTGAAGGCCGAGCCCTACAACGGCTGAGCCGGCCCGGTCCGCCGACGAGACCCCCGGCGCCCGCCATGGGCGCCGGGGGTCTCGTCGTGGTCGCCGTACCCGCGTATCTGCCGTACCCGCGTATCTGCCCGTACCGGCGTCCCCCGCGACTCAGGGGATGACGGTGTAGCCCGCGTCGCCCAGGGCCCGGCCGACCTCGGTGCAGTGCGCGGGGCCCTTCGTCTCCAGGTGCAGCTCGACCTCCGCCTCGCTGAGCCCCAGCCGGGGGTCGGTGCGGACGTGGCTGACGTCGAGGACGTTGGCGTCCACCTCCGACAGCACCCCGAGGAGCGTGGCCAGGGCGCCGGGCCGGTCGGTGAGCCGCAGCCGTACGGCCAGGTAGCGGCCCTGTGCGGCCATGCCGTGCCGCAGCACCCGCTGCAGCAGCACCGGGTCCACATTGCCGCCGGACAGCACCGCGACGACGGGGCCCTCGAAGGCGCCGGGGGCCGCGAGCAGCGCCGCGACCGGGCTGGCCCCGGCCGGTTCCACCACCAGCTTGGCCCGCTCCAGGCACAGCAGCAGCGCCGCCGACAGCTGGTCCTCGCTGACCGTGCGCACCTCGTCCACCAGCTCGCGGATGATGCCGAACGGCACCACGCCGGGCCGGCCCACCTTGATGCCGTC
Organism: Streptomyces misionensis; assembly: GCF_007896895.1. Lineage (GTDB taxonomy): Bacteria > Actinomycetota > Actinomycetes > Streptomycetales > Streptomycetaceae > Streptomyces > Streptomyces misionensis_A. Next base: position 18,483 of record NZ_VOGW01000209.1, on the reverse strand, counting down.
GGCCATCGTCGCCGGGTTCGCCACCGCCACCGGGTGCCCGAGGGCCAGCGAGGGCGGGTAGGCCGCGGCGCCCTCCGCCTGGACGCCGATGATCCGCACGTCCGGCCGGACGGCCTTCACCGCGACCGCGATCCCGGCCGCGAGTCCGCCGCCGCCGATCCCGACGACGATGGTGCGCACCTCCGGGCACTGCTCCAGGATCTCCAGGCCGACCGTGCCCTGGCCCGCGATGATGTCCGGGTGGTCGAAGGGGTGGATGAAGACGGCGCCGGTCCGCGCCGCGTGGTCCTGGGCGGCGGCCAGCGTCTCGTCCACCACCTGGCCGGTCAGCCGCACCTCGGCGCCGTACTCGCGGGTCGCGCTGACCTTGGGCAGCGGGGCGCCGTGCGGCATGAACACCGTGGCGTGCACGCCCAGCAGGGAGGAGGCGAGGGCCACGCCCTGCGCGTGGTTCCCGGCGCTCGCGGCCACCACCCCGGCCGCCCGCTCCTCCGGCAGCAGCCCGGCGATCCGCACATAGGCGCCGCGCAGCTTGAACGAGCCGGTCCGCTGGAGGTTCTCGCACTTCAGCTGCACCGGCGCGCCGACCAGTTGGGACAGGTGCCGACTGCCCTCCATCGCGGTCGCCCGCGCCACGCCGGAGAGCATTTTCTGGGCTCCGCGCACATCGTCGAGGGTGACGGAACGCAGCGGAGCGGTCGGGCGGTGACTCATGCCTCCAGCATCGCAGCTCGCGTCGGCGCCCGGCGGTCGTGACCAAGCTCCGGAACGGGTTCGCGCAGCGCCGGTACGGTCCGGCGCCGGGCCGCGTACCCTGTCCCCCAACCTTGCAGCCCTTCATGAAGCGAGCCTCCGGCCATGCCCACAACACCTGAAATGTCGATGGACATGACGACCGTCGGTGATCCCGGTCTTCTCGACGCCCTCCAGCACGAGGTCGCGGTGTTCGCCCGCCGAGCCGAACAGACGCGCCTGGGCGGTGTCGGGCAGGTGCGCAACTCCATGGACCGCGCCGCCTATCTGCTGCTCAACCGCCTGGACAAGGAGGGCCCGATGGGCGTCAAGGCGCTCGCCTCGGGCATGGGCATCGACTCCTCCACGGTCACCCGGCAGGTGGCCCCGCTGGTCGACACCGGTCTGGTCAAGCGCACCTCGCACCCGGAGGACGGCCGTGCGGTGGTGCTCCAGCTGTCCCCGCGCGGCGCGGCCCGGCTGGCGGAGGTGCGGTCCTCCAGGCGCCGGCTGATGGCCGAGCTGACCGAGGACTGGGCGCCCGAGGAACGCGAGCAGTTCTGCACCCTGCTGACCCGGTTCAACCACGCCCTGTCGGCCCGTACGGCACAGGGGGGACCGGCCGCCGCGGAGCGGTCGCCGCAGTCCTGACCGGCCGGCCCACGGTTGCCGCCCCGAGTCTTGACCCCGGGCCCCGGCTGGCCTCATATGAGATCCGGGTCCCGCGTCGTACGCGATTCACCTGTCCCGTACCGGACGGGGCCCCTCGACGGGGGAGGCGCGGTGCGAGGCGCGGTGCGTGATCGGCAGGTGTCCCAGGACGACCGCCGGGCCCGGGAGTTCGAGTCGTTCGTCGCGGGCGCGGCCGGGCGGCTGCTGCGCGCCGCCACGCTGCTCACCGCGGAGGCCCCGGACGCCAATCCGCGTGCCCGGCGCCTGCTGACGCTGGCCCTCGGCCACACCTACGCCCGCTGGCACCGGCTGCGCGGCGAGGACCCGTACGACTGCGCGCGCCAGTACCTCGCCGTCCGCTTCGCCCGGACCGCCTGGCACCGCTCCGGAGTCCTCCGCCGCTCCCGTCCGGCGCCGCGCGGCCCGCTCGCCGCGCTGACCGCGCAGGAGCGGCTGGTCCTGGTGCTGCGGGTGTACGAGGGGATCGCCGAGGAGCAGACGGCGGCGCTGCTGGGGTTCCCCCCGGAACGCGTGCACACGGTCTGCGACCGCGCGGTCTCCACGGTGCTCCACC
>NZ_VOGW01000209.1:0-16225 GCF_007896895.1 Streptomyces misionensis | reverse complement strand
TCTCACGGGTTGTCATGATCCGCAACGGAGTTGTCCACAGGCCCGGGGCGGGGTTGGTCAATTGTCGGTCGTGTCTGGTTCGCTTGGGGCATGGCGATTCTCTGGCTGCTCATGGCGCTGCTCATGCTGAGCTTCGTGGTGCTCCCGCTCGTGCGGCGCAGGCGCGGGATGATCGAGCAGGTGCACCCGGGCCACCCGGACGCCGCCGACCCCGCGGCCTACGGCTTCCTGCGCCAGGAGGAGCTGGACATACGCCTGCCCGGCCCGGACCAGGACCTCCTGGACGCGTTGGAACTGGTGCAGCGCACCCAGGACTACACGGCGGCGGCCCAGCTGCTGGCCGGCACCGAGACGGACGGCGAGCTGCGCTGGCAGCGGGTGCAGGCCCTCGCCGGGGCGGCCGCGCTGGAGCTGCGCCGGCGGCCGGGCGGGGTGCACGAGACGCCGGGCGGCCAGTGGCTGCGGGTGTGGCGGGCCGAGCGGCCGCAGGACGCGGGCGGTGCCGCCGTGCACGCGGAGTTCCTGGTGCAGCAGGGCTGGCGGGCCTCGGCGGAGGGCGCGAAGGACTTCCGGCTCATCATGGAGGAGGCCCGGGAGGTGTGCGGGCAGGCGGCCGCCCTGGCACCCGCCGACCCGGTGCCGCACATCATCGAGCTGGCCGTCGCCCGGGGTCTCGGCTGCTCCCGGGAGGAGTTCGAGCGGCTGTGGCTGAAGGTCCTGGACCGCGCCCCGCACCACATGGGCGCCCACCTGGCCGCGCTGCACTACTGGTGCGAGAAGTGGCACGGCTCGCGTGAGCAGGCGTACGCCTTCGCCGAGGCGGCCGCCGCCCGCGCCCCGCGGGGCTCGCTGCTGGCCGCGCTGCCGCTGTTCGCGGTCTTCGAGCACCTCCCCGAGGTGAACCTGGTGCTGAGCCTGTACCGCGGCGAGGTCATCGCCAAGGCGATCCTGGGCGCGCAGCACGCCGTGCAGGAGGCCCGCTCGGACGACCCGGTGCTCCCGCACGTCCGCCACATGCTGGTCTTCTTCCTCGTGCGCGCCGAGCGCTGGGCGGAGGCCATGCACCAGCTGATACGCGTCGACGGTCATGTCGGCGCCCTGCCCTGGACCCTGTCGGCCGATCCGGCGGCCGAGTTCGCCGTCTACCGCGCCCTCGCGGTGGCCGGTTACGAGGCCAACGGCGGCAACCCGGCCGGCCTGCCCGGCTGACCCCGATCCGCCCCCGGCGCCCCCCGGCCCGGTCCGGCGAACAACCCGATTGCCCTTCTGACCTGCGGTAGGGCATACTCCGGCATCCCCCCACACCGTGGCACGCGCACCGACATCCGTCGGCGAGGGCCTGCCGCACCCGTCCCTTTTCCCGTATCCGAGGTCCTGTGGGGGGGGGATCCACCCGATGGGCGCAACCCTGCGTGCGCTGCGCGCTCTTGTGCTGCTGCTCGGCTTCTATCTGCTGAGCCTGGTCCTGCTGGCCGCGCTGGTCGGCGTGGACATCGCCGCCTTCACCTGGGGGCACGGCCCCCTGGTGTTCAAGCTCGGCTTCGTCACCGTGCTGCTGGCCATACCCGTCGTGCGCGGCATGCTGATGCTGCGCACCCCGAAGGGCGACGACGGCCCCGGGATCGACGTCACCGAGGCGGCAGAGCCCCGGCTGTGGGCGCTGGTCCGGGAGGTCGCGGCGGCGGCCGGCACCCGGGCCCCCGACCGGATCCGGCTCACCGGCGAGGTCAACGCGGCGGTCAGCGAGGACCCGCGGCTGCTCGGTCTGCTCCCCGGTCCGCGCCGCCTCTACCTGGGCGTACCACTGCTGATCGGTCTCACGCAGACCCAGCTGAGGTCCGTGCTCGGCCATGAGTACGGGCACTTCACCGGCGGTGACACCCGGCTGTCCGCGCTGGTGGTGCGGGGCCGTGTGCAGATCGGCCGGGTCATCGAGCAGTTCCACGAGCGGGCGGACGGCAAGGTGGCCGCCGACCGGGCCAAGCAGGAGCGGTCCGCGGCCAAGCGGGTCGCCAGGGGGAAGAAGGCGAAGGCGGTCGACACCTCGGGTTCCGGGGCGATGTACCGGGTGATGGCCGCGATCTACACCCTGTACGCCAAGTTGTATCTGCGCGCCTCCCTGTCCACGGCGCGCGGCCAGGAGTTCGCCGCCGACCGGGTCGCCGCCCGGATCGCGGGGCGCGACGCGACGGCCGCCACGCTGCGCGAGATCCCGGTGCTGTCCGTCTCCCACGGCTTCTACCTGGACTCCTACGCCACCCTCGGGCTGTCGGCCCGGCTGCTGCCGCCGCGCGGCGAGTTCTTCGGCGGCTTCGGCCGGTTGCTGGCCGCCCGTGAGCAGGAGCTGGAGCGGCTGCGCACGGAGCTGCCCGAGGAGACGGAGGACGCGTACGACTCGCATCCGCCGATCGCCGAGCGGGTGCGGCGGATCGAGGCGCTGCCCGCCGACGGCCGCGCCGCGGACGCGACCGGTCCGGCGCTCGCCCTGCTCACCGACCCGCGGCGGACGCTGGCCGCGCTGGAGGACGCCGTCCTGACCGACGAGGTGCTGCGCTTCGGGCGCGCCACCGGCTGGCCGGAACTGCTGGACGCCTCGATGGCCTCGGGCCTGTCCGCCGCGCGGACCCCGCTGCACCAGGCGCTGGCCGCTTACACCGGGCGGCCGCCGACGCTGGCCGCGCTGCTGGAGCTCGTCGACGACGGCCGGCTGTGGCAGGTGGCCGACCGGTTGCCGCTCTCGCCGGAGGCGTCCGCGGCGCGGGGCCGGGCACGGCGCGAGTTCGCCCGGCCGGTGCTGCGCCGGTCGCTGCGGACCATGGTGCTGGCCGAGTTCAGCGCGCGTTCGCTGCTGAGCTGGGAGTTCTCCTGGTCCCGCCCGGCCGAGGTACGGCTGCCCGGCGAGCCCACGGCGCCGAGCGGGGACGGAGCTACGGACCCGGAGGCCGCCCTGGAGGCGGCGCTGGACGCGGCCCTCGCGGACCGGCCCGACACCGGTGCCCTGCGCGCCCTGCTGCCGCCGGCTCCGCAGCCCGCGTGACCACCCCGTCCCGCCGGCCTTCCGCCGGCTCCCTCTGACGAGACGAACGGACCGCACCGACCGATGACCGTGCTCCTGTGGATCCTGGGCATCCTGGCCCTGCCCGTGGTGATCGCCGCCGTGTGGCTCACCGGCGTGTTCCTGAAGGAACTGTTCTCCCCGAGCCCGCCGGACCCGGACGAGACGGCGGTCGCCGCCGAGCAGCGGGGGCTGCTGCCCCCGGAGCGGCAGGACACCGAGCACTCGGCGCCCGTGCCCGCCGCCTGGTCGGCCGCCCTGGAGGCGGCGCGCGGCGGTGACTGGCAGCCCGCGGCGGCGCTGCTGCACGCCAACGGGCGGGACTGGGAACGCCGTTCGTCGATCGTCTCGCTGCTGGGCACGTTCGCGGCCCGGGAGGACGGCTGGCTGACGGCCTGGCAGACCGCGCGTCCCGGGGACCCGGACGCGGCCGTGGTCAGGGCGCAGGGCACGGTGCATCTCGCGTGGGAGCTGCGCGGCGCGCAGCGGGCGGGGTCCACGACCCGGGAGCAGTTCGACGGCTTCCACCGCACGCTTGCCGCGGCCCGCGAGGAGATCGCGCGGGCCGCGGAGCTGAACCCCGAGGACCCGACGCCGTACGTGGTGGAGGTCTGGGTGGCGCTCGGCCTCGGGTATCCGCACGCCGAGATGGACAAGCTGTGGGCGCAGATCACCACGCGCGCCCCGCACCACTTCGCGGCGCACTTCGCGGCGCTCCAGTACTGGTGCGCGAAGTGGCGCGGCTCGAAGCGGCTGGCGGCCGAGTTCGCCGAGCGCGCGGCGGCCGGGGCGCCGCCCGGCAGTCTGCTGACGGCGCTGCCGCTGATCGCGCACTTCGAGCACGACGACACCACCGACGTCGCGGTGGACAGCACCCCCGAGATGCTCGCCCTGGTCGACGCGGGCCTCGCCGACGCCGCGGCCTGCGCGGCCGCCGACCCCGACCGTCCCGGCCTCGCCCAGCTGCGCCACCTGCTCGCCTACTACCTGCACCTCCAGGACCGGCACGACGCGGCCCTGGAGCAGTTCCTGCTGGTCGACGGCCATGTGGACGCCCTGCCGTGGAGCTACCGGGGCGACCCGGCGGAGTACTACTGCCGGGTCCGCAACGAGACCGTGGGAGCGGTGGCCGCCTGACCGGCGCGCGGGCGCCGGCCGCCTGAGGTGTCATCCTCACCGCCCGCGGAGACAATGGAAGACCCCCCGGCGGTGAGGGTGGTGTCCCCATGCCCGCATGGCACCTGCGCGAGTATCACGACGACGACCTCGATCAGGCCGTCCAGATCTGGGACCAGTCCCGGCAGGCCGACGAGGACCCGGTGTTCCCGGTGTCCGAGGTGATGGCCGCGGCGAAGGCCGGGCAGACGGCGGTGGTCGCCGTGGTCGGGGACGAGCTGGTGGGGATGGCCGTGGCCCAGGCCCAGGGCAAGCGGGGCTGGATCCTGCTGATGGCGCTCGCCGCCCGCTGGCGCGAGCGCGGGATCGGCAGCGCCCTCCTCGCCGAGCTGGAGCGGCGGCTGCGGGCGCTGGGGGTGCGGCACATCAGCGCGCTGCTGCCCGCGGGCGCCGCCGGTTCGCAGGCGCTGGTGAACACCGGTTACCGCAGCCGCGGCGACCTCACCTACTTCGAGAAGCTCGAACCGCTCGGCGCCGCCAACGCCGACGTCCTCGCCGCGCTCGGCGGGCGGATGCTGCCCGAGGGGCTGTGGGACGCCATGGCCGGCATGGAGCGGGAGAAGCAGGTCGTGGAGCGGCGGGTGGTGCTGCCGTTGACGGAACCGGCGCTGGCCGACCGCTACGGCGTCGTGCCGCCCAAGTCGGTCATCCTGTTCGGGCCGCCCGGTACCGGCAAGACCAGCTTCGCCAAGGCGGTCGCCTCCCGGCTCGGCTGGCCGTTCGTGGAGCTGTTCCCGTCCCGGCTCGCCGCCGACACCAGCGAGGGGCTGGCCACGGCGCTGCGGGAGGCCTTCGCGGACCTGGCGGAGCTGGACTCGGTGGTGCTGTTCATCGACGAGGTGGAGGAGATCGCCGCCGTGCGCTCCGGCAAGGCGGTCGATCCCGGGCACGGGGTGACCAACGAACTCCTCAAGCTGATCCCCGTGTTCCGCGAGCCGGACGCCCGGCTGCTGGTGTGCGCCACCAACTCCGTGCGCTCCCTCGACCCGGCCTTCCTGCGGCCGGGGCGGTTCGACTACGTCATCCCCATCGGCCCGCCGGACCCGACCGCCCGCGCGGCGATCTGGACCCGCTACCTCAGGGACGCGGGCGACTCGGTCGACCTCGGCCGGCTGGTCGCCGCCACCGAGCTGTTCACCCCGGCCGACATCGAGTTCGCCGCCCGCAAGGGGGCGCAGTCGGCCTTCGAACGCGAGGTCACCGAGCGCCGGGGCCGCCCGGCGGGCACCGAGGACTACATGGCCGCCGTCTCCGAGACCCGCCCCACCCTCACCCTCCGGGCGATCAAGGAGTTCGGTGAGGACATCGACACGTACAGCCGGCTGTGAGCCGGGCGGCCCCCGGTGACGAGTCCCGACGCACGCGCGCCCGGCCGCGCGCCGCGGGCACGGCGGGCGGCCGGGCGCGGCCCGGCGTCACCGGTCAGATCGTCGCCGTGTCGATCACGAAGCGGTACCGGACATCACTCGCCAGGACCCGCTCGTAGGCGTCGTTGATCTCGGACGCGCCGATGAGTTCGATCTCCGCGCCCAGGTTGTGCTCGGCGCAGAAGTCCAGCATCTCCTGGGTCTCCGGGATGCCGCCGATGCTGGAGCTGCTGACGCTGCGGCGGTTGCCGAAGAGGGACTGGAGGACGATCTGGACCGGCTCCTCGGGCAGGCCCACGTTCACCATGGCGCCGTCCGTGCGCAGCAGGGACAGGAACGCGGCGAAGTCGAGCGGCGCCGAGACGGTGTTGAGGATGAGGTCGAAGGTGCCCTTGAGGTCCTCGAAGGTCTTCGGGTCGCTGGTGGCGTGGTAGTGGTCGGCGCCCAGCTTCAGGCCGTCGTCCTTCTTGCGCAGCGACTGGGACAGGACGGTCACCTCGGCGCCGAGCGCGTGGGCGATCTTGACGCCCACGTGGCCCAGTCCGCCGAAGCCGACGACGGCGACCTTCTTGCCGGGGCCGGCGTTCCAGTGCTTCAACGGGGAGTAGGTGGTGATACCGGCGCACAGCAGCGGCGCGGCCACGTCGAGGGCGAGCCCGTCGGGGATGCGGACGACGTAGTTCTCGTCCACGACGATCTTCTGCGAGTAGCCGCCGTAGGTGGGCCGGCCGTCCTTGCCGATGCCGTTGTAGGTCATGGTCGGACGCTGGTCGCAGTACTGCTGGAGGCCGGCCTTGCAGTTGTCGCACTCCCGGCAGGAGTCGACCATGCAGCCGACGCCCACGCGGTCGCCGACGGCGTACTTCGTCACACCGGAGCCGACCTCGGCGACGATCCCGGCGATCTCGTGGCCCGGCACCATCGGGAAGATGGCCTTGCCCCAGCCCTCGCGGACCTGGTGGATGTCGGAGTGGCAGATGCCGGCGAACTTGATGTCGATCAGTACGTCGAACTCGCCGACCGCCCGTCGCTCGATGGTGGTCCGCTCCAGAGGGGCCTTGGGCGCGGGCGCGGCGTACGCGGCAACACTGGTCATGTCGGGGTTCTCCCTCGCGAGATCTGGCATGCGCCGGCTGTTCGTCCACCGAGCGCACCACCCAGCTTGCCCCGTCCCGCCCCCGCCACCCAGCCCACGCCTTTGCGTACGACCGCGGTGCCTACCACTGGCGGGATCAGGCTGGCACGCCCACGACCGGCGGGCCCACCGGATACTGGTGGTATGGACGAACAGCCGCAAGCAGCGGTCGCCGGCCCGCCCCTGGACCGGCGGGCCGAACTCAGCGAGTTCCTGCGCAGCCGGCGGGCCCGGCTGAAGCCGGAGGACGTGGGCCTGCCCGACTTCGGCCGGCACCGCCGGGTGCCGGGACTGCGCCGGGAGGAACTGGCGCAGCTGGCCGGGGTGTCGGTGGCTTACTACACGCGCCTGGAGCAGGGCAACGGCCGCAACGTCTCGGCGGAGGTCCTGGACTCCATCGCCCGCGCCCTGCGCCTCACCGACGCGGAGCACGCGCATCTGACGCACCTGGCCAAGCCGAAGTCGCACAAGAAGAGGCCCGCGGCCCGCCAGCAGCACGTGCGCCCGGCGCTGCGGCAGCTGCTGGACACGATGGAGGGCGTACCGGCGTACGTCGTGGGCCGGCGCTCGGAGATCCTCGCCTGGAACCGGATGGCGGCCGCGGTCTTCGGGGACTGGGACGACCTGCCGGCGGCCGAGCGCAACTGGGCGCGGCTGGTGTTCCTCCGGCCCGAGTACCGGGAGCTGTTCGTCGACTGGGAGCAGAAGGCGATCGACATCGTCTGCGCCCTGCGCATGGACGCGGGCTGCTGGCCGGACGACCCGCGCCTGTCCGCCCTGGTGGGCGAACTCTCCGTGAAGAGCGAGGAGTTCCGCCGGCTGTGGGCGACGCACGACGTCAAGGAGAAGAGCCACGGCGTCAAGCGGCTGCACCACCCGCTGGTGGGCGACCTGGCCCTGAACTTCGAGTCCCTCCGGCTCTCGGACGGCACCGACCAGTCCCTGCTCGTCTATCACGCGGAACCCGGCTCCCCGTCCGCCGAGTCCCTGCGTCTGCTGGCCAGTTGGGGCACGGACGCCACCCGTGCGGGGACGTCCGCGCGGCCCCTCAGGCCCCGGCGTTCTCCTTCACCGTGATCTTGCCCTTGCGGATGGTGACCAGCCGGGGGGCCTTCTTCGCGAGGGCGGAGTCGTGGGTGACCATGACGAAGGTCAGCCCGTGCTCCTGCCACAGGCGTTCGAGCACGTCCATGATCTCGTCGCGCATGCCCTCGTCGAGGTTGCCGGTCGGCTCGTCGGCGAGCAGCACCTTGGGCCTCTTCACCAGCGCGCGGGCGATGGCGACGCGCTGCTGCTGACCGCCGGACATCTCCGAGGGGAGGTGGCCGAGGCGTTCGCCGAGACCCACGGAGTTCAGCGCGTCGGCGGCCAGTTCGCGCCGTTCCCGCGCCTTGATGCCGAGGGGGACGAGGGCGGTCTCCACGTTCTCCTGGGCGGTGAGGGTCGGGATCAGGTTGAACGACTGGAAGACGAAGCCGATGTTCTCGCTGCGGACCCGGGTCAGCCGGGCCTCGCCGAGCGTGGCCAGGTCCGTGCCGTCGAGGACGACCTCGCCGGAGGTGGGGCGGTCCAGGCCGCCGAGCATCTGGAGGAGGGTGGACTTGCCGCCGCCGGTGGGGCCCTGGATGACGAGGCGGTCGCCGTCGCCGATGGTCAGGTCGACGCCGTCGAGGGCGTGGACGGTCTCCTTGCCCCGGGTGTAGCGCTTGGTGACGTTCTTGAGGTCGTACATGGTGGCTCCTGGGAAGGTCGGGGGTGGGTGCGCTGCGCGGCCGTTACTCCACCCGCCTCAGTGCGTCCGCCGGTCGCAGGCGCGAGGCGCGCCAGCCGCCGAACGCCCCCGCGATCAGGCCGCCCGCCACCGCGAGGCACACCGCCAGGGCGATGGTCGTCACGCTCACCGGGGCCGTGAGGGCGATCTCCAGGGACTTCGCCGCCTGCCGGCCGGGGCCGCCGAAGCCCGCGCCACCGGCGCCGCCGAAGGTGCCGCCGCCGGGCCGGTCACCGCCGAAGCCGCCTCCGCTCGCGCCCAGTTGGGCGGTCAGGGTGGGGCTGATCGCGGTGACGACGTAGGCGCCCGCGAGGCCCAGGGCGATGCCGAGGACGCCGCCCACCAGGCCGTTGACGACGGCCTCGCCGACCACCTGCCGGGTGACCCGGCCCGACTTCCAGCCCAGCGCCTTCAGGGTGCCGAACTCGCGGACCCGGCGGGAGACCGCGGAGGAGGTGAGCAGGCCGGCGACCAGGAACGCGGCGACGAGCACGGCGATCGAGAGCCACTTGCCGACGTCGGTGGCGAGCGAGGAGGCGGTGGACAGGGAGCCCGAGACCGTCTTGGCGAGGTCGGAGGAGGTGGTGACCGTCGTGCCGGAGACGTTCTTCTGGATGGCGCTCTTGACGGTGTCGATCCGCTGGGAGTCGGTCGCCCTGACGTAGATCGTGGTGACCTTGTCCTTCTCGTCCGCGAGGGTCTGCGCCTGCTTCAGCGGGATGTACAGGTCGGCCGCCGAGTCGCCGCTGTCCGCGGTGGCGATGCCGATCACCTTGTACGCGGTGCCCTTGATGGTGACGGTGGAGCCGACCTTGTACTTCTTCTCCTTGGCGTACGCCGAGTCGGCCACGGCCACCTTGGCGTTCGTCTCGGTGGTCTTGAATCCGCGGCCGCCGGTGATCTTCGAGGAGGTCAGCGGGCCGAGCCCGGTCCGGGTGACGTCGGTGCCGTAGACCGAGTACTGGTTGATGCCGAAGTCGGCGCCGCCGCCCTTGACTTCGCCCTGCGGGCCGCCGGAGGCACCGCCGCGCCGGAATCCGTCCGCGCCGCCGCCCTGCTGGAACTGGCCGCGGGTGAAGGTGCCGCTGACCTTGACCACGGAGAGGTTCAGCCCGCCGGCCGCCGCTGCCACGCCCTGCTGGCCCGCGACTTTGTCGACGGTGGAGGAGGCGAGGGTGGTGAAGCCCTGCACCCGGACCCGGTCGCTGCTCTGCGTCGTCTTGTCGCCCTCGCCGCGCGCGCCGAACTGGAAGCGGGGCTGCTGTCCGCCTGCGGCCGCGGGCGTGGCCGCCTTGGTGACCGTCATGTCCGTACCGAGGCCGTAGAGCGACTGCAGGACCTTGTCCTGGGCCTTGCCCATGCCGTTGGCCACGGAGTTGACCACGATGACCAGCGCGATGCCCAGCGCGAGGCCGGAGGCGACGACGAGCGCCGCCTTCCTGCGGCGACGCAGTTCGCGTCTCAGGTAGGTGAAGAACATGGCGGCACGTTAGGAGCGCAGCGTGACGGCACCGTGAGGCCGTCATAAGAGGGCGATGAGAAGGCCCGGAAACGGCGAGTGCCGCCCACTCGGGGGGCGGCACTCGCTCGGGGCAGGAGGGGGGCTCAGACGGCCGAACCGGCCTTCCACTGGGCCCAGTCCATGTTCCAGCCGTTGAGGCCGTTGTCCGGGGAGACGGTCTTGTCGCCGGTGTGCTGGATGACCACGACGTCACCGATCAGCGAGTGGTTGTAGAACCAGGCGGCCGGGGTGCTCGGGTCGCCGGCGCCCTTGGCGTCCCGCAGGCCGACGCAGCCGTGGCTGGTGTTGACGCTGCCGAACACCGAGGGGGCGCCCCAGTAGTTGCCGTGGATGAAGGTGCCGGAGGTGGTCAGGCGCATGGCGTGCGGCACGTCCTTGATGTCGTACTCGCCCTTGCCGTCGTCGTCGGTGAAGCCGACCGTCGCGCCGTTCATGCGGGTCTGCTTGAACTTCTCCGAGATCACCATCTGCCCCTCGTAGGTGGTGTGCTCGGGGGAACCGGCGGAGATCGGGATGGTCTTGACGACCTTGCCGTCCTGCGTGACCTTCATCTGGTGGGTCTGCGCGTCGACGTAGGAGACCTGGTTGCGGCCGATGTGGAAGGTGACCGTCTTCTGCTGGACGCCGTAGACGCCGCTGGCGCCCTGGACGCCGTCGAGGGCGAGCTTCAGGGTGACGGTGGAGCCTTCCTTCCAGTAGTCCTGGGGGCGGCAGTCCATGCGGTTGGCGCCGAACCAGTGGCAGGCGACCTCCTGGCCGCTGCTGGAGCTGACCGTGATGCCCTTCTGCACGGCCGCCTTGTTGGTGATCGCCTTGTCGAAGTTGATCGAGACCGGCATGCCCACGCCGACGGTCGAGCCGTTGTCGGGGGTGAAGGAGCCGATGAAACTGTTGGTCGGGGAGACGGTGGTGAAGGACGCGTTCTCGTGGGCTATGCGGCCCTGGGAGTCCTTGGCCTCCGCGGCGATCTTGTAGGTGGTGGACCGCTCCAGCTGGACGGTCGGCTTCCAGCTGGTCTTGTCCGCGGACAGCTGGCCGGCGACGCTCTTGCCGTCCTCGGTGGTCATGGTGACCGTGGTGAGCGTGCCCTTGCTGACCGTGACGGTACCGGAGTTGTTGATCGACGCGTTGTTCGAGCCGTCCTTCGGCGTCACGGCGATCTGTGCCTCCGACGACTTCTTGGCCGCCGCCGCGTCGGCCTGGGCCTGCGATGATTCGCCGTTGCCGTGGGCCGAGGCCTTGTCCCCTCCGGAACAGGCCGAGAGCATCAGCACACCACCGAGCAGAGCGGACGCGGCCACCAGGCCCTTGCGCCGCTTACCGTCCGTCATCACAAACTTCTCCATCGTTGCCGAGTCGCAGATAACCCCGAGAGTTCCCCGTGAGGACCTTCAACGCTACGGCCGGTTCGTCCCGTTCCGGATCCGCCGGATTGTGGGGCACACCACCCCGCGAGGCGGCTGGCGGTCCGCCGCCGGGCGGTGCGTGGTGCGTGGCCGTTGCGTGCGCCCCCCTGAGACGGCGAAACCCCGGACGGCGGTTGCCGTCCGGGGTCTGGAGTGCCCCGGGACGTTCAGCCGATGCCGTCCTCTTCTTCGTCGTCCTGCCCATCATCCTCGTCCATGTCCCATTCGGGCGAGTCAGGGTCGTAGTCGATCCGCTCGCTGGACCAGGAGGCCTGCTGGAGTTCCACCCCGGGCACCTCGCTGACCAGGTCGAACGGATCCACGAGGTACGCCAGGGCCTCCGCGGTGTCTTCCGTCACAGCGCTCTCGGCCTGACCGCGCTCGGCCTCCGGCAGCTCCGGGTCCGCGGCGAGCCGGCGCAGTGCGGCCTTGGCCAGCCCGTCCTCGTCCTGCACCTCGACCACCAGCTCCACGCGAAGCCGCACAAAACGTGATGTCTCTTCGTCACTCATGGCGCGAGCGTACGGCCGAAACCTCCCGTGACTTTCCCGTGACCCGCGCCTTTCACTAACATCGCCCCACACGGCCAATTCGCCAGCGTCACAAGGGGATCGATATTCCGTGTCATCCGCTCGCCGCCCGTTGCTGACCGCCACCGCCGCGGGCACCCTGCTCTGCGCCCTGTGGTTCGTCCCGTCCGCGAACGCGTCCCAGGAAACCCCGGCGAGAGACACGGCGGCCGGCTCCGTCTCCGCCCTCTCCGCGCCGGTCACCGAGCGGGCCGGAGCGATATCGGCGGACACCACGCAGACCGGGGACCGCGCGGCGGACGACCACGCGCAACTCGCCGACACCGGAAGTCCGGACACCACCCCGTACGTCGTCGGCGGCAGTCTGTTCCTCGCTCTGGGCGCCGGATTCGTGGTGTATTCGGTGCGCCGCGAACGCCTGGGGTTTTAATCTCTCTTGACTGATCTTTAACAGTGATCACATAGTTCGCCCATGAAGAGATCATCGGGCGTGCGACTGTGCGCCGCCGTCGCTGTGAGCGCGCTGTCGTTCGCCCTTGTCACGGGCTGTTCCGGGGAGTCTTCGGACAGTTCCTCGGCCGCCAAGGGCAAGAGCCCTGAAAAAGCCCTGAGCGCCGCCGAGTTGAAGAAGCTCGTCGTCACCGGTGACGAGCTGCCCGGGTTCGACGTCGGACCGGTCAAGCAGGCCAAGGCCAAGCGGATCACCACCGACAACGCGGACTGCCGCCCCCTGACCCGGGTGCTCAGCGGGCTCCCGCCCGCCGACGCGCAGGCCAGCACCGACCAGCTCGCCACCGAGAAGGCGAAGAAGCGGCCGTCGGGCAAGCCGACGTCCCTGGAGGACCTGGACGAGAACAAGTTCGAGGGAGAGCTCCAGAAGTCCCTGGACCGGGACGTCACCACGGTGACGCTCGCCTCGTACGACGGCGGCGGCGCCGAGCAGGCCCTGAAGGCGGTGTCGGCCGCGGTGAAGGCGTGCGCGGGCGGCTTCGTCGGCGAACAGGCGGGCACCAAGGTGAAGTTCACCAAGGTGACCGAGGAGAAGGCCGCGGGCGGCGGGGACGGCTCGGTGGCGTTCGCCGCGTTCAGCGAGACGGACGGGGACGTGGCCCCGGTGTACGGCGAGGTCGACCGGCACGGCAGCACCCTGTCCGGCTACTTCACGGTGAACCTGGGCTCGATGATGGCCAAGAAGGCCTACGCGGTGACCCCGGCGGTGGTGAAGGCCCAGGAGGCCAGGCTCACGTGAGGTGAAGGCCCAGGAGGCCAAGCTCACGTGAGGGGGAAGAAGCGGGGGCCCTGTACGGCGACAGGGCCCCTTTTTCACGCTCACCGCAGCGGGTTTCCCCGGTTCACCGCAGCGGGCCGGTGACCGTCTCCGCGGCCGCGACCAGGTGGCCGCCGCGCACGAAGGCGTCGGCCGCGGCCAGGTCGGGGGCGAGGAAGCGGTCCGGGCCGGGGCCCTGGACACCGGCGGCGCGGACGGCCTCGATCACGGCCCGGGAGGCGGGCGCCGGGCTCAGACCCTCGCGCAGCTCCAGGGCGCGGGTGGCCGCGTACAGCTCGACGGCGATGATCCGGGTCAGGTTGTCCACGGCGGTGCGCAGCTTGCGCGCGGCCGACCAGCCCATGGAGACGTGGTCCTCCTGCATCGCGGAGGACGGGATCGAGTCGGCCGAGGCCGGGACGGCGAGCCGCTTCATCTCGCTGACCAGGGCGGCCTGCGTGTACTGGGCGATCATCAGACCGGAGTCCACACCGGCGTCGTCGGCGAGGAACGGCGGCAGGCCGTGGCTGCGGTTCTTGTCCAGCAGCCGGTCGGTGCGGCGCTCGGCGATGGAGCCGAGGTCGGCGGCGGCGATCGCGAGGAAGTCGAGGACGTAGGCGACCGGGGCGCCGTGGAAGTTGCCGTTGGACTCCACGCGCCCTCCCCCGGAGGTGCCCCCGGGCAGCACCACCGGGTTGTCCACGGCGGAGGCCAGCTCGCGCTCGGCGACCAGGCGGGCGTGCGCCATGGTGTCCCGGCCGGCACCCGCGACCTGCGGGGCGCAGCGCACCGAGTAGGCGTCCTGGACGCGCGGGGCGTCGTCCTGGTGGTGCCCGGTGAGCTGGGAGCCCTTCAGCACGGCCAGCATGTTGGCGGCGGAGTCGCCCTGGCCCGGGTGCGGGCGGATGGCGTGCAGCTCGGGCGCGAGCACCTTGTCGGTGCCGAGCAGCGCCTCCAGGGTGAGGGCGGCGGTGATGTCGGCGGACTTGTAGAGGGTGTCGAGGTCGGCGAGGGCCATGACCAGCATGCCGAGCATGCCGTCGGTGCCGTTGAGGAGGGCGAGCCCCTCCTTCTCGCGCAGCTCGACCGGCTGGATCCCGTGCGCGGCGAGCAGTTCGCCCGCGGGCCGTACGACCCCGTCGGAGCCCTCGGCCTCGCCCTCTCCCATCAGGGTCAGTGCGCAGTGCGACAGCGGGGCGAGGTCGCCGGAGCAGCCGAGGGAGCCGTACTCGTGCACGACCGGGGTGATCCCGGCGTTGAGCACGTCGGCCATGGTCTGCGCCACCTCGGGGCGCACGCCGGTGTGCCCGGAGCACACCGTCTTCAGCCGCAGGAACATCAGGGCCCGTACGACTTCGCGCTCCACCCGCGGGCCCATGCCGGCGGCGTGCGAGCGGACGATGTTGCGCTGCAGCTGGGCACGGAGCTCCGGGCTGATGTGCCGGGTCGCCAGGGCGCCGAAGCCGGTGGAGACGCCGTAGACCGGGTCCGGCTTGGCCGCCAGCGCGTCCACGATCTCGCGGGCCGCGGCCAGGGCGGCCACCGCCTCCTCCGACAGCTCGATGCGGGCAGCGCCGCGCGCCACGGCGAGAACGTCGGACGCCGAGACACCGGACGTCCCCACCACCACAGTGTGCATATCCATATTCAGGAGCGTACGCATTGAATGCAGTGATGTCACTAGTGGGGCCGGGGAGCGCCCCTTACGGGACGATGTGGCCTTCGCCTCACGGCCGGCGGCCGCGGAAGCGGCGGCGTTCGGCGCGGGAGGGCGGCGGCTCGTCGGCGAGGCGGACGACCGGATCGTCCGGCCCCTCCCGGCCGGCCACCACGGGGCGGTCCGCGCGCAGGGCCTTGGCCCGGTACTGGGCGGCGTCCGCGAGCCGGAAGAGCCGCCGGGCGTCGTCCACCGGGCCGATCGGGTCCTCGGTCGAGGCGACCCCGCAGGCCACCCCCTCCCCCAGCTCCAGCACGCCCGCCCGGCGGCACAGCTCGTCCGCCGCCTTGACCACCTCGTCGGCGGGCGGACCGACCGCGAGCAGGCAGAACTCGTCCCCGCCGAGCCGCGCGGCGAGGGCGCCCGGCACCATCGCCCCGCACAGCGACAGCACCGACCCGAAGCGCTCCAGGAGCCGGTCGCCGACGGCGTGCCCCTGGGTGTCGTTGACCCGCTTGAGCCCGTTGAGATCGCAGACCACGAGGCTGACGACGGCGCCGTCCGCCCGGTGCCGCTCGATCGCCTCCTCCAGGTGGACGTCGACGGCCCGGCGGTTGGCGAGGCCGGTGAGGGAGTCGGTGAAGGCGAGCCTGCGGGCCTCCTCCAGCTGCTCGGTCTGCGCGAGCCCGGCGGCGACGACCGCGGCGAGCACGGTGGCGAAGTCGGCGTCGGCGCGGCCGAAGACGGGACACCCGATGGCGCGGGCGACGTACACCTCGCCCCAGGCCCTGCCGTGCAGCACGACGGGGGCGACGACGCAGCAGCCGCGGCCGCGGCGGCGCAGCGCGGCGACGCGCCGGTGGAAGTAGCCGGGGGTGCCGGCGGCGGTGCCCTCGGCGGTCTCCACCCAGGCGTTGGGGCCACCGCCGCCGGCCCAGCGTTCGTGCAGGAACTCGGTGATCTCCGGGAACTGGTGCACCGGGTAGGCCTCGGCGTCCGGGAACTGCTCCTCGTCCGGGCGCCGGTCCCCGACGTTCACCAGCACCCGCAGCCGGCCCAGGTCCCGCTCCCACACCGACAGCGCGGCGAAACTGCCGTCCAGCGCGCGGCAGGCGCCGAGAGCGGCGGCCTCCCACGAGTCCCGGGGGGTGTGCGCCGCGGCCATCCCCTGGGCCAGTGCCACCACTGCGGCAAGCCGCTTGTCGTCACCCATTACTCCAGGTTAGGGAGAGTTTGGGCGGTTTGTGACGTTGGTGGGCGGCGCGGGTGAGCGGTGGCCCCGGGCACCTACTCGCCCGGCCACTGCGGCTTCCGCTTCTCGTTGAACGCGGCGACCCCC
>NZ_VOGW01000208.1 GCF_007896895.1 Streptomyces misionensis | reverse complement strand
GGAGTTGGCCGCGATCCGCGCCGCGAGCGCCAGCGCCTCGTCCCGGTCCCGCCCCTCCTCGACCACCTGGTCCACCAGCCCCAGCTCACCGGCCTCCGCGGCCTCCAGCCGCCGCGCCGAGAAGATCAGCTCGGCCGCCCTGGCCGCCCCGACCCGCCGCGGCAGCAGCTGCGTGCCACCACCGCCGGGGATCACGCCCACGGACACCTCCGGCAGCCCCACCACGGCCGTGCGGTCGGCCACGATCAGGTCGCAGGAGAGCGCCAGCTCGAACCCGCCGCCCAGCGCGAACCCGTGCACCGCCGCGATCGTCGGCATCGGCATCTCCAGCACCCCGGTGTAGGCACCCCGCGCCACCGGCCGCTGCCGCACCAGGTCCGCGTCGGTGAAGGAGTTCCGCTCCTTGAGGTCCGCGCCGACGCAGAAGGCCCGCTCGTGCGACGAGGTCAGGACGACCACGCGCGCGTCCCGGTCCTCGCCCAGCGCCGTGCACGCGGCCGCGATCGAGCGGGCCATCTCCGTGGAGACGGCGTTCATCGCCTTGGGCCGGTCCAGCACCAGCTCCGCGACGTACCCGTGCCGCCGTACCAGCACGAACTCCCCGAACCGCGCCTCGCTCATCGCATCCTCCGGTACACCTGTTAACGCGGGTTAACCCACTGTCGGCCCGATCATCGCAGCCGCACCCGATCACGGGAAACCCCACACCGCTACGCCCGTTCGAGTGACATGGCGGCCGTCTCCCCCCACATCGCCCACAGGAGCGCATAGCGTGCGCTGCGCGTTGGGGGGAGAGAGAACATGCAAGCGACCGGTACTCCGATAGCCACGACGTCCACGACGCCGACCGCACCGGCGGAGCCGGGCGGCAGGTTCCCCGGCTTCCGGCGCGGCCGGCACCGCAGGCCCCGCCGTCGCAAGGCCCTGCTCGCCGTCGGCGGCCTCGTCCTCGCGGCCGGGGTGCTCGGTCTGGTCCGCATCTACCCGGAGTCCGGCGTCGGCGCCCCGGGCACCGCGGCGGCCGAACCCCGGCTCGTCCCGGACACCACCCCGAGCGTCACCC
>NZ_VOGW01000207.1:11897-20316 GCF_007896895.1 Streptomyces misionensis | reverse complement strand
CCCGGCCAGAGCGCACCGGCGCCCGGTCCGGGCGGGCTGTGCCTGCCGGTGATCGGCCTCTGCGTGGACGTGACGGGCCCCCGCTGGGGCTGACGGCTACGGCCGATGGGGACCGACGGCTACGACTGCCGGCCGTCCCGGCGGGCGAGCAGCCACGGCTCGACCACGCCGAGCCCGCGCACGGGCCGCTGCCACATCGGCTGGAGCGCGAAGCGGTACGACGGCGGCTCCTCGCCCTCCTTCTCGGCGGCCGCCGCGGCCTCGGCCGCCTCCGCCTCCGAGGCGGGGGCCTCGCGGGTGCGGATCAGCTCCTCGGCGAACGCGCTGTCCACCAGCACGGCGTCGCGCGGGGCGATGGAGGTCAGCCGGGAGGCGAGGTTCACCGTCGTACCGAAGACATCGCCCATCCGGGTGGTCACGGTGCCGAACGCCATGCCGACGCGCAGTTCGGGCATCGTCTCGTCGTTGGCCAGCGTCTCCACCAGGCGCAGCGCGATGTCCGCGGCCGTGCCCGCGTCGTCCGCCGCGTAGAGCACCTCGTCACCGAGGGTCTTGATGAGCCGGCCGCCGCGCGCGGCCACCAGGTCGGCTGCGGTGGTCTCGAAGGCCTCGACCAGTTCGCCGAGTTCCTCCTCCTCCATGCGGCGGGTCAGCCGGGTGAACCCGACGAGGTCGGCGAAGCCGACGGCCAGCCGGCGGTCCACCATCTCCTCGTCGTCCGCGGCCTGGACGACCCGGCCGGTGGCGGCGGCGAGCTGCCGGCGCCAGACGTAGACCAGGAACTCCTCCAGCTCCGGCAGCAGCAGCTCGACCAGGGGGTACGTCACCTCGGTGCGGGTCATGCCGGGCTCGGGGGGCTCGGTCAGCCCCTCCAGGAAGGAATCGATCTGCCACTCGGCCAACCGGGCGGTGGTCTGGCCGGTCGAACGGGCCACCTGCACCGCCATGGCCTCACTGAGCAGGCCCGCCTCCACCAGACCGGCGAGCCGGCGCAGGGCGAGCACGTCGGCCTCGGTGAGGGCCTTGGCCTGGCCTATGTCCGCGAAGCCCATCGCCCGCCAGAAGCGGGACGCCAGCTCCATGGAGACGCCTGCGCTGCGGGCGGCCTGGAAAGGGGTGTAGCGGCGCTCGGCGCCCAGGATGAGCTGTTCGAGGCGGAGCGCGAGCGGATCCTCGCCGGAGTCGGCGGCGCTGGGGTCCGTCCGGCCTTGCTCGCCGGGGCCCGTGTCGTCGACGGTCACGCCTGCTGCCCTTCCGATCTGCCGCGGTCAGGTATCGACCGGCCTCAACTCTACGGCAGGTGTGCGCCAGCTCACTCCGTCGGGTTCGGCCGACGTCCACCTGTCCCGCACCGGCGGGTCCCGCGCCCGAGTCGGTCCGCCCCCGCCCTCAGCTTGCGGCCCCCGGCCGCCCCCCGCACCCGCGGCCCACGCCCTCCACCGCCCGCGCCGTCGCACGGCTCCCCGCGGCCTTCACGGGCGCCGTGAACGCAGGGGCCGTCGTGCCACCGCGCCGACCGCCGACCGCCGACCGCCGACCGCCGACCGCCGACCGCCGACCCGGCAACGACCGCTCATGCCGCCGGGGGGCGCGGGCAGCCGCGCCGTCCAGGGCGGCCGGGGTGGGCACGGCAGCACGCCGAACCCGGCCGGCCGCACAGCCCGGAAAACCGCCGGGGCCCAGTCCCGCCGCCCACAGTCGCGCCACCACCCCGGACGCGCGGTCCCCCGCGCCCCTCACGGGCGCCGTGGCCGCGCCTCACGGGGAGCGGTGCCCCGCGAGCGTCCGCCCCATCCCGCGTCACGCCGGTCGCAGATGGACGATGTCGCCCGCTCCCACCGGCTCCTGGACGCCCTCCGACGTGGCGATGACCAGGCGGCCGTCGCCGTCCACGGCCACCGCCTCGCCGACGAGGTCGCGGTCGCCCGGCAACTGCGCCCGCACCGTGCGGCCCAGCGTGGCGCAGCCGGCCGCGTAGGCCTCCTGGAGGCCGCACGCGGCGGGGTCGCCGTCCGCCGCGCGCCAGCGGCCGTACCAGGTCTCCAGGGAGCGCAGCACCGCCCGCAGCAGCGGGTCCCGGTCCGTGTTCACGGCCCCCGCCAGCAGCAGCGAACCCGCGCCCGGGATCGGCAGTTCGTCCGCCCGCAGCGAGACGTTGAGGCCGAAGCCGATCACCACGCCGTCGTCGCCGGCCCGCTCCAGGAGGATGCCCCCGGCCTTGCGCTCCTCGCCGTCCACGGTCACCAGCAGGTCGTTCGGCCACTTCAGCGCCGTGTCCACGCCCGCCGCCCGCGCCAGCCCCGTGGCCACCGCGACCCCGGTGAGCAGCGGCAGCCACCCCCAGCGCTCGATGGGCACCCCGGCGGGCCGCAGCAGCACGGAGACGAAGAGGCCGGAGCGCGGCGGCGCCGACCACCGGCGGTCCAGGCGTCCCTTCCCGGTCGTCTGCTCCTCCGCCACCAGCACCGCGCCCTCCGGCACCGGACCGGCCGCCGCCCGGGCCACCAGGTCGTCGTTGGTGGAACCGGTGCTCTGCACCACGTCGAGCCCGGACCACAGACCGTCCTCGCGCACCAGGGCCCGGCGCAGGGCGGTCGCGTTCAGCGGCGGGCGGTCCAGATCGGACCAGCGGCCGCGGTTGTCGTCTGCTGCATCTCGGGGCGTCATGCAAGCCACCCTAGGTGTGGCAAACGACGCAGTGCTGATCGGTAGGCCCAGCACTACTCTACGAACGAGTAACCGTCCCCCCTTTTGAGCAGGCAGGGAGCCGCATCCCGATGTCCGAGCCGGAAGAGCGTCAAGAGATCCAAGGGATCGACATTCACACGACCGCGGGCAAGCTCGCGGATCTCCAGCGGCGCATTCACGAGGCGACGCACGCCGGCTCGGAACGCGCCGTCGAGAAGCAGCACGCCAAGGGCAAGCTGACGGCCCGTGAGCGGATCGAACTGCTCCTGGACGAGGGGTCGTTCGTCGAACTCGACGAGTTCGCCCAGCACCGCTCCACCAACTTCGGGCTGGAGCGGAACCGGCCGTACGGAGACGGGGTCGTCACCGGCTACGGCACCGTCGACGGCCGTCCGGTCGCCGTCTTCTCCCAGGACTTCACCGTCTTCGGCGGCGCCCTCGGCGAGGTCTACGGCCAGAAGATCGCCAAGGTGATGGACTTCGCCCTGAAGACCGGCTGCCCGATCATCGGGATCAACGACTCCGGCGGCGCCCGGATCCAGGAGGGCGTCGCCTCGCTCGGCGCCTACGGCGAGATCTTCCGCCGCAACACCCATGCCTCGGGCGTGATCCCGCAGATCAGCCTGGTCGTCGGCCCGTGCGCGGGCGGCGCGGTGTACTCGCCGGCCATCACCGACTTCACGGTGATGGTCGACCAGACCTCGCACATGTTCATCACCGGCCCGGACGTCATCAAGACCGTCACCGGCGAGGACGTCGGCTTCGAGGAGCTGGGCGGCGCCCGCACCCACAACGCCGTGTCCGGCGTGGCCCACCACATGGCCGGGGACGAGAAGGACGCCGTCGAGTACATCAAGCAGCTGCTGTCGTACCTGCCGTCCAACAACCTCTCCGAGCCCCCGGTGTTCCCCGAGGAGGCGGACCTCTCCGTCAGCGACGAGGACCGCGAGCTGGACACCCTCGTCCCGGACAGCGCCAACCAGCCGTACGACATCCGCACGGTGGTCGAACACGTCGTGGACGACGGCGAGTTCTTCGAGACGCAGGCCCTGTTCGCGCCGAACATCGTCACCGGGTTCGGCCGGGTCGAGGGCCACCCGGTGGGCGTCGTCGCCAACCAGCCGATGCAGTTCGCGGGCTGCCTCGACATCGACGCCTCCGAGAAGGCCGCCCGCTTCGTGCGCACCTGCGACGCCTTCAACGTGCCGGTGCTGACCTTCGTGGACGTGCCCGGCTTCCTGCCCGGCGTCGGCCAGGAGCACGAGGGCATCATCCGGCGCGGCGCCAAGCTGATCTACGCCTACGCCGAGGCCACCGTCCCGCTGATCACCGTGATCACCCGCAAGGCCTTCGGCGGCGCCTACGACGTCATGGGCTCCAAGCACCTGGGCGCCGACCTCAACCTGGCCTGGCCCACCGCCCAGATCGCCGTCATGGGCGCCCAGGGCGCGGTCAACATCCTGCACCGGCGCAGCCTCGCCGAGGCGGAGGCGAGCGGCGAGGACGTGGAGGCCGTGCGGGCCCGGCTGGTCCGGGAGTACGAGGACACCCTCCTCAACCCCTACGTGGCGGCCGAGCGCGGCTACGTCGACGCGGTGATCATGCCGTCCGACACCCGCGCCCACATCGTCCGGGGTCTGCGTCAGCTGCGCACCAAGCGGGAATCACTGCCCCCGAAGAAGCACGGCAACATCCCCCTCTAGGCCCGCCGACCGACAGGAGCCGACATGACGATCAAGGTCGTACGAGGCAACCCGACCCCCGAGGAGCTGGCCGCCGCCCTGGCGGTGGTCCGCGCCCGCGCCGCGGCGGCAGCGGCGGCGCCGTCCGGCGCGCCGGGGCCGGGGGACGCGTGGGCGGACCCGTCGCGGATCGCCGCCGCCCGGGTCCCCCGGCCGGGCCCGGCGTCCTGGGCCCGCACCTACTGGCCGAGCTAGGGAGATTCCCCGGGGAGCGTCCCCCTGGGGGACGCCCCGAAGGGGCGCGTGAGCGAGACCACACGCCGGCACGCGACGGCGGGGCCGACTTGAGTACCGGTACTCAGGCGGCCCCCACCGGCCGGGCCGCACGCTGGGGGCATGTTGTGGTCGGACCCGGACGACGAGCCGCCGAAAGAGCTGCGCGACGCGCAGGACATGCTGCGACGGCTCGGCGTCCTGATGGCCGTCGTGGTGATCCTGGCGATGGCCGTGGCCGGTCTGCGTTAGGGCCTTTTCCGGGTCGGGCCGGCCCGTGCCCGCTCGCCTGGTGCGCCCCGCGGCAACCGGGTGACTAACCTGACGGCATGACCGCAACGCGCCGCAGGCGACTCGTGCTCGCCTCCCAGTCCCCCGCCCGCCTCGGCCTGCTCCGGCAGGCGGGTCTCGCCCCCGAGGTCGTGGTCAGCGGGGTCGACGAGGACGCCGTCACCGCTCCCACCCCGGCCGAGCTGGCGCTCGCCCTGGCCGAGGCGAAGGCCTCCGTCGTGGCGGCGCTGCCCGAGGTGCAGGGGGCCCTGGTGATCGGCTGCGACTCCGTGCTGGAGCTGGACGGGCGCGCGCTCGGCAAGCCCGCCGACACCGAGGAGGCCACCGCCCGCTGGAAGTCGATGCGCGGCCGGGCCGGCGTGCTCCAGACGGGGCACTGCATCTGGGACACGGAGGCCAAGCGGTACGTGTCGGCGACCGCCTCCACCGTCGTGCGGTTCGGCGAGCCCAGCGACGAGGAGATCGCCGCCTACGTGGCCTCCGGCGAGCCCCTCCACGTCGCCGGGGCGTTCACCCTGGACGGCCGGTCCGCGCCGTTCATCGAGGGCATCGACGGCGACCACGGCAACGTGATCGGCATCAGCCTGCCCCTGGTGCGCAAGCTGCTGGCCGAACTGGGCGTCGGCATCACGGAGTTGTGGGCACCGGCGGAGTGAACCCGGCGGGGACGGAGTCCTGCGGCTCCTCCCCGTCCCCGTCCTGGGGCTCCTCCGTACGGCCCACCACGGGCTCCCCCGCGGGGGCGGCGGCCGGTCCGTGCCCGGCCATCGGCTCGCCGCCCGTCCCGCCGTCCCCGCCGGGCACCGCTCGCGGCCCGGGGCCGCCGTCCCGGTCGTAGGAGACCAGGAGCAGCACGAGGAGCGCGAGCACCGCCACCATGACCAGGAAGGCCGTCCAGCCGACCAGGCCCCAGGCGAAGGCGCCCAGCAGGCCGTGCACGACCGCCGCGCTGACCAGCAGGACGCGGCCGAACCCGGCGGGGGCGCGGTCGCGGACCGCCACCAGCAGGGCGACCAGCGCGCACAGCGCGAAGTACAGGCCGAAGACGACGCCGCCGATCTTCGAGGACGTCGACATCAGATGCGGGTCCACACCGGCCATGGACATCTTCTGCCGCTCCACGACCATGCCGAGGAACCAGTTCAGCGCCGCGACGCCGAGCGCCTCCACCAGGAGGACGACGGTCACCACCCACGCCACCGGCCTGCGCACCACCGATCCCCACCCACTCCCGAGCCGCTCGCTGTTACCCGCAGTAGTGCGGGACGCCGTGAACGCTACTAACGGGTAAACCAGGGGACAAGGGTTCGCGCTGCAGCAAAGAATCATTGGGCCATTCGTAGGGACTCGACAAAGAAACCGAGTGGGGCGCGGCACGCCCTTACAGAGACCTTGGCCACATGGGCGGGCTAGGGTTTTCCGAAGGAGTCCTGCGTAGCAAGGTGCCACCGGGACTTTCGCGGGTCGGGCGAGCCCCGCATCACGCTCCGTGTGGGCAAGCTCACCATTGGGGACGGGTCGAAGTGCCGTGTCGGCAGTCCCTAAACTCGGCTTGTTTCAAGGAGGGAGCCTCAATCGTGCGCAAGGTGCTCATCGCCAACCGTGGCGAAATCGCTGTCCGCGTGGCCCGGGCCTGCCGGGACGCGGGGATCGCGAGCGTGGCCGTCTACGCGGACCCGGACCGGGACGCTCTGCATGTCCGCGCGGCGGATGAGGCGTTCGCCCTGGGCGGTGACACCCCGGCGACCAGCTACCTGGACATCGAGAAGGTCCTGAACGCGGCCCGCGAATCCGGCGCGGACGCCATCCATCCGGGTTACGGCTTCCTCTCGGAGAACGCCGAATTCGCGCAGGCCGTGATCGACGCGGGCCTGAACTGGATCGGCCCGCCCCCGCAGGCCATCCGCGACCTGGGCGACAAGGTGGCGGCCCGGCACATCGCCCAGCGCGCCGGCGCCCCCCTGGTGGCCGGCACGCCGGACCCGGTCAGCGGTGCCGACGAGGTCGTGGCCTTCGCCGAGGAGCACGGCCTGCCGATCGCCATCAAGGCCGCCTTCGGTGGCGGTGGCCGCGGCCTGAAGGTCGCCCGCACCCTCGAAGAGGTGCCCGAGCTGTACGACTCGGCGGTGCGCGAGGCGGTCGCCGCCTTCGGCCGCGGCGAGTGCTTCGTGGAGCGCTACCTGGACCGTCCGCGGCACGTGGAGACCCAGTGCCTGGCGGACAAGCACGGCAACGTGGTCGTCGTCTCCACCCGTGACTGCTCCCTCCAGCGCCGCCACCAGAAGCTCGTGGAGGAGGCCCCGGCGCCGTTCCTGTCCGACGAGCAGGTCGCCGAGCTGTACCGCGCCTCCAAGGCCATCCTGAAGGAGGCCCGTTACGAGGGCGCGGGCACCTGTGAGTTCCTGGTCGGCCAGGACGGCACGATCTCCTTCCTGGAGGTCAACACCCGCCTCCAGGTCGAGCACCCGGTGAGCGAGGAGGTCGCCGGCATCGACCTGGTCCGTGAGATGTTCCGCATCGCCGACGGCGAGGAACTGGGCTACGGCGACCCGGAGCTGCGCGGCCACTCCTTCGAGTTCCGCATCAACGGCGAGGACCCGGGCCGCAACTTCCTGCCGGCCCCCGGCACGGTCACCACGTTCGACCCGCCGTCCGGCCCCGGTGTCCGCCTGGACGCCGGCGTCGAGTCCGGCTCGGTCATCGGCCCGGCGTGGGACTCGCTGCTCGCCAAGCTGGTCGTCACCGGCCGCACCCGCAAGGAGGCCCTGGAGCGGGCCGCGCGGGCGCTGGACGAGTTCCAGGTCGAGGGCATGGCGACCGCGATCCCGTTCCACCGCGTCGTGGTCAGGGACCCGGCCTTCGCCCCCGAACTGACCGGTTCCGCCGAGCCGTTCAAGGTCCACACCCGCTGGATCGAGACCGAGTTCGTCAACGAGATCAAGCCCTTCGCGGCGCCCGCCGACGTCGAGGCGGAGGAGGACGCGGGCCGCGAGACCGTCGTCGTCGAGGTCGGCGGCAAGCGCCTGGAGGTCTCCCTCCCGTCGTCGCTGGGCATGTCGCTGGCCCGCACCGGCCTCGCCGCCGGCGCCAAGCCGAAGCGCCGCGCCGCGAAGAAGTCCGGCCCCGTGGCCTCCGGTGACACCCTCGCCTCGCCGATGCAGGGCACGATCGTCAAGATCGCCGTGGAGGAGGGCCAGGAGGTCAAGGAGGGCGACCTGGTCGTCGTCCTGGAGGCCATGAAGATGGAGCAGCCCCTCAACGCTCACAAGGCCGGCACCATCAAGGGCCTCAACGCGGGGGTGGGCGCGTCCATCACGTCGGGCGCGGCCATCTGCGAGATCAAGGACTGATCCCCGCTTTCCAAGCGACACACCGGCCCCCGGCTCTCCGCCGGGGGCCGGTGGTGTTCTCGGGGGCGGGTGTCTCGCCGGGGGGCGCCGCGCCCCGAGCTCGCCCTGCGCCCGCGTTCCCACCGGTCTCCCGGC
>NZ_VOGW01000207.1:5689-11617 GCF_007896895.1 Streptomyces misionensis | reverse complement strand
ACCTCCGCCGAAGCCGGCGCGGCGTTCAGCGGCGGCGCAAGTCCGCGACCCGGGCCCGGTCCGGGCCGGCCGACTGGTCGCCCAGGGGAGGGGCGGAGCGGAGGGTGTTGGCGGGGAGCTGGCCCCTGCGCGGCCCCGGCAGCTGGGCGCGGCGGGTTGCCGGGACCTGGTCACCCCCCGGGTTACCGTTCGCCCCGGCCACGGCGATCTGCACCCCCTGATCGGCGAGGGCCTGCAACTCGGTGGCGGCGCGGTCGTCATGGGCGGGCGGTTCGTCGGTGACCAGGCGGGTGATCAGGTCCGTCGGCACGGTCTGGAACATCGTGTCCGTGCCCAGCTTGGTGTGGTCCGCGAGGACCACGACCTCCGCCGCGGCCTGCACCAGCGCCCGGTCGACGGAGGCGGAGAGCATGTTGGAGGTGGACAGGCCCCGCTCGGCGGTCAGTCCGCTCCCGGAGAGGAAGGCCTTCGACACCCGCAGCCCCTGGAGCGACTGTTCGGCCCCGGAGCCGACGAGGGCGTAGTTGGACCCGCGCAGGGTGCCCCCGGTCATCACCACCTCCACCCGGTTCGCATGGGCCAGCGCCTGTGCGACCAGGAGGGAGTTGGTGACCACCGTGAGACCGGGCACGCGGGCGAGCCGGCGGGCCAGCTCCTGCGTGGTCGTACCGGCCCCGACCACGATCGCCTCGCCCTCTTCGACGAGGCCGGCGGCGAGATCGGCGATCGCCGTCTTCTCGGCGGTCGCAAGATGGGACTTCTGCGGGAAGCCGGACTCCCGCGTGAAGCCACCCGGCAGTACGGCACCGCCGTGCCGGCGGTCGAGGAGTCCTTCCGCCTCCAGTGCCCGCACGTCCCGCCGTACGGTCACTTCGGAGGTCTGGACGACGCGGGCGAGTTCACGGAGCGACACCGCACCGTTCGCTCGCACCATTTCGAGGATCAATTGGCGACGTTCAGCAGCGAACACGAAACTGACAGTAACCCCAGCGACCGTCTGCTTTCAGCAGTTTGCGCCGAATAACAGAAGTTGTTCGCATGGCGGTACCGGAAGTGGTATAAGACCTACCCACCGCGACTATGCCGGACGCATACCCGGCAACTCCCCGTGACCAGCGAGGAGTTGCCGCAGCCGTCAGCCCTCGGCGCTCGCCTTGCGGGTGTGCAGCTGCCGGGCGACCTCCGCGATCGACCCCGAAAGGGAGGGGTAGACCGTGAACGCGTTCGCGATCTGTTCGACCGTCAGGTTGTTGTCGACGGCGATCGAGATGGGGTGGATGAGTTCCGAGGCGCGCGGCGCGACGACCACACCGCCCACGACGATCCCCGTGCCCGGCCGGCAGAAGATCTTGACGAAGCCGTCCCGGATGCCCTGCATCTTGGCCCGCGGGTTGCGCAGCAGCGGCAGCTTGACGACCCGGGCGTCGATCTTGCCCGCGTCCACGTCCGCCTGCGTGTAGCCGACGGTGGCGATCTCCGGGTCGGTGAAGACGTTGGAGGAGACCGTCTTGAGGTTGAGCGGGGCCACCGCGTCGCCCAGGAAGTGGTACATGGCGATCCGGCCCTGCATGGCGGCGACGGACGCGAGCGCGAAGACACCGGTCACGTCGCCGGCGGCGTAGACGCCCGGCGCGGTGGTGCGGGAGACCTTGTCGGTCCAGATGTGCCCGGAGTCGCGCAGCTTGACGCCGGCCTCCTCCAGGCCGAGGTTTGCGCTGTTCGGGATGGCCCCGACGGCCATGAGGCAGTGACTGCCGGTGACGACCCGGCCGTCGGCGAGGGTGACCTCGACGCGGTCGCCGACGCGCTTGGCGGACTGCGCGCGGGACCGGGCCATGACGTTCATGCCGCGGCGGCGGAAGACGTCCTCCAGGACGGCGGCGGCATCCGGGTCCTCGCCGGGCAGCACGCGGTCGCGGGACGACACGAGGGTGACCTTGGAGCCGAGGGCCTGGTAGGCGCCGGCGAACTCGGCACCGGTGACACCGGAGCCGACCACGATCAGCTCTTCCGGCAGTTCGTCGAGGTCGTAGACCTGGGTCCAGTTGAGGATGCGCTCGCCGTCGGGCTGGGCGTCGGGCAGCTCGCGGGGGTGGCCGCCGGTGGCGATGAGCACGGCGTCGGCGGTGAGGGTCTCCTCGGTGCCGTCGGCGACGGTGACGACGACCTTCCTCGACCCGTCGAGCGCCTGCATCCCCTCCAGTCGTCCGCGCCCGCGCATGACCCGGGCGCCGGCGCGCGTCACGGAGGCGGTGATGTCGTGCGACTGCGCCAGCGCGAGCCGCTTGACCCGTCGGTTGACCTTGCCCAGGTCCACGCCGACGACCCGGGCCGCCCGCTCCAGCGGCGGGGTGTCGTCGGCGACGATGATCCCGAGTTCCTCGTACGACGAATCGAAGGTCGTCATGACCTCGGCCGTGGCGATAAGGGTCTTCGACGGCACGCAGTCGGTCAGCACCGACGCTCCGCCCAGGCCGTCGCAGTCGACGACGGTCACCTCCGCCCCGAGCTGCGCGGCCACCAGCGCCGCTTCGTATCCGCCGGGTCCGCCACCGATGATCACGATCCGAGTCACGTACTCCATTGTCCCGCACGCTTCAAGGTGCTACTGCCCGGGGGCGGCGGTGACCATGTTCACGGGCGGAACCGCTCGCTCCCTCCGGGGCGCACGGGGCGCATCCGGGCGCTGCCGTACTCTCTCCCCATGTCGCTCTATGCCGCGTACGCCGGCAACCTCGACGCCCGGCTGATGGCCCGCCGCGCCCCGCACTCGCCGCTGCGCGCCACCGGCTGGCTGAACGACTGGCGGCTGACCTTCGGCGGCGAGCAGCTCGGCTGGGAGGGCGCGCTGGCGACGATCGTCGAGGGGCCGCTGGACCAGGTCTTCGTCGGCCTGTACGACATCGCCCCCATGGACGAGGAGTCCCTCGACCGCTGGGAGGGCGTGGGCCTCGGCATCTACCGGCGCGTCCGGGTCCGCGTCCACACCCTGGACGGCGAGAAGCAGGCCTGGACCTACGTCCTCAATGACTACGAGGGCGGCCTCCCCTCGGCCCGCTATCTGGGCGAGGTCGCCGACGCGGTCGAGTCCGCCGGCGCACCCCACGACTACGTGATGGAGCTGCGCAAGCGCCCCTGCTGACCCGCACCGGCCGCCACCTTGCGGTTACTTCGGGTAACGCTTCGTCGGAAACGACAAGACAACGATCGCAATCCGGTGAGGTCTGTCATCTACGCGCGTAGGCGAAGAGCGGCTACCCTCGTCCACGTGAACGCATCTCTTCTTCCGGACGACATCCAGGGCGACCCCTACGCCGCCGCCGACGCCGCCGCCGCGCGCCTGCGCGAACTGACCGGCGCCGAGACCCACGACGTCGCCCTCGTGATGGGCTCCGGCTGGGCTCCGGCCGTCGACGCCCTGGGCGCCCCCGACGCGGAGTTCCAGGTCACGGAGCTGCCGGGCTTCCCGCCGCCGGCCGTCGAGGGACACGGCGGCAAGATCCGCTCGTACTCCTTCGGTGACAAGCGCGCTCTGGTCTTCCTGGGCCGCACGCACTACTACGAGGGCCGCGGCGTCGCCGCCGTCGCGCACGGCGTCCGCACGGCCGTCGCCGCCGGCTGCAAGACCCTGGTGCTCACCAACGGCTGCGGCGGTCTGCGCGCGGGCATGCGCCCCGGCCAGCCGGTCCTGATCAGCGACCACATCAACCTCACGGCCACCTCGCCGATCGTGGGCGCCAACTTCGTCGACCTGACAGACCTGTACTCGCCGCGCCTGCGCGCCCTGTGCAAGGAGATCGACCCCTCCCTCGAAGAGGGCGTCTACGCGCAGTTCCCCGGCCCGCACTACGAGACCCCGGCCGAGATCCGCATGGCCCGTGTCATCGGCGCGGACCTGGTCGGCATGTCGACGGTCCTGGAGGCCATCGCCGCGCGCGAGGCGGGCGCGGAGGTCCTGGGCATCTCCCTGGTCACCAACCTCGCCGCCGGCATGACGGGCGAACCCCTCAACCACGAGGAGGTCCTCCAGGCGGGCCGCGACTCGGCCGCCCGCATGGGGTCGCTGCTCGCGCAGGTCCTGGGCAAGCTGTAGGACCGGACGGGGCGGGGCGGCGTAGGGGCCGCCCCGCACCCCGAAGCGGCCCCGGCCGGGCACGACGCGTCACCGCGGTACCGGCGGGCCGCACGCACCCGCGGGCAGAAGAAGCGGTATCCGGGGGCCGAGCCCCCGGGGGACCAGGCAGACACAGGAGAGGTTGATCCCAAGGTGCACGACGATCTCATCGCGCGGGCCAAGGCGTGGCTCGCCGAGGACCCCGACACGGACACCCGTGCCGAACTCGCCGCGCTGATCGACGCCGGTGACGTCGAGGAGCTGGCGGCCCGCTTCGGCGGCACCCTCCAGTTCGGCACCGCGGGTCTGCGCGGCGAACTCGGGGCCGGCCCGATGCGCATGAACCGCAGCGTCGTCATCCGCGCCGCCGCCGGTCTCGCGGCGTACCTGAAGAAGAACGGCACCCCTCACGGGGGCGACGACGCCGGCCTCGTGGTCATCGGCTACGACGCCCGCCACAAGTCCGCCGACTTCGCCCGCGACACCGCCGCCGTGATGACCGGCGCCGGCCTGCGCGCCGCCGTGCTCCCCCGCCCGCTGCCCACCCCGGTGCTGGCCTTCGCGATCCGGCACCTGGGCGCGGTCGCGGGCGTGGAGGTCACCGCCAGCCACAACCCGCCCCGGGACAACGGCTACAAGGTGTACCTGGGCGACGGCTCCCAGATCGTGCCGCCCGCCGACGCGGGGATCGCCGCCGAGATCGACGCGATCGCCTCGCTGGACGACGTACCGCGCCCGGAGTTCGGCTGGCAGGTCCTGGACGAGTCCGTCCTCAAGGCGTACCTCGCCCGCACCGACGCCGTGCTGGCCGCCGGCTCCCCCCGCACCGCCCGCACCGTCTACACGGCGATGCACGGCGTCGGCAAGGACGTGCTGCTCGCCGCGTTCGCCCGCGCCGGCTTCCCGGAGCCCGAACTCGTCGCCGAACAGGCCGAACCCGACCCCGACTTCCCGACGGTCGCCTTCCCCAACCCGGAGGAGCCGGGCGCGATGGACCTGGCCTTCGCCCGGGCCCGCGCGACCGACCCCGACCTGGTCATCGCCAACGACCCGGACGCCGACCGCTGCGCCGTGGCCGTGCGCGACGGCGGCGACTGGCGCATGCTGCGCGGCGACGAGGTGGGCGCCCTGCTCGCCGCCCACCTGGTCGGCCGCGGTGCGAGCGGCACCTTCGCGGAGTCGATCGTCTCCTCCTCCCTGCTCGGCCGGATCGCCGAGCAGGCCGGGCTGCCGTACGAGGAGACGCTCACCGGCTTCAAGTGGATCGCCCGCGTCGACGGCCTGCGCTACGGCTACGAGGAGGCCCTCGGCTACTGCGTGGACCCCGAGGGCGTGCGCGACAAGGACGGCATCACCGCGGCCCTCCTGATCACCGAGCTGGCGTCCGGGCTGAAGGAGGCGGGCCGTACCCTCCTCGACCTGCTGGACGACCTCGCCGTCGAGCACGGTCTGCACGCCACCGACCAGCTCTCCGTCCGCGTCCAGGACCTCTCCCTGATCGCCGACGCGATGCGCCGCCTGCGCGAGCAGCCGCCGACCGGGCTGGCCGGCCTGGCCATCACCCGCGCCGAGGACCTGACCAAGGGCACGGACCGGCTGCCGCCGACCGACGGCCTGCGCTACACCCTCGACGGCGCCCGGGTCGTCGTCCGCCCCAGCGGCACCGAGCCCAAGCTGAAGTGCTACCTGGAGGTCGTCGTCCCGGTCGCGGACCACGCCGGCCTGCCCGCCGCCCGCACCCGCGCGACGGCCCTCCTGGACGCCCTCAAGCGGGACCTCTCGACGGCCGCCGGCATCTGACCCCAGCGCCCCAC
>NZ_VOGW01000207.1:0-5429 GCF_007896895.1 Streptomyces misionensis | reverse complement strand
TTAGGGCACCGGGCGGCCCTCACGGCACTGGGCGGCCCGGCAAGACCGGGCAGCCCTCAGGGCACCGGGGGCGGCTCTCACGGCACCGGTCAGCCCCTACGGGGACCGGGCAGCCCTTACGGGACTCGTGGGGCCCAGGCCGCACCGCCGGCCCACACCGCCCCGTTCCTCACCCGTTCGTCGCCAGCAGGATCGCCAGCAGCACGGCCCCCACCACGGCCGGCACCGCCAGCTCGTAGGCCCAGCGGACCGTCGTCTCCCCCTGGGCGGACTCTTCCTTTCCGCGCCGGTCCAGGGTTTCGCGGAGGTCGTCCATGACCTTGTCGGACGACGCCCGGGTCGGCCCGGTGTCGGCGCCGCGCGCGGTGAGCGCGCCGAAGCCCAGGCTCCCGGCGCCGGTCGCCGAGCTTCCCGAGGCCGAGCGCCGGGCCGCGTTCGCCGCCCGCTGCTCGGCCTTCTTGCGGGCGCGCAGCGAGACGGGGACGGCCCACAGCTGGTACTTCGTACCGGACTTGGCGAGCACCTCGTTCGTGAAGCTGGAGCGCAGGGTCTCGATCTCGCCCCAGGGCAGGCTGATCACCCGGAACGGGTTGCGGATGCGCAGCCGGTCGTCGTTGGTGAAGACGGCGGGGCGCAGGGTGAAGGCGATCACCAGCGGGAAGATCATGATCATCGCGGCGAGGGCCAGCCACGGCGTGCGCCCGTGGCCGCGGAACAGCGCGTCGAGGCCCAGCCAGGCGACGACCGCGAGCAGCAGCACGCCGCCCACGAGCCCCATGGGCGAGCGGTAGATCCGGTCCTTCACGGTGGGCACCGGAGGCTGCGACGCGGGTGGCTTGTGGTCCGGGGTCGTCATGGCCCGATTGTGCACGACGTCCGCACGGGTGCCGCCACCGCGCCCCGGTACCCGTACCCATCCGTGACCTCCCGCACTCCGGGGCCCCGCACGGACGCGGGGGTGTACAGCCGCTACGCGCGTAGATATGCTCGTCTGGTGACCATGCCCACCACTGCACCCCCAGCACATGCGCTCGCCGACGTCACCGCGTCCGACAGCACGCTGCGCCGCTTCCTGCACGGGCTGCCCGGCGTCGACGCGGTCGGCCTGGAGGCGCGCGCCGCGTCCCTCGGCACCCGTTCCATCAAGACCACCGCGAAGGCGTACGCCATCGACCTCGCCATCTCGATGGTCGACCTGACGACGCTGGAAGGCGCGGACACCCCGGGCAAGGTCCGGGCGCTCGGCGCCAAGGCCGTCCATCCCGACCCGACGGACCGCACGGCCCCGACCACCGCCGCGGTCTGCGTCTACCCCGACATGGTGGCCGTCGCCAAGGAGGCCGTCGCCGGCTCGGGCGTGAAGGTCGCCTCGGTCGCCACCGCCTTCCCGGCCGGCCGCGCCGCCCTCGACGTGAAGCTGGCCGACGTCCGCGAGGCCGTCGCCGCGGGCGCCGACGAGATCGACATGGTCATCGACCGCGGCGCGTTCCTCGCGGGCAAGTACCTGAAGGTGTACGACGAGATCCTGGCCGTGAAGGAGGCCTGCGGGGCGAACGCCCGGCTGAAGGTCATCTTCGAGACCGGCGAGCTGTCGACGTACGACAACATCCGCCGCGCCTCCTGGCTCGGCATGCTCGCGGGCGCCGACTTCATCAAGACCTCCACGGGCAAGGTCGCCGTCAACGCGACGCCCGCCAACACCCTGCTGATGCTGGAGGCGGTGCGCGACTTCCGCGCGCAGACCGGCGTCCAGGTCGGCGTGAAGCCGGCCGGCGGCATCCGCACCAGCAAGGACGCCGTCAAGTTCCTCGTCCTGGTCAACGAGACGGCCGGCGCGGACTGGCTGGACAACCACTGGTTCCGCTTCGGCGCCTCCTCGCTGCTGAACGACCTGCTGATGCAGCGTCAGAAGCTGGCCAGCGGACGCTACTCCGGCCCTGACTACGTGACGGTGGACTGAGACCCCATGGACATGGAAATGCTGTCATCCGCATTCGAGTACGCACCGGCGCCCGAGTCCCGCTCGGTCGTCGACATCGCGCCGTCCTACGGCCTCTTCATCGACGGCGAGTTCGTGGAGGCGACCGGCGGCAAGGTCTTCAAGACCGTCTCACCGTCCACCGAGGAGGTGCTGTCGGAGGTCGCCGAGGCCGCCGAGGAGGACGTCGACCGCGCCGTGCGGGCCGCCCGCAAGGCCTTCGAGAAGTGGTCGGCGCTGCCCGGCGCCGAGCGCGCCAAGTACCTGTTCCGCATCGCCCGGATCATCCAGGAGCGCAGCCGCGAACTGGCCGTCCTGGAGACGCTGGACAACGGCAAGCCGATCAAGGAGACGCGGGACGCCGACCTGCCCCTGGTCGCGGCCCACTTCTTCTACTACGCGGGCTGGGCCGACAAGCTCGACCACGCCGGCTTCGGCGCGGACCCGCGCCCGCTGGGCGTGGCGGGCCAGGTCATCCCGTGGAACTTCCCGCTGCTGATGCTGGCGTGGAAGATCGCCCCGGCGCTGGCGACCGGCAACACGGTCGTCCTCAAGCCCGCCGAGACCACCCCGCTGTCCGCGCTGTTCTTCGCGGACGTCTGCCGCCAGGCGGGCCTGCCCAAGGGCGTGGTCAACATCGTGACCGGTGACGGCCGGACCGGCGCGGCGCTGGTCGCGCACCCGGACGTGAACAAGGTCGCGTTCACGGGCTCGACGGCGGTCGGCAAGCAGATCGCGCGGACCGTGGCCGGCACGCGCAAGAAGCTCACCCTGGAACTGGGCGGCAAGGGCGCGAACATCGTCTTCGACGACGCCCCGATCGACCAGGCCGTCGAGGGCATCGTGAGCGGCATCTTCTTCAACCAGGGCCAGGTCTGCTGCGCCGGCTCGCGTCTCCTCGTCCAGGAGTCGATCCAGGACGAGCTGCTGGACGCGCTCAAGCGCCGGCTGTCCACGCTGCGCCTGGGCGACCCGCTGGACAAGAACACCGACATCGGCGCGATCAACTCCGCCGAGCAGCTGGCCCGGATCACCGCGCTGGCCGAGAAGGGCGAGGCGGAGGGCGCCGAGCGCTGGTCCCCGGCCTGCGAACTCCCGTCCTCCGGCTACTGGTTCGCGCCGACGCTGTTCACGAACGTCACCCAGGCCCACACCATCGCCCGCGAGGAGATCTTCGGCCCGGTGCTCTCGGTCCTGACCTTCCGCACCCCGGACGAGGCGGTCGCCAAGGCGAACAACACGCAGTACGGGCTGTCGGCGGGCATCTGGTCCGAGAAGGGCTCGCGCATCCTGGCGGTGGCGAGCAAGCTGCGCGCGGGCGTGATCTGGTCCAACACGTTCAACAAGTTCGACCCGACCTCACCGTTCGGCGGTTACAAGGAGTCGGGCTTCGGCCGCGAGGGCGGCCGCCACGGCCTGGAGGCGTACCTCGATGTCTGACGCACGACTTTCCGTCTTCAAGACCTACAAGCTGTACGTGGGCGGCAAGTTCCCGCGTTCCGAGAGCGGCCGGGTGTACGAGGTGACGGACGCGAAGAACAACTGGCTGGCCAACGCTCCCCTGTCGTCCCGCAAGGACGCCCGGGACGCGGTGGTCGCCGCGCGCAAGGCGTTCGGCGGCTGGTCCGGCGCGACGGCGTACAACCGCGGCCAGGTCCTGTACCGCGTCGCGGAGATGCTGGAGGGCCGCCGCGAGCAGTTCGTGCGCGAGGTCGCCGACGCGGAGGGCCTGTCGAAGTCGAAGGCCGCCGCGGTGGTGGACGCGGCGATCGACCGCTGGGTCTGGTACGCGGGCTGGACCGACAAGATCGCCCAGGTGGTCGGCGGCGCGAACCCGGTGGCGGGCCCGTTCTTCAACCTCTCCTCGCCGGAGCCGACGGGCGTGGTGGCCGTACTGGCCCCCCAGGACTCCTCGTTCCTGGGCCTGGTCTCCGTGCTCGCCCCGGTGATCGCCACCGGCAACACGGCGGTCGTGGTGGCGAGCGAGAAGTCCCCGCTCCCCGCCCTCTCCCTGGCCGAGGTCCTGGCCACCTCCGACGTCCCCGGCGGCGTGGTGAACATCCTCTCCGGCCGCACCGCGGAGATCGCCACCCCGCTCGCCGCGCACCAGGACGTCAACGCGATCGACCTCGCGGGCGCGGACGAGGACCTGGCGAAGGAGCTGGAGATCGCGGCGGCCGACAACCTGAAGCGCGTCCTGCGTCCCCAGGCTGTGGATTACTCCGAGACCCCGGGAGCCGACCGCCTGACGGCCTTCCTGGAGACGAAGACGGTCTGGCACACGACGGGCGCCCTGGGCGCCGCCGGTTCGTCGTACTGACCCGACCCGACCCCACCACGCCGAGAGCCGCGGCCCCTCCATCGGGGGCGCGGCTCTCGGCGTGCTGTCACGTCCCCGCGCTGGCGCACCGCCGCGCGACCACCCGGCGAGCCCGTGGGCACCTTCGACGCCCGCTAAATTCGTTGACCCCGCACCTGTGATCATGTTGGCTGTCGGCGTCGGACCGCCGGTATCGCCGGCGTCCGCTTGGCTGGGGCAGGGAGTTGAACGTGCAGGACATGGTCGTCGACCCCGCTGCCCACAATCGGGCAGCCTGGGACAGGTACGTCCAGGAGGGCAACGGTTGGACGAGGCCGGTGAGTACCGAGGACGTCGAGCGCGCCCGCGGGGGCGACTGGTCGATCGTTCTCATCGGGTGCGAGCCGGTCGAGCGCTCCTGGCTGCCGACGGACCTGACCGGCAAGGACGTGTTGTGCCTGGCCTCCGGCGGTGGCCAGCAGGGTCCGA
The DNA here is from genome assembly GCF_007896895.1 of Streptomyces misionensis. GTDB lineage: Bacteria > Actinomycetota > Actinomycetes > Streptomycetales > Streptomycetaceae > Streptomyces > Streptomyces misionensis_A. Next base: position 663 of record NZ_VOGW01000207.1, on the reverse strand, counting down.
TCCTCGCCGCCGCGGGGGCGCGCGTCACCGTGTTCGACAACTCGCCCCGCCAGCTCGGCCAGGACCAGATGGTGGCGGCGCGCGACGGACTCGAACTGCGCACCGTCCTGGGTGACATGCGTGACCTCGGCGCCTTCGGCGACGCGGCATTCGACGTCGTGTTCCACCCGGTCTCGAACGTATTCGTACCCGACGTGGCGCCGGTGTGGCGTGAGTGCTTCCGCGTCCTGCGTCCGGGCGGAACGCTGCTCGCGGGCTTTCTCAACCCTGATGTGTACTTGTTCGACCACGAGGCCCTCGACGAGCGAGGCGAGCTGGTCGTCGCGCACAAGCTGCCCTACAGCGATGTCACGCAGTACTCCGCCGAGGAACGCGCCACGAAGTTCGGCGCGGATGCCGCTCTTGAATACAGTCACACCCTCACCGGCCAGATCGGCGGGCAACTCGCCGCGGGGTTCGTCCTCACCGGGTTCGCAGAAGCACCGCACCAATCCAACGCGACCGCCCCTTACATGTCGGGCTATTTCGCGCCGCGCCGGGGTCAGCCTGGCTTTACCGCCCGCGTCGCGAAATAGCCCGACATGTAAGGGGCGGCCGCGTTGGATTGGTGCGGTGCTTCTGCCAACCCGGGGAGGACGAACCCCGCGGCGGGTTGCCCGCCGA
>NZ_VOGW01000206.1 GCF_007896895.1 Streptomyces misionensis | reverse complement strand
CCCCCAGTGATTCCGCCTCCGCGACCGGGGCGGTCAGCATCTGGGAGCCGACCGGTTCGAAGTCGGCGATCTGGGTGCCCACTCCGTTGTCGAGGGGGTCGACGCCGGTGCCGGCCAGGGGGTTGGGCTTGAGGCCGGCGATCGGGCCGGTGACGTAGCCGACCGTGCCGGTGAGGACGGTGAGGCCGGCCTGGGGGTCGATCTTGCCGAGGGAGGTGGGCCGCCACGGCACGTCCAGGAGCGGGGTGCTCGCGTCCGCGTGGGCCGTCGCCGCGCCCGCGCCCAGCGCCGCGCCCGTGGTCAGGAGGGCGAACAGGGCGCGCCGCGCGGTGGGGTGCTGGGTCTTGCTGTGTCGGGCCATCGCTGGTGCCACCTTCTGGTGCGCAGGGTGATGATGTCGCGACACAGGGTAGTTGAGAGGGGGCCCGCGCTTCAAAAGCGAACCGCGGGGTCGGCAGGCGGCGCCCTATGCGTCAAACTGGTGTTCCGTGAGCATTCATCCCCCGTCCCCCGCCCGTGTCGTGCTGCTGTGTGGCCCCTCGGGTTCGGGCAAGTCCCTGGTCGCGGCCCGTTCCGGGCTGCCCGTCCTGCGTCTGGACGACTTCTACAAGGAGGCCGACGACCCGACGCTGCCGCTGGTGGAGGGGAGTTCGGACATCGACTGGGACCACCCTCAGTCCTGGGACGCGGACGTCGCCGTCGACGCCATCGCCCGGCTGTGCGCCACGGGTTCGACCCCGGTGCCGGTGTACGACATCTCGCTCAGCGCCCGTACCGGTGCCGAGACGCTGCGGCTGGGCCGTACACCGCTGTTCATCGCGGAGGGGATCTTCGCCGCGGAGATCATCGAGCGCTGCCGGGAGCGCGGGGTGCTGGCGGACGCGTTGTGCCTGCGCCGCGGGGCGGTCACCACCTTCCGGCGGCGGTTCCTGCGCGATCTGAAGGAGGGCCGCAAGTCGGTGCCGTTCCTGCTGCGCCGCGGCTGGCGGCTGATGCGCGCGGAGCGCACGATCATCACCCGTCAGGTGGCCCTGGGCGCCCACCCGTGCGACCGGGACGAGGCCCTGGGCCGGCTCGCGGCCGCGGCGGCGGGACGGCAGGCGCGGCAGCAGACACCGGCCTGATCCCCGTAGGGGAAGAGGACGCGAAGGAGAGACGGCGGCCCGATCCCCTGAGGGCGGAGGACGCGACGAAGAGGGACTGGTCGGGCCCCCCGGTCCGACCAGTCCCTCTC
>NZ_VOGW01000205.1 GCF_007896895.1 Streptomyces misionensis | reverse complement strand
CCCCCGCCCTCAGGCGACCAGTTCGCCGAAGGCGTCCTCCTCGTCACGGCCGAAGCTGAGGACCTCGTCCTCGCGCAGCCGGCGCAGCGAGCGCCAGATGCTGGACTTGACCGTGCCGACACTGATGTTGAGTATGTCCGCGATCTCGGGGTCCGTACGGCCCTCGTAGTAGCGCAGGACCAGCATGGTGCGCTGCAACTCGGGCAGCCGGGCCAGCGCCTGCCACAGGACCGCGCGCAGCTCGGTGCCGCGCATCGCGTCCGTCTCGCCGGGCGTCTCCGGCAGTTCCTCGGTCGGGTACTCGTTGAGCTTGCGCCGCCGCCAGGCGCTGATGTGCAGGTTCGTCATCGTGCGCCGGAGGTAGCCGCCGACGGCCGCCTTGTCGCTGATCCGGTCCCATGCCCGGTAGGTCGAGAACAGCGCGCTCTGGAGCAGGTCCTCGGCCTCGAACCGGTCGCCGGTCAGGTGGTAGGCGGTGGCGTACAGGGAGGCGCGGCGCTCCTGGACGTAGGCGGTGAACTCCGCCTCCGTCAGCGAGCGGCGCTCCCCCGGGTCCTCCCGGTACGCGCTTCCCCCGTGCGTCTCCGCCGTCCGCGCGTCGATCACCGTCATGTACGGCTGCTGCGCGCACCCGGCCTGCTGACGCCCGGTGCCGCGAGCGCACCCCCGCGCTCCCCCGCGCTCGAACGTGTTCGCGCGGGAGGGACCTCCCTCGGCACCGGACTTCTCGGAACCCCGGTGCACGTCGTGCAGACGCGTGACCACTGCGCTGGTGCTGATGCTGTGCAGCGTGTTCATCTCGCGCTCCCCGTCGTGGACTTCCGGTGATTCGGTCGTGCTCCGGGCCTCGCCCGGTGGTGTTCCGGGCTCCGCCTGGTCGTGCTCCGGGCTGCTGCGGCCGGTTGGCCGGATCCGGCTCCTCGCCGTGCCCGTGACCAAAAGCCTGCCGCGATCACTTCATCGCCGTGTCTGCCGACTGTCACAGACCTGTCACAAGGCCACGGGCACCGGCCGCGTCACAGGAAGTGCACAGCCTGTGCCGATGGCACGGGCCTGATGAGGACAGGTCGTACGACACCCCGGCCATGGGCCAGAATGGGCGGGTGCCTTCCCTGTTGCTGATCGAGGACGACGACGCCATCCGTACGGCCCTGGAGCTCTCACTGACGCGCCAGGGGCACCGTGTGGCCACCGCTGCCAGTGGTGAGGACGGTCTGAAGCTGCTGCGCGAGCAGCGGCCGGACCTGATCGTGCTGGACGTGATGCTGCCCGGCATCGACGGGTTCGAGGTGTGCCGGCGCATCCGGCGCACCGACCAGTTGCCGATCATTCTGCTGACCGCCCGCAGCGACGACATCGACGTGGTCGTCGGACTCGAGTCCGGCGCCGACGACTATGTGGTCAAGCCGGTCCAGGGGCGGGTGCTGGACGCCCGGATCCGGGCCGTGCTGCGGCGCGGGGAGCGCGAGTCCAGCGATTCGGCGTCCTTCGGCAATCTGGTCATCGACCGTTCGGCGATGACCGTGACGAAGAACGGCGAGGACCTCCAGCTCACCCCGACCGAGCTGCGGCTGCTGCTGGAACTGAGCCGGCGGCCCGGCCAGGCGCTGTCGCGGCAGCAGTTGCTGCGGCTGGTGTGGGAGCACGACTACCTGGGCGACTCCCGCCTGGTGGACGCGTGTGTGCAGCGGCTGCGCGCCAAGGTGGAGGACGTGCCCTCGTCCCCGACCCTGATCCGTACCGTCCGTGGTGTCGGCTACCGCCTGGACGCTCCTCAGTGACCGATACGCAAGGGGGGCTGCGCGGCTGGGCCGCGGGCCGCAAGGGAAGTCTGACGCGGCTCAGGTTCACGAGTCTCAGGCTGCGACTGGTCGTCGTCTTCGGGCTCGTCGCGCTCACCGCCGCGGTGTCCGCGTCGGGCATCGCCTACTGGCTCAACCGCGAGGCGGTGCTCACCCGCGCCCAGGACGCGGTGCTGCGCGACTTCCGGCAGGAGATGCAGAACCGCGCGGGCGCCCTGCCGGCCCACCCCACCCAGGACGAACTCCAGCGCACCGCCGGCCAGATGGCGTCCAGCAGCCAGAGCTTCAGTGTGCTCCTGGTCGGCCAGGACGCGCACGGCAAGACGGTGTACGGCAACTCGGGCGGCATCAACGGCTTCTCGCTGGAGGACGTGCCCAAGTCGCTGCGTACGGCGGTGAACCGGCAGCAGAAGGTCTCCGACGTCAACAAGCAGCCGTACCACCTGTACTGGCAGCGGGTCGTGGACCACGGCACGCCGTTTCTGGTCGCCGGCACGCGGGTGATCGGCGGCGGCCCGACCGGTTACATGGCGAAGACCCTGGAGCCGGAGGCGAAGGATCTCGACTCGCTGGCCTGGTCGTTGGGGATCGCCACCGGGCTCGCGCTGATCGGCGCCGCGCTGCTCGCGCAGGCCGCCGCCACGACCGTGCTCAAGCCGGTGCACCGCCTCGGCGTCGCCGCCCGGCGGCTCGGCGAGGGCAAGCTGGACACCCGGCTGCGGGTCTCCGGGACGGACGAACTCGCCGATCTCTCGCGGACGTTCAACAACGCGGCGGCGGCCCTGGAGAAGCGGGTCGCGGACATGGCCGCGCGGGACGAGGCGTCCCGGCGCTTCGTCGCCGACATGAGCCATGAGCTGCGTACGCCGCTCACCGCCATCACCGCCGTCACCGAGGTGCTGGAGGAGGAGCTGGACTCGGAGGCGGGCGGCATCGACCCGATGATCGAGCCGGCGGTCCGGCTGGTCGTCAGCGAGACGCGGCGCCTGAACATCCTGGTCGAGAACCTGATGGAGGTCACCCGCTTCGACGCGGGCACCGCCCGGCTGGTCCTGGACGACGTCGACGTCGCCGACCAGATCACCGCCTGCATCGACGCCCGCGCCTGGCTGGACGCGGTGGAGCTGGACGCCGATCGCAGCATCCACGCCCGCCTCGATCCGCGCCGCCTGGACGTGATCCTCGCCAACCTGATCGGCAACGCGCTCAAGCACGGCGGCTCGCCGGTACGGGTCTCGGTGCGCGAGGCCTCCGACTCGGTGGTCATCCAGGTCCGCGACCACGGCCCCGGCATCCCCGAAGAGGTCCTCCCGCACGTCTTCGACCGCTTCTACAAGGCCAGCGCCTCCCGCCCCCGCTCCGAGGGCAGCGGCCTCGGCCTCTCCATCGCGATGGAGAACGCCCACATCCACGGCGGCGAGATCACGGCGGCCAACTCGCCCGAGGGCGGCGCGGTGTTCACCCTGCGCCTGCCCCGGGACACCTCGCCGCTGACGGAGGAACCGGCGGAGAGCGACGGCGGCAACGGCGACGACGGCCCGGGCGAGGAGGGATCATGACGCCGGTACGACGCCGGAGCCTGCTGGCCCTCCCCGTGCTGGCCGTCCTGCTCACCGGCTGCGGCATCCGGGCCACCCAGGTGCCGACCGACTTCGGCCCGGCGCCCTCGCGCGTCCCGTGCTCGCTCGCGGGTCCCGACCTGGCGACGCAGACGACGCGGGGCGTCCCGGTCCAGGTGTTCCTCCTGTGCCGGGAGTCCCTGGTCACGGTGGACCGCACGGTACGGGTCCCGGAGGGCACCCCGGACGCCCGCCGCCGGGTGATGGTGGCCCAGGGCCTGCTGAACGAGCTGGCGGCGACCCCCTCCCCGGCGGAGCGCTCGGCGGGCTACACCACGCACGTCCCGGGCGGCCTCACGGTCTCCGGCCCCGCCCCGCACGATCCGGAGG
>NZ_VOGW01000204.1:68566-76357 GCF_007896895.1 Streptomyces misionensis | reverse complement strand
TCGGACTCCGCCGCCACGGAAGCCGACGGCTCGGTCGTCCTCGGCGGCCCCGCGCCCTCTCCCCTGCGCCGCTACGGATGCACGGAGGAGGTCCGGAACCGGCCCGCGGGTACGCCGCCGCCGCAGAGCGAGGTGACGGAGAGCGCCGGGTAGCGATCCGCGAGGGCCCCCTGGTGACGTTCCGCCACCACGCTCGTTGGCAGTCCGCGTGTACCGCACGCACGGAGCGGGCCAAGGGGGTTGGCGATGATCGGTACTTCACGGCAGGCGATCTGGGAGTTCTTCGGCACGGAACTCGAACGGCGCCGGGAGGACGCGGGACTCACCCAGGTGGAACTGGGCGCGCTCGTCTTCATCTCGGGCGCGTACATCGGCCAGTTCGAGCAGGCGATCCGGAAACCCCAGCTGGACATCGCCCAGCGCATCGACAAGGCCCTGGGGACGGACGGCATCTTCGAGCGCCTGTGCCGGAAGCTGATCAACGACCGCCGGTACGCGGATTACTTCGTGGAGGTCGTGGAGCTGGAGCGGCTCGCCACGCGTATCTGCGAGTTCGCGCCGACGGCGATCCCGGGCCTGCTCCAGACGCCGGACTACGCCCGCGCGGTGACCCTCGCGGCCAACCCGTTCGTCACGGACGAGTACGTGCAGGACATCGTCACGGCGCGAGTGGAACGGGCGCACATCCTCAAGGACGCGACACGGCCGGAGTACTGGGTCATCCTGCACGAGAACGTACTGCGCATTCCGGTCGGCGGCGACGAGGTGATGGCCCGCCAACTGGACCACATCGCGGGCCTGATGAAAGAGCGGGTGGGGTGGGTGACGGTGCTCCCCTACGCGGCGGCAGCGCACGCATCGATGAGCGGCATGCTCCAGCTCATGGACTTCGAGGACGCCCCTCCGGTCGCCTACACGGAGACGTCGTTCTCGGGGACGTTGATGGACGATCCGGCTGTGGTGAAGCGGACACAGCGCGCATACGATCTGCTGAGGGTCGCCGCGCTGTCACCAGAGGCGTCCCTGGCCCTGATCGAGTCGATGGCTGAGGACTACAGACGATGCGCGAGTGCGACCTGATCAACGCCAACTGGTTCAAGAGCAGTTACAGCAACGGCGAGGGCGGCGAATGTGTGGAGGTCACGTACGACTTCCTGCGCGACGCGAGCTGGTTCAAGAGCAGCTACAGCAACGGCGAGGGCGGCGACTGCGTCGAGGTCACCCACGACTTCATCGGCTCCACCCGCTGGCGTAAGAGCACGCACAGCAACGGCGAGGGCGGCAGTTGCGTCGAGGTCGCCGACGGCTTCCCCGGTGTCGTGCCCGTCCGTGACAGCAAGACGGCCGACGGTCCCGCGCTGGTGATCGGGGCGGCGGCGTGGACGGAGTTCGTCGGCGCCGTGGGGTCCGCCCGCTTCTAGCCGACGGCGCCGCCCGCGCTCCGCCGGAACGCGGCACCGCGCCGGTGCCCCGATTCCCTCTCACACCGACCCCAAAGCCCCTATGCGGAACCGATCGTGCACACCCACGCGTCTACGGGGGCGTGCAGCGTCAAGGGGACTTCGGCGGCAGCGCCGCCATCCGCATCCGTGCGGCAGGCGGCATCCTCCTCCTCGCCCACCTCGCCTACGTCGCCTGGCTGATGCTGCGACCTCTGGACGTGCCGTGGGTGACGCCGCCCAACCTGCGTCCCCTCGCCGGCATCCGGGCCGACCTGGCCCTGGGGTGGCCGGCCGCGGTGAAGCCGCTGGGCGAGGGGATCGCCCTGCTGGCCCCGCTCGGTGTGCTGCTGCCGATGGCCCACGGGCGGCTCACCGTCTCGCCGCTCGCCTCCCTGCTCCGCACCGCCGCCGCGGCCGCTCTCGTCTCCCTCGGCATAGCCCTGTTGCAGACCGGGGTCCCCGGCCGGGTCGTGGACGTCGACTCACTGCTGTTGAACACGTCCGGCGTGATCCTGGCCCATCTGCTCGTCGTACCCGCGGCGCGGGCGCGTCTGCGCAGGTGGGGGCGGTTGCGCGAGCAAGCGGACGCCGAGCCGGCGACCGTCCAGGAGGAGCTTCCTCAGGGGCGAACCCCGAGGATTCCCAGGGTCGGAATCGCTCCTTAGAGTGACGCTTCGTCCGCTTCACACCCGTATCGTCGAAGTCAGTTGGAACGACCCGATCGACGACCACGGAGGACAGCGACATGACCGCCCTTGCCCGCCCCACCCACGGCCGCATGATCGGCGGAGTGTGCGCGGCCCTCGCCCGCCGCTTCGGCACCTCGGCCACCACGATGCGGGTGATCTTCCTGCTGTCCTGCCTCCTGCCGGGCCCTCAGTTCCTGCTCTACATAGCCCTGTGGATCCTGCTGCCGTCCGAGGACAAGGTCCACGCCACCAGCTGGTGACCCACACGCCGCCGGGGCGCCCCGGTCGGTTCCGGAGCGCCCCGGCGTGTTGTACGGACGGTGTCGTACGGGCCGTGCCGTACGGGCGATGGCGTCAGCCGAGCGGAAGACCGTTCAGGCCCATGCCGTGCGTGGGCAGACCGGTCTTGCCCACCGGCAGGCCGCCGAGCAGCCCCGCGACGGGCGCGGTCGGCCCCTGGGCGAGCACCTTCCGCACGGCCGGCTGCGCGGCGGCCACTCCGGTGCCCAGGGCGTTCTGCCCCTGGGAGACCGCCTCGACGGTTCCCGGCAGCGCCTTGGTGACGTTCTCGGCCGGCAGCGACGTGGCCACGCTGTCCAGGGCCTGCGAGGTGGCGGGGGCCGCCTGGGCGGCGCCCGCGCCGACGGCGGCGATGGCGGCACCGAGGGCGGCGACACCGAGGGACTTGGCGGCAGACTGCTTCATGGTGAATGCGTCCTTGAATGCGGAGACGGAGAGGCAGATCGCAAACGATCCGAGCGGTCCACGACCGTAGACACGATATGCCGCACCCCGCAAACACCGAAATGCGGACACGGTGTGAGAACGCGTCCGCATGTCGAATCGAGAAAGGCGGTGAGCTACGCCTCGAATCCCGCGGAACCGCTGGTCGGAGCGGTCTGCTGAAACAGCCATTCGGATTTCAGCTCGGCGTATCCGGGCTTGATGACGTCATTGATCATCGCAAGCCGTTCATCGAAAGGAATGAACGCTGATTTCATCGCATTGACGGAGAACCATTGGATGTCGTCGAGCGTGTAACCGAACGCGTCGACAAGGTGCTCGAATTCCTGGCTCATGGTGGTGTGCGACATCAAGCGGTTGTCGGTGTTCACCGTGGCCCGGAAGAACAGCCGGCGCAGCAGCCCGATCGGATGCTCGGCGTACGAGGGCGCGGCCCCCGTCTGGAGGTTGGAGCTGGGGCACAGTTCCAGCGGGATCCGCTTGTCCCGGACGTACGACGCGAGCCGGCCGAGCCGCACCGACCCGTCCGGGCGGACCTCGATGTCGTCGATGATCCGCACCCCGTGCCCGAGCCGGTCGGCGCCGCACCACTGGAGCGCCTGCCAGATGGACGGCAGCCCGAAGGCCTCTCCGGCGTGGATGGTGAAGTGGTTGTTCTCGCGCTTGAGGTACTCGAAGGCGTCCAGGTGCCGGGTGGGCGGGTGGCCGGCCTCGGCGCCGGCGATGTCGAAGCCGACGACACCCGAGTCCCGGTAGCGGTTGGCGAGTTCGGCGATCTCCAGTGAGCGGGCCGCGTGCCGCATGGCGGTCAGCAGGGCGCCGACCCGGATGCGGTGCCCGTTCTCGCGGGCCAGCCGCTCCCCCTCGCGGAAGCCCTCGTTGACGGCCTCCACCACCTCTTCCAGGGTCAGCCCCCGCTCCAGGTGCTGCTCGGGTGCGTAGCGGACCTCGGCGTAGACGACGCCGTCCTCGGCGAGGTCCTCGGCGCACTCCCGGGCGACCCGGACCAGGGCGTCGCGGGTCTGCATCACGCCGACGGTGTGCCGGAAGGTCTCCAGGTACCGCTCCAGCGAGCCGGAGTCGGCCGCCTCGCGGAACCAGATGCCCAGCTTGTCGGGGTCGGTCTCGGGCAGCTCCGGGTACCCGGTCGCGTGGGCGAGTGCGACGACGGTGCCCGGCCGGAGCCCGCCGTCGAGATGATCGTGCAGCAGAACCTTGGGTGCCCGGCGGATCTGGTCCGGCGTCGGAACCGGCGCCGGGAGGTTCGCCGGGACGGTCCCCTTCGGTGCAATCTGGCTCGTCATTTCCGCACTGTAACGCCTACGCGCGTAGAAAGCGCCCGGTCCTCACCCGGACGAGGCCGGACGTTTTCCGTCTCCTTTACGCCGATACGCAAAGGTGACCGCACGTACGGGTTTTGGACACCGCGCCTTCTGACACTGTTCTGCCATGGGACAGCAAAGGACGCCGGTCCGCACGGCCGGGCTGGGCAGGGTGTTCGGGGCGGAGCCGGCCTCGGTGTGCGGGGCGGTGCTGCTGCTGCCCGGTGGGGAGGAGGTCTCGACGCGCAGGCGGTCCCCGGTGTGGGCGTCGGCGTTCGTCCGGTCCTTGGGGCGCCGGTTCGCCCGGGAGGGGCGGGCGGAGGGCGTGGCCGTGCACACCGTCCGCTACCGCTGCCGGGGCTGGAACGGCAGCGAGGCCCAGCCGGCCGCCGACGCCCAGTGGGCGGCCGACGAGGTCGTGCGGCGGTACGGGGACGTTCCCGTGTGCCTGGTCGGCGTCGACGTGGGCGGCCGGGCGGCGCTGCGGGCGGGTGGCCACGAGGCGGTCAACTCGGTGGTGGCGCTGGCGCCCTGGCTGCCCGAGGAGGACGTGGCCGCGCCCGCCGAGCCGGTGAAGCAACTGGTGGGGCGGCGGGTGCTGATCGTGCACGGCACCAATGACCGGCGCACCGAACCGGAGTTGTCGTTCCGGCTGGCGGAGCGGGCGAAGAAGGTGAACCGGGAGGTGTGCCGGTTCGAGGTGCACTCCGACGGGCACCGGCTGCTCGGCCACCGGGACGAAGTCGTCTGTCTCGCCGCCGACTTCGTGCGCGGCGCGCTGTTCGGGCACCCGGTCTCCCGGCCGGTCGAGGACGCGTTGGCCGCGCCGCCGCCGATCGGGCTGCGGATGCCGTTGGCCGCCGGGTTCGGCAGGTCGCTCAGGCACTGAGGCGGGCCGGTTCAGGGCAGCAGGTTGCCCCGCCTCGACAGCAGGAACTTCTTGAAGGCGGCCACCGGTGGGGTGTCCGGGCGGCCGGCCGGCCAGGCGACGCCGATCTCGCGCACGGCCCGGGGCGCGGTGACCGTCAGCTCCACCACTCCGGGCCTGGGCACCGTGGGCGGGGGCAGCAGGGCGACCCCGAGGCCGGCCGCGACCAGGCCCCGCAGCGTCTCCGTCTCCTCCCCCTCGAAGGCGATCCGGGGCGCGAACCCGGCCTCGCGGCACAGGGCGTCCGTGATGCGGCGCAGGCCGTAGCCGGGTTCCAGGGTGACGAAGTTCTCCTCGGCCGCCTCGGCCAGCCGGATGCGGCGGCGGACCGCGAGCGGGTGGTCGGCGGGCACGACCAGGCGGAGCTTCTGCTCGTCCAGCCGGCGGGCGACCAGGTCGGGGGCGTCCGGGACGGGGGAGGTCAGGCACAGGTCGAGGCGGCCGGCGCGCAGTCCCTCCAGCATGGCCTCGCCGTAGTTCTGGACCAGGCTGAAGCGGATGCGGGGGTGCTCGGCGCGGAAGGCGTGCAGCAGGCCGGGCACGGTCTCGGCGCCCATGGTGTGCAGAAAGCCGAAGGCGACCTTGCCGGTGGCCGGGTCGGCGTCCGCGCGGACCTCCTCGGCGGCGCGTTCCACCTCGGCGAGGGCGCGTTCGACGGAGGCGAGGAAGGCGCGGCCCGCGGTGGTGAGGACGAGGGTGCGGCCGCGGCGGGCGAACAGGTCGACGCCCAGGTCCTCCTCCAGCCGGGCGATGGCGCGGGAGAGGGTGGACTGGGGGACGTTCATCTCCTGGGCGGCGCGGGTGACGTGCTCGGTGCGGGCCACGCCGGCGAAGTAGGCGAGACGGGGCGCGAGCAACATCGCCATGTCTTCTGTGTCACCGGACGGTGACAGGCGACCTTGTGACCTCTGCTGATGCACCATGGGATCGATTATGGCGATTCCATGCATTGGACGGATGTAAGGAGCGTCCTTACGGTCGAGGCATGTCTCCCGCCAGTACCGGGGCGTCCACGACCGTGGACGCCGACGCGCCCGTCACCGCCACCGAGTCCCTCCCCGCCGCGGGGACCGCCGATACCCGGATGACCCCGGGCGGCCCCGGCTACCGGCGGATGAGCTTCGCCCTCTTCCTCGCCGGGGTCGCGACCTTCGCCCTGCTGTACTCCACCCAGGCCTTGCTGCCGCTGATCTCCGACGACCTCGGGGTCGCGGCGGGCGAGGCGAGCTGGACCGTGGCGGCCGCGACCGGTGGTCTCGCGCTGTTCGTGCTGCCGATGAGCGCGCTGTCGGAACGTTTCGGCCGTCGTACGGTCATGACCGGGTCGCTGACGGTCGCGGTGATCGTCGGCCTGCTGGTCCCCTTCGCCCCGTCGATCGGCGCGCTGGTGGCGCTGCGCGCGGTGCAGGGCGCGGCGCTGGCCGGGCTGCCCGCGTCGGCGCAGGCGTACCTGGCCGAGGAGGTGCGGCCGCGGGCGCTGGTCACGGCGATCGGCCTGTTCGTGGCAGGCAACAGCGTCGGCGGCATGAGCGGCCGGGTGATCACCGGCTGGGTGGCGCAGGTGTGGGGCTGGCGGGTCTCGGTCGGCGTGATCGGGGTGGTCGCGGTCGGGTGCGCGGTGGCGTTCCGGCTGCTGCTGCCCGCGCCCCGGCACTTCACGGCGGGCTCGCTGCGCCCCCGCGTCCTGCTCGGCACGGTCCGCGACCACCTCCGCGACCCGCTGCTGCGCCGCCTGTACGCGATCGGCGCGCTGTTCATGACGGTGTTCGGCGGTGTGTACACGGTGATCGGCTACCGGCTGACGGGCGCTCCGTTCGGGCTGCCGCAGGGCATCATCGGGTCGATCTTCCTGGTCTACCTGGTGGGCACGGTCTCGGCGTCCACCGCGGGCCGTCTGGTGGGCCGGGTCGGCCGCCGGGGCGCGCTCTACCTGGCGGGCGGCACGACCGCGGCGGGTCTGCTGCTGTCCCTGGCCGGGTCCCTCCCGCTGGTGCTGCTCGGTCTGGTGCTGATCACGGCGGGCTTCTTCGCCGGGCACGCGGTCGCCTCCTCGGCGGTGAGCAAGACCGCCACCCACGGCCGTGCCCAGGCCTCGGCGCTCTACCAGTCGGCCTACTACATCGGCTCCAGCGTCGGCAGCACGGTCGGGGCCGTGGCCTTCCACTCCGACGGCTGGTCCGGCACGGTGGGCGTCGGTCTCCTCGCGATCCTCGGGGTCGTCACCCTCACCGTCCTCGGCTCGCGGGCGGCGCGGGTGGCGGCGCGGCGGGAGCCGGCCGCGGCGTGATCCGCGAGGCCTCGCGTCCCCCTGGTCGGGGCCGGTTGTCAGTGGGCGCGGATAGCGTCCGCGGGACGACTGGGCCATCGACGCAGGGGGTTTGCCGTATGGAGTTCCGGATCGCGCGCGGGGAGCTGGCGGAGGCGGTGGGCGGGGCGGCGCGGAGGAGGGCGGCGACGGCGAGGGGGACGGGGGCGAGAACGGCCCGGGGGCGGAATCCCGTGCGGCGGCGGCCTGCGGGCTCCATCGCGTGCGCGGGAAGCGGAGGCCGCGGATCGATCCGGGGGTGCTCGCCTTCTACGCCGAGCGCTTCCCGGACCACCGGAGGGGCATCGGATCTGGATGCCCCCGCGTGGCCGTGGACCACTGGGTGCTGTGGTCCAGCGAC
>NZ_VOGW01000204.1:49874-68286 GCF_007896895.1 Streptomyces misionensis | reverse complement strand
GCGAAGAGGCGGTCTTGTGCGGGGGTGTCGGGTATTGTGATGCTTGCAGGTTGCCGCCGAGTGGCGAGGGGGGGGTGGACGCAGGAGTCGTGACGAGTCGAGGGTGGCCGCATGGTCGAGTACGGGATGGTGGGCGCGTTCGACCACGTGCTGCGCGGCGCCGAGCAGGCCACGGTGGCGTTCAACCCGGCGTACCTGCTGGACGCGTTGAACTCCTTCACGTGTCCGGGGCTGCGGATCGAGCTGCTCGGGGCGGGTCAGCGGGCGCTGCTCGGGGGCACCGGGGCGGCGGACGGCCACCGGCATCTGCTCATGTCCGTAAAGCAATTGGTCTGATCCGGTCGCTTTCCGACTCCGGCGGTCATTGTCAGTGGGGTGCGGTAGCTTCGCGAGTGGTGGGGCGCGAAGGCGCGTACGAACGGCCGCAGGGTGGGTGGGCGATGAGTGAGGGTACGGCGACGGCGGGGATCGACGCCGTCCTGGAGCAGCACCGGACCGAGCTGACCGGTTACTGCTACCGGATGCTCGGGTCCTCCTTCGAGGCGGAGGACGCGGTGCAGGACACGCTGGTGCGGGCCTGGCGCAGCCACGACCGGTTCGAGGGCCGGTCCTCGCTGCGGTCGTGGCTGTACCGGATCGCGACGAACGTGTGCCTGGACATGCTGTCGGCGGGGAACAGACGGGCGCGGCCGATGGATCTGACCGACGCGACGCCGCTGGCGCAGGCGGCGCTGTCACCCCGCCCCGACCACACCTGGCTGGAGCCGGTGCCGGACGCGCGGGTGCTGCCGGCGGTGGGCGATCCGGCGGAGGCGGCGGTGGCCAAGGAGTCGGTCCGGCTGGCGTTCATGGCGGCGTTGCAGCAACTGCCGCCCAAGCAGCGGGCGGTGCTGATCCTGCGCGAGGTGCTGGCGTGGAAGGCGAGCGAGGTGGCCGAGCTGCTGGACACCTCGGTCGCCTCGGTCAACAGCGCGCTGCAGCGGGCGCGGGCCACGCTCGCCGAGCGGGCGGCGGCGGGTGCCGAGGGCGAGGTGTCCGACCCGCTGGACGAAGAGCAGCAGAAACTGCTGGAGCGCTATGTGAAGGCGTTCGAGGGGTACGACATGGCGGCGCTGACGGCACTGCTGCACGAGGACGCGGTCATGACGATGCCGCCGTTCGACCTGTGGCTGCGCGGTCCCGCGGACATCACCGGCTTCATGTCCACCCTCGGCGCCTCCTGCGCCGGCTCGCGGCTGGTGCCGGTGCGGGCCAACGGGCTGCCGGGGTTCGCGCACTACAAGCCGGACCCGGACAACGGCGGCTTCAGCCCGTGGGCCGTGCAGGTGCTGGAGCTGTCAGGGGGCCGGATCACCGGTTTCCACTGCTTCCTCGACACCGGGCGCTGGTTCCCGCTCTTCGGTCTGCCCCTCCATCTGGAAGCGGAGGCCGGTGAGGGCGAGGAGGGCGCGTAGCGCGGGGCCGGGGGCGCGCAGCCGGATCCGGCCGCCGGCCCGGCGCGCGGTCAGCTCCAGCCGGGCCAGCAGGTCCACCTCGGCGAGGCCCGGCGGCCCGAGCCCGCGCACGTCGCACACGACGGTCCGGGTGCCGGTGCGCTCCAGTGCGGCCCGTACGGCGGCACAGAGCACCGGCACCTCGGCCCGCCCCACGGGTCCGGGCAGCACGAGCACGGGAGGTTCCTCGGCGTCCACGCAGAGGTAGACGGCCGGGCGGGGCGTAACTCATCGCAGCGCCGGGGGGCGGCGGCCGGGGCTGATCGGGATCACGTTGACCGATCGCGCGTGCCCCCTGGAGGGTTGGGGCCGTGACGGGGGTACTCAGCGGGTTCGCGGTGATCGCGATCGTGATCGGGGCGGGCTATGTGCTCGGGCGGCGCGGCACGCTCGGGGCGCAGGGCGTGGAGGTGCTGACGCGGCTGGCGTTCACGGTGGCCGGACCCGCGCTGCTGTTCACCACGCTGGCCAAGGCCGATCTGTCCGTGCTCTTCTCCGCCCGCCTGCTGGTGACGGCGCTGAGCACGGCGGCGGTCTGCGCGGTGTTCGTCGCGGTCGGGGTGGCGCGGCGGTGGGGCACGGGCCGTACCACGATCGGCGCGCTGTGCTCGGGTTACGTCAACTCGGGCAACCTCGGCATCCCCATCGCCGCGTACGTCCTCGGCGACGCGTCACTGGTGGCGCCGGTGCTGCTCTTCCAGGTCGTCCTCGTCACGCCGGTCGCGCTCACCGTGCTGGACCTGTCGGGCACGGGCGGCAAGGGCACGCTCGGGCAGCGCCTGCTGACGCCGCTGCGCAACCCGATCGCGGTGGGATCGCTGTCGGGGGTCGTGGTGTCGGCCGCGGGCCTGCGGCTCCCCGGCCCGGTGATGGAGCCGCTCACCCTCATCGGCGCCATGTCGGTCCCCGCGGCCCTGCTGGCCTTCGGCATGTCCCTGCACGGCAGCGCGGCCCCCTGGCGCGGCCCGGACCGCGAACTCGTCTTCCTCTCCGTGGCGTTGAAGACCCTGGGCCAGCCGCTGGCCGCCTGGGCCCTCGCCGCGTCCCTCTTCCACCTCCACGGCGCGCCCCTCCTCGACGTGGTCGTCACCTCCGCCCTCCCGGCGGCCCAGAACCTCTTCACCTACGCCGCCCGCTACCACGTCGCCGAATCCCTGGCCCGCGAGTCGATCCTCCTGTCGACGGTGGTCTCGGTACCGGTGCTGGTGGGGGTGGCGACGGTGTTGGGGTGAGCGTCAGCCGACGGACACGGCGCGACGGAAGGGAGCGGGCAACCGGATGGGCGAACCGAACGGCGCCGATGCGAGAGCACGGTAGATTCCGGCGCTTGGAGCGCCGTACAGCGTGACGGCCGGGCCCTCGGACGCCATTGGGTCGACGAGGAGGTACAGCGGAACACCCGCCGCGGCATAGCCGGCGACCTTCGTGTCCCGGTCGTGTCGAGCGGTGGCGGCGGAGGTGATCTCCACCGTCAGCTCGGCCGCGCCGACGGGGACCGAGTACTCGTTCCCGCTGTTCAGCGCTTGGCCCGGCACCACCGCGAGGTCCGGCACATACAGCTCGGCGCGCGCGGGACTCACCAAGGCCAGCCGCTCGTGGACGCCCCAGGAATCCGGGATCACCTCGTACAGGCGCCGCCGCAGCGAGGCCTGTACGAGGTGATGGGCGACCGCTGAGTAAGGGGCGATCGTGACGAGTCCTCGGAGGATCTCCACCTTGCAGCCCTTGGGGGCGTCGGTCTGTTTCCAGAGCCAGAGCAGTTCGTCCCACTCGCTCGCCGGCAGCAGGTAATCGCCCTCGAACTCGTCCATGGGCCCGTCACACAGGCCGAACGGGACCGGCGCGGGTTCGCCGGTCCCGTTCACCCGTATGAGGAAGCCGCAGGTCAGCCGATACGTTCCAGCACCACCGGGTTGGGCGTGAAGTCCGTGCCGGGGGCGGCGATGTCGTAGGAACCCTCGACCGCCTGAAGGGCGTAGCCGAAGCGGTCCGGGGTGTCGGTGTGCAGGGTCAGCAGGGGCTGGCCCTCGGTCACCGTGTCGCCGGGCTTGGCGTGCAGCTCGACACCCGCGGCGGCCTGCACCGGGTCCTCCTTGCGGGCGCGGCCGGCGCCCAGGCGCCAGGCGGCGATGCCGATGTCGTAGGCGTCGAGGCGGGTGAGGACACCGGAGGACGGGGCCGTCACCACGTGCTGCTCGCGGGAGGTGGGCAGCGGGGCGTCCGGGTCGCCGCCCTGGGCCGCGATCATGCGGCGCCAGACGTCCATCGCCGAGCCGTCGGCCAGCGCCTTCGCCGGGTCGGCGTCCTTCAGGCCGGCCGCGTCCAGCATCTCGCGGGCCAGGGCGAGGGTCAGCTCGACCACGTCCGCCGGGCCGCCGCCCGCCAGGACCTCCACCGACTCGCGGACCTCCAGCGCGTTGCCCGCCGTCAGGCCGAGCGGGGTGGACATGTCCGTCAGCAGCGCGACCGTGCGCACGCCGTGGTCCGTGCCCAGGCCCACCATGGTGGAGGCCAGCTCCCGGGCGTCGGCGAGGGTCTTCATGAAGGCGCCGGAGCCGACCTTCACGTCCAGCACCAGGGATCCCGTGCCCTCGGCGATCTTCTTGGACATGATGGAGGAGGCGATCAGCGGGATCGCCTCGACCGTGCCGGTGACGTCGCGCAGCGCGTACAGCTTCTTGTCCGCGGGGGCCAGGCCGTCGCCCGCCGCGCAGATCACCGCGCCGACCGAGTCCAGCACGCTCAGCATCTCCTCGTTGGAGAGCAGGGCGCGCCAGCCGGGGATGGACTCCAGCTTGTCGAGGGTGCCGCCGGTGTGGCCGAGGCCCCGGCCGGACAGCTGCGGGACGGCCGCGCCGCAGGCCGCGACCAGCGGGGCCAGCGGCAGGGTGATCTTGTCGCCGACACCGCCGGTGGAGTGCTTGTCGGCGGTCGGGCGGGAGAGCGCGGAGAAGTCCATGCGCTCGCCGGAGGCGATCATGGCCGCGGTCCAGCGGGCGATCTCGCCCCGGTTCATGCCGTTGAGCAGGATCGCCATGGCGAGCGCGGACATCTGCTCGTCGGCGACCTCGCCGCGGGTGTACGCGTCGATGACCCAGTCGATCTGCTCGTCGGTCAGCTCGCCGCGGTCCCGCTTGGTGCGGATGACGGAGATGGCGTCCATGGCCATGGCTGGTGGCTTCCTTCCGGGAGGTGCGAAGGTGTACGGCCCCCCTGAGGTGGTCAGGGGGGCCGTACGGGAGTTACTTGGTGAGATGGTCCGGGCCGAAGGCCTGCGGGAGCATCCCGGACAGCGGCAGGACACCCTCGGGGGTGTCCAGCAGCAGCTCCGGGCCGCCGAACTCGTACAGCAGCTGGCGGCAGCGGCCGCACGGGACGAGCAGCTCGCCCTCACCGTTCACGCAGGTGAAGTGGGTGAGGCGACCGCCGCCCGTGCGCTGGAGCTCGGAGACCAGGCCGCACTCGGCGCACAGGCCGAGGCCGTAGGAGGCGTTCTCGACGTTGCAGCCGGTGACGGTGCGGCCGTCGTCCACCAGGGCCGCCACCCCGACGGGGTAGCCCGAGTAGGGGGCGTAGGCGTGCACCATCGCCTCCCGGGCCGCGGCGCGCAGCGCCTCCCAGTCGAACCCGCCGTCTTCCGTGCTCACTTGCCCTGACCCTTCCGGTACCGCATGCCGTCCGCCTTCGGCATCCGCAGGCGCTGCGCGGACAGCGACAGCACCAGCAGCGTGACGACGTACGGCGTGGCGCCCACGAAGTCGCTCGGCACCTCGTCGGTGAACAGGTACCAGACCAGCACGGCCGCGGCCACGACCAGGCTGATCACGCCCTGCCACGTCGCCTTGCGGTACAGCTTCCACCCGGCGAGGGCGACGAGCAGCACGACCAGCAGGAGCAGCAGCGCGTGCACGGTCGTGCCGCCGTTGCGCAGCTGGAGGGCGTCGGAGTAGCCGAACAGGCCCGCGCCCATGGCCAGGCCGCCCGGCCGCCAGTTGCCGAAGATCATCGCGGCGAGGCCGATGTAGCCGCGGCCGCCGGTCTGGCCCTCCAGGTAGGTGTGCGAGGTGACCAGCGCGAGGAAGGCGCCGCCGAGGCCGGCGAGGCCGCCGGAGACGGCGACGGCCGCGTACTTGTAGGAGTAGACGTTGACGCCGAGGGACTCCGCCGCGACCGGGTTCTCGCCGCAGGAGCGCAGCCGCAGCCCGAACGGGGTGCGCCACAGCAGCCACCAGCTGCCCACGAACAGCACCGCGGCGAGGATGGTCACCACGGACAGGTGGGTGACCACACCGCCGAGGATGCCGGCGAGGTCGGAGACCAGGAACCAGTGGTGGCCCTCGATCGACTGGAGGCCGTCGGACAGGCCGGGGACGGTGACGTCGGGCAGGGCGTCCACGGGCGGGGACTGCTTGGGGTTGCCGCCCGCGTTGGCCGCCGGCCCGTCGGTGAAGCACAGCTTGGCGAGGTACTGGGTGGCGCCGAGCGCGAGCAGGTTGAGCGCGACACCGGAGACGATGTGGTCGACGCCGAAGGTGATGGTGGCGACCGCGTGCACCAGGCCGCCGAGGACGCCGAAGCCGATCCCGCACAGCAGGCCGACCCAGGGGCTGGACTGCCAGCCGGCCCAGCCGGCGCCGAAGGTGCCGAGGATCATCATGCCTTCGAGGCCGATGTTGACCACGCCGGCCCGCTCCGACCACAGGCCGGCGAGTCCGGCGAGGCCGATCGGCACGGCGAGCCCGAGGGCGGCGCCGACCTGGCCCGCGGAGTCGAGGTCCTGCGAGCCGGTGATCACCCGGACCGCGGCCAGGAGCAGCAGCGCGCCCGCGACGAGCACGAGGATCTGGCCGAGCGAGCGGCCCGAACCGCGCGGCGCGGCGCCCGCGGCCTTGGGCGCCGCGGGCGGCGGCGCGTCGGTCATCGTGGCAGTCATCACGCCACCTCCTGCTTCTTCATCGGGGCGGCGGCGACCTGGGCGGCGAGTTCCGCGCCGACCCGCTGCTGCTGGCGCTTGAGGCCGTACCGGCGTACGACCTCGTAGGCGATCACGACGCACAGGACGATGACGCCCTGGATCACGCCGAGGATCTCCTTGTCGTAGCCCTGGAACTCCAGGTGGTTGGTGGTGCGCTCCAGGAAGCCCCAGAGCAGGGCGCCGAGCGCGATGCCGATCGGGTTGTTGCGGCCGAGCAGCGCGATGGCGATGCCGGTGAAGCCGATGCCGGTCGGGAAGTCGGCGCTGTACTGGTAGCTGTCGTTGAGCAGGGTCGGCATGCCGATCAGACCGGCCACCGCACCCGAGATGATCATGCTGGTGGCGACCATCTTCTTCACCGACACACCGCTCGCCGCGGCCGCGCTCTCGGACTGGCCGACGGTGCGCAGGTCGTAGCCGAACCGGGTGCGGCCGAGGACGAACCAGTACGCGATGCCGACCAGGGCGGCTATCACGATGAAGCCCCACAGCTCGCCGGACGGGCCGGTGTCGATGTTGAAGAAGTGCGACGCCGACGGCAGCGGCTTGGTGGCGACGACGGTGCCGCCCTGCTGGAGCTGGGCGAGCTTGCCGGGCTGGAGCAGGTAGGCGATGACCGCGGTGGCGATCGAGTTCAGCATGATGGTCGAGATGACCTCGCTGACGCCCCGGGTCACCTTGAGGACACCGGCGATGGCCGCCCACACCGCGCCGGTCGCCATGGCGCAGATCAGGATGAGCAGCACGGAGAGCCAGCCCGGCAGGGTCAGCGCCCCGCCGAGCACGGCGGCGAAGAACGCGGCGAGCCGGTACTGGCCGTCGACGCCGATGTTGAACAGGTTCATCCGGAAGCCGATGGCCACCGAGACACCCGCGAGGTAGTACGTGGTCGCCTTGTTGAGGATGTAGACCTGGCTGTCGCTGGCGAAGCCGTAGTTCAGCATGTCGCTGAAGGCGGGGCCGGGGTTCTTGCCGGTCGCGAGGATCACCAGGGCGGTGATGACGAGCGCGGCGACGATCGCCAGCAGCGGTGCCGCGATCCCGAGGAGCAGCCGCTCCTTGTCGATCCGTGAGGTCAGCTTGTTCATCGCGCGTCGTCCTCCGCGTGCTCCAAGTGGCCGGTGGCCGCACCCGTCATGGCGGAGCCCAGCTCCTCGGGGGTGATGGTGGCGGGGTCGGCGTCGGCGACCAGGCGGCCGCGGTACATCACCCGCAGGGTGTCGGACAGGCCGATCAGCTCGTCCAGGTCGGCGGAGATCAGCAGCACGGCCAGGCCCTCGCGGCGGGCCTCGCGGATGTGGTCCCAGATGGCCGCCTGCGCGCCGACGTCCACACCGCGGGTGGGGTGGGCGGCGATGAGCAGCTTGGGGTCGTGGCTCATCTCGCGGCCGACGATCAGCTTCTGCTGGTTGCCGCCGGACAGCGAGGCGGCGGTGACGTCGATACCGGGGGTGCGGACGTCGTACGACCGCACGATCCGCTCGGTGTCGGCGCGGGCGCCCTTGGTGTCGAGCAGCGCGCCGCGGGAGTTGGGCTTCTCGGTGACGTGGCCGAGGATGCGGTTCTCCCACAGCGGGGCTTCGAGGAGCAGGCCGTGGCGGTGGCGGTCCTCGGGGATGTAGCCGATGCCGGCCTCGCGGCGGTCGCGGGTGGCGCTCTGCGAGATGTCGGTGCCGTCGAGGGTGATGGTCCCGGCGTCCGGGTGGCGCATGCCCATGATCGCCTCGACCAGCTCCGACTGGCCGTTGCCCTCCACACCGGCGATGCCGAGGATCTCGCCCTTGTGGATGGTGAAGGAGATCTCGTCCAGGACGACGCGCTCGATGCCGTCGAGGTCGGTCTGGGCGAGGTGCAGGCCCTCGATCGTGAGCATCGGGACGTCGGTGACCGTGGACTCCTCGGTCACCGGGGTGGGCAGTTCGCTGCCGACCATCATCTCGGCGAGCTGCCGGGGGGTGGTGGAGGCCGGTTCGGCGGTGCCGACGGTCGTGCCGCGCCGGATGACGGTGATCTCGTCGGCGACGGAGAGCACCTCGCCCAGCTTGTGCGAGATGAAGATGACGGTGAGGCCCTCGGCCTTGAGCTCGCGCAGGTTGTCGAAGAGGGCGTCGACCTCCTGCGGCACGAGGACGGCGGTGGGCTCGTCCAGGATGAGCGTCCTGGCGCCGCGGTAGAGGACCTTGAGGATCTCCACGCGCTGGCGGTCGGCGACGCCCAGCTCCTCGACGAGGACGTCGGGGCGCACGTTCAGGCCGTACGCGTCCGAGATCTCCTTGATCTTCGCGCGGGCCTTGCCGCCGATGCCGTACAGCTTCTCCGCACCGAGGACGACGTTCTCCAGCACGGTGAGGTTGTCGGCGAGCATGAAGTGCTGGTGCACCATGCCGATGCCGCGGGCGATCGCGTCGGCGGGGTTGTGCAGGACGGCCTGTTCGCCGTCGATGGTGATGGTGCCCTCGTCCGGCTGCTGCATGCCGTAGAGGATCTTCATCAGGGTGGACTTGCCGGCGCCGTTCTCACCGCACAGGGCATGGACGGTGCCCTTGGACACGGTGATGTCGATGTCGCGGTTGGCGACGACGCCGGGGAAACGCTTGGTGATGCCGCGCAGTTCGACGGCAGCGGGAGGGCTGGACGCGTTGATGGCGCACTCTCCTCGGGGAAAGGGGCTGCGTAGGGGAGGGAGGGCAGGCGTCGGCGACGCTAGCGCGGCAACTCCTAGCTACACGCGTAGAGTTGACACATTGTTATGGCTCGGCGAAGGGGCCGCGAACGGCTCACCCGCGCCGAGCCGGGGTCCGGTGGAGGGACCGGACCCTTGTGGGCCGACGGGTCCGGTGGACGGCCGGACCCCTACAGGTCGGTCGGGTCAGCTCAAGGGGTGGTCTTGACCTTGATCTTGCCGTCGACGATCTGCTGCTTGGCGGCGTCCAGCTTGGGCTGGATGTCCTTCAGGTAGCCACCGCTGGTGGCCAGGGAGACACCGCCCTTGGCGAGGGAGTACACGTTGTTGCCGGAGAGCGGCTTGCCGTTCTTGACGGACTGGATGAAGTCGAAGACGCCGACGTCGACGTTCTTGACCGCGGAGGTCAGGATGGAGCTCTTGTACTTCTCCATGCCCGGGATGTTGTACTGGTCGGAGTCGACGCCGATCGCCCAGGCGCCCTTGACGCCGTTGACGGCCTCGATGGCGCCGGTGCCGGAGGAGCCGGCCGCCGTGTAGATGACGTCGGCGCCGTTGTCGAGCATGCCCTGCGCGGCCTGCTGGCCCTTGTCCGGGCTGGAGAAGCCGGAGGTGTCCTGGCCGTGGCTCAGGTACTGGACGTCGACCTTCACCTTGGGGTTGGTGTCGTGCACGCCCTGCGCGTAACCGGCCTGGAACTTCTTGATCAGCGGGTTGTCGACACCGCCGATGAAGCCGATGTGGTTCTTCTTGGTCTTCAGCGCGGCGGCGACACCGGCCAGGTAGGAGCTCTGCTCCTCGGTGAAGGTGATGCTGTCGATGTTCTTGCCGTCCACGACCGAGTCGACGATGCCGAAGCTGGTCTTGGGGTACTTCGCGGCGATCTTCTGCACCGACGGGGCGTAGGCGTAGCCCACGGCGACGATCGGGTTGTAGCCGGCGTCCGCCAGGTCCTGGAGGCGCTGCTCGCGGTCGGCCTCGGTGTCCGAGGTCTTGGCGGTCAGTTCCTTGATGGAACCGCCGAACTGCTTCTCGGCCTTGTCGGCACCGCGCGCGGCGGAGTCGTTGAAGGACCGGTCGCCACGGCCGCCGACGTCGTAGGCGAGGCCGATCTTGACGCCGCCCTTGCCCCCGCCCGAAGAGGAGGAGGAACTGGCGTCGTCGGAGGACGTCTTGCCACAGGCAGTGGCGGCAAGGGCGAGGGCTGCGGTGGTGAGACACGCAGCGGAAAGCTTGGCTACCCGGCGCACGGGAAGGCTCCTTCACCTGACCTGAGCGCCATGTCGGCGCTTGAGCCGAACACCCCGGCGGCGACGGCTTCGCGGCATCGTAACGCGCGTAGATGTCGCAAAAAACCCTCTCTCGAAGCCGTTATCGATTCGAGGCAAACAGCATCTGAACTCGAAGTCCGAGCCGTGTCACGGGGGTGTGGCGCACAGCGCACGATTGGCTTGCGGATGCGTTGCGCCGGAGCGGAGGGCCCCCTACGGATGCGGTGCGCCGGACCGGAGGGTCCCCCAGGGGGCCGGGGTCGCCCCTTGAGGGAGCCATGGGGAGCGGCCCCCTCGGGGGCCGCTCCGTCTCAGCTCTGCCGGCCGTCGCTGTCGTCCAGGAACGCGGCCGCGGTGAACATCTCCACGCCGACCGTGATGGCGCGCTCGTCGGCGTCGAAGTCGCCCTGGTGCAGGTCGCGCACGGTGCGTTCGCCGGGGCGGCGCACCCCGAGCCGGGCCATGGCGCCGGGCACGTGCTCCAGGTACCAGGAGAAGTCCTCGCCGCCGAGGCTCTGCTCGGTGCTCTCGATGGAGTCCCGGCCCCGGCGCGCGGCCATCGCCCGGCGCAGCAGATCCGCGGCGTCGCGGTCGTTGACGACGGGGGGCACCCCGCGCACGTAGTTGATCTCGGACTTGGCCCGGTGCAGGGTGGCGACCTCGTCGATGGCCGCGTGCACGATGTCGGGGGCCTGCCGCCACGCCTCCAGGTCCAGGCAGCGGACGGTGCCGGACAGCTCGGCGTGCTGCGGTACGACGTTCGGCGCGTGCCCCGACTCGATCCGGCCCCAGGTGAGGGCGAGCCCGGCGCGGGTGTCCACGCGGCGGGCGATCAGCGCGGGCACGTCGACGGCGACCCGGGCGGCGGCGGTGACCAGGTCGGTGGTCAGGTGCGGGCGCGCGGTGTGACCGCCGGGGCCGTCCAGGGCGATCTCCAGCCGGTCGCAGGCGCTGGTGATCGGTCCGTGCCGCAGCCCGATCCGGCCGGCGTCGACGCGGGGGTCGCAGTGCACGGCGAGGATGCGTCCGACCCCGTTGAGCACGCCGTCCTCGATGGCCGCCAGGGCGCCGCCGGGCAGCACCTCCTCGGCGGGCTGGAAGATCAGCCGTACCGGCCGGGTGAGCAGGCCCTTGGCGTGCAGGTCGGCGAGGACGAGGCCGGTGCCCAGCACCACGGTGGTGTGCATGTCGTGCCCGCACGCGTGCGCCCGGTCGGGGACGGTGGAGCGGTACGCACAGTCACTCTTCGTGTCCGGGATGGGCAGCGCGTCGATGTCGGCGCGCAGCGCGAGCACCGGTACGGCGGCGCGCTCGCCCTCCTTCAACCCGATGTCGCACACGAGTCCGGTTCCGGTGGCGAGGACACGGGGGCGCAGCCCGGCCTTCTCCAAGCGCTCTTTGATCGCGGCGGTGGTGCGGAACTCCTGGTTGCCGAGCTCCGGGTGCATGTGCAAGTCGCGGCGGAACGCGACGAGTTCGGCGTACAGGGACTCGCTCAGCACGCCGGGGAGCACATCCCCCGAAAGGCCGGCCTCGGACTCTAGGGACATCAATTGCTTCACCCTCTGAAGGGTAGGACGCCCTGCCGGTCAACTACCCCTGGATCAACAAAAGTTCAGCCCGATAGGGGAAGAAATCTGACCGCCGGACGCATGGGTGCGGACTCTGATGGGTAAATCCCTCTGTTTTCCTCCTTCCACGGATACCACGGCTCGCCCGCATCACGCTCGCCATGTCCACGAACCGGACCTCCACTCGGCCCGCGCCCAGTAGGGTCGCCACCCGTGATCGAAGCGACCGAGGACTTTCTGCAGACGACCCGTACCTCCTACGACACGATCGCCGGGGACTACGCGGCCCGCTACCCGTCCGGCCTGGTCCACCCGCTGGACCGGAGCGTCGTCATGGCCTTCGCCGAGCTGGCGCGGGGGTCGGCCCCGGTGGCCGACGTGGGCAGCGGCCCCGGCTACGTCACCGCGTTGCTCCACGAGCAGGGGGTGCCGGCGTTCGGCATCGACCTCTCCCCCGCGATGGTGGCGCTGGCCCGCGAGGCCCACCCCGGGCTCCGCTTCCGCACCGGCTCGATGACGGCGCTGGACCTCCCCGACGGGTCCCTGGGCGGCCTCCTCGCCCTCTACTCCACGATCCACGTCCCGGACGCGCACCTCCCCGGGGTCTTCGCCGAATTCCACCGCACGCTCGCGCCCGGCGCCCCGGTGCTCCTCGCCTTCCAGACCTCGAAGCCCGCCGAGCCGCTGCCCCGCCTCCACCTCGCGGAGCGCTTCGACCACGACATCGCCCTGGACTACTACTGGCGCACTCCCGAACAGATCACGTCCCTGCTGGCGGAGGCGGGGCTCGCCCTGGTGGCGACGGTGCGCCGGGAACCGTCCGACGAGGAGACCAGGCCCCGGGCGTTCGTGCTGGCCAGGAAGGTGCAGGCCAGGAAGGCGTGAGAGGCGGGAACCCGCCGCCCTCACCCCGTGGGCACCCCCACCCGCTCCCGCTCCAGGGTGGCCCGCAGTTCGCTCATCGCCCGGGCCGCGACGGCCAGCCGCTCGCCCTCGAACGTGCCGCCCATCAGCTCGGCCAGGCACTCGCCGAAGGTCTCGGCCGCCGCATCGGCCAGTTCCGCCCCCGCCTCCGTCAGCTCCAGCAGCGACGACCGGCGGTCGGCGGGGTTGGGACGCCGCACGACCCACCCGCGCTTCTCCAGCCGGTCGATGCCCTTGCTCGTCGCGCCGATGCCGATCGCGAACTCGGTGGCGAGGTCGGCGACCCGGGCGCCGGGGCGGTCGCGGAGCCGGCGCAGGTACTCGTACTGGGACGTGACGATGCCGTGCCGCTCGCGGAGGCGGTCGCCGAGGGCGTTGTACAGGCGCGTCTCGCAGCGCACGAGGTCGTCGAAGAACCCCGCGAGCGCCGGGGTGCCGTCACCACTTGATTTATATGCCACGGCATATACTGTAGCGGCAGCTATCGACGATCGGAGCTGTGACCATGAGCAAGGCACAACGAGCGGCGCTCGACGCGGAACTGCGTCGAGCGCCCGGGCCCCAGGGCCCTCAGTCGATCGAGGAGCTACGGGCGGGTTTCCGGGCGCTGATGGCGGGGATGCGCGTGCCGGACGGGATACGGACGGAGGCCACCACCCTGGGCCCGCGCCCGGCCCTCCTGGTCGAGCCCACCGCGCCGGGCCCCGCGCCCCGCCCCGGAACCATCCTGTACTTCCACGGCGGCTCCTTCCTCCTCGGCTCCCCCGAGACCGCCCTCTGCCTGACCGCGAACCTCGTGGTCAGGACCGGGGTCAGGGCGCTGTCCCTCGACTACCGCCTCGCCCCGGAGCACCCCTTCCCGGCCGCGATCGAGGACTGCCTGGCCGCCTACCGGGCGCTGCTGGACGGCGGCGAGGACCCGGCGCGGATCGTGTTCGCCGGGGACTCGGCCGGGGGCGGCCTGACCGTGACCACGTGCCTCGCCGCGCGGGACGCGGGCTTGCCGCTGCCGGCGGCGATCGTGGCGTTCTCCGCCGGCCTCGACGCCACCCGGACCGGGGAGAGCATCGACACCAAGGCCGGGATCGACCCCTTCTTCACCCGCGAGGGGCTGGAGCGCAGCGGGGCGGTCTACCGCGCCGGGCAGGACCCGCGCCACCCCCTGCTCAGCCCGGCCGTCCATGCCGACCCGACCGGCCTTCCGCCGATGCTGCTCCAGGTGGGCACGGACGAACTCCTGCTGGACGACTCCACCCGGATGGCCGAGCGCGCGCGGGCGGCCGGCGTGGACGTCGTCCTCGACGTCACCGCCGACGTGCCGCATGTCTTCCAGGCCTACACCGCCACCCTGGACGAGGCCGCCCAGGCACTGGACCGCGCCGCGCTCTTCCTCACGCAGCACATCCGCTGACCCCTAGAAGTGCTCCACCTTCTGCCCCTCGGGAACCCGGTAGCAGCCGGAGACGACCATCAGGCTCAGCTTGGGCGGGTTCCTCTTCTTCATCTGGGTGATGTGGACGCCTACCTTCTGCTCGTCGTTGTCCGCCACCAGGGTGAGGTTCTTGTTCCGGCTGGTGTCGGGGCCGTACTCGACGATCTTCCAGCCGTGCTCCGGCATCCCGTCCCTGAGGTGCCGCATCGCGGTGTCGAGATCGCTCGCCGACGCGGGATAGAAGCTCCACTTGTGGAAGATCCGGAAGTACGTGTCCCGGTCCTTGCCCGAACACTCCTGGACACCGGGGCCGCTGTCGGAGGCCTTTCCCTTGACGCCGATCAGGTCGTAGAGCCGGCTGGACACGCTCTCCGTCCGGTCGGCGGCTTCCCGGGACGTGCTCGTGCCGGCGGACGGGACGTCGTCGGATTCCGTGCTTGAGGTCATGCTGCATCCAGTGAGGGTGATGAGGGCGGTGGACGCGAGGAGCGCGACGGCGCTCGTGCGGTTCTTCAAGATCGGCGGGCCTCGCTCTTCCTAACGGGTGTACTGCCAGGTCGGTGTGGGTTCCTTCAGCTTCACGTCCTCCCCGTGTCCCGCGACGACCAGTGCCTGGTTGAGCAGACTGTCGGAGCCCTCGTCCCAGTAACCACTGTGGCCCGTCGTGTCGGTGGTCATCTGGTTGGCGCCGAAGCGTTCGTCGCTGGGCACGGTCCAGGGTCCGTCCCAGTCGGTACCACCGTGCCCGAAGCGGCCGATGTCGGGCACGATGTCGCCGTCCGCCTCCTCGTTCCAGACATGGCCCTTCGGGACGTCCAGCTGTTCCGCCTTGGGCACCGTCACACCGGGGCTGCCCGCGGTGATCACGTCGTCCGCGTTCAGCGTGCCGTGGTCGGCGGCCGAGCCGACGAGGGTCGTGCCGTACGAATGCCCGATCACCGTGCGGTGCGGCGGGTCGTCACCCGAGTGCGCGGCCTCCAGTCCGTCGAGGAACTGGTTGAAGGCCGGGGCGCCGTCGTCCGCGTAGTGCCGGAACGGCGAGTCCTTCACGATGTCCTGCGGGGCGTCGTAACCGAGCCAGGTGATGGTCGAGACGGGCTGGCCGTCGGCCTCGTCGGTGGCCACACGCCAGGTGGCGGTCATCCGGTCGACGTTGCCGCCGATGTTGCTGAGGTTGGACGTCGTGCCCGGCACGTACACGGCCTGGTGCCGGGCCGTGTCCGGGTCGCCGTTGGCGATGATCGCCCGGCCGTTGCCGTCCGCGCTGAAGCCGAGGAGGAAGGCCGGGGGCAGACCCGTGCGATGGTCCTTGGTGCCCAGGCCGGTCGAGTCGAAGCGGCTCTGGATGGCCTCCATGCCGTGCAGCGACTTGGTGAGGTGGTCGTAGCGTTCGCCGTACTTGCGGTACCAGTCCATCCATTCGTCGGTGTGCACCTTGGACGGCATGGCCCCGAAGCCGCCGTAGGCGGTGATGTACGTCCACTCGTTGGCCGGTGGTTTCGGCATGCCGTCGAGTTCGATCCGGTAGCGGGCCTGGGTCTCGTCCAGCACCACGCGGTTGGCCTCGTCGCGCACCGCCGAGGGCAGGCCGTCGAGCTTGCCCACGCTGTCGGGGCGCAGGGAGAGCCATGCCGCGCGCTGCTCGGGGGTGAGGCCCTGCCACCAGGCCGCGTTCTCCTTCGGGCTGCCCTTCGCGGGCGGTTGCGGCAGGGAGTCCAGGTACTTCTTCCCCGCGTCGCCCACCCCGTCCTGGTCCGACTTCACGTCCGACCAGTCCCGGTTCGACACCACCAGGTCGTCGTCCGCCTTCAGGGCCCGTAGTTTCGGGGCCCATTTGGTGTCCGCGTCCGTGGCTTCCTTCAGGGCGTCGCCGATGCGGTTGGCGAACTCCACCGCCTTGCCGAAGTTGGGGTTCGGGTGCATGTTCACGGCCTGGCGTTCCAGCGCGGACGCCGTCGGGTCCGTCACGCCGCTTCCGACCTGCACGGTGCCGCCCTCCGGCACCTTGCCGTCGACCTCCTTGCCACCCGCGGGGAAGGTGACCGAGCCGTCCGCGCCGACCCTGCACCCCGCCGCCTCGGCGTCCGCCAGGGCCGCCTCCAGCTTCCGCTTGGCCGCGGCCATGTCGAAGGCGAACGCGTTCAACGCGGTGCTGACCAGCGCGCACTCGGTCTGCACGTAGTGGAAGTTCTTGCCCAGTTCCTTCAGCTCGCGCAGGGCCGCCTCCGCCGCCTTGCCCTCGAGCTTGTTGCGTATCGCCGCGCTGATCCCGTTCTCGACGGTGTCCTTGGCCGCGCTCGCCGCCTCGCTCGTGGCCTGGTAGCCGTCCGCTGCCTCCTGGTACTCGGACGGCTTGAGGGCCTTCAGCGTCGCCAGGTCCACGGCCCCGTCACCGGCCCTTCGCCTGGCCGCCGACGGCCTCGGTGTCCTGGTACTTGGTCTTCAGCTTGTCCAGTTCGGCCTTCACGTCGCCGTCGGTCATCGACAGGTCGTGCCCCGCGCGCTCCAGCAGTCCGCCGAGTTCGCCGCAGCGGCCGTGCACGTCGTCGACGTACTTCTTCCAGGAGTCGTGCAACTCCTTCTGCGCGGCGGCGGATCGGCAGCCGGCCGTGTCCCCCAGCCCCGCCTGCCCGTCCTCCAGCTTCCCCAGCGCCTTGCCGAGGCCGTCCTGGAGGCCCTTGGTGTCCTCGCCGGCCTTCGTCCAGACCTTCTTGTCCGACTTCAGGCCGCCGGCATCGGTGCCGCCGCCCCCGCCGCCGGGGTCCACATGGTTCAGCCGCATTCCGGTGCCGCCGCGGGTCGCGGCGTCCGCTTTCAGTCGTTCCCACTCGTCCCAGGACATGCCTGTGGCCTCCCCGTTGTCCCCGTCGCCGGCAGGCCGCGCCGGCCCCGCCATGCTCTCCGCGGGGCAGGTAAGAAATCAAGTCGAACTCTTACCCTCGGGCGTGCGGGGACGGGAGGACGGGAGGACTACGCGGGGCTCACCCTCGCCAGCCGGTGCACGTCCCGGGCCGTTCCGGTCACTCCCGACAGGAAGCCCTGGGCCCGGGGGGAGGCGTGGTCCGTCAGCCAGGCCGGGTCGATGTCGCAGACCGCGACGCGGACGCCGGTCCCGGCGAGGGCCAGGGGGAGGGTGTGGACGACGGTGGAGGGGAAGCTGAGGATCGTACGGCCGATCGGGCCGCGGCGGGCGATGAGTTCGAGCGGCAGGTCGGGGCGGACGATCTCCAGTCCGGTCTCCGTGGCCAGCCGGTGCAGCTTCTCCGTGCTCTCGCGGCGGTGGGCGAAGTAGCGGGTGGCGCCGTGGGCCTTGGCGAGGGTGCGGACGGCGTCGAGGTAGCGCTCGCCGTCCACCACGCCCGTCTCCACCAGGGAGGTGCCCACCATGTCAGCGCCCTTGGTGATCCGCGGCGGGCCGAAGCGGGCGCGGGTCCAGGCGAAGTCGTTCGCGGTGACCGTGACGCCGTCCGGGGCCTCGGTCACCGGCATCGAGGAGAAGACCTCGACCTGCCGGCCGTCGCTGGGGGTCAGCCTGCGGCGGGCCGAGGAGGAGACCGGGGCGAAGAGGAGGTCGCGGGGGCCCGGCCGGCCGCCCTTGCGGTGCCAGCGCACCAGGCGCTCCCCGCGGGCGAGTTGGGCGACGAACTCCATCGTCGCGGTGCCGTCGTCCACCACGACCAGGTCGCCGGCGCGGGTGATGGTCAGCAGCAGCTGGACGTAGCGGGAGAAGGGGTCGCCCATGACGATGCGGTCGGCCCGGCGCAGCAGTCCCGCGAGGCCCCCGATGGTGGCGAAGGGCGCGGTGGCTCCGCCGCGCGCCTCCTCCCAGCGCACCCGGTACCCCTCGTCGCGGGCCAGGTCCGCCATGCGGCGCAGCTGACCGCGGGTCATCGGGTCGGTCGGGGAGAGCACGACGACCGTGAGGTCCGCGTCCGCCGGCGCCGAACCGCCGGCCACCGTCCGCCGCACCTGCGCGGGCACGGAGGGCAACGGCTCCGGGGCGGGCGACCGGCCCGTGCCTGACGGCTGGTCCGGGCCCGGCACCGCGGCCGCGCCCGCCACC
>NZ_VOGW01000204.1:43172-49594 GCF_007896895.1 Streptomyces misionensis | reverse complement strand
GGGTGCGGGGCGGGTCCGCCGGGACCGGGCGCCGGACTCAGCGCCGTACCGTCCTGCGCAGGCTGCGCGCCTTCTTCGCCACCCGGCGCACGGTCACGTTGCGCGGGATGAACGCCAGCTGGGCGGGGATGCCGCCGGGCAGGGCGAGCGAGGTGAGGCGACGGCGCTTGAAGTAACGGGACGTCGCGGGCCCGAAGTTGGCCGCGAGCCAGCTCTCCGTCTCCGGGCGCAGCCCCGGCAGGATCTTCGACTGCATCGCGAAGCCCACCGCGCGCACCAGCGCGCCCAGCCGCTCCACGTCCATACCCTGGCGCCGCTCGGTGACCGCGGCCGAGTCGGCCAGATCGGGCAGCAGCGCGTCCACGATGGTGACCGGGATCCGGTTGCTGTTCTCGTACGGCGTCAGCCGCTCCAGCAGCAGCTCGGTGCCCACCCGGGCGACCGGCAGGCCGTAGAGCGCGGAGGCGGTGAGCAGGGCCGTGGAGAAGCAGCCGACGACCAGCGCGGGACGCATCCGCTGGTACAGCACCTCGGCGAGGACCGGCGTGTCCACGACGGTCAGCTCGACGCCGAGCCGCTCCGCCTCCTGCTCCAGCGAGCGGGTGTAGCGCGCCGGGGCGGTGGGGTGCGGCTTGAACACGATCGTGGTGTGGCCCAGGGCGGCCGCGCCCTTCAGCATCCGCACATGCAGGTTCTCCTCCTGCTCGGCGGTGAGGATGTCCAGCGCCGACAGGTACTGCCCGAGCAGCAGCGCGGGCTCCTCGGCGTCCGGCGACTCCTCCGCGCTCTGGGCGAGTTCCGCGAGCACCTTGGTGAAGGCGGGGGTCGGGACCAGCTCCGCGGGCACCCCGAACTCGGTCAGCAGCAGCGGCGCGAGGCCGGGCACCAGGTCCAGGTGGAGCACCCGGTCGATGCGCGTGCCGACCAGCGGGTCGATCTTGTTGCGCGTCGGGCCGTAGGACATCAGGCCGTCCGCGTAGACCGTGACCGGGGCGCCGTTGAAGATCTGGCCGAGCGCGAGCGCCGGATTGACCTGGATCGACTCGACGACCAACTCGACGTCCTCATCGCCCAGTTGCCATTCATGCCGCAGGAACCGTTCCCACAGCGGCATGTCGTCCACGCGGGGGGCCCAGCCGCCCGGGTGGAACGGGAAGATCGTCGCGTTGTAGGAGATCACGTCGTCGAACCGGTCGCGCAGCCGCTCGAACCCCGGCATCTCGTCGGGACCCGGCGTCGTCTCGGGCGTCGCCGCGTTGTTGCAGACCAGCAGGATCCGCCGGTCGGCGGAGTCGAAGCAGCCGGAGTCCAGGGCGGCGGCGAGGGTGGCGATGCCGTACAGCGTCGACGCCTGGAAGATCTGGGTGGTCACGCGGCGGCCCCCGCGGCGACGGGACGGCGGCGCAGCCGGCGCAGCTTGGTGGCACGCTGCACGTCCATGGAGTCCAGGGCCTCGTCCAGCACGTCCTGCGGCATGCGGCGCAGCGCGGCGGCACTCAGGGATTTCAGTTTCTTCGCCACCGCGGGCTCGAACCTTTCGATGGATCCCAGATGATGGGAAATGATGGCGCAATACGTACGGACTGCCTTCGGCAGCAGCGCGTCGGCATCCCGGTCCGCGGCGGTTTCCGCTATCACCTGATCGAATGCCCGAATGAAATCGAGCTGGCGCACATCGCCGATCTGGGTGAGCGAGGAGGCGACCCCGCGCCGGTAGAACACGCCGAGCAGGCTCACCGCGGCGAATGACTCGGCCTCCCGGTGCAGCTTCCAGATCCACGGCCGGTCCTCGGCCGTGCGCAGCCCGTCGGTGAAGTGCAGCAGGCCCTTGTCCACCAGCCGGCGGTGGTAGACGCCCGCCCAGGCGAACGCGTAGTCCACCGAGGTGGACCGGTCCGCGGGCAGGATCGCCTCCCGCGGGTTCAGCACCTGGTTCCGCCGCCCGACCGGCACCCGGTGCACCTGGCGGGCCCGCGCGGTGCACTGCACATGGTCGGTGCGCAGGAAGTCGACGCCCAACTCCTCGATCGCCCCGACCAACTGGCGGAAGTAGCCCGGGGCGAGCCAGTCGTCGCCGTCCAGGAACGTCAGGTACTCGCCGCGCGCCCGGTCGATCCCGGTGTTGCGCGCGGTCGCCAGACCCCCGTTCTGTTCGTGCCGGACGAGGACCGCCCCGGGCAGCTCGCGCTCCGCGCGCGCGAGAATCCCGGGCGTCCCGTCGCGGGAACAGTCGTCGACGAGAATGAATTCGAAGTCCTCACGCGCGTTCGCCTTCAGGCTCCTGAGCGTGTCGGGCGCGTATTGCTGCACGTTGTAGAACGGCACGATGACGGAGAGCTTGACCACGTCAGGGACGTTAGGCGGATGCCCGTCATTCGTCTTGACGCCTTGCTTGATACTGGGTGAATGGCATGTGGCGAAGCCGTGAACCGGGCTTTATTGCGGGACCCCCGCGAGCCGATTCGCCGTTCGGCGGTGTGCTGTTAACCGTTTGTTGCATTCGGGTTGGGCGGAACGGCGGAATGCCTTCCTAGCGTCTTCGGCGTGCCAGCAAGTGCAACGAAGTCCCTGCGGGTCGCCGTCCTCGCGGACTCCGACACCCGCTGGAAGTGGGGCGCGCTCACCGCGCGGCGGCTCACTCCGGCGGATGCCGAGGTCCGGCTCGACGGCTACCTCCTGCGCGGCCGCGCCACCCCGACCGCCCGCCAGCTGAGCCGGGCGGGGCTGCGCCCCCACCCCCGCTCCCGCCCCCGAAGGCCGCCGGAGCCGGCTGCTCGCACTGGACGGGCTGCGGCTCGTGGCCGCGCTGATGGTCTGCCTCTACCACTACACCGGACGCGGCGGCACGGTCTCCGAGTCCTGGCACCAGAGCCCGTCCGCGCTCTTCCCGGCCCTGTCCCGGGCGTCCGTCTACGGCTGCCTGGGCGTCCAGTTCTTCTTCGTCATCAGCGGCTTCGTGATCTGCATGAGCAGTTGGGGCCGCACCCTCGGCGACTTCTTCCGCTCCCGGGTCTCCCGCCTCTACCCCGCCTACTGGGTCGCGCTGGCGCTGGTCACCGCGGCGTCCCTGGTCCTCCCGGTCGTCGTCCCGCCGGTCCGCCTGGACGAGTTCCTGGTCAACCTGACGATGCTGCAACAGCCGATGGGCGCGACCCGCGTGCTCGGCGTGTGCTGGACGCTGTGGGCCGAGGTCCGCTTCTACGCGCTGTTCGCCCTGCTCGTCGTCGTGCGGGGCGTCACCTACCGCCGGGTGGTGCTGTTCTGCGCCGGGTGGACGCTGGCGGTGGCGGTCTGCCGTACGACCGGCAACGCGCTGACCGACCAGGTCCTCATGCCCGAGTACGCGCCCTTCTTCGTCGGCGGTCTCGCCCTCTACCTGGTGCACCGCTTCGGCGGGAACCCGCTGCTGTGGGGCATCGTCGCGGTGTCCCTGCTGCTCGGCCAGAGCGAGGCCACCCGCGGCCTGTGGCACCCCGCCGGCCACTCCGGCCTCCACCGCGACCCCTACGTGGTCGTCCTGATCGTCGCCCTCGCCTTCGGCGCCGTCGCCGCCGTCGCCGTCGGCTGGACCCGCTGGGCGTCCTGGCCCTGGCTGACCACGGCCGGCGCGCTGACGTACCCCTTCTACCTGGTCCACGAACACCTGGGCTGGTTCGTCATCCGCGTCCTGCACCGAGCCCTCGGCCTGCCACCGGGGGCGACCCTCGGGGCGACGGTCCTGGCCATGCTGGTGCTGGCGTGGCTCATCCACCGCTTCGTGGAGAAACCGCTCGGCAGGCGGCTCAAGAACGCGCTGCGGAGAACCACCGTCCCGAGGACCCCGGAACCGGCGGCCTAGGGGCCGCCCCCGCGGCGCTACGACGCCAGCGACAGCTTCACCGCGAAGCCGAGGAAGAGGACGCCGGCCGCCGACGTCGCCGTCGCCGACAGCCGCTTGCGGCGGCGGAAGGCGGCGGCGAGCCGGGTGCCGCCGAATATGAGGGCGCTGAGGTACA
The DNA here is from genome assembly GCF_007896895.1 of Streptomyces misionensis. Taxonomy (GTDB): domain Bacteria; phylum Actinomycetota; class Actinomycetes; order Streptomycetales; family Streptomycetaceae; genus Streptomyces; species Streptomyces misionensis_A. The sequence continues at coordinate 45,599 of NZ_VOGW01000204.1, read as the reverse complement.
GCACGCTGGCCACCTGGGCGAAGGCGCCCAGCACGACGAAGGAGAGGGCCGGGTAGGCGTAGCCCGGGTCGACAAACTGGACGAAGAAAGCCACGAAGAACAAAATCGCCTTCGGGTTGAAGAGGCTCACCACGAGGGCGCGCCGGTAGGGGCGTTCCTCGCCGGCGGCGGCCGTCTCGGCCGGCGTCTCCTCCATCCGCCGCTCCCGCCGGGTGCGCCACATCTGCCGGGCGGCCCGCATCATGCCGATCGCCAGCCAGGTCAGATATCCGGCGCCCGCGTACTTCACGATCCCGAACAGCAGGGGGTTGGCCTGGAGCAGCGAGGCGACCCCGGCGGCGGACAGGGTCATGAGCACCGTGTCCCCGCAGAACACCCCGGCGGCCGCGGTGTACCCGGCGCGCACCCCGCGGCGGGCGGCGACGGACAGCACATAGAGGGAGTTGGGCCCGGGCAGCAGCACGATCAGGGCCACGCCCGCGAGATACGTGGGGAGATGGACGACACCGAACATGGCAAGGAGTGTCGCACGGGGGTACGACAACGGGACCCGGGCGGGCGGCACCTCACCGGCCGCCGCTCAGAACACGTCGCTCGGCTCGTAGCTCCCCCACACCTCGCGCAGCGCCCCGCACACCTCGCCGAGCGTGGCCCGCGCCCGCAGCGCCTCCTTCATCGGGTACAGGACGTTGTCCTCGCCCTCGGCCGCCTTCGCGAGCCGGGTCAGGGCCGAGTCGACCGCGGCCCGGTCGCGTCCGGCACGCAGCCGGGCGAGGCGCTCGCACTGGCGGGCCTCGATGGCGGGGTCCACGCGCAGCGGCTCGTAGGGCTCCTCCTCGTCCAGCCGGAAGCGGTTGACGCCGACCACCACCCGCTCGCCGGATTCCGTCTCCTGCGCGATGCGGTAGGCGTTCCGCTCGATCTCGGCCTTCTGGAACCCTCGTTCGATCGCGGCCCGAGCGCCGCCCAGCTCCTCGACCTTGCGCATCAGCTCGACGGCCACCTCCTCCACGTCGTCGGTCATCCGCTCCACCGCGTAGGACCCGGCGAACGGGTCGACCGTCGCCGTCACGTCCGTCTCGTGCGCCAGCACCTGCTGCGTGCGCAGGGCGAGCCGCGCGGAGGTGGCGGTGGGCAGCGCGATCGCCTCGTCGAAGGAGTTGGTGTGCAGGGACTGGGTGCCGCCGAGGACCGCGCCGAGGGCCTGGACCGCGACCCGCACCAGGTTCACCTCCGGCTGCTGCGCGGTCAGCTGCACCCCGGCGGTCTGGGTGTGGAACCGCAGCATCAGCGACTTGGGGTCGCGCGCCCCGAACTCCTCCCGCATCACCCGCGCCCAGATCCGGCGCGCGGCACGGAACTTGGCGACCTCCTCCAGGAACGTCGTACGGGCCACGAAGAAGAACGACAGGCGTGGGGCGAAGTCGTCCACGTCCATCCCGGCGGCGACCGCCGTGCGCACGTACTCGATGCCGTCGGCCAGGGTGAAGGCGATCTCCTGCACGGGGGAGGCGCCCGCCTCGGCCATGTGGTAGCCGGAGATGGAGATGGTGTTCCACCTCGGGATCTCCGCGGTGCAGTACCGGAAGATGTCCGCCGTCAGCCGCAGGGAGGGCCCGGGCGGGAAGATGTAGGTGCCGCGGGCGATGTACTCCTTGAGCACGTCGTTCTGGACCGTGCCGGTCAGCCGGTCCGCCGGGACCCCCTGCTCCTCCGCCACCAGCTGGTACAGCAGGAGCAGCAGCGCGGCCGGGGCGTTGATCGTCATCGACGTGGACACCCGGTCCAGCGGGATGCCGTCGAACAGCACCCGCATGTCCTCGATCGAGTCGACGGCCACGCCGACCCTGCCGACCTCGCCGTGCGCGAGGGGCGCGTCGGAGTCGTGGCCCATCTGGGTGGGCAGGTCGAAGGCGACGGACAGCCCGGTGGTGCCGTGGGCGATCAGCTCCCGGTAGCGGGCGTTGGACTCCGCGGCCGTGCCGAAACCGGCGTACTGGCGCATCGTCCAGGGGCGGCCGGTGTACATGCTCGGGTAGACCCCGCGGGTGAAGGGGTACGACCCCGGTTCCCCGAGCTTTGCGGCGGGGTCCCAGCCGGCAAGGGCGTCCGGCCCGTACACCGGCTCGATCGGCAGGCCCGACTCCGACTCACGCGCCATGACGGCCTCCGCAGGACGTTCCGTACCTCCCCACCATGCCGCGTACGACGACGGCGGTCACGGCGGGGAAGGCATCCGGGTGCGCGGGTCCCGGACCGTCCTGGCGCCGGCCCACGTGCGCCCGCCCGGCGCCAGGACGGGCCGGTGCCCGCCCCCCCGGCAGCCTTCCCCGCCGAGACCGCCCTCGCCGTCCGCGGCCTTGTGGGGAGGGGCCGAACGCCCTGCGGAGGCCGTCACGGCGCGTGGGTCTGAGTCGGGCCCGCCGG
>NZ_VOGW01000204.1:30419-42892 GCF_007896895.1 Streptomyces misionensis | reverse complement strand
GCCGGGCAGTCGGCGGGCGAGGCGTTTGAGGCCGCGGTAGGTGGCGGTGCGTACGGCGCCGGGGCGCTTGCCGAGGACGCGGGCGGTGGCGGGGCCGTCGAGGCCGACGACCACCCGGAGCAGCACGGCCTCGGCCTGGTCCCGGGGCAGGGTGCGCACCAGGTCCAGGGCCCGTGCGGTGGACAGGGACTCCAGGGCCTGGTCGTGGGTGCTGTGCGGTGCGGGCAGCTCCAGCACGTCCTGTTCGAGCGCGGTGGTACGGGGCCGGGTCCGGCGGCGGCGCAGATGGTCCAGGGCGCGGTGGCGGGCTATGGTCGCGGTCCAGCCCCGGAAACCGGCGCCGTCCCCGCTGAACCGGCCCAGGTCCCGGGCGATCTCCAGCCAGGCGTCGGCCGCCACGTCCTCCGCGTCCTCGCCGACCAGGCCCCGCAGATAGCCGAGCAGGCCGGGCTGCACGATCCGGTAGGCCACCGCGAACGCCGTCTCGTCGCCGTCCTGGGCCCGTGCGACGGCGGCGCCCAGTTCCCCGTCCCGCGGCCGTCGGCGGCGGGGCTCCCCTCCCTCGCCCAAGACCGTCCTCGTCGTGCCGAGTTCCTGGCCACCGCGGGGCGTCCCGCACGGTGCGACACGCTCCGGCCGTGTCTGTCGCCCTCCACGGTCATCAGCGTCCGCCCGCACGGAAGTGTCACAGCGAGCCGAGGGACCGTCAGACGCCGGCGGTCGCGTCCCGGCACAGCAGGCGCAGCGAGCCGTGGCCGGTGTAGCAGCGGCGGGCCTCCTCGATGGGGTCCCAGAGCCGGCCGTCGGGCGTGCGCACCCAGTGCTCGCCGCCGGTCGCCCACCACTCGGCGCCGGTGTGCCTGACGACCACCTCCCCGGCGTAGGCGCCGAAGCCGCGCAGCACGCTGTCCACGGCCTGCCGCGGCGCCCCCTCGCGCCGTATCTCCTCGATCACCCGGTCCACCCGCCACAGGCTCTGCGCCGAGTAGTCGAGGCGCAGCCGGGCGCCCTCGCGCATGGCCGCGACCGCGTCCGCCGCCCAGCGCGCGGGCTTCACGGCGGCCTGCGGCCTGGTCTGCTGCGGCGCGGTCCCGTCCGGAGCGGACACATCGGCCGGCGCCTCGGCCGGCACGCTGGCGGTCACATCTGCCGCCACACGGGCTGTCACATGGGCTGTCACACGGGCTGTCACATGGGCGTTCACATAAGGAAGAGCGAGCGGGGCCCGGCTTCCGTCACCCCTCACGGCCGCCTTCCGCCAACCGGCGCAGGACCACCCCACCTCCACCGCACGACCGGCACAGAACGCCCGCACCCGGGGGCCCGCCGGCACCGGAGCGTCAGCCGCCGGTCGCGACGGTGCCCCGGGCCCGCCGGGAGACCACCGCGCGCAGCACCCGCCGTCCCTCCCCCGACAGCTCCAGGGCATGGCGCAGGCCGTGCTTGCCGTGTCCGGCGAGGAGTTCGAGGACGGCGATCTGGCGGCGCAGCTCGGCGGCGACGAGCGGGGGCAGTTCCTCGGTCCCGCCCGCCCGCGCGGCCTGCGGGGCCGCACCGTCCGGGGCGCCCTCCGCGGCGGGGTCGAGCAGGAGGTGGATGCGCAGGGAGGCGAGGGAGCAGGCGTCCGCCCAGGGGCGCAGGGCCTCGGCGGTGCGCTCCGCGGGGGCCGCGTCCAGCATGCTCCGGGCGAGCCGGAGGGTCTCCGCGCCGGACGCGCCGGCCTCCCCGCCCGTTCCGCACGCGGCCCGCGCCCGCTCCAGGTGGCCGCTCCAGTCGGAGCCGTCGGCGAGGCTCCCCCACAGCGGGCGCAGCAGCTCGTCGTCCTCGCCGAGCAGCGGCAGGCACCGATCCAAACAAGCCAGCCCGCCTGCGGCCAGTCCCCGCTCGTCGGCCCGCGCGATCAGTTCCACCAGGCTCATGAAGCCTCCCCGCTCTGGGCTCCGACCGGTACGGGGCCCGTGACTCCCCTTACTGCGTGCGCGGGGGCGGGAGTGTCACAGCCGTCTGGTTTCAGCCAAACGCGGGGACGGCGAGCAGCCGGTGCCGCTGCATCCGGGTCAGATGCACGACGACCACCACGGCGAGGATTCCGGCCGCGGCGTCGAGGGCGTCGGAGACGAGCATCAGCCGGGCGGCGGAGGCCAGCCGGGCCGGGGTGTCGGGGTTGTCGAACCGCGTGGCCGCGGGCCGGTCGAGCAGCAGACCGAGGATCCACAGCGTCCACCAGGCGTTGACCGGCGCGCTCCGGACCCGGGCGCCCGGCGGGACGCTGGCCGTCCAGCTGTCCAGCACGATCCGGCGCGGGAACCACAGGTTCACGATCGGGCAGAACCAGCCGCCGATCACCCAGCCGCGCTTCAGCCGGTGCCCGTCCGGCCGGAACACCTCGGCGTTCACCCGCACCCGCCACAGCCAGCAGAGGTAGACGACCACCGTCGCCACCAGGGTGGAGCCCTGGGTGACGCCGGCAACGCCGTAAAGGGTGTCGGCCCGGTGGACGACGTCCGCGCCGGCGCCGCCCATCAGGTCCTGGGCGGCGTTCATCTCGCCCAGGTCGGCGACGCAGGCGAACAGGTCGGCGGCGACGGCCGCGCCCAGCAGCACGGCGGTGGCGAGGCCGAGCCCGGCGGGCGAGCGCAGCCGGGTGGGGGGCGGGCCGCCGAGGAGGGGACCTGTGGGCACGGGTGGGACGGGCACGGGCGTGGCCATGGGCTGAGCTTCCCCCGAAGTGATGACGGTGCCCGGCGGGCGGCGTACGAGCGGCCGGCCGGAGATGCGAACACCGGAAGATACGACCGAAGATCATTCCGTGTCCACGGGTTTCGCCGGTTCCGTCCGGTTCACGGCGGATGCCGGCCGGGTCGCTCCCACGACCCGGCCGGCCCGCCGCGCCTCAGCCCAGCCGGTTCGCCAGTGTCTTGAACTGCGTCCAGGACAGCGCGGGCGTGCCCGGGTCCCACAGCTTCTGCACGGTGGCCCGCAGCGGCATCCGGATGCCGGCCGCGACCTGGTCCGGCGTCTGCGCGTTGGGGAAGTCGCCCCAGACCGCGAAGGTGCCGCCGAGGATCTGCCCGTCGTACCGGGCCGGGACGGCGGTGGTGCCGCGCACCACCCGCGGGGTCCACTGCTCGTAGATCCGCTGGCCCGTCGGGTACACGAAGGTCTGCGGCTGGCCGAGGACGTAGTAGAGGAACTCGTCGTTGTAGTTGATCAGCTTGCGGCCGGCGCTCAGATACTCCTGCGGCTGCCGGGCGCCGATCTCCTTGCCGGTCCAGTAGGCGACCTGGAGATCGTTCGCGGGCCGCACGGCGGTGGCGCTGCGGTAGAAGCCGTCGTTCCAGGCGCGCAGCGTCCTGCCGTGGGCGCGGACGGTGGCGGCGCGGTCGTTGAGCCAGCTGGTGGTGAGGTCGGCGACGTTGCCGTTCGCGCCGAACTTCGCCCGCGCGGCCGCGGCCAGCTGCGGATAGGCGGTCTGGGGGTCGCTCGCCATGAGCGCGGTGTACTCGTCGCCGCCCAGATGCCACTGGCTGCCGGTGAACAGGCCCGCGAACTCGTTCAGCAGGTCGTCGACCAGCTTGGCCGAGCCGGGCTTGGAGATGTCGATGGCGCCCTTGGTCACCACCCCGTTCCGGTTGCGCAGCCGGAGGTCGGGGTGGGCGGCGAGGACGGCGCCGAGGTGCCCCGGCGAGTCCAGTTCGGGCACGACGGTGATGTGCCGGCTGTTCGCCAGGTCCACGATCCGCCTGACCTGCGCCTTGGTGAGGTGGTCCGCGGAGACGATCTCCGGGTGGCTGCTGGACTCGATCCGGAAGGCCTGGTCGTCGGAGAAGTGCAGCCCCAGTTCGTTGAACTTCAGGTCCCCGAGCTCCCGTATCCGGTCCTCTATCCAGGACTCGGAGTACGGCTTGCGCGCGATGTCCAGCATGAACCCGCGCACCGGCTTGGCCGGCTCGTCGCGCACCACGCCCTCCGGCGCCGTGCCACCGCCGTGGACCTCCTGTTTCAGGGTCCGGGTGCCGTAGAAGACGCCCGCCCGGCCGGGGCCGGTGATGTCGACCCGCCCGCCGTGGACGTTCATCGTGTACGACTCCTGGTTGCCGCCGCCGGCCAGGGCCAGGCGCACGTCACCCGCCTGGGTGTCGTTCTTCTGGCCCGCGTAGCTCATGCCGAGCTCACCGGCTATCAGCCGGCCCTCGTCGGCCAGCGAGGCGTCGCCGATCACCACGCGGTCGCTCTTGCGGGGCTGCCACCCGGGCCCGCGGGCCGGGGTGTGGGAACGCACCGCGGGGATGGTCTGCGGTGCCTTCGACATGGGGTACGAGCGGGTGGGCGAGGGGCTCGCCGGGGAGCCGGTGTCCGCGACGGTCGCCCGTCCGGAGCCCTGTCCCGCGCCGCCACCGGACGAGGCCCACACCCCGACACCCGTGCCGAGCGCGACGGTCCCGACCACCGCGGCGGCCACCGCCATCCGCTTCCGCTTCACCTGTTGCGCCGTCGCCCGGCGCCTGTGCTGGGTCACTCAGCCAACGTACGGCCCTTCGCCACTCGAACGGTCACCTGAACGTTCGCAAACTCTCCCGTCCGGGTGAATTTCGGGCATCGCGAGGACACAGAGTGACCACTCTCGATAACCTGACGACACACCTTTCACAGCATCACCCTGCCACACACGCCCTGTGACGCGAGGACTCACGCTGCCCGGACACCGCCTTCCACATCTGCCCCGCCCCCTCGACGCGTTCAACGCGGCGCCCGCGACCGAGGCCCGCGCCCTGCTGCTGCGCTGCCTGCACAGCCACCGCTGGTCCCACCGCGTCGCGGCCCACCGCCCCTACCCCGACCTGGACGCCCTCCTGGCCGCGGCGGACGAGGCGGCGTACGACCTGTCCCCGGCGGACATCTCGGGGGCCCTGGCGCACGAGTCCCTGCCGACCCTCCCGGCGGACACCTACTCGGCCGCCCACATGGCGCTGGACGCGCAGCACGCGGCCTACGAGGCAAGATTCGGACATGTGTTCGTCATCTACCTGGGCGACATCCCTCCGGCCGAGACCGCCGACCGCATCCTGGAGGCCATCCGGTCACGATCGGCGAACGATCCGGACGAGGAGCGCGCGATAGCCGCGGACGAGCTCCGCCGCCTGGCAAGGGGCCGGCTGGGCACCTTCCTCAGGAGTGCGGGACCGTCCTCACCAGCGGCTCCGCCACTGGGCGCGACCAGCCCGAATGCGCCCGCACCCGGCAGATGACGGGCCCCTCGCTCCCCCATCCGGTGCCAGTTTGATCACACCGGTAGGCCCCCCGTAAGCGTCACCCCGCCGCATGGATACCATGTCGGGGGCCGGTGGACCGTACCCGGCCGGGCCCGACCGACAGTGAAGCCGGCGCGGCCCTAGTCCCCGCTCCCGGAGGGTTCTTCCGTGCCGGCTGGAACGCTGTACCGCGGCCGGGAAGGAATGTGGTCCTGGGTGGCTCACCGAGTCACCGGCGTCCTCATCTTCTTCTTCCTGTTCGTTCACGTGCTGGACACCGCTCTCGTGCGTGTCTCCCCCGAGGCCTACGACAAGGTCGTGGCCACGTACAAGACGCCGATCGTCGCGCTGCTGGAGTACGGCCTCGTCGCCGCCATCCTCTTCCACGCGCTCAACGGCCTGCGCGTCATCGCCGTCGACTTCTGGTCGAAGGGCCCGCGCTACCAGAAGCAGATGTTCTGGACCGTGATGGGTGTCTGGGTCGTCCTCATGCTCGGCGCGATCTACCCCGTGCTCGGCCACGCCGCTCGTGTTCTGTTCGGGAGCTGACGCCGATGTCTACCACTGAAACCACCGCCTCCGGGGTCGGCCCCGTCGAGGGTGCCGCCGTCTACAACGTCGACAACCCGGCGCCGCTGATCGAGGCGCCGCGCCAGCGGACCAAGAAGACCCCGAAGTCCACCCGCGGCAACTTCGAGCTGGCGGCGTGGCTGTTCATGCGCCTGTCCGGCATCGTGCTGGTCGTCCTCGTCATCGGCCACCTGGTCATCCAGCTGGTCCTGGACGGCGGCGTCTCCAAGGTCGGCTTCGCCTTCGTCGCCGGCCGCTGGGCGTCCCCCTGGTGGCAGGTCTGGGACCTGGCCATGCTGTGGCTCGCGATGCTGCACGGCGCCAACGGCCTGCGCACGGTCATCAACGACTACGCCGAGCGGCCTGCGTCCCGCATGTGGCTGAAGGCCCTGCTGTACACCGCCACGGTGTGGACCATCCTGCTGGGCACGCTGGTGATCTTCACCTTCGACCCGAACATCCGCTAGGCACGGGGCTGCGAGAATCATGAAGATCCACAAGTACGACACCGTCATCGTCGGCGCCGGTGGCGCGGGCATGCGTGCCGCCATCGAGGCGACGAAGCGCAGCCGCACCGCGGTGCTCACCAAGCTCTACCCCACCCGCTCCCACACGGGCGCCGCGCAGGGCGGCATGGCCGCCGCGCTGGCCAACGTGGAGGAGGACAACTGGGAGTGGCACACCTTCGACACGATCAAGGGCGGTGACTACCTGGTCGACCAGGACGCCGCCGAGATCCTCGCGAAGGAGGCCATCGACGCCGTCCTCGACCTGGAGAAGATGGGCCTGCCGTTCAACCGGACGCCCGACGGCACCATCGACCAGCGGCGCTTCGGCGGCCACTCCCGCAACCACGGCGAGGCCCCGGTCCGCCGTGCCTGCTACGCGGCCGACCGCACCGGCCACATGATCCTCCAGACGCTGTACCAGAACTGCGTCAAGGAGGGCGTGGAGTTCTTCAACGAGTTCTACGTCCTGGACCAGCTGATCAGCGAGGTCGACGGCGTCAAGAAGTCGGCCGGTGTCGTCGCCTACGAGCTGGCGACCGGCGAGATCCACATCTTCCAGGCGAAGTCGGTCATCTACGCCTCCGGCGGCACCGGCAAGTTCTTCAAGGTGACCTCCAACGCGCACACCCTGACCGGTGACGGCCAGGCCGCGTGCTACCGCCGGGGCCTGCCGCTGGAGGACATGGAGTTCTTCCAGTTCCACCCGACCGGCATCTGGCGCATGGGCATCCTGCTCACCGAGGGCGCCCGCGGTGAGGGCGGCATCCTGCGCAACAAGGACGGCGAGCGCTTCATGGAGAAGTACGCTCCCGTCATGAAGGACCTGGCGTCCCGTGACGTCGTGTCCCGCTCCATCTACACGGAGATCCGCGAGGGCCGCGGCTGCGGTCCCGAGGGCGACCACGTGTACCTGGACCTGACCCACCTGCCGCCGGAGCAGCTGGACGCGAAGCTCCCGGACATCACCGAGTTCGCGCGCACCTACCTCGGTATCGAGCCCTACACGGACCCGATCCCGATCCAGCCCACCGCGCACTACGCGATGGGCGGCATCCCCACCAACGTCGAGGGTGAGGTCCTGGCGGACAACACCACCGTCGTGCCGGGTCTGTACGCCGCCGGCGAGGTCGCCTGCGTGTCGGTGCACGGCGCCAACCGCCTCGGCACCAACTCGCTGCTGGACATCAACGTCTTCGGCCGCCGCGCGGGCATCGCCGCCGCGGAGTACGCCCACAAGGCGGACTTCGTCGAGCTGCCGGAGAACCCGGAGTCGTTCGTCGTCGAGCAGATCGAGCGGCTGCGCAACTCCACCGGCAACGAGCGGGTGGCCACGCTGCGCCGCGAGCTGCAGGAGACCATGGACGCCAACGTCATGGTGTTCCGCACCGAGCAGACGATCAAGACGGCGGTCGAGAAGATCGCCGAGCTGCGCGAGCGCTACAAGAACGTGTCCATCCAGGACAAGGGCAAGCGGTTCAACACGGACCTGCTGGAGGCCATCGAGCTGGGCAACCTGCTCGACCTGGCCGAGGTCATGGCCACGTCGGCCCTGGCCCGCAAGGAGTCCCGCGGCGGTCACTACCGCGAGGACTACCCGAACCGCGACGACGTCAACTTCATGCGCCACACCATGGCGTACCGCGAGGTCGGCGACGACGGCACCGAGTCCATCCGTCTCGACTACAAGCCGGTCGTCCAGACCCGCTACCAGCCGATGGAGCGTAAGTACTGATGGCTACCCCTGTTCTGGACAAGGCGGACGCGGCCGGCCGGCCCGAGCCCGGCTTCGCCGACTCCCCCTACATCACGGTCACCTTCCGAGTCCGCCGGTTCAACCCGGAGGTCTCGGCGGAGGCCACCTGGGAAGACTTCCAGCTGGAGATCGACCCCAAGGAGCGTGTCCTCGACGGTCTCCACAAGATCAAGTGGGACATCGACGGCACCCTCACCTTCCGCCGCTCGTGCGCGCACGGCATCTGCGGCTCGGACGCGATGCGGATCAACGGCAAGAACCGTCTTGCCTGCAAGACGCTGATCAAGGACATCAACCCCGAGAAGCCGATCACGATCGAGCCCATCAAGGGCCTGACGGTCCTCAAGGACCTGGTCGTGGACATGGAGCCGTTCTTCCAGGCGTACCGGGACGTCATGCCGTTCCTGATCACCAAGGAGACGAACGAGCCCACGCGCGAGCGCCTCCAGTCCGCGGAGGACCGGGCCCGCTTCGACGACACCACCAAGTGCATCCTGTGCGCCGCGTGCACGTCGTCCTGCCCGGTGTTCTGGAACGACGGCCAGTACTTCGGTCCGGCCGCGATCGTCAACGCCCACCGCTTCATCTTCGACTCGCGCGACGAGGCCGGGGAGCAGCGTCTCGAGGTGCTGAACGACCGCGACGGCGTGTGGCGCTGCCGTACGACCTTCAACTGCACGGACGCCTGCCCGCGTGGCATCGAGGTCACCAAGGCGATCCAGGAGGTCAAGCGTGCGCTGATCACGCGCCGCTACTGACCTGCCGCCCGGCACGACGCGAGGGGCCGTTCACCGCGATGGCGGGGGACGGCCCCTCGCCGTTGTCCGCCGACGGCCCGGAAATCACCGAATCCGACCGGGCGGCGCTCTAATGTGACGACATGTCAGACGATGAGTCGTACGAGCTGCTCGGGTTCGACAACGTGCTGCTCCCCGTCGGCGACCTCGCGGAGGCCGTCGGATTCTACGAGCGGGCCGGCTTCGGTGTGGGCTTCCGGTTCGACGAGGCCGGGATCGCGCTGCTCACGGCGGGGGCGGAGACGCCCGGGGTGCTGCTGCGGGTGGAGGAGGCGCTGGGCCACCGCAGTCCGCCCTGGCCCTCGCCGCGGCTGTGGCTGGAGGTGCCGGACGCCCGGGTGGCCGCGCGGCGGCTGTCCGAGGCGGGGATCCGGCCGCTGGACGAGGTGTTCCAGACGGCCACCGGGTGGACGGTGGAGATCGCCGACCCCTGGGGCAACGTGCTCGGCCTCACGGACTACACCAGGCGCCCCGAGCTGGGCCGCAGAGGCTGAACCGGGGGGCGCCCGACCACTCGTTAGGCTCTGTGGCGTGCCCGTGAAGAACGACGGTCCCGAGGCGGCCGGTACCCCCAGCAAGTCCGAGCAGACCCGTGCGCTGATCCTGGAGACGGCCCTGCGGCTGTTCCGGGAGCGGGGGTACGACAAGACCACCATGCGGGCCATCGCCCAGGAGGCCGGGGTCTCCGTCGGCAACGCGTACTACTACTTCGAGGGCAAGGAACACCTGATCCAGGGGTTCTACGACCGGATCGCGGCCGAGCACCAGCAGGCGGTGCGGGGAATCCTGGCCCGGGAGACCGAACTGGAGGCGCGGCTGGCCGGGGTGCTCACCGCGTGGCTGGACATCGCGCGGCCCTACCACGAGTTCGCGGTGCAGTTCTTCAAGAACGCCGCGGACCCCGACAGCCCGCTGAGCCCCTTCTCCCAGGAGAGCGAGCACGCCCGGGAGCAGGCGATCCGGGTGCACCGCCAGGTGCTGGCCGGTTCCAAGGCCAAGGTGCCCGACGAACTGCGTGACGTGCTGCCCGAGTTGATGTGGCTGTCCCAGATGGGCCTGGTCCTCTACTGGATCTTCGACCGCACCGAGGGCCGCGAACGCAGCTACCGCCTGGCCCGGCGCGGCGCCCGGCTGACCGCCCGCGGTGTCACCCTGGCCCGCTTCCGCGTCCTGCGCCCCCTGGTGCTGGAGGTCCACGAGCTGTTCACGGACTTCCTGCCGGGCATGACGAGGGTCCTGCCGGATCCGGGGCGCAAACGGGACGAGTGATCACTTCCGGGTGAAGGAGCGGGGAAGAGGCGTCCGGCCCCGGCCGGCCGGGAGCGAGTACGCGAGCCATCGCGTCCACGCACCCGGCGAGACCGTCGCCCTCCCCGCCTCGCTCGGCGCCGAGGTCACCCCTCGACGTCGAGCGGATCATCAGGGCCGGGCAGAAGCAGGACGGCTGATCAGATCCAGTCCAGCCGCCACAGGCGGTACACGCCCGTGCCGTCCGTGAGGTACTGGCCGCCGCCCACGTCCTCCGTGCTGACCGTGTACTCCTTGCGCTGCCACAGGGGGATCAGCGGGACGTCGGTGGCGATGTCGGACTGGATGCGCTGGAAGTCGGCGGCGGCGCGGCCGCGGTCGGCGAAGCGCCGGCTGTCACGGATGTACTGGTCGACGTCCTTGTTGCTGTAGCCGGTGCTCATGGTGGAGCCGGTGCCCACGAGGGGCTGGCCGAAGGTGTCCGCGTCCGGGTAGTCGGCGACCCAGCCGACCGACCAGGCGTCCAGCTTCCCGGCGGCCATGTGCTCCTGGAAGTCGGTCCACTCGTAGCCCTTGACGTCCACCTTGAACAGGCCGCCCGCCTCCAGCTGCTTCTTCAGCGCCGCGGCCTCCTCCGCGCCCGGCCCCTGGCCCTTGCCGTAGGCGAAGGTGAAGCGCAGCGGCAGGCTCACCCCGGCCTGGGTGAGCAGCGCCCGCGCCTTCGCGGTGCTCTGGGTCGGGTACTCGTCGAAGAAGGACGTGGTGTGGCCGGTGATACCGGTCGGGATCAGCGAGTACAGCGGGTCGACCGTGCCCTGGTAGACCGTGGCGGCCAGCTGCTCCCGGTTGACCAGCCACGCGATCGCCTGCCGCACCCGGGTGTCGTGCAGCGGGGAGGCCGCGCGGGTGTTGAGGTACAGGTTGCGGGTCTCGGAGGTGTCGGACTCGTTGACGCGGTCGTCGGGGTCGCTCGGCGTCATCCGGGACAGCACGTCCGGCGGCAGCGTCCGGGACGCCACGTCGACCTTCTTGTCCTTCCACGCCTGGTCGAGCTTGGCCGAGTCGCTGTAGTAGCGCAGGTCGACCGGCCGCCCGGTGCCGCTCAGATACCCCTTGTAGTGCGGGTTCGGCGTGAGCTCGGCCAGCTTGCCCTTGGTGTAGGAGGCCAGCCGGTAGGGGCCGGTGCCGTCGACGGCGCCGTCCTTGCGCAGCGCGTCGGCGGGGTAGTTGTCCTTGTCCACGATCGCCCCGGCGCCGGTGGCGACCTTCAGCGGGAAGGTGGCGTCCGGGGCCTTCAGGTGGAAGGTGACCGTGCGGGCGTCGTCCGCGGTGACCGAGGCGAGCAGGTCGAACAGGGACGACGGGCCGACGTCGGAGTTGATCTTCTTGACCCGGTCGAAGGAATACTTCACGTCCTCGGCGGTCATCGCGCGCCCGCTGGGGAAGGTGATCCCGTCGCGCAGGGTGCAGCGGTACGTCTTCAGGTCGCCGGGCGCGAAGCCACAGCTCTTGGCGGCGTCCGGCACCGGTTCCACACCGTCCGGCTCGAAGGTCAGCAGGCTCTGGAAGACGTTGCTGAACAGGGCCCAGGAACCCGCGTCGTAGGCGCCGGCCGGGTCGAGCCCGGTGACCGCGTCCGTCGTGCCGACCGTGATGGTCCTGTTCTTGTTCTCCTGCGACGGCAGCAATTGCCAGCCGCCGATTCCCACGACCGCCAGCACGAGCAATGTCACGAGAATCCGCATGCGAACCGATCGCACGGTGGTGCCCTCCCAGACCTGTGCAGGCCCTACCCCTGGCTCAGCACAAAACGCGCCACTCCCCTAAAGTGACGCGGCTCACCTAATCACACGTGTTTCAGCGTGGGAAGGGCTTTCTGACCGGTTGTGGAAGAACTCACCAAAGCATTGTCTTCGCCAGGTTTTCACAGCCCCTCCACAGGCAGGGGAGAGATTCCGGTCACATACCGCTAGGGGGTGCGGCGCAGGGCGCGCACACCGCGCAACCCGATGACCCCGATGACCGTCCCCAATACGAACGAGACGATCGCCAGCAGCAGGTGCACCCAGAAGTAGGCGGTCGGGTGACCGTCGTCGAAGGCGAGCCCGCTGCCGTCCTTGACCAGGTTCTTTACGAAAGTGATCCAGATGAACCAGCTCCAGACCCCGAAGGCGAGCAGGAACCAGGAGACCGGGCGGCTGAGTTTCATACCTCCAGTATCCGGGGTGCGCTTTCGTCGCGGGGGCCGGGGCGGCAATCGCCGGGCGGGTGCGAGTACGTTCTCGGTCGTGCCCGCACCCAAGAAGACCGCCCGGCGATCACTGCTGGTCAGCGTCGCGACCCT
>NZ_VOGW01000204.1:17504-30139 GCF_007896895.1 Streptomyces misionensis | reverse complement strand
ACCGTGCTGGTCGCCTCCACCGCCTTGCTGACGCTTTCCGCCGCGTTCCCGGCAGTTGCCGCCGAGAAGCCGGACGACGACAAGGCGAAGCCGCCGGGGAAGATGTCGGAGATCGGCGGCGCGCGGCTGGGCCAGGCCGGTACGCAGGTGAACGCCGGGCCGGGGGTGCCGAAGCTCCCGAAGAAGCTCACCGGGCGGTCCTGGATCGTCGCGGACGCGGAGAACGGGGACGTGCTCGCCGCGCACAACGCGCACTGGCCGCTGCCCCCGGCGTCCACCCTGAAGATGCTGTTCGCGGACACCCTGCTGCCCCGCTTCCCGAAGACGACGGAGCACCGGGTGGCGGCCCGGGACCTCGACGGCATGGGCGAGGGCTCCAGCGTGGTCGGGATAAAGGCGGGCCACACCTACAGCGTCCACGACCTGTGGCTCGGGGTGTTCCTGCGCTCGGGCAACGACGCGGTGCACGTGCTGTCCGCGATGAACGGGACCGTCGCCGACACCGTGCGGGACATGCAGCGGCACGCGGACGAACTCCAGGCGCGGGACACCCACGTGGTCTCCCCCGACGGCTACGACGAGCCGGGCCAGGTCTCCTCGGCGTACGACCTGTCGCTGATCGCCCGCTCCGGGCTCCAGAAGAAGGACTTCCGGGACTACTGCTCCACCGTGAGCGCCGACTTCGGCGGCACGGAGATCCGCAACACCAACCGGCTGCTCAGCGGCGACACCGATGTCCCGGTCTACCAGGGCATCGCGGGCGTCAAGAACGGCAACACCACACACGCGGGCGCCACCTTCACCGGGGTCGCCGAGCGGGGCGGCCGGGTGCTGCTCGTCACCGTGATGAACCCGCAGAAGGCGGAGCACAACGAGGTCTACAAGGAGACGGCGAAGCTGTTCGACTGGGGCTTCCAGGCGGCCGGCAAGGTGACTCCGGTGGGCGAGCTGGTGCCGCCGAGGACCGCCGCTGCGACCACCGGCGCGCCGAGCGGTTCGGCGACGGCACCGGCCCCGGCCGGGCGGGCGGTCTCCGAGCCGGTGGCGGCCGCCGCCGGCGGCTCCCGGGGCATGGGCACCGCGCTCGGAGTCGCGGGCGGTCTGCTGGTGCTGCTGGCGGGCGGGGTGTTCCTGGTCAACCGCCGGTGGCCGCTGCCGGATCTGATGCGCCGTCGGCCTCGCTCCTGACCTCGGCCGCGTCGCTCGGGGTGGCCGTCCAGGCGGCGCAGTACAGGACGAGTTTCGCGGTGAAGTTGATCCACAGCAGCAGCGCCACGGGGACGCCGAACGCGCCGTACATGCTCTTCGCGGCCACCCCCTGGATATAGCCGCTGAGCAGCAGTTTCAGCAGTTCGAAGCCGACCGCGCCGAGCAGTGCGGCGATCACCAGACGGCGGCGCGGCGGCTCCACCCCGGGCAGCAGGGTCAGCACGTAGAGCAGCACGAGGAAGTCGGCGAGCACGGCGACGGCGAAGGCGGCGACCTGGAGCAGCACGGTGCCCCAGCCGTGCTGGTCGAGGCCGAGCTGCTCGGAGACCTTGCCGACGGCGGCCGAGGCGAGGGTGGAGGCGGCGAGGGTGACCAGCAGGGCGCCGCCGAAGCCGACCAGGACGCCGGCGTCCTTGGCCTTGGCGACCAGCGGGTTCTGCTCCTGGTCCGGCAGCTCCCAGACCGCGCGCAGGCAGTCCCGCACCTGGCCGACCCAGCCGACGCCGGTGAACAGCAGCGCGGCACCCGCGATCACTCCGACGGTGCCGGCGTTCTGGACCAGCGAGGTGATGTCCAGCTGGCTGGAGACGACCCCCGGGAACTGCTCGGCGATCTTGTGCTCGACGGTCTGCTGCTGGGCGGTGCTGAGGGTGGCGGCGGCGACGGCCGCGGCCACGGTGAGCAGCGGGAACAGCGCCACGAAACTGACGAAGGTCATCGCGGCGGCCAGCCGGGACCACTTCACCCGGTCCAGCCGCTCGAACGCCCGCCACGCGTGGGTCGCCGTCAGCCAGGTCACCAGCGGCCCGATGACGGGCAGTCTCTTGAGCCAGTCCATGATCCGTCCCTGCCCTCTGCGCGACGTCCCATGTGTGGGTACCCCGCAACCGGCCGACGGAGCCCGACCGTCCCACCTTCGGGTGATCTTGGCCCCGGCAAGGTGACGAAGGACGAACAGCCCACTTATGGACGATACGGTCACGGGCATGTCTGTGACGGACGCCCTCGCCCTGCCCAAGTCCCTGCTCGTCCTCGGCGGCACCTCCGAGATCGGCCTCGCCACCGCCCGCCGGCTGATCGCCCGCGGCGCCCGCACCGTGTGGCTGGCCGGCCGCCCCTCCCCCGCCCTGGACCGGGCCGCCGAGGACCTGCGCGCCCTCGGCGCCGACGTCCGCACGGTCGGCTTCGACGCCCTCGACCCCGCGGCCCACGAGGCCGCGCTCGGCAAGGTGTTCGCCGAGGGCCCCGTCGACCTGGTGCTGCTCGCCTTCGGCGTCCTCGGCGACCAGGCCCACGACGAGCGCGAACCGCTGCGTGCCGTACGGGTCGCCCAGACCAACTACACCGGGGCCGTGTGCGCGGGCCTGATCGCCGCGAGCGCCCTCCAGTCCCAGGGCCACGGCTCCCTCGTCGTCCTCTCCGCCACCGCCGGCGAGCGCGCCCGCCGCGCCGACTTCATCTACGGCTCCAGCAAGGCGGGCCTGGACACCTTCGCCCAGGGCCTCGGCGACGCCCTGTACGGCACGGGGGTGCGGGTGATGGTCGTACGCCCCGCGTTCGTGCGCACGAGGATGACGGCGGGCCGGCCCCGGGAGCCGTTCGCCACCACCCCGCAGGCGGTCGCCACCGCGATCGAACTGGGGCTGCGCCGGGGCTCGGAGACGGTGTGGGTGCCGGGTGTGCTGCGGCTGGTGACGGCCGCGCTGCGGCACGCGCCGCGCGCGCTGCTGCGCAGGCTGCCGCTGTGAGGAGCGGTTACCGGCTGGCGATGGTGCCGCGGCCGATGTCGGCCGGGCCGGCCTGGGTCGGCACCACGGGGCCGCCGAAGGTGAACTCGCGCAGCTTGCGCCACACCCCGTCCGCGCCCTGCTCGTACAGCGCGAACCCGGTGCACGGCCACTCGGCCTCGAAGCCGGCCAGCTCCGCGAAGGCGCGGTCCATCGCCGCCTCCTCGATGCCGTGCGCCACGGTGACATGGGGGTGGTACGGGAACTGGAGTTCGCGGGCACACGGCCCGGAGCCCTCGCGGACCCGCTGCTGGAGCAGCGCGCACTCCTCGGCGCCCTGGACCACCCGGACGTAGACCACCGGGGACAGCGGCCGGAAGGTGCCCGTGCCGTGCAGCCGCATCGGGAACGGGCGGCCGCCCGCGGCGACCCGGACCAGATGTGCTTCGACGGCGGGCAGCGCGTCCTCGGGGACCTCGGTCGGCGGCAGCAGCGTGACGTGCGTGGGAATGCCGTAGGCCGCGGCGTCGCCGAAGCCCGCGCGCCGCTCCTGGAGCAGGCTGCCGTGAGGCTCCGGGACCGCGATCGACACGCCGATCGTTACGGTCCCCACGTCGTCTCCTGTCGTCGCGTCCGTCGTCCGCCCGGCCGGGTCTCCCCGGCCCTCGGATTCGACTGTACGGCTATGGATGTCCTGTGGGCAGGCGCAACGGAAGTGATGTGCAGCGCTCTGCCCCCACGGGCGTGCGAACGGCCGTGCTCCTCAGCGCCGGTCCGTGCCTCACGGCGCGGTCCGTGCTCCTCGGGGCGGCCGTACGCGCTCAGTGCTTGGCCGGCAGGAAGCCGACGCGGTCGTA
This sequence comes from Streptomyces misionensis, assembly GCF_007896895.1. Taxonomy (GTDB): domain Bacteria; phylum Actinomycetota; class Actinomycetes; order Streptomycetales; family Streptomycetaceae; genus Streptomyces; species Streptomyces misionensis_A. The sequence continues at coordinate 26,346 of NZ_VOGW01000204.1, read as the reverse complement.
GGCCTGGGCCAGGGTCTCCGCGGCGACGGCGCGCGCCTTCTCCGCGCCCTTGGCCAGGACCGAGTCCAGCGTCTCGGCGTCGTCCAGGTACTGCTGGGTGCGCTCCTTGAACGGCGTCACGAACTCCACCATCACCTCGGCGAGGTCGGTCTTGAGGGCGCCGTACATCTTGCCCTCGTACTCCCGCTCCAGCTCGGCGACAGACTTGCCGGTGAGGGTCGAGTAGATGGTGAGCAGGTTGGACACGCCCGGCTTCGCCTCGGCGTCGTAGCGGATCACCGTGTCGGTGTCGGTGACGGCGCTCTTGACCTTCTTGGCGGTGGTCTTCGGGTCGTCCAGCAGGTTGATGAGGCCCTTCGGCGTGGACGCCGACTTGCTCATCTTGATCGACGGGTCCTGGAGGTCGTAGATCTTCGCCGTCTCCTTGAGGATGTACGGCGACGGGATCGTGAACGTCTGCCCGAAGCGGCCGTTGAACCGCTCGGCCAGGTCCCGGGTCAGCTCGATGTGCTGGCGCTGGTCCTCGCCGACCGGCACCTGGTCGGCCTGGTACAGCAGGATGTCCGCGACCTGGAGGATCGGGTAGGTGAACAGGCCGACGGAGGCCCGCTCGGCGCCCTGCTTGGCGGACTTGTCCTTGAACTGGGTCATCCGGCCGGCCTCGCCGAAGCCGGTGAGGCAGTTCATCACCCAGGCCAGCTCGGCGTGCTCCGGGACGTGGCTCTGCACGAACAGGGTGCAGCGGTCCGGGTCCAGGCCGGCGGCGAGCAGCTGGGCGGCGGCCAGGCGGGTGTTGGCCCGCAGTTCCTTCGGGTCCTGCGGGACCGTGATCGCGTGCAGGTCGACGACCATGTAGAAGGCGTCGTGACTCTCCTGGAGCGACACCCACTGGCGGACGGCGCCGAGGTAGTTACCGAGGTGGAACGAGCCGGCGGTGGGCTGGATACCGGAGAGCACGCGAGGCTTTTCAGCAGAGGCCATGTCCCCCATTCTCTCATCGGCCCAGGGTGCGCCAGGCCCCTGAGGTGGGGCGCGGTCGCCCGCGCCCCGGTAGAGCGCCTCAGCCCAGGTCGACTTCCGGGTACAGCGGGAAGCCCGACACCAGGTCGGTCGCCCGCTGGGCGATCTCCTGCGCGACCTTCTCGTCCAGCACGTGGGCGGCCTTGCTCGGGGCGCCCGACTTGGTGGTGCCCGGTTCGGTGGTGGTGAGGACCCGGTCGATCAGGCCCGCCACCTCGTCCATCTCCGCCGTGCCGAGGCCGCGGGTGGTCAGGGCGGGGGTGCCGATGCGGATGCCGGAGGTGTACCAGGCGCCGTTGGGGTCGGCCGGGATGGCGTTGCGGTTGGTGACGATGCCGGAGTCGAGGAGGGCGGCCTCGGCCTGACGGCCGGTGAGGCCGTAGGAGCCGGCGACGTCGATCAGGTTGAGGTGGTTGTCGGTGCCGCCGGTGACCAGGGTGGCGCCCCGGCGCATCAGGCTCTCGGCCAGCGCGCGGGAGTTGTCCACGATCCGCCGGGCGTAGTCCTGGAAGGAGGGCTGCCGGGCCTCGGCCAGGGCGACCGCCTTGGCGGCCATGACGTGCGGCAGCGGGCCGCCGAGGACCATCGGGCAGCCGCGGTCGACCTGGTCCTTGAGGGAGTCGTCGCACAGCACCATGCCGCCGCGCGGGCCGCGCAGCGACTTGTGGGTGGTGGTGGTGACGATCTGGGCGTGCGGGACCGGGTCGAAGTCGCCGGTGAGGACCTTGCCCGCGACCAGGCCGGCGAAGTGGGCCATGTCGACCATGAGGGTCGCGCCGACCTCGTCGGCGATCTCGCGCATGATCCGGAAGTTCACCAGGCGGGGGTAGGCGGAGTAGCCGGCCACGATGATCAGCGGCTTGAACTCGCGGGCCTGGGCGCGCAGCGCCTCGTAGTCGATGAGGCCGGTGGCCGGGTCGGTGCCGTAGGAGCGCTGGTCGAACATCTTGCCGGAGATGTTCGGGCGGAAGCCGTGGGTGAGGTGGCCGCCGGCGTCCAGGGACATGCCGAGCATCCGCTGGTTGCCGAAGGCCTGGCGCAGCTCGGCCCAGTCGGCGTCGGTGAGGTCGTTGACCTGGCGGGCGCCGGTCTTCTCCAGGAAGGGGACCTCGACGCGGTCGGCGAGCACGGCCCAGAAGGCGACCAGGTTGGCGTCGATGCCGGAGTGCGGCTGGACGTAGGCGTGCCGGGCGCCGAAGAGCTCCCGGGCGTGCTCGGCGGCCAGGGACTCGACGGTGTCCACGTTGCGGCAGCCGGCGTAGAAGCGGCGGCCGACGGTGCCTTCGGCGTACTTGTCGCTGAACCAGTTGCCCATCGCGAGGAGGGTGGCCGGCGAGGCGTAGTTCTCCGAGGCGATCAGCTTGAGCATCGCGCGCTGGTCGGTGACCTCCTGGCCGATGGCGTCGGCGACCCGCGGCTCCACGGCGCGGACCACGTCGAGGGCGGCGCGGAAGGCGGTGGACTCGGTGGACAGGGGCTCTGGCATGGGGACCTCCGGACGGTGTGCGTTCAGCGTTCACGTTCGGCCCAGGCGCACGGCACTGATTTCCCGCGAGGCCGCTCCCCGATGGTCCGTCCCATCCCAGCGCGCCAGTCACGGCCCGTGGCTCAGCGTACCGGGCGCGCGCGGACCGGAAGATCCGACGTCCACCATGCGGGCGAGGGCGGCCGGAAAACCGCTTGCCGATCCGGCGTCCCGCCAGCAAGATCATCCAGTTCGGAAATCAAACTCGCTTCTGATGCTTGGATGAACATGCGAAGACTCTGTCTGCTGCTCGTGGCGGTCCTGGCCGCGGTCACCGGTGTGGTGGCCCTGCCGGCGTCGTCCGCCTTCGCGGCGTCGGCCCCGCCGTCCTCCACCGGCCAGCGCTGGGCCCTCAAGGTGAACGGGCTCTACGTCGCCGCCGAGGTGAACGACTCCGGCGCCCAGAACGGCAAGCTGCGGGCCCGTTCGACCTCCGTCGGCAGCTGGGAGACCTTCAGCCTGCACACCGACAACATCTCGGGCGTGGGCTACGGCACGACCATCACGCTGCGCAACGAGGAGAACGGCCTCTACGTCACCTCGGAGATCAGCACCACCGGCAGCCAGGCGGGCATGCTGCGCGCCCGGGGCACCAACACCGGTTCCTGGGAGCGCTTCTACGTCGTCCCACAGAGCGACGGCACGTACGCGCTGAAGTCCGCCGCCAACGGGCTCTACGTCACGGCCGAGTTCAACTACACCGGCGGCGACCAGGGTCTGCTGCGCGCCCGTTCCGGCACGGTCGGCAGCTGGGAGCGGTTCACCTTCGAGAAGGTCGGCGGCACCGGGGCCACGACGGCGCCCCCCGCCCCGGCCGTGAAGGCCTCGGGACGGCACGACATCGCCTCGTGGAACCTGTGCGCGAACAACAACACGAGCGCGGCGTGCAAGCTCCAGTACGCCGACGCGGACACGGTCGCCTCCGGCGTCGCCGGCGACCTGGCCGGCTCGCTCGGCCACCGGCCGGAGGCGATCTTCTTCCAGGAGATCTGCGAGAAGGCGGTCAAGCCGCTGGAGCTCCAGCTGGAGAGCCGGCTCGGCGGCGGCTGGGACGTGCGGTTCGCGCCCACGTACTACAAGGTCGTCGACGCGGACGGGTCGACCGACCCGACGCTCATGGCCCAGAAGAGCTGCATGGACAGCACCAGCGGCACCGACCGCGGCTCCTTCGGCATCGCCCTCGCGGTCAAGGACACCAACACCTGGTACCGCGGGTACACGCTGCCGTCCCCGGCCGGCAAGGAACAGCGTCCCGCGCTGTGCGCCGCCGTCCCCGAGGACGGGACGGTCTACTGCGACGCGCACCTCAGCAGCGGCCACTACCTGGACAGCAACGGCAAGGAGGCCGGCGACGACCCCGACGGCACCAAGCGCAAGCAGCAGGCCGCCCAGCTGCGGTCCATCGTGGACGGCCTGGAGAGCGCCGGGTACACGGCCTTCTACGGCGGCGACCTGAACACGACCACGGCGGACGTGTCCTTCCTCGACACCCTGTACTCCGGTCACCAGGAGTGCGGTCAGGCGGCCCCGGACGCGGCGCACACCGGCGCGCCCACCGACGGCAACAACAAGATCGACTACATCTTCGGCCCGGTCGGCCCGTCGTACGGCTGCGAGGTCGTGGACCCGGCGCTCTCGGACCACCGGGTGATCCACGCGACCGTCACCTTCTGAGCCCGCTCCGCCCGCCGGTCCCCCCGGTTCGCCGGAGGGGCCGGTCGCTCAGAGGATCACGTGCGGCAGGAAGCGGGCGTACTCGTCGGTGACGGGGCCCGCCGACTCGCGGATGCCGAGGCCCGCCGGTTCGCCGTCGACGACCCAGGCGCCGAGGACGACGTGGTTGCCGTCGAAGACGGGCAGCGGGGCGAGCCGCTGGTAGCAGCAGGGGTCGGGGCGCGGCGCGGACGCGCTGCCCGGCGGGTGCAGGGTGATGCCCTCGCCCTCGCGCCCCAGCAGGGGTTTGGCGACGTAGCCGGTGGCGGCGAGGTCGCGGGGACCGTCGAGGTGGGCGGCGAGCAGGTTGGGGTGGCCGGGGTACAGCTCCCACAGGACGGCCAGCAGGGCCTTGTTGCTCAGGAGCATCTTCCAGGCCGGTTCGATCCACAGGGTGCTGCCGCTGCCGCCGCCGTGGTCGAGGGTGTCCAGGACGTGGCCGCCGAAGGCGTCGGTGGTGAGCCACTCCCAAGGGTAGAGCTTGAAGATGCTGCGGATGAACCGGAGCCGGTTGTCCACGAAGCGGCCGGAGAGGGTGTCCCAGCCGATCTCCTCCATCGCGAGCCAGTCGGTCTCCAGGCCCGCCTGCTGCGCGGTCTCCTTCAGATAGGCGACCGTCATCAGGTCCTCGCCCAGCTCGTCGGCCGCGGAGTGCGCGAAGTGCAGCGGGCTGCCGGGCGGCAGCAGCGCGGCCTGCCGGCGCCAGGACTCCACCAGGCGTTCGTGCAGGGAGTTCCACTGGTCGGCGCCGGGGAAGCGGTCCTCCATCCAGAACCACTGCGGGGAGGCGGCCTCCACCAGGGAGGTGGGGGTGTCGGCGTTGTACTCCAGCAGCTTGGCGGGGCCCGTGCCGTCGTAGCGCAGGTCGAAACGGCCGTAGAAGGAGGGGAGTCCGGCGCGCCGGTGCCAGGACTCCGTGACCGCCGCGGCCACCCGCGGGTCGGTGATGCCGAGGTCGGCGAGGCGGCCTTCCGCCACGATGTGGCCGGCCGCCGCCAGGCACATGGCGTGCAGTTCCGCGACCGTCTCCTCCAGCGCCTCGATCTCGGCGAGGGAGAAGACGTAGTACGCGCTCTCGTCCCAGTAGGGGCGCAGACTCCCGTCGGGGTGGCGGGTGAGCGGGTAGATCAGCCCCTGCTCCTCGACGGTCCGCTGCCAGCCGGGGCGCGGGGTGGTGGTACGGCGTTCCATCCGATGCCCCGGTCAGCCGCCGGAGCCGTGGGAGCCGCCGCCGAAGCCGCCGCGGTGCACTCCGTGGCCGCCGCCGTAGTGGTCCGAGGAGTCCCCGTGCCCGCCCGAGGAGCCGGACCTCCGGCTGGGCTTGGTGAAGGAACCGCCGTCCACCCAGGCGCCCTTCTTCTTGCCGCCGTAGTACCAGGCGCCGTCCACCCGCGTCTTGACGGACTTGCAGTTCTTGTCCGAGACGGCCTTGTAGCCCTTGGCGTAGTCGTAGCTGCCGCGGTCCACGCAGCGCTTGTCCGGCTCGGAGGAGCAGGCGGTGAGCGCGGCGGCGAGCAGCCCCACCCCGCCGAGCACCACCGCACCGGAACGCAACCGACGCGTCGATTCGGCCATCTTCTTTACCCCCGTGTGTGCCGCGAACGCTCCGGGCCAGCCTAGAGACGGGTGTGAAGACCGGCCAAGGGGGGGGGTGAGCATGTCAGGCCTCCCCTAGAGTCCCTTTGTGCTCTTTGGAATGGTGTGTGCCCTCGGGGCGGCGGTCTGCTTCGGTGCCGCGACGGTGTTGCAGGCGGTCGCGGCGCGGCAGGCGGGTCCCGGCGGGGGCGGTGAGGCGGCGCTGCTGCTGCGGGCGTTGCGGCAGTGGCGGTATCTCGCCGGGCTGGCGCTGGACGGGCTGGGCTTCCTGTTCCAGATCGCGGCGCTGCGTACGCTGCCGATCTACGCGGTGGGCGCCGCCCTCGCGGCCAGTCTCGCGGTGACGGCGGTGGTCGCGGCCCGGCTGCTGGCGGTGCGGCTCAGCGGCACGGAGTGGGGCGCGGTGGGCGTGGTGTGCGCCGGGCTCGCGATGCTGGGGCTGGCGTCCGGCCCGGAGGGCGGCGCGGACGGCTCGGACACGCTGCGGTGGGTGATGCTCGCGGTGGCGGTGGGGCTGCTGGCGCTCGGGTTCGCGGGCGGCCGGCTGTCCGGGCCCGCGCGGGGGCCGGTGCTGGGGCTCGGGGCCGGTCTCGGGTTCGGGGTGGTGGAGGTGTCGGTCCGGCTGATCGACAGCCTCGCGCTGGGCGCCCTGCTGACCAACCCGGCGGTCTACGCGCTGCTGATCGGCGGGGGCGCCGCCTTCATGCTGCTGACCTCGGCCCTGCAACGCGGTTCGGTGACGGCGGCGACGGCCGGCATGGTGATCGGCGAGACGATCGGACCGGCGGCGATCGGCGTCGTCTGGCTCGGCGACCGCACCCGTGAGGGTCTGGCCTGGCTCGCGGTGCTGGGCTTCGCGGTGGCGGTGGCGGGCGCGCTGGCCCTGGCCCGGTTCGGCGAGGCGCCCGCGGCAGAGGCCGAACAGGAGTGAGGGACCGGCTGCGCCCCCCGCAGCGCAACCGGTCCGCGCACCATCCTGTGCCGTCCGGCCGCCCGTGACCAGGAGCTTCTTTTTCCGGAACCGGCTTTTCAGGAACGTAGACTTCCGGTATTTGCCGGGGCGGGGCGGCGAGGTCGCGCGCTCACCGGGAGGGAACGAGGGATGGACAGGCAAGCCCTGCGGTCGCTGCTGCGCCACAAGCGCTCGCTGATCGACCCCACCGAGCTGGGCTGGCCCCGCCGCACCGGGCGCGGCCGGCGCTCCGCCGGACTCTCGCAGGCCCAGGTGGCGCACGCGCTGTACGTCTCCGAGCGCACCTACGCCCAGCTGGAGCGGGGCGACATGCCCTCCCCCGCGCCGGAGTTCCTCGACGCCGTCGCCGGGGTGCTGCGCATGGCGGAGCCGGAGCGGAGCGCGCTGTACGTGTACGCGCTGGGCCACGAGCCGCCCGTCCCGATGAACCCGGAGGCCGGCACCCGGGTGGACCCGGCCTGGCCCATGGCGGTCCGGGGCGTGTCGGGCCTGCCCTGCTACGTCAACGACGTGGCCTGGAACCTCCTCGGCTGGAACGACGACTTCCTGCGCATGTTCCCCCGGCGCCAGGGCGCGGAGCCCGAGTTGCCCGAGCGCAACCTGATGCGCTGGATGCTGCTGTGCGAGGAGGCGCGCGAGCACCATCTGGTGGACTGGGAGGAGCGGTGGGCGGCGCCCGTCGCGGCCCAGCTGCGGGCGGCGGTGGCGGCCCATCCGGACAACGCCGATCTGCGCCGGCTGGACGCCGAGGTGAACGACGACCCCGTGGTGGGGCCCGTCTACCGGCGGCACGACATCACCTATGTGCAGCAGGACGGGGACACCCGGCCGGTGCGCCACGCGGGGCTCGTCTCCCCCGGCGCGGACCGGTGCTGCGCCGAGCACGCCCCGTCGGTGCCGGGCGCGGTGACCCTGTGCGCGGCGCAGCCGCTGGGTTCGCCGGGCGCCCGGTTCTTCTTCCTGGTGTTCCGGCCGGCCGCCGGCTGAGCCGTGCCGCTACGGCAGCACCCGGCACAGCGCCTCCAGCGCCGCCGGCCAGGCGCTGTCGGAGGGGGTCCCGTAGCCCACGACCAGCGCGTCCAGGTGCTCGGCCGTGCTCTTGGGGTGCCGGTAGTAGGACAGGCCGTGCAGGGCGAGGCCCTGCCAGGCGGCGGCCTGGATCACGGCGGGCTCGGTGCCGGGCGGCAGCCGCAGCACCGCGTGCAGTCCGGCGGCGATCCCGGTGACCCGCACCCCGGGCGCCCGGTCGGCGACGGCGGCGGCGAGCGCGTCGCGGCGGCGCCGGTAGCGCAGCCGGGCGGAGCGGACCTGCCGGTCGTAGGCGCCCGAGGTGAGGAACTCGGCGAGGGTGAGCTGCTCCAGCACGCCCACCGTGTCGGAGTGCCCCTTGGCCGCGGTGACCTCCTCCGCCAGGTCGGGCGGCAGCACCATCCAGCCCAGCCGGATGCCGGGCGCCAGCGACTTGCTGGCGGTGCCGAGGTAGACGACGCGGTCGGGATCGAGGCCCTGGAGCGCGCCGACGGGCTGGCGGTCGTAGCGGAACTCGCCGTCGTAGTCGTCCTCCAGGACCAGCGCGCCGGTGCGCCGGGCCCAGTCCACGACCGCCGCGCGCCGGTCCGGGTGCAGCGGCAGGCCCATGGGGAACTGGTGGGCGGGGGTGAGGAGTACGGCGCCTTCGGTGCCCAACGGGCTCGGCTCGGTGCCGAGTCCGTCGTACGCCAGCGCGGTGGTCGTGAGGCCCGCGTTCTCCAGCAGTCCCCGGTACAGGTCGAGGCCGTACGGCTCGACGGCCACCGTGCGCACCCCGCGGGCGCGCAGCACCGGTCCGAGCAGCCGCAGGGCGCCCGAGAAGCCGGCGCTGACCACCGTGTTCTCCGGGTCGGCGTGCACGCCCCGGGCGCGGGCGAGGTAGCCGGCGAGGGCGGTGCGCAGCTCGGGGCGGCCGCGGGGATCGCCGTAGCCGAGGGCGTCGTTGGGGGCGGCGGCCAGCGCGCGGCGGGCGGCCCTGGCCCATT
>NZ_VOGW01000204.1:0-17228 GCF_007896895.1 Streptomyces misionensis | reverse complement strand
GACGGCGCGTTCGGCGACCCGGGTGCCGGAGCCCTGCCGGGCGGTCAGCCAGCCCTCGGCGACCAGGTCGGCGTAGGCCTCCGCGACGGTGTTGCGGGCGATCCCGAGGTCGGTGGCGAGGGCCCGGGAGGAGGGCAGCCGGGTGCCGGGGGCGAGCCGGCCGGTGCGCACCGCGTCGCGCAGGGCGTCGGTCAGGCCCCGGCGCAGCCCGTGCGATCCGGCCGGTTCCAGATGGAGGTCGACGCCCAAAGTGGCCCAGGATTTAGCCATGGAAATGGACCATACTCCTGGGCTGTCCGGCTTCTACCGTGGAGGCATGAACACGGACGAGAACACCGAGTACGCGGCGGAGCACGCCCCGCGGCTGAACTGGACCGAGCACGCCCCGGACGTGTACAAGGCGATGGTCCGGCTGGACACCGCCGCCCGCCAGGGGGTGGACCCGAAGCTGCTGGAGCTGGTGAAGATCCGCGCCTCCCAGCTCAACCACTGCGCCTTCTGCCTGGACATGCACACCAAGGACGCGCTGGCGGCCGGGGAGAGCGTGGAGCGGATCATCCAGCTCAGCGCGTGGGAGGAGTCGCGGCACTTCTACACGGAGAAGGAGCTGGCGGCGATCGAGCTGACCGAGGCGATCACCGTGCTGACCGACGGCTTCGTGCCGGACGAGGTGTACGAGCGGGCCGCCAAGCAGTTCGAGGAGGCCGAGCTGGCCCGGCTGATCGCCGCGATCACGGTGATCAACGCGTGGAACCGGTTCGGGGTCACCGCCCGGATGACCCCGGGCCACTACCAGCCCGGACAGCACCGGTGAGCACGTCCCCGGACAAGGCGGAGGCGTTCCGCGCCCTGCACCTGGGGCGCCCGCAGGACGATCCGCTCGTCCTGCCCGGCCCCTGGGACGCGGCCAGTGCGCGGGCCTTCGCGGAGGCCGGGTTCCCGGCGCTGGCCACGCCGAGCGCGGGGGTCGCCGCGGCGCTCGGGTACGAGGACGGGCACACCCCGGCGGACGAGATGTTCGCGGCCGTCGCCCGGATCGCGCGGGCGGTGGACGTGCCGGTCTCGGCGGACGTCGAGGGCGGGTACGGGATCGCGCCGAAGGAGCTGGTGGAGCGGCTGCTCGCGGCGGGAGCCGTGGGCTGCAACATCGAGGACTCCGCCGAGGGGGTGCTCAAGGACCCGCGGGAGCACGCCGAATACCTCGCCGAGTTCTGCTCGGCGGCCGCCGGGCGGCTCTTCCTCAACGCCCGCGTCGACACCTTCGTGCACGGCGACGGCGATCCCGAACGGGCCGTCGAGCGGGCCGCCGCGTACATCGCGGCCGGTGCCGGGTGCGTGTACCCGATCCTGGCGCCGGTGGACGCGCTGCCCGTGCTGCGGGCCGGGATCGAGGGCCCGCTGAACGCGCTGGCCCTGCTGGACGGGGACGGCCCCGGGCCCGCCGCGCTCGGCGGACTCGGGGCCACCCGGATCACGTTCGGGCCGCAGCTCCAGCGCAGGGCCACGGCGGCGGCGCGGGAACTCGCCGCCGGTCTGCGCTAGCGGACGCTCAGGGCAGCCACTTCTTCCACACGGCAGGGTGGCTGTCCACCCACTTCTTCGCCGCCTCGGCCGGGGACAGCTTGTCCTGGGCGATCAGCAGCGAGACCTCGTTCTGGTCGTCCGTGGTCCACCGGAACCGCTTCAGGAACTCGGCCGCCTTGCCGCCCGACCTGGCGAAGTCGGCGTTGAGGTACTTCTGGAGCGGGGTGCGCGGATAGGCGCAGGCGATCTTCGCCGCGTCCGCGTCGCAGCCGTTCTTGTACGGCGGCAGCTTCACCTCCGTCATCGGGACCTTCTTGAACAGCCACTGCGGCGAGTACCAGTACGTCAGGAAGGGCTTCTTCTCCTTGGCGAACTGCTTCATCTGGGTGATCTGCGCCGCCTCGGAACCGGCGAATACCACCTGGTAGTCCAGCTTCAGGTTCTTCACCAGCGCCTTGTCGTTGGTGACATAGGACGGGGAGCCGTCCATCAGCTGGCCCTTGCCGCCGCTCTCCGCGGTGCGGAAGAGCGAGGCGTACTTGTTCAGGTTCCGCCAGTCGGTGATGTCGGGGTGCTGCTTGACCAGGTAGGTCGGCACGAACCAGCCGATGTGGCCGGTCACCCCGAGATCGCCGGCGCGCGTGATGGTCCTCTTCTCGTCGACGTAGCGCTTCTCCTGGTCCGGGTGGCCCCAGTCCTCCAGGAGGGCGTCGACCCGGCCCTGGCTCAGCGCGTCCCACGCGGGCACCTCGTCCACCTGCACGGTGTCGACGCGGTACCCCAGTTTGTGCTCCAGCAGGTACTGGGCGACGGCCACGTTGGACTCGGCGCCCACCCAGGACTGCACGGACAGCGTGACGCTCTTGCCGCCGCCGGTGTGGGCGAACGGGCTGGCCTGCTTGGTCATGTCGGCCGCGCCGCAGCCGGTGGTCAGCCCGAGCACGGCGAGAGCGACCGGAATCGTCGTGAGCAGTCGGCGTCGCATCTCAGGCTCCCTTCCCCGCGCGGCGTTCGGTGGGCTGGGTCACCCGGTCCAGCATCAGCCCCAGGCAGACGATGGCGGCACCGGCCACCAGACCGGTCGCCAGGTCGCCCTGGGCGAGGCCGTAGGCGACGTCGTAACCGAGGGCGCCGCCGCCGACCAGACCGCCGATGATGACGACGGCCAGGACCAGGACCACGCCCTGGTTGACGGCGAGCAGCAGCGCGCGGCGGGCGAGCGGCAGCTGGACCTGCCACAGCTGCTGCCGTCCGGTCGCGCCGAGCGAGCGCGCCGACTCCAGCGCGGCCGGGTCGACCTGCCGCAGCCCTTGCGTGGTGATCCGCACGACGGCGGGCAGCGCGTAGACGACGGCCGCGGCGACGGCGGGGGCGCGGCCGACGCCGAACAGGGCGACGACCGGGATCAGGTACACGAACTGCGGCATCGTCTGGAAGACGTCGAGCACCGGGCGCAGCGCGCGTTCGACGCGGTCGCTGCGGGCCGCGGCGATGCCCGTGGCGATGCCGAGGACGAGGGTGACGGCGACGGCGGCCAGCACCTGGGAGAGGGTGTCGAGGGACGGCTCCCAGACGCCGAGCACCCCGATCGCGGCCATGGCGAGCACGGCGGTCAGCGCGGTGCGCCAGGTGCCGATCAGCCAGGCCAGCGCGGCGACGATCAGCAGCACCGACCACCAGGGCAGCCATTGCAGGCCGTCGCGGATCGGGTCGAGCACCCAGGTGGTGAAGTGGCCCGCCCAGTCCGCGGTGCCGCCGACGACCGGGACCCCGGAGTAGAGGTGGGAGGTCATCCAGTCGACGGCGTGGTTGACCGGCTGGGCGATGTCCAGGCTCCAGCCGGCCGGCCAGTCCAGGGCGCCGAGCAGCCGGGCGGCGAGCGCCGCGACCGCGGTGACGGCGAGGGCGTACACCCAGCCGATGGTCCGGGGACCCTTCCGGCCGGCGGCACCGGCCGCGCCGGTCACCCGGTCCAGGACGACCGCGAGCAGCACGATCGGGATGCCCGCGGCGAGCGCCTGGCCGACGTCGACCGTGGACAGCGCCTGGTAGACGCGGTCGCCGAGGCCGCCGGCGCCGATGACGGAGGCGATCACGGCCATGGACAGCGCCATCATGATCGTCTGGTTGAGGCCCAGCAGGAGTTCCTTGCGGGCCAGCGGGACACGGGCGGTCAGCAGCCGCTGGCGGCGGGTCGCGCCGAGCGACTCCACGGCCTCCAGGACTTCGGGGTCGGCGCCGCGCAGGCCCAGCGCGGTGAGGCGGGCCATGGGCGGGGCGGCGTAGACGACGGTGGCGAGGACCGCCGCGGGGACGCCGATGCCGAAGACCAGGACGACGGGGAGGAGGTAGGCGAAGGCCGGGAGGACCTGCATCGTGTCCAGGACCGGGCGCAGGGCGCGGTCGAGGCGCTCGGAGAGGCCGCCGGCGAGGCCGAGCACCACGCCGACGAGCACGGAGGCGAGGACCGCGACGACCATCAGCGCGAGGGTCTGCATGGTCGGCTCCCACATGCCGAGCGCGCCGCAGGCCAGGAAGGCGACGGCGGTGCCGGTGGCGAGGCGGGGACCGGCGACCCGCCAGGCGACGAGGGCGCCGAGCACGGTGACGCCGGGCCAGCCGATGGCCAGCAGGGAGACGTAGACGGCGCGGACGGAAAAGACGACCGCCTCGCTGACGTAGCCGAAGAAGTAGAGGAAGAGGGGGTGGCTGTCGCGGTTGTCGATGATCCACCCGCTGGCGTCGGTCAGCGGCTTGGTCAGGCTGACCGTGAGGTGGTGCGGCCAGGCGCGGCCGTGCAGCACCGGCAGGAGCACGGCCGTGACGAGCGCGAGCAGCAGGAGCTTGCCGACGGCTCTGTTGCGCAGGACGGCGGGGGCCTTGGTACGCAGGGCGGGGACGGTGAGGACAGCCATCAGACGGCCTCCGGGGTGGCCGGCTTCTTGGCGTGCCCGTGCGCGCGGGGTGCGCCGGGCCGCGCGGACCCGGCGGCACGGCCGGGCGCGGCCACGGCGTCGCGGCCGGCGGGGGCCGCGGGGGCGGCCGGTTCCGTGGTCACGCCGGCCACCACGTCCAGGAGCTGTTCGCGGTCGACCACGCCCAGGCAGCGGCCCTCGTCCATGACGCGGGCGGCGGTGCCGGTGCGCGCGACGGCCTCGATGGCCTCGGAGACCGTGGCCTCCGGGGCGAGCGCGGGGCCCTCGGTGGTCTCCTCGGAGGTCGCCGGGCGCATCGCCGTACGGCAGGTCACGACCTGCTCGCGCGGCACGTCCCGGACGAACTCGCGGACGTAGTCGTCGGCCGGGGAGCCCACGATCTCCTCGGGGGTGCCGAGCTGGACGATCCGGCCGTCGCGCATCAGGGCGATGCGGTCGCCGAGCTTGAGGGCCTCGCTGAGATCGTGGGTGATGAAGACCATGGTGCGGCCCTCCTCGCGGTGCAGGCGGGTCACCTCGTCCTGCATGTCGCGCCGGATGAGCGGGTCCAGGGCGCTGAACGGCTCGTCGAACAGGAGGACTTCGGGGTCCACGGCGAGCGCCCGGGCGAGGCCCACGCGCTGGCGCTGGCCGCCGGAGAGCTGGCCGGGGCGGCGGTGCTCCATGCCCGCGAGGCCGACCTTGGCGACGATCTCGGCGGCGCGCTCGCGGCGCTCGGACTTGCCGATGCCCTGGATCTCCAGGCCGTAGGCCACGTTGTCCAGGACCGTGCGGTGCGGCAGCAGGCCGAAGTGCTGGAAGACCATCGCGGCGCGGTGGCGGCGCAGTTCGCGCAGCCGGGCCTTGTCCATGGCGGTCACGTCCTCGCCGTCGATGGCGATGGTGCCCGCGGTCGGCTCGATCAGCCGGGTCAGGCAGCGCACGAGGGTGGACTTGCCGGACCCGGACAGGCCCATGACCACGAAGACCTCGCCCTTGCGGACGTCGAAGGAGACGTCGCGGACGGCCGCCGTGCAGCCGGTGCGGGCGCGCAGGCCGGCCGGATCGAGGGCGGCGAGTTCGGGGTCGGCCGGGACGCGCTCGGGCTTGGCGCCGAAGACCTTCCACAGGTGGGAGACCGCGAAGACGGGGGCGTCCTCGGCGGTGGGCGGCTTGCGGGTGGGGACGGTGGTGTTCATCGGCGATCGCCTCCGATCAGGTCGACGGCCTTCTCCCCGACCATCAGCACCCCGATCATCGGGTTGACGGCGAACAGGGTCGGGAAGACGGACGCGTCGGCTATGCGGATGCCGTCGAGGCCGCGGATCTTCAATTCGGGGTCGACGACGGCGAGTTCGTCGTCGGCGGCGCCCATCCGGCAGGTGCCGGCGGGGTGGTAGACGGTGTGGTGCGCCTTGCGCAGCAGTTCGCTGAGCTGCTCGTCGTCGGTGACGTCGGGGCCGGGGAAGACCTCGCGCTCCAGCCAGCCGGCGAACGGCTCGGTCCGGGCGATCTCACGGGCGATCTTCACGCCGTCGACCAGGGTCCGGGCGTCGTAGCCGTCCTCGTCGGTGAAGTAGCGGAAGTCGAGGGCGGGCTTGACCTCCGGGTCCGCGCTGGTGAGGTAAAGACGGCCGCGTGCACGGGACTTGGGGATGTTCGGGGTCATCGACACGCCGTGCTCGGGGCGTTCGTAGCCCAGCCGCTCCGGGTTGTCGGTGAAGGGGATCTGGTAGAAGTGGAACATCAGGTCGGGGGCGTCCAGCGACTCGTCCCGGCGCACGAACAGCGCGGCGTCGGAGTCCATCGCGGAGTTCTCCGGCAGCGGCCGGTTCGTCTCCCACACGATCACCGACTCCGGGTGGTCCTGGAGGTTCTCGCCGACGCCCGGCAGGTCGTGCACGACGGGGATGCCGAGCGCTTCGAGGTCCTGCTTCGGGCCGATGCCGGACAGCAGCAGCAGTCGGGGCGAGTCCACGGCGCCGGCGCAGACCACGACCTCCCGGCGGGCGCCGATCAGCTGCTCCGTGCCGTCCTTGGCGCGCACGCGGACACCGGTGGCGCGCTTGCCGTCCAGCTCCAGCTTGTACGCCCACGTCTCCAGCAGCAGCGTGAGGTTGGGGCGGTCGCCGGCCTCGATGTGCGGGTGCAGGTAGGCGACGGACGCGGAGGAGCGCTTGTTGTTCTCCGGGTGGTAGGCGAGGTCGAGGAAGCCGACCCCCTCGTGGAACGGCTTGTCGTTGAAGCCGATCACCTCGGGGACGCCGATCGCGGTCTTCGTCGCGTCGATCCAGTCCTTGGCGATGAGGTTCTGGTCCTTCTCGGCGACGCGCACGATGTTGTTGCGCAGCCGGGCGAAGTACGCCTCCATCGGCACCGCGCCCCAGCCCTTGGCGCCGGCCTCCTCCCACTCGTCCCAGTCGGAGGGCAGCGGCTTGAAGGAGATCAGGGTGTTGTGCGAGGAGCAGCCGCCGAGCACCTTGGCACGGCTGTGCAGGATGTGGGAATTGCCGTTTGGCTGCTCGACGGTGGTGTACTCGTAGTCCAGGTCGCCGCCCAGCAGGCCCAGCCAGCGGCGCAGGGTGAGGACGTCCTCGCGGTCGATGTCGGTGGGGCCGCCCTCGATGACGGCGACGGTGGTGTCCGGGTCCTCGGTGAGGCGGGAGGCGATGACGGAGCCTGCCGTACCGCCGCCGATGACGACGTAGTCGTAGACGTGGGGGGTCTCGGGCATGGGGGTGCTACTCCAGGGGGTGTGAGAGGAAGGTCGGGTCGGGCTCAGCCGGCGAACCAGCGCACGGGTGCGGGCGCGAGGTTCTGGTACACGTGCTTGGTCTCCCGGTACTCGGCGAGTCCGGCGGGGCCCAGCTCGCGGCCGGTGCCGCTCTTGCCGAAGCCGCCCCACTCCGCCTGCGGCAGGTAGGGGTGGAAGTCGTTGATCCAGACGGTGCCGTGGCGCAGCCGGGCCGCGACGCGCCGGGCCTTGCCGGGGTCGGTGGTCCAGACGGCGCCGGCCAGGCCGTACTCGGTGTCGTTGGCGAGGCGGACGGCCTCGTCCTCGGTGGTGAAGGTCTCGACGGTGAGCACGGGTCCGAAGACCTCCTCCCGGACGACCTTCATCTCGCGGTGGCAGGCGTCCAGGACGGTCGGCTCGTAGAAGTAGCCCGACTCCGGCCGCTCCGGGGCGGGTTCGGGCCGCTTGCCGCCGCAGCGCAGCACCGCGCCCTCGGCGAGCGCGGAGGCGACGTACGCCTCGGTCCTGGCGCGCTGCTGCTCGGAGACGAGGGGGCCGACCTCGACGCCGTCCTCGGTGCCGCGGCCGATCCTGATCCGCTGGGCGCGGCGGGCGAGTTCGGTGACGAAGCGTTCGCGCACCGACTCCTCGACGATGAGCCGGCCGCCGGCCGAGCAGACCTGGCCGCTGTGGATGAAGGCGGCGTTGAGGGCCTGGTCCACGGCGGTGTCGAAGCCCTCCTCGGTGGCGCAGGCGTCGGCGAAGACCACGTTGGGGTTCTTGCCGCCGAGTTCGAGGGCGACCTTCTTCACCGTGGGGGCGGCGGCCTGGGCGACCTTGGTGCCGCTGACCAGCCCGCCGGTGAAGGAGACCAGGTCGACGCCGGGGTGCTCGGCGAGCCGGGCGCCGACGGAGTGCCCGGGGCCGGTGACGATGTTGGCGACGCCCGCCGGGAGCCCGGCCTCGGCCAGCAGCTCGATCAGCGCGATCGTGGTCATCGGGGTGATCTCGCTGGGCTTGATCACGAAGGTGTTGCCGGCCGCGAGCGCCGGGGCGATCTTCCAACTGGCCTGGAGCAGCGGGTAGTTCCAGGGGGTGATCAGGGCGCAGACGCCGACCGGCTCGTACACGACGACGCTGTGGACGTCGGGCGAGCCGGCGTCCACGACCCGGCCGGGGGCCTCGGCGGCCACCAGGTCGGCGAAGTAGCGGAAGGCGTCGGCGACACAGTCGATGTCGACCCGGCCCTCCTCCACGGTCTTGCCCGCGTCCTGGGCCTCCAGCCGGCCGAGGTCTTCGCGGTCGCGTACGAGGAGGTCGGCGACGCGGCGCAGCAGGGCGGCGCGCTCGGCGACGGGGGTGCGGGGCCAGGGCCCCTCGTCGAACGCCTGCCGGGCCGCGGCCACGGCGCGCTCGGCGTCCTTCTCGTCGCCCTCCGCGACCACCGCGAACGGCCGGGCGTCCGCCGGGTCGAGGATCTCCCGGGTCGCGCCGGAGATCGCCGCCAGCCATGCGCCGCCCGCGTGGATGGTCTCGTGGGCCTGTCGTGCCGTTCTGTCCGCCATGATCGGTGTTGCCTTCCGTTACCGTTTCGCGTCCCTGCGTCACCCGGTGGCCGGGGTCAAAGACCGTGGCCGCCTGCCCATGGCTTTTGGTTTGCATGCGGAATCGGTGAGCGAAAGTGTGCGGCGTCACTAAAAAGGCGGTGGAAAACAGACAGAAACGGGTATCGGGGGCGCTGCGTTCGGTCCATGCCCCCGGTACAGCCCGTGGCGACGGCGGCGACCCGCCCGGCGGCTTCGCCAGGACGCACGTGGGCCCCGCTCCGGAGGAACCGGAGCGGGGCCCAGGGAAAGTGCTCGGCCGGCGTCAGATGAGGCCGAGGGCGCGGACCGCCTCGCGCTCCTCCGACAGCTCCTTCACCGACGCGTCGATGCGCGCGCGGGAGAACTCGTTGATGTCCAGGCCCTGGACGATCTCGTACTTGCCGTCCTTGGTGGTGACCGGGAAGGAGGAGATCAGACCCTCCGGCACGCCGTAGGAGCCGTCCGACGGGATGCCCATGGAGGTCCAGTCGCCCTCGGCGGTGCCGTTGACCCAGGTGTGCACGTGGTCGATCGCGGCGTTCGCGGCGGACGCGGCCGACGAGGCGCCACGGGCCTCGATGATGGCGGCGCCGCGCTTGGCGACGGTCGGGATGAAGTCCTCGGCCAGCCACTTCTCGTCGTTCACGACCTCCGCGGCGTTCTTGCCGGCGACCGTCGCGTGGAAGATGTCCGGGTACTGCGTGGCGGAGTGGTTGCCCCAGATGGTCAGCCGCTTGATGTCGGCGACCGAGGTGCCCGTCTTCTTCGCCAGCTGGGTGAGCGCCCGGTTGTGGTCCAGACGGGTCATCGCGGTGAACCGCTCGGCCGGTACGTCCGGCGCCGCCGCCTGCGCGATCAGCGCGTTGGTGTTGGCCGGGTTGCCGACGACCAGGACCTTGATGTCGTCCGCGGCGTGGTCGTTGATGGCCTTGCCCTGCGGCTTGAAGATGCCGCCGTTGGCCTCCAGGAGGTCACCGCGCTCCATGCCCTTGGTGCGCGGGCGGGCGCCGACCAGCAGGGCGACGTTGGCGCCGTCGAAGGCGACGTTCGGGTCGTCGGTGATGTCGATGCCCTGGAGCAGCGGGAAGGCGCAGTCGTCCAGCTCCATGGCCGTGCCCTCGGCGGCCTTGAGGGCCGGGGTGATCTCCAGGAGGCGCAGCCGGACCGGAACGTCCGCGCCCAGCAGCTGGCCGGAGGCGATGCGGAAGAGCAGGGCGTAACCGATCTGGCCGGCCGCGCCGGTGACGGTGACGTTCACGGGAGTGCGGGTCATGGCGTTCTCCGTATGACAGCTGGCGGTGGGGCGTCCCTGCCCCGGGCGGATGATCGATCTCTTGGTATCAAGAGAGATCCACCGGTCAGGCTATCGCGCATCCGGCATGCGAGACGTGCCGGGCCCTGTGGCTCACCCCACAGAGGGGCACGACGGACGGCAAAAGGCGGCCGCCCGTCCGGAGAGGGGGAGGACGGAGACGGCCGCCGGTGGGGGTACCGGCGCACCGGTCTCCCGTGGGGGGTGCCGAGCGCCTGCCCAGGATCGGGCCGGGCATGCGCGCCGAACCGAAATTCATCCGTTCGGCATCCCGCGGGTGTGCCGGGCGGTCACTTCGTGCAGCCCGTGCGGCCGTTGGCGAGGGTGGCGCACGCCGTGGCCTCGGCCGGGTCCCGTACGGCGATCATCGGGGTGTACGCGATGGTCTCGCCGACGGCGGTGATCTGGCCGGTCTGCCGGGCCGTGCCCTTGCCCCCGGTGACCTGGACCTTGTCGCCGGGCACGGCGTTCGTGATCCGGCCCCACGCCGTGCCGCAGACCTTGCTGTAGCGGACCTCCAGGGTGGTGGCGCCGAGCGGGACGGTCTGGGCGGTGGCCACCTGGTCGCCGCTGCATCCCATGGTCTCGGCGTCCTTGCCCGCGCAGTCCGAGCCGGCGCACCGGACCCCGGGCGGGCGGCTCTCCCGCGCGCTGATGGTCGGCGCAGGCCGCTCGGCGGCCTTCGCGTGCCCGCCGCCGTGCCCACCGGTGAAGTGGAAGACCCCGAGGATGACGAGCAGCACGGTGACGAACCCGGCGAGGAACATCAGCGCCGGCTGCCGGTACCCGGCGACGCGTGACGTCCCGGAGGCCGGGGCTGCGTCGGGAGGGCTCGCGGGGCCGACTGGCTTCAGGGGGCTGGTCGCGCTTGTGGGGCTCGTGCTTGTCGAGCCGGTCGCGCTGTGGGGGCCGGTCGCGTCGTGGGAGCCGGTCGCGTCGTGGGAGCCGGTCGCACTCTTGGAGCCGGGCGGGTTCGTGAGGCGCACGGGACTCGCGGTGATCGGGCCGACCGGGGCCTGCGCGGGAATCCGCGGCCAACCGCCGCTGCCCGTCCCGGGCCCCTCCGGCCGTCCGCCGTCCCGCGTCCCGGGCCCCTCCGGCCGTCCGCCGTCCCGCGATCCGGTTTCCGCCGCCCGCTCGCCGTCCCGCGCCGCGGGCCGGGCGCTCGCCCGGGACGGGCCGCGGTAGCCGGCCAGCCCCCAGGAGCCGCGGGTCTCGGCCTCCGCGGCCGTCGGCTGGGCCGGGATCTTCGGGAAGGCGTCCGCCGGGTCGGTGAGGGTGGCTCCCCCGGACGCGCGGGAGGACGGCGCGCCGGAATCACGGGAGGCCGCGCGGGAGGCCGCGTCGCCGGAGGCCGCGTCACGGGAGGACGCGGAGACGCGCAGTGGCTGTGCCGTGTGGTCGAGCCCGAGTTCGGCCCGCCGCCAGGCGCGTTCGGCCAGCTCCCACATGGTGACGAGCGGGACCGGACTGGCCCCGGCGGCCTCGGCGAGCGCCACCGCCGCGCCCTTGGGCGCGAGGAGTTCACCCGCGAGGTAACGCTCCCAGGACGTCCTGCCGTAGCCGGTGCGGTCGGCCAGGTCCGCGACGTGCAGACCGCCGAGGTCCACCAGCCAGCGCAGCTGGTTGACGAACTCCTTGATCTCCGGGTCGAGTTCTTTCGGCAGGGTGTTCCAACGAGGCATCGATCTCCCCCCTCATCCCCACTTTGTCACGTGTCCCGAACTGTCCACACATCGGCACCACAAAGGCACGGAGCGGCGGCGCGCGGTCACCGTAGCGGAACGGTCACTTCCGTGCCACAGCGCGAAAACAGCCGCTCATCAGGCCGTTCGCCGCGGGCGAGGGTGTTTCGGGCGGCGGTCCGTCCTCCCTCGGAGGGAGGGGACGAACCGCCGTACCGGTGGCCTTACCTGGTCACCGTGGAGTGCAGCGTGTCCTTCAGGAACGGGATCTCCAGCCAGGGTTGCGGCTGGGCCATCAGCGCCAGCAGGACGATCACCAGGCCGAGGACGCCGTAGGTGCTGATGTCGGTGAACCGGGAGCGGACGGCGAGCATGCCGACGCCCGGCAGCATCCAGCGCAGCACCGCGCCGGCCAGCAGCCCCACACCGATCAGCAGGATGCCGACGCGGAACGCGTCGAGCGCGGTCACCAGCAGGCCGAGCGCGACCGTGCCCAGCACCACCAGCAGCGGCCACTGCCGCGCGGGCGCCGGGGCGGCACCGGACGCGGCCCGGCCACCGCCCTCCGGCCGTGCGGTGTCCCTGGTGAACAGCGGGAAGCGGCGGGTGACGCGGCGCGGGCGCCCCTGTGCGTCCGGGGCGCTGATCGCGTCGCGGACCGTCTCCTCCTCCACGCCACCGCCGTCCGCGCCGTCCGTGCTCTCGCGGTCCACGCTCTCGTCGTTCACGGTCGCCTCGCTCGCGGTCGCGTCGCCGCGGCGGGTGTCGTCAGCCGGCACTGCGCTCCGCCGCCTCGACCACGTTGACCAGCAGCTGGGCCCGGGTCATCGGACCGACACCGCCGGGGTTCGGGGAGATCCAGCCCGCCACCTCGGCCACGTCCGGGTGGACGTCGCCGACGATCTTGCCCTCGGCGTTGCGGGAGACGCCGACGTCCAGGACGGCCGCGCCCGGCTTGACGTCCTCGGCGCGGATCAGGTGCGGGGAGCCGGCCGCCGCGATGACGATGTCGGCCCGCTTGAGGTGGGCGGACAGATCGCGGGTGCCGGTGTGGCACTGGGTCACGGTGGCGTTCTCGCTGCGGCGGGTGAGCAGCAGCGGCATCGGACGGCCGATGGTCACGCCCCGGCCGACGACCACGACCTCGGCGCCCTTGATCTCCACGCCGTAGCGGCGCAGCAGGGTGAGGATGCCGTTGGGGGTGCAGGGCAGCGGGGCCGGCTCGTTGAGCACCAGGCGGCCCAGGTTCATCGGATGCAGGCCGTCCGCGTCCTTGGCCGGGTCCATCAGCTCCAGGATGCGGTTCTCGTCGATGCCCTTGGGCAGCGGCAGCTGGACGATGTAGCCGGTGCAGGCGGGGTCCTCGTTCAGCTCGCGGACGACCGCCTCGATCTCCTCCTGGGTGGCCGTGGCCGGCAGCTCCCGCTGGATGGAGGCGAGGCCCACCTGGGCGCAGTCGCGGTGCTTGCCCGCGACGTACTTGCGGCTGCCGGGGTCGTCCCCGACCAGGACGGTGCCGAGTCCGGGCGTGACTCCCTTCTCCCTCAGCGCCGCCACGCGGGCGGTCAGATCGGACTTGATCGCGGCTGCGGTGGCCTTGCCATCGAGAATCTGGGCGGTCATACCCCCATCCTCCCGGATGACCGCCCCGGGGTTCCAATCCGGGTCCGCGTCCACGCCGTTGTGATCACGGATGTTGCACTTGCACAACACCCGCCGATTACGGCTGGACAAGCCACTATCCGGTCAAGAACGATGAACAGCGCAGTGCAGCGGGCAGCTCATCGGGGGGACGGACCGCATCTGTAGAAACTCTCCTCCGTGCAGTGCCGCGCCTCGTCCCCGCACTCGGAACAACGGAGGAAGACCAACCATGAGCTACGGCGACCCGAACAACCCCTACGGCGCCCCGCAGGGCCAGCCCCAGCAGCCCGGCTACGGCTACCCCGCCGCGCCGCCGGTCCAGCAGCCGTACGGCGCCGCCGCCCCGATGACCGCCATGCCGGGCAAGGTCAGCGCGGCCCGCACGATGCTGTGGGTCATCGTCGCCCTCCAGGTCATCGGCGTGGCGCTGTTCGCCTTCTCCGCCGTGGCCATCAACAAGGCCAAGAAGGACAACTCCCTGCCGGGGCTCTCCGACTACCCGGTGGGCGTGATGTGGGCCTTCGTGGTGCTCGCGCTCGCCTGGCTGGTGTGGGCTGCCGTCATGGCCGCGAAGTTCTCCACCGGCGGCAACGGCCTGCGGGTCACGGCCCTGGTCTTCGGCATCCTGAGCGCGGTGCTCGGCGTCTACCCGTTCCTCGTCATCGTGGGCATCGTGCACATCGTGCTCGGCATCCTGATCGCCTGCTTCGTCGGCGGCGCCGACGGCAAGGCCTGGTTCAACCGCGCCCGCTACTGAACCACCCCGGCGCGAGGCACACTTCGCGCCATCCGGCTTCCGGGGCCGTGTCCCACCCTGCCAGGGGGGACACGGCCCCGGTGCGTCTCCCCCCGAGGAAGCGACCGCGTCGCTCGTTCACACGGGGGAACGGTGAACATCGCCGGCCCGCCGGGGTGTTCACCGCGGCCACCGCCCTGAGCGGCGGCCGCACGGACGGTCTCCGGCCCCCTCGGGGAGGGCCGGAGACCGTCGCGGCTCAGTGGAAGAAGTGGCGCGTGCCCGTGAAGTACATGGTCACGCCCGCCTTCTTGGCGGCCTCCACGACCTGCTCGTCGCGGATGGAGCCGCCGGGCTGGACGATCGCGCGGACACCGGCCTCGATCAGGATCTCCGGGCCGTCGGGGAAGGGGAAGAACGCGTCGGAGGCGGCGAAGGAGCCACGCGCCCGCTCCTCACCGGCCCGCTCGACCGCCAGCTTGCAGGAGTCGACGCGGTTGACCTGGCCCATGCCGACGCCGACCGAGGCGCCGTCCTTGGCGAGCAGGATCGCGTTGGACTTCACGGCGCGGCACGCCTTCCAGGCGAAGGCCAGCTCCTTCAGCTCCTCGGCGGACAGCGCCTCGCCGCTGGCCAGCGTCCAGTTGGCGGGGTCGTCGCCGTCGGCCTGGAGCCGGTCGGTCACCTGGACCAGCAGGCCGCCGTCGATCTGCTTGGCCTCGACCGCGCCCGTGGGCGCGCCGGGGGCCTTCAGCACCCGGATGTTCTTCTTCTTGGTGAGGGCCTCCAGGGCCCCCTCCTCGTAGTCCGGCGCCACGATGACCTCGGTGAAGATGTCCGCGACCTGCTCGGCCATCTCCCGGCTCACCGGACGGTTGACCGCGATCACACCGCCGTACGCGGAGACCGGGTCGCAGGCGTGCGCCTTGCGGTGCGCCTCGGCGACGTCCGCGCCGGTCGCGATGCCGCAGGGGTTGGCGTGCTTGATGATCGCGACACAGGGGTCGGCGTGGTCGTACGCGGCACGGCGGGCGGCGTCCGTGTCCGTGTAGTTGTTGTACGACATCTCCTTGCCGTGCAGCTGCTCCGCCTCGGCCAGGCCGCCCGTGCCGTCCACGTACAGCGCGGCGCCCTGGTGGGGGTTCTCGCCGTAGCGCAGGGTGTTCTTGCGCTCGTAGGCGGCGCCGGTGAAGTCCGGGAAGCCCGAGTCGTCCGCGGGGGCGTAGTCGGCGGCGAACCAGGAGGCGACGGCCACGTCGTAGGCGGCGGTGTGCCGGAAGGCCTCGGCGGCCAGCCGCTTGCGGGCGGCCAGGTCGAAGCCGCCGTCCTTGGCGGCCTCCAGCACGTCGGCGTACCGCTCGGGGCTGGTGACCACGGCGACCGAGGGGTGGTTCTTGGCGGCGGCGCGGACCATCGAGGGGCCGCCGATGTCGATCTGCTCCACGCACTCGTCGGCCGAGGCCCCGGAGGCGACGGTCTCGCGGAACGGGTAGAGGTTCACGACGACCAGGTCGAAGGGCGCCACGCCCAGCTCGGCGAGCTGCGTGCGGTGGCTGTCCAGCCGCAGGTCGGCGAGGATGCCCGCGTGCACCTTGGGGTGCAGGGTCTTGACCCGGCCGTCCAGGCACTCGGGGAAGCCGGTCAGCTCCTCGACCTTGGTGACGGGGACGCCGGCGGCGGCGATGCGGGAGGCGGTGGACCCGGTCGACACCAGCTCGACACCGGCCTCGTGCAGCCCGCGTGCCAGCTCCTCCAGGCCGGTCTTGTCGTAGACGCTGACGAGCGCCCGGCGAAGGGGCCGCTTGTTGCTCTCGGCGGTCACTGGATAACTACCTTTCGTCCCTCAATGCGATAGCCGTTGCGGGCGAGCCGCCCCACGACCTCGACGAGCAGCCTTCGCTCGACTTCCTTGATGCGCTCGTGCAGCGCGCTCTCGTCGTCCTCGTCCCGGATCTCCACCACGCCCTGCGCGATGATCGGCCCGGTGTCGACGCCGTCGTCGACGAAGTGGACGGTGCAGCCGGTGACCCTGGCGCCGTACGCGAGCGCGTCACGGACGCCGTGGGCGCCGGGAAAACTGGGCAGCAGGGCAGGGTGGGTGTTGACGAACCGCCCGCCGAAGCGCGCGAGGAACTCCTTGCCCACGATCTTCATGAACCCGGCGGAGATCACCAGGTCGGGCTCGTGCGCCGCCACGGCCGCGGCGAGGGCGGCGTCCCACTCCTCGCGGCTCGCGTGGTCCTTGACCCGGCACACGAAGGTCGGCAGCCCGGCCCGTTCGGCACGGGCGAGCCCCTCGATGCCGTCGCGGTCCGCCCCTACGGCGACGATCCGCGCGCCGTACGCCTCCGCGCCGGTGCGCTCGATCTCGTCGAGGAGCGCCTGGAGGTTGGTGCCGGATCCGGAGACCAGCACGACGAGGCGCTTGGCCACGGGGTTGGCGGCCACGGTGGGGCCCTTTCTCAAGAAACGATCTGTGCCGTCGGCGGTTTGTACAGTCGTACGAATGCGTCGCGCCCCGGGATACGGGGAAGTCTACGAAGCGGCCGACCGCCAGCAACGATACCGGCCCCGCGGACGGCCCCCACGGGACGGGTGCGTGGC
This sequence comes from Streptomyces misionensis, assembly GCF_007896895.1. Taxonomy (GTDB): domain Bacteria; phylum Actinomycetota; class Actinomycetes; order Streptomycetales; family Streptomycetaceae; genus Streptomyces; species Streptomyces misionensis_A. Next base: position 488 of record NZ_VOGW01000204.1, on the reverse strand, counting down.
CGGGAGGTAGCGTTCGCAGGGAATCGCGAGGGGCAGCCTCGGGAACGCGGTCGCCGTGCGGCGCGTTGACGAGGTGGAAGCTCACGACGACCAGCCGTGTTGATCTAGGGGAAGACGCTCTTTTGATGCCCGTCCGCAGCCTGCGACTCCTCACGTTCCCGCCAGATTCGGCCCCGGGGGGAGCGCGCGCCGGCATGCTGCTGCGCGAGCGGCCTTCGACCCCGCCGGACGCCCCGCGGGGCGGGGCGTCCGAGGGCGGACGGGACCGTGGCGGCGGGCCGGGCCGGTCCCGCGGGGGCAGTAGCCGGCGGGGTGGGGGCGCCCACCCCGGGCGGGCGGCGGCCGGGCCCGCGCGGACAGCGCGGCGGCGACCGTCACCGCGACGGCGCCGGCCACCCCCGCGGGATGGGTGTGGGTGACCTCCGCCGAGCGCGCCGCCTCGGTGACGACCCGCCGCAGATCGGGTGGAAGAACGCGCCCGGCGGCGC
>NZ_VOGW01000203.1 GCF_007896895.1 Streptomyces misionensis | reverse complement strand
GAGGTCGACGGGGACGCTGTGGCCCTGGGCGGCGCGAATCCTGGTGCCGTCGATCGTGAAGCGCTGTTTGTCGTTGGTCGCCACCACGCGGGCCAGTTCCTCGCGGGTGAGGGGGAAGCCGTGGCGGGCCGCCGCGGTGATCAGCTCGTCGATGTCGGCCCAGCCGGCGGGGTCGAGGGTGAGGCCGATCCGGTCGGGCTGGTGGCGGAGGTGTCTGGAGAGGTATGTGGACACCTTGATGGTGCGTCGTTCCTCCATGCCCCCAGGGTGTGAGGGAGATGCGGATCACGCAGCTTGTTTTCGCGGAGAGGTTTGGTCCACAGGCAACGGGGGTTATCCACAGGGGAATTGACGAAACTGTGGACAACTGGCCTCGGGAAGACGGAGGTTGTGGGGAGCCCGGCCCGCGGCGGGCTCCCCACGCCCCCCGGCCTCACACCTTCGGCTCGACCCGGGCCAGCCGCCGCAGCGCCCCCGGCAGCACCCGAGACAAGGCGTGCGCCACCCGGGACTCCGGGGTCACCGGGACCAGCGGCTTGTTGTCCGCGATCGCGTCCAGGACGGCGGAAGCCACCTTCTCCGGCGGGTAGTTGCGCAGGCCGTACAGGCGGGCGGAGTTCTTCCGGCGGCGGGACTCCTCCTCCGCGTCGGCACCGGCGAAGCGGGCCGTGGCGGTGATGCCGGTGTTGACGATGCCGGGGCAGATCGCCGTCACGCCGATGGACCGCGAGGCGAGTTCCGCGCGCAGGCACTCCGACAGCATCAGGACCGCCGCCTTGGAGGTGCTGTAGGCGGGCAGGATCCGGGACGGCTGGTAGGCGGCGGCCGACGCGATGTTGACGATGTGGCCGCCCTGTCCGCGCTCGGCCATCCGCGCCCCGAAGAGCCGGCAGCCGTGGATCACGCCCCAGAGGTTGACGTCGAGGACGTTGCGCCAGTCCTCGGTCGTCGTGTCGAAGAAGGAGCCGGACAGGCCGATGCCGGCGTTGTTGACCAGCACGTCCAGCACGCCGTACGCGCGGTGCACCCGCTCGGCGAGCTTCTCCATGGCCTGCTCGTCGGAGACGTCCGCCGTCTCCGCCCAGGCCTCGGGCGCGCCGATCAGCCGGGCCAGTTCGGCGGTGCGGGCCGCGGCCTCCGCGTCCCGGTCGACGGCGATCAGCCGCGCGCCCGCCTCCGCGAACGCGAACGCCGTCGCCCGCCCGATCCCGCTGCCGGCGCCGGTGATCAGCACCAGCTGCCCGCCGAACCGGGCGGCATGAGCGCCGGTGGCCACCTGCTCGGCGCGGCCGCCCTCGACGGACGTCACGAACTCCTCGATCCACCCGGCCAGCTGGTCGGGCCGGGTGCGCGGGACCCAGTGCCTCGCGGCGACGGTGCGCCGGGTCAGCCGGGGCGCCCACCGTTCCAGGTCGTCGTAGAGCCGCTCGGAGAGGAACGCGTCGCCCTCGGGGACGATCAGCTGCACCGGCGCGTGCGCGTGGGCGTCCGGGCGGGGGTGGCGCAGCCGGGCGCGCACGTTGTCCCGGTACAGCCAGGCACCGTGGGCCGCGTCGGAGGGGAGGGAGGCGGTCGGGTAGTCGCCGCCGGAGACCTGCTCGGTCCGCTCCAGGATCTTCGGCCAGCGCTTGCCGAGGGGGCCGCGCCAGGCCAGCTCGGGCAGCGCGGGAGTGTGCAGCATGCCCACGTACCAGGACTTGGCGCCCTGCCCGAGGAGCTGGCCCACCCGGCGGGGCGTCGGGCGCCTGAGGCGGTCGTTGATCCAGTGCCCGAAGTGGTCCAGGGACGGCCCGGAGACGGAGGTGAAGGAGGCGATGCGGCCCTCGGTGCGGTCGACCGTGACGAACTCCCAGGACTGCACCGAGCCCCAGTCGTGGCCGACCAGGTGTACCGGGCGGTCCGGGCTGACCTCGTCCACGACGGCAAGGAAGTCGTCGGTGAGCTTGGCGAGGGTGAAGCCGCCGCGCAGCGGCTTCGGTGCCGTGGAGCGGCCGTGGCCCCGGACGTCGTACAGCACCACGTGGAAGCGCTCCGCGAGGCGCGGGGCGATCTCGGACCACACCTCCTTGTTGTCCGGGTAGCCGTGCACCAGGACCACCGTCGGCTGCCGCGGGTCGCCGAGTTCGGCCACGCTGAGCTCGATCCCGCCGGTCCGTACCGTGCGCTCTCGCGCGTCCTTCAGGGTCGTCACTTCTCCTCCGCCCAGCGCCGCACGTGCGGCAGCTCGTCGTCCAGCCAGAACGCGCTCTCCTCGGGGTCCTTCGAGTCGGTGACCACGAGGATCTCCTCGAACTTCGCGCCCGTGCCCCGGAAGCCGAGGTGCGGTTCGACCGCCCACAGGCCCGGCCGCGGCGGGTGGTCCGAGAAGCGGTACGGCGACCACAGGGGCGACCAGCCCTCGCGGTGGCCGTGCAGCGCGTCCGCGAGCAGGCCCTTCAGGGACTGTGTGCCGAAGCCGAACAGATGGGGCGCCCAGCGGCGCTCCTTCACCCGGTCCACCTTGTGGGCGATCACCCCGAAGGGGTAGGCGCGGTGCCGGTTGGCATAGCCCTGGCGGACCATCAGCCGGTCCACGTCCTCGTAGATCTCGCGCAGGGAGCGCCGCTCGCGCACCTCGCGCAGGATCAGCTCCCGGTGCGCCTCCAGATCGGCCAGCAGCCGGTCCTGCACCGGGTTCGCCCCCAGGGAGCCCGCGTAGCCGATGTCCGCCGTGTATCCCTCGTGGACCGGGGCCATGTCCAGGATGAACGGCATCCCGGGCGCCAGCTCGCGGTCGGTGGGGAAGAACTGGAGCGGGACGCGGAAGCCCGCGAACGCCGTACGGTCCCCGAACCAGGCGAACGGCAGGTGGAACCAGTCCCGTACCCCGCGCTCGCGCAGCCAGTCCCGCTGCATCCGCGCCGCCTCGCGCTCGGTCACCCCCGGCTCCAGCCGTGCCGCGACCGCCTCCGCGCACTCGTAGGCGAGGCGCTGCACCCGCCTGAATCCCCGCAGCTCCACGGAGAGTTCGCTGCTCACTGCCGTCGTCATGCCGCCTCGTCCCGTTGTCCGGCCGACTCGCCTGGTCGGCTGCGGTACGCGTCCGTAACTTGACGTACGTGAATCTCGCAGTTGTTAGAGGTGGCGTCAATAGGGGGGAGCGCAGGCCCGGGACAACTCAGGGTGGCCCCGGGCGGGGTGCCCCCTAGGGAGCCGTAATACCTGGGGCTGACCCCAAGACGGCTCTGTGGTCTGACGACCGGCGTGGTCCGGATCACTAACGTCGGGTGGGTGACTGTGATCGCGACCGAAAGCCTGAGCAAGCGGTTCCCCCGGGTGACCGCGCTCGACCGGCTGTCCGTGGACATCGGGGCCGGTGTGACCGGACTCGTCGGAGCCAACGGCGCCGGCAAGTCCACCCTGATCAAGATCCTGCTGGGGCTGTCCCCCGCCACCGAGGGCAGCGCCCGGGTGCTCGGGCTGGACATCGCCACCGAGGGCGCCGCCATCCGCGAGCGCGTCGGCTACATGCCCGAGCACGACTGCCTGCCGCCGGACGTCTCGGCCACCGAGTTCGTCGTGCACATGGCCCGGATGTCGGGGCTGCCGCCCACCGCGGCGCGCGAGCGCACCGCGGACATCCTGCGCCATGTCGGCCTCTACGAGGAGCGCTACCGACCCATCGGCGGCTACTCCACCGGCATGAAGCAGCGGGTGAAGCTCGCGCAGGCCCTGGTGCACGACCCCAAGCTGGTCTTCCTGGACGAGCCGACCAACGGCCTCGACCCGGTCGGCCGCGACGAGATGCTCGGCCTGATCCGCCGGGTCCACTCCGACTTCGGCATCTCCGTGCTGGTCACCTCGCACCTGCTGGGCGAGCTGGAGCGGACCTGCGAGCACGTGGTCGTCATCGACGGCGGCAAACTGCTGCGCGCCAGCTCCACCACCGACTTCACCCAGACCACGACCACCCTCGCGATCGAGGTCACCGACAGCGACACCCACCCCGACGGCACCCGGGCGGTGCGCGAGGCGCTGGCCGCGCGCGGGGTGGAGGTCACCCACGAGGGCGCGGGCCTGCCCGGCGCGGGCCACATCCTGCTGCTGACCGCCGCGGGCGAGCAGACGTACGACCTGGTGCGCGACGTGGTCGCCGACCTCGGGCTCGGCCTGATCCGCATGGAGCAGCGCCGGCACCACATCTCCGAGGTGTTCACCGCCGGCAGCACGGACGAGCAGCGGAAGGAGGCCGTCGGCCATGGCGGTTGAGCAGCCCCTCACGGGCGAGACGACCCGTATCCACGACATCGGCTACCGCGGCTACGACGGCCCGCGCCTCGGCCGCTCCTACGCCCGCCGCTCCCTGTACTCGCAGTCCCTGCGCGGCGCCTACGGCCTCGGCCGCTCGGTGAAGTCCAAGGTGCTGCCGATGCTGCTGTTCGCGGTGATGTGCGTGCCCGCCGCCATCATGGTGGCCGTCGCCGTCGCCACCAAGGCGCACGAACTGCCGGTCGGCTACACCCGGTACGCGATCATGATGCAGGCCGTGATCAGCCTGTACGTCGCCTCGCAGGCGCCCCAGGCCGTCTCCCGCGACCTGCGCTTCAAGACGGTGCCGCTGTACTTCTCCCGGCCCATCGAGACCGCCGACTACGTCCGCGCCAAGTTCGCCGCGCTCGCCTCGGCGGTCTTCATCCTCACCGCCGCCCCCCTGCTGGTGATGTACGTGGGGGCGCTGCTGTCCAAGCTGGGCTTCGCCCACCAGACGAAGGAATTCGCCGAGGGACTGGTCTCCGTAGCCCTGCTCTCCCTGCTCTTCGCCGGCATCGGCCTGGTCATCGCAGCCGTCACCCCGCGCCGCGGCTTCGGCATCGCCGCCGTGATCGCCGTACTGGTCATCTCCTACGGGGCGGTGTCCACCCTCCAGGCCATCGCCACCACCCAGGGGCACGACGGCGCCGTCCCGTGGATCGGCCTGTTCTCGCCGGTCACCCTGATCGACGGCGTCCAGTCCGCCTTCCTGGGCGCGACCACCCGGGCCCCCGGCGGGGTCGCCCCCACGACCGGACAGGGCGTGGTCGCCGTCCTCGTCACCCTCGCACTGATCGCCGGCAGCTACGGCCTGCTGCTGCGCCGCTACAAGAAGGTGGGACTGTGACGACCCTCAGCATCGACCATGTCTCCCGCTGGTTCGGCAACGTGGTCGCCGTCAACGACATCACCATGACCATCGGACCCGGCGTGACCGGTCTGCTCGGCCCCAACGGCGCGGGCAAGTCCACCCTGATCAACATGATGGGCGGCTTCCTCGCCCCGTCCACCGGCACGGTCACCCTCGACGGGCAGCCGGTGTGGCGCAACGAGCAGATCTACCGGCACATCGGCGTCGTCCCCGAGCGGGAGGCGATGTACGACTTCCTCACCGGGCGCGAGTTCGTCGTCGCCAACGCCGAGTTGCACGGCCTCGGCGACAAAGCCGCCCAGCGGGCCCTCGCCACGGTCGAGATGGAGTACGCCCAGGACCGCAGGATCGCCACGTACTCCAAGGGCATGCGCCAGCGCGTGAAGATGGCGAGCGCCCTGGTGCACGACCCGTCGCTGCTGCTGCTGGACGAGCCGTTCAACGGCATGGACCCGCGCCAGCGCATGCAGCTGATGGAGCTGCTGCGCAGGATGGGCGACGAGGGCCGCACCGTGTTGTTCTCCTCGCACATCCTCGAAGAGGTCGAGCAGCTCGCCCGGCACATCGAGGTCGTCGTCGCCGGACGGCACGCGGCCAGCGGCGACTACCGCAAGATCCGCCGGCTGATGACCGACCGGCCGCACCGCTACCTGGTGCGCTCCAGCGACGACCGCGCCCTCGCGGCGGCGCTGATCGCCGATCCGTCCACCTCCGGCATCGAGGTCGACCACGCCGAGGGCGCGCTGCGCATCCAGGCCGTCGACTTCGGCCGCTTCACCGCCCTGCTGCCGAAGGTCGCCAGGGACCACGGCATCCGGCTGCTCACGGTCTCGCCGTCGGACGAGTCCCTGGAGTCCGTCTTCTCGTACCTGGTCGCGGCGTAGGAGGCCGAAGATGTACGACCCCACCGTCGCCCGGCTCACCTACCGGGCCCTGCTCGGCCGTCGCCGGGCCCTCATCCTCGGCGCGCTGCCGCTGCTGCTCATCGTGATCTCCGTGGCCGTCCGCGCGCTCAGCGGCGCCGACGACCAGACGGCCGCCGACGTGCTCGGCGGGTTCGCCATCGCCACGATGGTGCCGATCATCGGTGTCATCGCGGGCACGGGCGCCATCGGGCCGGAGATCGACGACGGCTCCGTCGTCTACCTGCTGGCCAAGCCGCTGAAGCGGCCGGCGATCATCTTCACCAAGCTGATCGTGGCCATCGCCGTGACCATGGTGTTCTCGGCGGTCCCGACGTTGATCGCCGGGCTGATCCTGAACGGCAACGGCCAGCAGATCGCCGTCGCCTACACGGTCGCCGCGCTGGTGGCCTCCATCGCCTACTCGGCGCTGTTCCTGCTGCTCGGCACGGTCTCGCGGCACGCCGTGGTCTTCGGTCTGGTGTACGCGCTGGTCTGGGAGGCGCTGTTCGGCTCCCTGGTGCCGGGCGCGCGCACGCTGAGCGTCCAGCAGTGGGCGCTGGCCGTCGCGCACAAGGTGGCCGGGGGCGACCTGGTCACGTCCGACGTCGGCCTGACCACGGCCGTCGTGCTGCTGGTCGCGGTGACGGTGCTGGCCACCTGGTACGCCGGCCAGAAGCTGCGTTCGCTGAAGCTCGCCGGGGAGGAGTGAGCGCCCCCCTGTGATCTTGACAGGGACTTCATCCCCGTCCGCGCACACTGGGCAAATCGGATGTATGGCGAGGAGGCCGGGAATGGCGGAGGAGACGCCGAGCGGAGGCGGGGGGTTCGAGGGGGATGCCTTTGACGGGCTGGTCCTGGACGAGGCCTTCGTCCGTGCCGCGGAGGCCTCCGAGCCGTCCGCCCGGGCGCGGATGCTGGCCGCGCGCTGGCGCGCCGAGGCCCCCGAGCCTCAGCCCTGGCGCTCGGACGAACCGCCCGCGGGGTGGTTCTTCAGCAGGGCGCGGCGCCGGCGGTGGCGCAGAAAGGGCGACTGAGGCGCCGCGCGGGGCACGCGGGGCGCCTCGCCGTACGGATCTGCGCCTCGCCGTGCGACCTGCGCGGACGCGCCCGCGCCCGGCCTGATCCGAACGAGAGGCCCTAGGTCAGCAGGGTCTCCAGGACCGCCGCGATGCCGTCCTCCTCGTTGGAGGCCGTCACCTCGTCGGCCACCGCCTTCAGCTCCGCGTGGGCGTTGGCCATGGCCACGCCCCGGGACGCCCAGGCGAACATCGGGATGTCGTTCGGCATGTCGCCGAAGGCGATCGTGTCCGCGGCCCGCAGGCCGAGACGGCGCGCGGCCAGCGAGAGACCCGTGGCCTTGGACAGGCCGAGCGGGAGCAGTTCCACGATCCCCGCGCCGGCCATGACGACGCTGACGAACCCGCCCGCCGCCTGCCGCGCCGCCTCCGCCAGCTCGTCGTCCCCGAGCGTCGGATGCTGGATGTAGATCTTGTTCAGCGGGGCGGCCCAGAGGTCGGACGCGTCCGTGAGGGGCACGGCCGGCAGCGGGCCCGCGACCGCGTACCCCGGCCCCACGAGCACATCGCCGTCAAGCCCGTCCCGGCTGGCCGCCAGATGCAGCGGGCCGACCTCCGCCTCGATCTTGGCGAGGGCGACCCCGGCCAGCTGCCGGTCCAGGGTGACCGAGGTCAGCAGGCGGTGCGCGCCCGCGTCGTAGACCTGGGCGCCCTGGCCGCAGACGGCGAGGCCCCGGTAGCCGAGGTCGTCGAGGACGTGCCGGGTCCAGGGGGCGGCCCGGCCGGTGACGACGATGTGCGCCGCGCCCGCCGCGGCCGCCGCGGCGAGCGCGTCACGGGTGCGCCGGGAGACCGATCCGTCCGAGCGCAGCAGCGTCCCGTCGAGGTCGGTGGCGACGATCCCGTAGGGGAAGCTCACTTGGCCACCGGCTCCAGGACCTCCCGGCCGCCCAGGTAGGGGCGCAGCACCTCGGGGACCCGGACGGACCCGTCGGCCTGCTGGTGGTTCTCCAGGATCGCGACGATGGTGCGCGGCACGGCGCACAGCGTGCCGTTGAGCGTGGCGAGCGGCTTGACCTGCTTGCCGTCGCGGACCCGGATGGACAGCCGCCGGGACTGGAACTCGGTGCAGTCCGACGTCGAGGTCAGCTCGCGGTACTTGCCCTGGGTCGGGATCCACGCCTCGCAGTCGAACTTGCGGGCCGCCGAGGAGCCGAGGTCACCGGAGGCGACGTCGATCACGCGGAACGGCAGCTCCAGCGAGGTCAGCCACTGCTTCTCCCAGTCCAGCAGGCGCTGGTGCTCCGCCTGGGAGTCCTCCGGGGCGACGTACGAGAACATCTCGACCTTGTCGAACTGGTGGACGCGGAAGATGCCCCGGGTGTCCTTGCCGTGCGAGCCGGCCTCGCGGCGGAAGCAGGGCGAGAAGCCCGCGTACCGCAGCGGCAGCTTGTCGGCGTCGATGATCTCGTCCATGTGGTAGGCCGCGAGCGCCACCTCGGAGGTGCCGACCAGGTACAGGTCGTCCTTGTCCAGGTGGTAGACGTCCTGCGCGGCCTGGCCGAGGAAGCCGGTGCCGGCCATGGACTGCGGGCGGACCAGCGCCGGGGTGAGCATCGGCGTGAAGCCGGCCGCGGTGGCCTGGGCCATCGCCGCGTTCACCAGGGCCAGCTCCAGCAGGGCGCCGACACCGGTGAGGAAGTAGAAGCGGGAGCCGGAGACCTTGGCGCCGCGCTCGACGTCGATCGCGCCGAGCCGCTGGCCCAGCTCCAGGTGGTCCTTGGGCTCGAAGCCCTCGGCACCGAAGTCGCGGATGGTGCCGTGCGTCTCCAGGGTGACGAAGTCCTCCTCGCCGCCGACCGGCACGTCGGGGTGGACGAGGTTGCCGAGCCGGAGCAGCAGCTCCTGGGTCTCGGCGTCGGCCGCGTCGCGCTCGGCGTCGGCGGCCTTGACGTCGGCCTTCAGCTGCTCGGCGCGCTTGAGCAGTTCGGCCTTCTCGTCACCGGTGGCCTTGGGGATCTGCTTGCCGAGCTGCTTCTGTTCGGCGCGCAGTTCGTCGAAGCGGACGCCGGAGGACCTGCGCCGCTCGTCGGCAGACAGGAGGGAGTCGACGAGCGCGACGTCCTCTCCACGGGCGCGCTGGGACGCGCGCACACGGTCGGGGTCCTCACGGAGCAGGCGAAGGTCAATCACAGGGCCAAGGCTACCGGTGCCGGGTTGCCGCTCACGAATCACTATTCCGGCGCGCTTGGATTTGCGGCTTACGGTGCGTTATGCGCTAATTGCCGACCGTGTCAAGGGAAAGTGTCTCACTCCCTGGGACGAGGCAGGTCCCGGGCGCTCTGTTGACCGGATTTCCTTGTGGAGAACGGGATTTGGGTGCTGGGTTGTCCACAGAAATCCACACCCTGCGAAGAGTTATCCACAGGGTGTGGGGAAGGGCTGTGGATGCTGGAATTGATCACTCCGGAACTCTCCCGGGTGGGTCGTGGGCGTGCAGAATTCCCCGTTCAAAGTGCATCGAGACCCACTTTCGGGTGGAAAACGGTCGTCCCAAAAGATGAACCGAAGGAAACGGATGGACGAAGAGCGCGTCAGGTGATGCTTGCCCCGTCTGGACCCTGTGGGGCGATTTGTCGACTGGATCACCCCGCGCTGTCGACTTGTCCCCAGGTCGAGAAGGGCACCTGTGGATAACTCCTGTGGATAACGATGATCCGCAGGTAGGACTGGCTAGAAGCGGCCGTCCTGGCAGCGCGCCACCCAGTCCGCCGCCCGCATGAACTCCTCGTCCGAGGTCCCGGGCTGCGCGGGCCCGGCCTGCCCCGGCTCCATGTCGGCGCGCGGGTACGAACCCAGGAAGCGCACTTCCAGGCAGATCCGCTTCAGACCGGTCAGCGCCTCCGCCATCCGCCGGTCGGAGATGTGGCCCTCGGCGTCGACGCAGAAGCAGTAGTTGCCGATTCCGGCGCCGGTCGGCCGGGACTGGAGCAGCATCAGGTTGATGCCGCGCGAGGCGAACTCGCCGAGCAGATCGCGCAGTCCGCCGGGGTGGTCGGCGCGCTGCCAGAGCACCACCGAGGTCTTGTCGGCGCCGGTCCGCGCGGCGGGCCGGGCCGGACGGCCGACCAGCACGAACCGCGTCTGCGCGTTCTCCGCGTCGTGGATCCCCGTCTCCAGGGCCTCGAGACCGTACCGGGCGGCGGCGAACTCGCCCGCGAAGGCGGCGTCGTAACGGCCCTCCTGGACCAGCCGGGCGGCGTCCGCGTTGGAGGCGGCCGACTCCCAGACGGCGTCCGGGAGGTTGGCCTTGAGCCAGTTGCGCACCTGGGGCTGGGCCGCGGGGTGGGCGGAGACCGTCTTGATGTCCGCGAGCTTCGTGCCCGGCCGGACCAGCAGCGCGAAGGTGATGGAGAGCAGCACCTCGCGGTAGATCGTCAGGGGCTCGCCCGCGACCAGGCCGTCCAGGGTGGCGGTGATGCCGCCCTCGACCGAGTTCTCGATCGGCACGAACGCGGCCTCGGCCTCGCCGGCCCGCACCGCGTCCAGCGCGGACTGCACCGACACGTACGGGATCAGCTCCCGGGTGGCCGCCTCCGGCAGCGTCCGCAGGGCCACCTCGGTGAAGGTGCCCTCCGGGCCGAGATACGCATAGCTCGCTGGCATGGTCCTCACCCTAATGGCCGTCGGCCGTCGTGGCTCAGCCGTCTCATGACAGCCACTCGACAGGGTGGTTTGATCCCGGAAAGTCCGCAGAGCGCACAGGGCGTCGGCTAGGGGATCGGGCCCGTCGAAAGCCGGGGACCGGCTCAGCCCTCCAGCAGCCGCTGCCCCACGTACTCGCCCTTCGACGCCCCGCCCGGCACCGCGAACAGCGCGCTCGCCTCGTGCCGGATGAACCGCGACAGCGCGTCGCCGCGGTCGAGCTTGCGCTGCACCGGCACGAAGCCCCGCAGCGGATCGGCCTGCCAGCAGACGAAGAGCAGACCGGCGTCCGGGGTGCCGTCCGCGTCGAAACCGTCGTGGTAGGAGAACGGGCGCCGCAGCATGGCCGCCCCGCCGTTCTTGTCCGGCCGGGTGATCCGGGCGTGCGCGGTGAGCGGGATCACGTACTCGCCCCGGGCGTCGGTCTTGTCCAGCTCCATCGGGCTGGTCTCCCCGCCCCCGGTCAGCGGCGCCCCGTCGGCCTTGCGGCGTCCTATGACCTGCTCCTGGGCGGCCGTCGACAGCTTCTCCCAGTCGTCCAGCAGCATGCGGATCCGGCGCACGACGGCGTAGGAGCCGTGCGCCATCCACGCGGGCTCCCCCGAGGCGGGCACGAAGATCTGCTGTTCGAAGGCGGCGTCCGTCGGCTTCGGATTGCCGGTGCCGTCGATCTGGCCCATCAGGTTGCGGGCCGTCATCGGGTGGGCGGTGGCGCCCGGGGTGCGGTTGAAGCCGTTCACCTGCCAGCGCACCCGTGCGGCCGAACCGGCGTCCTTCTGGATCGCGCGCAGGGCGTGGAAGGCGACCAGGGCGTCGTTCGCGCCGATCTGCACGAACAGATGGCCGTCGCTGCGCGCCTTGTCGAGGCGGTCGGAGGAGAAGGCCGGCAGCGGGTCGAGCGCGGTGGGCCGCTGCTTCTCCAGGCCGGTGCGGGAGAAGAAGTCGTGGCCGAAACCGAAGGTGACGGTCAGCGAGGAGGGGCCCGCGTCGCGCGCCACGGCGGTGTCGTCGTGCGGGGCCGGCTCGCCCGCCATCAACCGCTCGGCCGTCGCCGACCAGCGGCGCAGCAGGGCCGCCGCCTCCGCGCGGCCCGCGCCCGCCGCCAGGTCGAAGGCGACGAGATGGCCGCACGCCTGGAGCCCCTCGGTGATGCCGGGCTGATGTTTCCCGTGAAACATCGCCCGGTCGGAGCCGACGGAGGTGAGCGGGGTGGCCTGGGCGGGCGCGGTGGCACGGCCGATGGCGCCGCCCGCCGCGCCGAGCACCAGCCCGGTGGCCCCCGCGGTGCCGAGCAGGGTGCGCCGCGAGACGCCGACCGCCTCGCCGCGGGCCGCGTTCGCCGGGGCCTCGGGGGTGCGGGCCGCCGGGATGGACTGTTCGGTCATGGTCTGGTTCAGCCGATCTGCGCGTTCTTGGAGACGGTCACTTCGTCGATGTCGGAGGTGCGCACGGTGACGGCGACCTTCCAGTCGCCGGCCATCGGGATCTGCACCGAGTCCGCGGACCAGTGGCCGGTGGTGATGTGTTCGGTGGTCACGGTGAGCGGGCCGATCTTCTTCGCCTCCAGGGTGAGGGCGACCTTCACCTCGGGGACGTCGAAGGGCCGGCCATCGGGCCTGCGGACGAGCAGGTGCAGCTGGTTGGTGCCCGCGCGGGCCGGGTCGAGGTCGAGGGCGACCACACCCTTGCCGTCGGCGCCGCCCGTGTCGAAGGGCAGGGTCAGGGTGCCGTTCGGGACCGGCGTGGCGGAGCCGGCGGAGGTGGCGGCCCTGGCCTCCTGCTCGGTGCGGCCGGACTCGGTCTGCGTCAGCGCGGTGGTGACGGCGAGCAGGACGACGGCGACGGCGGCCTCGGCGAGCACCGAGCGGCGCAGCCCGTAGCGTCCCGTGTCCCCGTCGCGCAGCCGCTTGCGCCGGGCGGTGTCCATCGCGGCCCGCTGCCGGGCGAGCTGGGCGGCACGCCGGGCGTCGCCGGAGTCCCGCGGGCCCTCGTCCGCCGCCTTCGCGTCCTGCCCGGGGGCCGTCGACGCGGCGACGCTTTCCTTGTCGGCCTCCGCCTCCTCGGCCGTCGCGCCGCCCGCGGCCCGGTCGGTGAGCCGCCCGGTCCACCGCCGGGACACCGAGGCGATGCCGACCATGAGCGCCACCAGGGCGATCTTGGCCAGCAGCAGCTGTCCGTACCGGGTGCCGGTGAAGGCGGACCAGGAGCCGAGCTGGCGCCAGGACTGGTAGACGCCGGTGACGACGAGGGCGAGCACGGAGCCGAAGGCCAGCCGGGAGAAGCGCCGCACGGCCGCGGCCTCCACCGGGGTGTCGGCGGGCGCCCGGTACAGGGCGACCAGGAGCGCGGTGAGCCCGCCCAGCCAGGCGGCGACGGCGAGCAGATGGACGACGTCCACCGGCATGGCGATGCCCGGCTGGAGCCCCACCGAGGCATGCTCGGACACCGCCCAGCTGGTCGCGAGCCCGGCCGCCACGACCACGCCCCCGATCCCGAGCCCGAAGGTCAGGTCCCGCTTCTCCGCGCCGTCCTCGCGCCGCTGGTAGGAACCGAAGAGGACGGCGATGAACAGCGCGCCGGCGGCGAGCAGCAGCAGCCGGGAGACCAGGGCGGCGCCCGGCTTGGTCTGGAGCACCTGGCCGAGCAGCCCGAGGTCGAAGACGTCGGCGAGCTTGCCGGTGGTGGTGTAGGAGCCGCGCAGCAGCAGCAGCCACAGGGTGGCCGCGGTCAGCGCCAGCCAGCCGCCGACCACCAGCCGTTGCAGGGCGCGCACGCCCGCGCCGCGCCGCCAGCAGACCAGCACGAAGGCGGCGCCGCCCGCGAGCACGATGAAACCGGCGTACGACACGTACCGCCCGAAGGCGTAGAGGCCGCCGACGATCCCGCCGCCCACGGCCGTCGCGGCGGCGGGCACCACGGTCTTCGAGGGCGCCCCGACGGAGAAGGTGTAGGCCCCGGAGACGGGGTGGCTGTCGGCGGAGACGACCTGGTAGGTGACCGTGTACGTCCCCTTGCCCAGGCCGCTTTCGAGGTTCACGGCGTAGGTCGTCCCGCGCACGTCGGCGGGCGCGCCGGTCTGCACCGGTCTGCCCTTGGGGTCGAGGACCCGCACGGAGCCCTCGTTCATCGCCACCTTCTCGGAGAAGGTGAGCGACACCCGGGCGGGCGGCTGTGCGACCACCACCCCCTGCGCGGGGTCGCTGCCGGTCAGCGCCGCGTGCGCGGAGGCCGGACCGGCCCCCGCGAGCAGCGCGCCGATGACGGCGAGGAGCAGCAGCAACAGGTTCCGCGGTCGGGGGGTGATGGTCCGGGTCACGGTGTCCCTTCCCTCAGTGGCCGGTCGACGGGTGGTACGTGGCGGACTCCACCGGCATCCGGACCGTGAGCGGCCCGGATGCGGCGAAGGTGAGCTTCAGGGTGACCGTCTGGCCCTGCTTCGGCCGGTGCCGGAGCTGCTCGAACATCAAGTGGTTGCCACCGCTCTTGAAGACGAGCCGGCCATGGGCGGGTATCGGGAAGGAGGACTCCTCCCGCATCGCGCCGCCCACGGTGGAGTGCATCGTGACCCGACCGGCGGCGGCACTGGTCACCGAGGTCAGTTCGTCCTTCGCGCCGCCCTTGTTGGTGATCGTCAGAAAGCCGGCGGCCATGTCGGCCGAGACCGGCTGGGGCATGTACGACCCGCTCACCGACAGCTCGGCCTTCGCCGGCGCCGGCTTCGAGCAGCCCGCGAGGGCCAGCGCGCCGGCGAGGGCGGCGGCCGTGGCGAGGACCGCAGGGCGACGGCTCACGGCTTGGCTCCCTCGATGAGCTTGGGCAGGTCCTTGATGTAGTCGTCGACCGTGGCTTCCTCGCCGATGAGCACGTAGCCGCCGTCGGTCTTCGGTGAGAAGGCGACGACCTGGGTGCCGTGCACGGAGACCAGCTTGCCGTTCTTGTCCTTCGTCGTCGGTTCGACCGAGATGCCGACGGAGCGGGCGGCGGCCTGGACGGTCTTGAAGTCGCCGGTCAGGCCGATGAACCGCGGGTCGATGCCCTTGAGCCAGCTGCCGAGCGCGGCCGGGGTGTCACGGCCGGGGTCGGTGGTGACGAAGACGACCCGCAGGTCGTCGCGCTGGGCCGGGGTCAGCGACTTCTGGGCGGCGACGGCGATGTTGCTCATCGTCGTCGGGCAGATGTCGGGGCAGTGCGTGTAGCCGAAGTAGAGCAGGGTCGGGTGACCCTGGGTCTCCTTGCGGAGGTCGTACTTCTTGCCGTGGGTGTCGGTGAGCACCAGGCCGGGCTTGTCCCAGGGCTGGTCGAGGACGGTGGCGGGGCCGCGCTGGCCGGCCTCCTGGGAGACCATGGAGACCGGTGACTGGCTCCCGGAGTCCTGGCTGCCGCAGGCGGTGAGGGTCAGGGTGGCGGCGGCGAGCAGTGCGGCCGCGGCGAACGTCTTCTTGCGCATAGAAAAATGTCCCAGATGTGAGATCTCCGGCGCGCACCGGGGTCGTGCGGGGGCTTGCGAGAAGCCTGGCACGACCCCGGCGCGCGCTGTGGAACGGTGGGCTCAGGCGGTGCGGCGGCGTCCGGCGAGGACGCCGTAGGCCACGCCCGCGGCGCCGACGACGATGCCGGCCACGCCGAGCACCCGGGCAGTGGTGTCACTGCCGCCGCCGGAGCTGGTGGCGGCCGTGCCCCCGGTCTTGTCGGCGGCGGAGCTCGCCGTCCCGTGCTCGCCGGCCGGGGCGGTCAGCTGGAGCACCGGGGCGGGGTTCTGCGGCTCGTCCTGGCCGGGCCGCGGTACCTCGATCCAGCGCACCACCTGCTTGTCGGAGTACGTCTGGAGCGCCTTGAACACCAGCTGGTCGGTGTTCTCGGGCAGGGCGCCGACGGAGAGCGGGAACTTCTGGAAGTAACCGGGCTCGATGCCCTTGCCGTCGGCGGTCCAGGTGACCTTGGTGACGGCCTGGTCGATCGTGTCGCCGTGCACGGTCAGCGGCTTGGCCAGCTTGGCCTTGGTGACCTGGACGTGCCAGCCCGGCACCGGCTCGGCCATCACGGAGGCCAGCGGGTGGTCGGCCGGAAGGCTGACCTCGACCTTCGTGGTCGAGGCGTCGTCGCGCTCATTGGGGACCTTGAAGTCGACGACCGCGTAGCCGCCCTTGGCCGCGGCGCCCTCGGGCTGCACGGTCACATGCGCGAAGGCGGGGGCGGACAGGGCGAGCACGGCCGTGCCGGCGACGGCGGCACCCGCGGCGAGCCGGGCGGCGGTACGACGGGACGCGAGGGACGCGATGGGGAAAACCTGCATGACAGGAGCGCTCCATGGTGAGAGTTCCGGTGAGGAAGGACGGCGCGCGAGCGCGCGCGGGCCGCGCGACGGCGGCCGCCTTCCCCTCGGCTCCCGGAGCTGTCCCGGGGCAGGGTGGCGGGCGCGTCGCGTCAGGCGGCGAGTCGCAGGCCGGCGGCGGGCGGGCCGCGCCGGATCACCGTGTGCTGGAGCGTGAGGGTGCGCGGGGCGGGCGGCTCGTTCCGGTGGCCGCGCCGGCCGCGCGGGCCGGGCTCGGCGGCGGGCAGCAGCCCGGCGCACAGGGCGTGCGCCAGCGCCAGCGCCGCGCGCAGGGAGCGGACGAGGGCCGCCTCGGCGACGCCGTGCGCCGACAGTTCGAGCAGCCGCCCCACGGCCAGGTCGCCGCGGCGCAGCAGCCAGCCGACGGCGACGGCCGCGAGGACGTGGCCGAGCAGCATCGGCAGCGAGGGCAGCAGGCCCCCGAGGGCGCCGGTGGCCTCGGCCGCGTGCGGCGCGGGCAGCGGAGCCGGGGCACCCACGGGCCGGCCCGAGCGGTCGATGAGGCGCGCGGCGAGCAGCAGATGGAAGGAGTGGCCCGGGGTGAGGGCCGAGACGTTCGCCCCGCACAGCAGCCGTGAGGCCTGCTCGACCAGCGCGGTGTCGGTGAGCGTGGCGCCCGCCGGCGCGGACGGCCCGGAGGGCATCGCGCCCATGGCCATGGCCCCGTGCTGGCCCAGTCCGAACAGCGCGTGCAGCGCGGTCTGCCCGAGTGCGAGGAGCGCGGCGATGCCCGGCAGCGAGCGGGCCCGCCCGGTGAGCGGGGCCACCAGCAGCAGACAGCCGAGGAAGCCCACGCCGAGCGTCCACAGCGGCACGCTCGCGCAGGAGGCCAGCGCGTGCCCGGCCGCGGCCAGCACGACGCAGACCGCGGCGAAGACCGCGGCCCGCGGCATCCGGAGCCCGGCTCCGGAACGCGCCGTGCGCGCGTGGGGGGCAGACATGGCGGGCACATCATCCCACTGCGCCCCCGGGAGTCCTACGTCAGGGGCGGGAGATTCCCCCTTGGTCCACCGATCGGGTACGTCCCTCACGCGCCGTTTCCTCCCGGACCGCGTCGGCTGTACGGGCCGGTCACCTCGGCCGTGTGCTTACGGCCCTCCACGGACGGCAATACGTAACGGTATGTCGAGCCGCGGCCGGGAGGCTGGAGCATGAGCATGTGGTGGTCACTCCATCTGCGGCGCGAGGCGGCGAGCGTGCCGCTCGCCCGGCGGCTGCTGCTCGGCACCATGGAGACGGCCGGGGTGGACCCCGAGATCTCCTACGACCTGTCCGTCGCCCTCGGCGAGGCCTGCGCGAACGCCGTCGAGCACGGCGGGGCCGGCGGCACCCCGGCGGTGTACCGGGTGACCGCGTACCTCGACGGCGAGAAGTGCCGTATCGAGGTGACGGACTCCGGGCCCGGCTTCGCGCACACCCGTCGGATCCGGCCCGCCCGCCCGGACGCCGAGCACGGCCGCGGCCTGGCGCTGATCCGTGAACTCGCCGACCACGTCCACATCGGCCCCAAGCCCGGCCGCCGCGGCACGGTGGTCAGCTTCGACAAGATCCTCAAGTGGCGCGACGACGCCCCGCTGCCGGCGGTGTAGCCGCATAGTGGGGGAATGCGCATCGACGACGGGGAACTGACGGCCGGGGTGACGCTACGGCTGCTCTCGGCCGGGGACGAGGAGGCGCTGGCGGCCGCGTACACCGCCAACCGCGCCCACCTCGCGCCATGGGATCCGGTGCGGCCGCAGACCTTCTTCACCCCCGAGGGGCAGCGGCAGCGGATCCAGGGACTGCTGCGGCAGCACGCCGAGGACTCGGTGGTGCCCTGGGTGTTCGAGGAGGCGGACGGGCGGATCGTCGGGGCCATCACCCTGACGGGGATCTCCCGGGGGCCCTTCTGCAGCGCGCACCTGGGCTACTGGGTCGCCGCCGACCGGCAGGGCCGGGGTCTGGCCTGCGCGGCCGTGGCGCGGGTGTGCCGGCTCGCCCGGGACGAGGTGGGGCTGCACCGGATCGAGGCGTCCACGCTGGTGGAGAACGCCGGTTCGCAACGGGTGCTGGCGAAGTCCGGGTTCGAGCAGATCGGCACGGCACCCGACTACCTGCACATCAACGGCCGCTGGCGCGACTGCCGGCTCTTCCAGCGCATCCTGCACGACCGGGACCCCGTGCTCTAGGGTCTTTCGTTTGGATCAGGCCGGGCTCGCGGGGCCCGGCACGCGCATCTGCGGCGTTGTCGTCGGTCGCCGACTTCCCCACGCTCGGCTTCGCTCGCGCGGGGGCACCCCCAGCGCGTCGACTCCCTCCTCCGCCTTGCATCTGCACGCACCGGGCCCCGCTCCCTGATCCGGCCCGATCCAAACGAAAGACGCTAGGCCGCGGGGCGGCGAAACGGCCGGGCACCCGCCCGGTGCCCGGCCGTTTTCGGACGGCTCAGCCCTTCAGGGCGGCCATCCACGCCTCGACCTCGTCGGAGCGGCGCGGCAGACCGGCCGAGAGGTTGCGGTTGCCGGACTCCGTCACCAGGATGTCGTCCTCGATCCGGACGCCGATCCCCCGGTACTCCTCCGGCACGGTGAGGTCGTCGGCCTGGAAGTACAGGCCCGGCTCGACGGTGAGCACCATGCCCGGCTCGAGCACGCCGTCCACGTACGTCTCGGTGCGCGCGGCGGCGCAGTCGTGGACGTCCATGCCGAGCATGTGGCCGGTGCCGTGCAGGGTCCAGCGGCGCTGCAGGCCCAGCTCCAGGACGCGCTCGACCGGGCCCTCGACCAGACCCCACTCGACCAGCTTCTCGGCCAGCACCCGCTGCGCGGCGTCGTGGAAGTCGCGGTACTTGGCGCCCGGCTGCACCGCCGCGATGCCGGCCTCCTGGGCCTCGTACACCGCGTCGTAGATCTTCTTCTGGATCTCGCTGTACGTGCCGTTGATCGGCAGGGTGCGCGTGACGTCGGCGGTGTAGAGGGTGTGCGTCTCCACGCCGGCGTCGAGCAGCAGCAGGTCGCCGGAGCGGACGGCGCCGTCGTTGCGGACCCAGTGCAGGGTGCAGGCGTGCGGGCCGGCGGCGCAGATGGAGCCGTAGCCGACGTCGTTGCCCTCGACGCGGGCGCGCAGGAAGAAGGTGCCCTCGATGTAGCGCTCGCTGGTGGCCTCGGCCTTGTCGAGGACCTTCACCACGTCCTCGAAGCCGCGCACCGTGGAGTCCACGGCCTTCTGCAGCTCGCCGATCTCGAACTCGTCCTTGACCAGCCGCATCTCGGAGAGGAAGACGCGCAGTTCCTCGTCGCGCTCGGCGGTGACCTTGTCGGTCAGCGCCGCCTCGATGCCGGCGTCGTACCCGCGCACGACCCGCACCGGGCCGGTGGCCTCGCGCAGCGCGTCGGCCAGCTCGCGCACATCGGCGGCCGGGATGCCGTACAGCGCCTCGGACTCGGCCAGGGAGTGGCGGCGGCCGACCCACAGCTCGCCCTGGCCGTCGAGCCAGAACTCGCCGTTCTCGCGGTTGGAGCGCGGCAGCAGGTAGACGGTGGCCTCGTGGCCCTCGCCCCTGGGCTCCAGGACCAGGACGCCGTCCTCGGTCTGGTTGCCGGTGAGGTACGCGTACTCGACGGACGAGCGGAAGGAGTACTCGGTGTCGTTGGAGCGGGTCTTCAGGTTGCCCGCGGGGACGACCAGGCGCTCGCCCGGGAAGCGCGCGGAGAGCGCGGCGCGGCGGCGCGCGGTCTCGGCGGCCTGCGGGATCGGCTGGAGATCACGCAGCTCGGTGTCGGCCCAGCCGGACTGCATGTTCTCGGCAAGCTCGTCGGAGACGCCCGGGTACAGGCCGTTCTTCCGCTGCTTGATGGGCTCTTCGGACTCGGTCTCCGGGGTCGCCGGGTTGAGCTCGTCGGCCACGTGATCCTCCTCGGTACGGCGTGTGATCTTCCCCCGGCGGTCCCCGGCGCCCGCCATGGTTGGGCCACGGCGTCGGGGTGGGGGACCCCCATCATCGTACGGTCGTACCGGCGGGGAACGGGGCGGATGACCTGTTGTGCCGGGCCGCGCCCGGCCGGGGCCGGGGCAAAGGGGCCCGCTCAGTCGAAGCGGGCCGCCAGCAGCACCACGTCCTCCTCGCCCTCGGCCGGGTCCCGGCCGTCGGGCAGCACCGCGCGCAGCACATGGTCGGCGACCGCCCCCGGGTCCTGCCGCAACGCCCGGGGAACGCTCGCCGCGGCCGTGTGCAGCCGGGCGAAGGCGCGGTCCATCGGGTCGCCGGTGCGGTGCAGCAGCCCGTCGGTGTACAGCAGCACCGTCTCCCCGGCCTCGGCCTGGATCTCCACGCTGGGCGCCTCCCAGCAGGAGAGCATGCCGAGCGGCGCGGAGACGGAGGTCTCGGCGAACTCGGTGCGCCGCTCCCCGGTCAGCAGCGGCGGGCTGTGCCCGGCGCCGGCCAGGGTGACCCGGCGCAGCGCGGGCTCGCAGTAGGCGAACAGGGCGGTGGCGCAGCGGGCGGGCTCGGTCAGCCGCAGCAGCAGCTCCAGGTCGGACAGGACGGCGACCGGGTCCTCGCCCTCCATCACGGCGTAGGCGCGCAGGGAGGCGCGCAGCCGGCCCACGGCGGCCACCGCGCCCGGTCCGGAGCCGGTGACCGAGCCCACGGACAGGCCGAGCCCCGCGTCCGGCAGCGGCAGCGCGTCGTACCAGTCGCCGCCGCCGCGCGGCCCGGTGCGGTGCCGGGCGGCGAGCCGGACGCCGGCCACGCGGGGCAGCCGGGAGGGCAGCAGCTCCTCGGTGATGGCCGCCATGCAGGCGCGGGTGCGCTCCAACTCGCCCAGTCTGGCCAGGTGTTCGGTGGCGTGGCGGACGTAGAGGCCGGCCAGGTGGCGCTGCCGCTCATGGGGTTCGGCGGGCTCGTCGTAGAGCCAGACGGCGGCGCCGAGGCGGCCGGCGCCGTCGGTGGCGAGCGGCAGGGCGTAGCTGGCGGCGTAGCCGAGCCGGGCGGCGACCTCGCGGTGCCGGGGGTCGAGGCCCTCCTCGGCGAAGAGGTCGGGGTGGACGCTCTCGCTGCCGGGGGCGGTGTCGTACGGCAGCGCGGCACGCGGGACGGTCTCCAGGTGGCCGAGGTCGGCGCGGCCGAGGCCGAGGCCGGTGGCGGCGCGGGGACCGAGTCCGTCGCCGGGGTCCAGGACGACGAGGCCGCGGCGGGCGCCGACGAGGGCGGCTCCGGCGCGCAGCAGTTCGTCGAGGGCGGACTCCAGGGCGTCGGTGCGGGTGAGCCGCTCGGTGAGTTCGTGGAGCGTGGTGAGGTCCGAGACCCAGCCGGCCAGCCGGTCCTGGAGG
>NZ_VOGW01000202.1 GCF_007896895.1 Streptomyces misionensis | reverse complement strand
GGTGGGAGCGGTGGGATCGATTCCGGCCACTTTCGGGGGGTGCGGGGCGTTCATGGCGCGCGGCCTTCGGACCGGTGCGTAGTGCTGAAAAGCATCGCAAACCCCCATGTGATTCTGCGCCGCTAGCAGTGTCTCCACATGTACACGCACTCGTGAGGGGATGTCCAGCATTGTCCTGCGGGGATTCCTGGTGTCCGAGGGACTGATGGGTGATTTCTCCGAACCCCTTGCCTTACCGCCAAGTTGGCTCAAAACTGCCTGGGGGAACGGTCCATTGCGATCGACTGGGCTCGCTCCACGGAGCGTCACAACGGTCGTGATGGGTACGTACTCGGTGAAGGCCAGGGGTGGTTGGGGGCCACCCGGAACCTGGCGACGGACCCGGGCGTCATAACCACCGACGGCCGAGCCCCATCCTCCCGTGGCGGAGGCGGAGAGAACCACGCGCGACGGCATAACGCCATGCTTCGCCACCCCACGCCGCGATCGCGTCCTGCCCCATGCGCCACGGACGCGGCAGCGGCCGACGTTCGACCCCCTGGGGATCCCCTGCAGTGCGCGGGGATGTGATGCGCCACCAGGTACGCACAGTGAAGTGATCGACTCATGTTGTGATGTGGACCACGGTGTTGCCAGCGGTGCAACGGAAAGGAACGAGCGCTCATGCGCGAGATCCTCGGAAGGCGACGCAGGCTCCTGTCCAGGCGACGGAACGACGGAAGGCCCGAGCTGCTCGGCACGGCCCTCACCGTCGCGACGGAGTGGCAGTGGCCGGTACTCCCGGGCGTGGCCCCGGACCCGCAGGGCCGGGCCCGCTGCGGCTGCCCCGACCCGGAGTGCACGGTGCCCGGCGCCCACCCCTTCGACCCGGGCCTGCTCGCGGCCACCACGGACGCGCGCATGGTGCGCTGGTGGTGGACCAACCGGCCGAGCGCGCCCATCATCCTCGCGACCGGCGTCGGCGCGCCGTGCGCGGTCAGCCTGCCGGCGCTGGCCGCCTCCCGCGCCCTCGCCCTGCTCGACCGGCGGGGCATGCGCCTCGGCCCGGTGATCGCCTCGCCCACCCGCTGGGCGCTGCTCGTCAAGCCGTACTCCATGGAGCAGTTGGGCGAGCTGCTCTACGCCAAGGACTTCGTCCCCGGCTCCCTGCGCTTCCACGGTGAGGGCGGCTATGTCGCGCTGCCCCCGTCCGAGACCGGCGCGGGCGCGGTGCGCTGGGAGCGGGCCCCGCTGACCGGCTCGGCCGCGCCCTGGGTGCCGGACGTCGAGGCCGTGGTGGACGCGGTGGTCGACGCCCTCACTCGTACGGGTGTGAGCGCGCCCGAGTTGTAGGGGCCGCCCGGCGCGCACCGCCCGGTCGGCGCCCCGCGCTCGTTATCTTCCGCCCATGCTGCGAATTTCTGGGGGACCCGGTACTCGGTGGCGGGGGCGCGGGGGGCCCGGCCGCGCCCGGCCCCTCGACGAGGGACCGGGCACGGAGAACGGGCCCGGCTCCCGGCGCGATGCGGAGCCGCCTCTCGACGGCAGGCGCAAGTCCGCCTACCGCAGGGCCCGTTACGGCAGGTCCGAGCCCCGGCGCGCGCATCTGGTCGGACTGGCGTTCGTGGTGACGGCCGCCGTCGTCCTGCCGCTGACCGTGGCGTCGGCGGGGCAGGTCGGGGAGGTGGGCGAGACACTGGTGCCCGGGATGCTCCGGCACGGTGACGCAAAGGACCCGTCGGCGGCCCCGAGCGACTCGCTGCTGGGCCTCGGCCTGGCCACCGCCGCCCGCTGCGGGCCCCAACTCACCGCGCCAGCGGGCGTCGAGGCGCAGACCTGTGTGCTGACGCAGGGCGCGGACACCTGGGCACGCACCTACTACCGCAACGCCACCGGCTCGCCGCTGGACGCGGAGCTCAGCCTCATGGGGCCGCGCGGCCGAACCGTACGGACACGCTGCGAGACGGGGGCCGACGACGAGCCCGCGACCTGTGAGACACCCCGGGAGCGCAGCCGGGGCGGCCCGGACGACTACACGGCCGTCGCCGAGTTCGCCGAGCGGGGGGCCGAGGGCCGGCTGCTGCTGCGCTCGGGCAGCAACTCCGGCGACCAGGACGGCGGTTGACACCGTGCGGCGCCTCGGGCGCACCGAGCGCGGACATGGAAAGACCCGGTTGCTGGCGACGGGGGATGCACCAGCAACCGGGCTACTGGAACGGTAACAAGAGATCCGCCGTTCGCAAATTCCGACTCAGGCATTCGGCCACCGATTTCCCGCGGATTTCCGTCTCGGAACGCGGAGTTGTGACGGGAGTCACCCGCCTGGTGGTCCGGTGTCATGACCGGCCGGTCGATCGGTCATGACACCCCTGGGCACCCGCGTCAGCTCAGCGTGACCTGCCGGTTGGTCAGTCCGCCGCGCGCCCGGCGCTCCTCCGCGGTGAGCGGCTCCTCCACCGCGAGGGCGGCGGCCAGCCGCTCGGCGAACTCGGCCGCCGGCTTCTCCACGTCCTGCGCGCCGACCCCGCTCGGCAGGTCCCAGACCGGCACGGTGAGCCCGTGAGCACGGAAGGAGCCCACGAGCCGGGTGCCCTCGCCGAGGCTGGAGCGGCCCGCCGCGTGCAGTCGCGCGAGAGCGTCCAGAAGCCGCTCCTCCGGGTGGGGCATCACCCAGCGCAGGTGGTTCTTCTCCGGGGTCTCGCACCAGTACGCGGCGTCCACCCCGGACAGCCGCACGGTCGGGATCGCGGCCGCATTGGCCCGCTCCAGGGAGGCGGCGACCTCCGGGGTGGCGTTCTCCGCGTCCGGCACCCAGAACTCGAAACCGCTGTGCACCACCGGCTCGAACGCGCCCTCGGGGTCGATCAGTTCCTGCAACCGGGGACCGTCGGCGGGGGCGCGCCGCCCCTGCACCGGGGTGCCCGGCTCCGCCACCAGCGCGCGCTGGAGGGTGTCGGCCAGATCGCGGCTGATGTCACCGGAGGCCGTGTCGTTCTGCAGGCCGAGCAGGACCGAGCCGTCGTCGCGGCGCAGGGCCGGCCAGGCCATCGGCAGCACCGTGGCGAGCGTGACCGACGGGACGTCCTCGGGCAGGCCGTCCTTGAGGGTCAGCTCGACCGTCGCGGCCGGGACCAGCTCGCGCAGCGCCACCCAGTCGCACTCGCCGGGCAGGCCCTCGAACGGGCGCCGCACCAGCTCGGTCACGGCGTGCGCGGCCTCCCGGCCGTGACACGCCTTGTAGCGCCGGCCGCTGCCGCAGGGGCAGGGCTCACGGCCGCCGACCACCGGAATGGCACCGTCGGCGCCCGCCCCGCCCGCCGGCTGTGGGCGCTTGGCCTTCGTCTGGGGTCGCTTCTTGGCCATCGTGGATGTCTCCCGGTTACGGCTCGTCTCGTACGGCGGGAGCCTAGCCGTTCGCGCCCCGGCCGACGGGAACCTGTGGACAACGCACGCCCGCGCTGCGCCCTGTGGACGACGGCGCCCGCGCGACGGCGCCCGCGCGACGGCGGACCCCCCGGACGACGCCGGGGGCGCGCCCCCGCCGCCCGCCCTCAGGCCAGGTCCTC
Source organism: Streptomyces misionensis (assembly GCF_007896895.1). Taxonomy (GTDB): domain Bacteria; phylum Actinomycetota; class Actinomycetes; order Streptomycetales; family Streptomycetaceae; genus Streptomyces; species Streptomyces misionensis_A. The sequence goes on along the minus strand of NZ_VOGW01000202.1, from coordinate 2,062 downwards.
GAACGCCTCCGCGAGATCCAGCCCCGCCAGCTCGGGCAGCGCCGACGCGGTGATCGCCGCGGCGACGTGGTCGCGCCGGCAGCGGGCGTCCGGGTCGTGCACGTCCCCGTGGACCACCACCCAGACCGTCACCTCGCCGCGGACGTCGTCCCGGACGCCCCAGTCGTCGGCGAGCGCCGTGATGATGTTCAGCCCCCGGCCGCCGTGCGCCGTCACCGAGGGGGTGGCCGGCGCCGGGCGGGTCGGGCCCCCGCCGTCCGTGACCTCCACGATGAGCCGGCCCCGCGGATCGACCCGCCACGCGGCCCGTACGCCGCCCTCACCGGCCGTGTCGCCCAGCGGCCGGCCGTGTTTGCAGGCATTGCTCAGCAGTTCCGAAAGGATCAGTACGGCATCGTCGACGACCGCTTCCGGCACGCCGCCGTCGCGCAGCTGCGCGCGCATCCGGCGCCTCGCGTCCCCCACGCCCGCAGGGCCATGGGGTACGGCCATGCACGACGACGTGGGCACCTCCTGTGCCACCACCAACGCCACCCCCGAGACCTCCTTCGCCCCACGCCACGGTGTGGATGCCCCAGTGATCTGTGCCGGAAACCGGCCAATCCTCTTCCGGTGACGCATTCGGCACGGCCGCCCACGGAGCGAACGCGCCGGAGCACTCCCGGTGACGGGCCGTGACGCGGGCGGCGGGACGTCAACAGGACGGACGGCGGCCGAGCTGGTCCAGCACCGCGCGCGGGCGGTTGGTGATGATGGCGTCGACACCGAGCCGGACGCAGAGGTCGACGTCCTCGGGCTCGTTCACGGTCCACACGTGGACCTGGTGGCCCGCCCGCTTCAGCCGCTCCACGTACCCGGGGTGGCTGCGCACGATGCGCACCGAGGGCCCCGCGATGCGCACCCCCGCGGGCAGCCGGCCCTCGCGCAGCCGGGGCGAGAGCCACTGCACCAGGTAGACCGTCGGCAGCGTGGGCGCGGCCGTGCGCACCCGGTGCAGCGAGCGCGCCGAGAAGCTCATGATCCGCACCGGGGACTCGGCGGCCGTGGCGGGCGCGTCCAGGCCGAACCGTTTGAGCAGGCTCAGCAGCCGTTCTTCGACCTGGCCCGCCCAGCGGGTGGGGTGCTTGGTCTCGATGGCCAGCTCGACCCGGCGCCCGGCGTCCGAGACCAGCTCCAGCAGCCGCTCCAGGGTGAGGACGGAGGTCTCCTCGCGGTCCTCGGGCCGGTGCTCCCAGTCGGGCTCCTCGTCCCGGCCGCGCCAGGCGTCCCGGCTCTTCCAGGAACCGAAGTCCAGGGCGGCGAGGTCGGCCAGCTCCAGGGCGGAGACGGCGCCGCGGCCGTTGGAGGTACGGTTCACCCGCCGGTCGTGGACGCAGACCAGGTGGCCGTCGGCGGTCAGCCGTACGTCGCACTCGAGGGCGTCCGCGCCGTCCTCGATCGCCTTCCGGTAGGCGGCCAGGGTGTGTTCGGGCGCGTCCTCGGAGGCGCCCCGGTGGGCGACGACCTGAGGGGAGGGCTGTGGTGCGTGGGTCACCGCGTCATGGTGCCACCCCCGCGGGGTACACGTGAGGGCGCTCATGCGTCAGGACGGCGAACGGTGGCGTGCCCTGTGCCGGGTTATATAACTTTTGCGGCCAATGCCCTATGTAAAGAGTGGGCCAGGACCCACAGCCACGGCTTATGGTGCTCTGACGGCCCGTGGGAAAAGCTGACTGCAGACAAACTGGAACAGTGAACGCAGGACCATGCGCAGCCGCATCGTGACGGGACACGACCAGCGCGCACGCGCCGCCGAGCGTGCACGAGCGTGTCGAGCGCGACCGAGGACAACAGCCGTGGATCGAGGAGAAGAGCTGTGAGCACCGAGAACGAGGGCAACGAGGTACCCCCGGCCCCGTCCGCGCCTCCCGTGCCGGTGGCCTCTCCCGACGCGTCCCCGCAGGCACAGGGCGGCACGCCCGGGACCGAGGGGCCGGCGGGCGGACCGGAGCAGGTGGCACAGCCGGGCCAGGCCGGTCAGCCGGGCGGGCCGCACCAGGCGGCGGCTCCGGGCGCGCCCGGC
>NZ_VOGW01000201.1 GCF_007896895.1 Streptomyces misionensis | reverse complement strand
TAGAACTTCCGCGAGTTCGGGTCGTAGCGGACGCTGACCAGAGCCGAGGTGTAGAAGACCCGTTGGAGTCTTCGGTGGTAGGTGACCGGCCGGTGGAGGTTGCCGCTGACCTTGCCCGAGTCGCGTGGAGCGGGAGCAACACCGGCGAAGGCCGCCAGGGCGTCCGGGGAAGCGAACTCGTCCAGGCTGCCGCCGACCGCAGCCAGGAACTCCGCGCCGAGTACGGTCCCGATACCCGGGACGCTCAGGACGATGTCTGCGAGTTCGTGCTCGCGAAACCGGCCCTCGATGAGCTTGTCCATCTCGGAAACCTGCTCGTTGAGGGCCATCACCTCCTCGGCCAGAGTGTGGACCAGCTTTGCGGTGGTCTTCTCCCCGGGAACGGCGGTGTGCTGGCGCTCGGCGGCCTCGACCACGGCCTCGGCCAGGGATCTCGCGTTGCGGACCTTGCGGTTGGCCAGCCACGTCGTCAGCCGCGAGACGCCGACCCGTCGGATCGCGGCCGGGGTCTGGTACCCCGTCAGCAGCCTGAGAGGGCCGGTGTTGGTCACGTCCAGAGCCCGTTCCAGGGCCGGGAACATGCTCAGCAGAGAGCTCCGCAGGCGGTTGACCACACGGGTGCGGTCCTCGACCAGATCGGCACGGCGCCCGGTCAGCAGCTTGAGCTCGACGGCGGCCTCGTCGCCGGGGCGGATGGGCCGCAGGTCGCGGCGCATCCTGGCCTGGTCGGCGATCACGTAGGCGTCGCGGGCGTCGGTCTTGCCCTCGCCGCGGTAGCCGTCGGCTGCCCGGTTCACCAGCCGGCCGGGGATGTAAAGGATCTCCTGGCCGTGGTTGACCAGCAGCGCCAGCAGGAGCGCGGGCTCCCCGCCGGTCATGTCGATGGCCCAGGTGACCTCGCGGCCATCGGCCAGGTCCAGGACGTCACCGATCAGCTTCAGCAGCTCGGGCTCGTCGTTGGCGATCCGCCGCGACAGCAGCGTCTTGCCGTCTGCGTCCAGAGCGATGCCGTGATGGTGGCCCTTGCCGCTGTCGATCCCCGCCCATATCCGGCTCATCGTGCTCCTGACGCGCATGTTCGTGATGTTCGTGCCGCAGACGACCTCGCCGGCATTGCTCTACACAGCGACTTGTTCGCACTTCCTAATCGGCGGCCGAGTCGTCGTGGGGCGCTGGGCGGCGAAGCAAGGGAAGCCACGAGACGGCAGCCGCCTGATAGCCACACCCAGCACCCCTGGGCGACCCAACCCTACGAATGGCTCGATCAACCCGAACAAGACGGTAGAGCTGCCTGATCCGTCCGCTGGCTTGATCACGAACGGGAAGCGCAGCCCCGCGGCCTCGGCGGCCACCTGCTCCGGGGGAGGACGACTCCGCCCGGGAGGAAGACCCCCGAGGCGACCTCCTCCTGCTCGTCGCCTTCGATCTCCTGGTGCTTGACCCCACCGCAGAGCCGCCACGGCGCCGTCGACTCGGCAGGCATTCCGTACCCGAAGTGTTGCCTCAACTGACCGTCCGCTGCGGCGATGTCCTCCCCCGGCACCGGGCGCACCAGGGAGGCGTACGACGTGGGCGCGTGCTCCGCCGACCACATCCGGTTCAGCGCACCTCGTAGACGCCGCGCCCCCGTGCCGGTCCGCCAGATGACCGACGGTGACGCCCAGGACCGCGCGGCCTTACCGGCCATGCCGGGTCCGAGCCTCCCCCTGACCTGCCGGGGGAAGCGGGGGCCCGGCAAGCCTGTGGCACGCCGCTCGCGTGGTCAAAGAGCGTCGCCACTGCTGTCCGTCGATCAGCCGATGGGCTCGGCCACGATGAGCTGGAACCGCTCGAAGGACAGCTGCACGGTGTTGTGCTGAGCAGTGGCGGTTCCGAGTGACTTGCCGGTGAACGGGTCGGTCAGGCGGTACCGCGTGCTGCCCAGACCGCGCAGCTCGACCGTCCCGTCCCACTGGTCGGCGTAGAAGGCGTAGTGGAGGGTCCGCTTCTTGGCCACGACATGCGCCTCGGGCTTGTCGAAGCCGATGTCGTACAGCTCACCGCGGTACTCACCGGTGGGCAGCATGTTCTGCTCGTACAGGGACACCCACTTGCGCCAGAGGACCTCCTTCTCCGGGGTGAGGTCGGTCGCCTTGTCCGGGGCTCCGGTGCCGGGGAGGGTGAACTTGGTCGACAGGACGGCTCCGACCCCGTAGGAGGACGCGAAGTCGTCGCCGTGGTCGCTCAGTTCGACGTGGTCGCCGGCGTAGCTGCTGCCCGCGCCCATCAGCGCCTTCATCGACTTGCCCTTGCTCCGGACCTGGTAGGAGGACTCCGGGTCCGAGCTGGGGTACTGGTCGACGTAGGGCAGGTTGTGGAAGGCGAAGGCGGTGCCGCAGGGGCAGAGTTCGACGAGGGCGTCGGGGTTCGCCGCGTGCGCGGCTTCGTGGATCGCCTTCCAGAACCGCGCCAGGCCCTCGGTGGATTCCTCGGGGCGGGCGTGCCGGTGCTTCGGGTTGTAGCAGGGTGCGACGCTGTTGAGGTGCTGGCCGTCGATCTTGAGCCCCTCGTAGCCCCAGTCGCCGATGAACCTCTTCGCCTGCTCGACGAAGTAGTCCACGGTCGGCTGGTAGGCAGGGCAGAGCGTGTAGGCGTCCCACCAGGTGACGTCCTGCTTGTTGCCGTCGCGGTCCAGCAACAGCATGTCGGAGCGGTCCCGGATCAGGTTGCTGTCGGGGTCCGCCGCGAGCGGGGCCCACCACAGGCGCGGTCGCAGGCCGGCGTCCCGTATCTCCTTGGTGAAGGCCCGCATGTCCGCTTCGCCGCGCGGGAACTTCGTCGTGTTGATGTCCCAGTCGCCCTCGTTGGTCTGCCAGCCGTCGTCGAGCACGACCCAGCGCAGGCCGACCTCGTGCGCCTTCGGCAGCGTTCCGGTGACCTGCTCGACGGTGAAGTCGCGCTCGTAGCCCCAGGCACACCAGATGGGCTCGAAGGCCGAGGCGGGCACCTTGGGAGCGCACTGGCCGATGTCGCTCATGTAGTCGCGGTACCGCTGGAGCGGCACGAAGTGGTCGCCCGGGAGGGCGGTCAGGAACGTGGTGCTGGTGCTGAGCCGACGGCCCGGCTTCAGGGTGCGGGCTGTGTCGTCCTGGATGGCGATGCTCGCGCCGTCGGCCGTCTTGCGGACCGGCATGCGCAGGATCGTCGCCACAGGCTCGACGTGTCCGACGGAAAGGCCCGCGTCCCGGCGCCAGACGGTCGCCAGCGGGGTGCCGCCGCCGTAGTCGGAGGAGTCCATCCCCAGCGAGTTCTCCTGGACGTAGCCGTCCTTCACCGGCATCACCCAGTCGCGGCGGTCCGTGTACGTGGTGCCGGAGAAGGTGTAGAAGCCGCCGGGGGTCTCCAGGAGTTCGTGGGCTCCGTTGCGCCACCCGGTGACCTTCAGCGCGGTGGAGGACCTGTTGGTGTAGGTCACCTTCATCACGATCATGCCGGCCAGACGCTCGAAGGAGGTCAGCTCGACCGTCTTGTGCACGCCTTCCCTGGACGTGCCCTCGATCGTGACCCGGACGCCCGCGCCGTGGCGGGAGTGCCGGGTAGCGCGGGTCCGGTGTCCGCGGTAGGCGAACGCCTCGATGGCCTTGTCGCCCACCAGCAGGGCTTCGCCGGCGTCGAAGCGGGTGAGGTAGACGCTCTTCAGCGCCACCCGACTGCGCAGTTGGTCGTCGAACTCCAGGGTGATGGAGGTGTCGCCGACTCCGACGAGGTCGGGATCCGAGTTCGGTGCGGCGGCCGCGGGTGAGGCGCTCATGGCCACGGCGGGGAGCGCGGCCAGGCCGGCACCCCCCAGCGCGACCTTCAGTACGCTTCGCCGGTTCATGTCCGTCATGTCGAACTCTCTTTCGGTCGCGCGTGCCCGACTGGGGCAGCTGCCTTCTGTCCGTCGTGGTGGATCGTTCAGAGCCGAGCCGCGTCTTCGCGGCGAAAGGAACCGTCCGTAAGTCTGGTCGATGCCTGGTCTGCTACTGGTTTTCGCAGCGGGTCGGGTGGGGTCGGGGGACGGCGTGGCGTCGGAGCGGGCACCCCGGTGCGAGTCCGCCTTCGGGCGGCAGTGCGCGGCCACCCTCGGTGAGCTGCCACAACGCTGCCTCGATCATCGGAGGGTGCCCGGGGCACGGCGAAACGGAAGGTCGCCCACGGGCGACTTCCTCATCACGGGGTGGCCTGCTGCGAGAACGTAAGTGGTATTCGAGTGGCATGTCAACGGGTGGGACCGCCCGGGAAAAGGGTTCGCGCCGTCGATCGAATTGGTATGTTTCTGGTATGACGGATGCGAAAACGGCGATGCCCAGAGGTCTGTTCGGGGACGACGTCCTCCCGTTGTACGAGCGCACGGCCGCGCGGTTGCTCGAGGACCTGCGCGCCGCTGCCGCCCGCCCCGGTGACCGGCTGCCCTCCGAGCGGGCTCTGGTCGAGCGGTACTCCGTGTCGCGCGTGACGCTGCGAGCGGCCCTCGCGCAATTGGAGTCACGGGGCATCGTGCGGCCGTCGTCGTCGCGCGGGTGGTTCGTCGCCGAGCTCGGTCTGCTCCCCGAGGCGACGATGACGTCCGGCTCGGCGGCCCCACAGGTCCAGGGGTTCGCCGACTATGCCCAGGCCAACGGCTTGACGACGGCCGGCAAGGTGCTCTCCGCCACCGTCCGGCCGGCCACGGTGTCCGAGGCCGAGCAGCTCCGGATCGCTCCGGGCGCCGACCTCTTCGACCTCCACCGACTGCGCTTCCTCGACGGTCTGCTGGTCGTGCTCGAGCACAACCGGCTCCCCCTGGCGGCCTGCCCGGCCCTGGCCGAGACCGACTTCAACACGGCCTCGCTCTACGCCACCCTGCGCGCCGCCGACCCGCCGCAGCTGCCTCGCGTCGCCGACTATTCGGTCGAGGCCCGCCACCCGACGCCACGGGAGATCGAGCTGTTCGAGATCGAGGAGACCATGCCGATGCTCGTCGCGACCCAGCTGACGTCGAACCAGGAATCACGCCCGATCGAACTGACCGTCCAGGTCTACCGGGGGGACCGCTACCGGTTCCGGGCCTCCATCACCAATCAGGGCTGATTGATCGCCTCAGGTCACGGAGGCTCTCCTCCTTCACCACGTACCGGCTACGGGGCGGATGTCTCCCGGTTAATACCAGATACATACCAGAATAAGACTATTGACGGCCATTAATGAGACCAGTACTGTCCCCACTGGGCTCCGGGCCAACATGGCGAAAGGGCTCGAAATGCACGTTGAGTAAGGGGTTGGCAATGCAGAGCCCATTGAGCGAGGTGGTCCGGCGCCAGAAGGCCGGACAGCCGCAGGGCATCACCTCGGTGTGTTCGGCACATCCGCTGGTCATCGAGGCAGCCGTGGTCCAGGCACGGGAGAGCGGCGGTCATGTACTGGTGGAGGCGACCTCGAACCAGGTCGACCAGTACGGCGGTTACACGGGCATGCGGCCCGCGGACTTCCGCGACCTCGTGTACCGCATCGCCGCCGAAAGTGGTCTGCCACTGGACCGCGTGATACTCGGCGGTGACCATCTGGGACCGAACCGGTGGCAGTCCCTGACGCCCGACGAGGCGATGGAGCGGGCCGACGCCCTGGTCGCCGCCTACGTGGCGGCGGGCTTCACAAAGATCCACCTGGACTGCAGCTTCGCGTGCGCCGGTGACCCCGTACCGCTGGCCGACGACGTGGTCGCCGAACGCGCCGCGCGGCTGATCCGGGTGGCCGAGGAGACGGCCGGCCCCGAGCGGACCGAGCGGATCCGGTACGTGATCGGTACGGAGGTGCCCACGCCCGGCGGCGCGCACGAGACGCTCGGCACTCTCGTCCCGACCACGCCCGAGGCGGCGCGCACCACTCTGGAGCAGCACCGCAAGGCGTTCGCCCGGCACGGCATCGACGAGGTCTGGCCGCGTGTCATGGCCCTCGTCGTCCAGCCGGCCGTCGAGTTCGACCACCTTCAGGTCGTCGACTACCGGCGGGAGCTGACCGAGGAACTGCGCAAGGTCCTCGACGACGAGCCCACCATGGTCTACGAGGCCCACTCGACCGACTACCAGACCGCCGAGGCGCTCACCGCGCTGGTCGAGGACCACTGGGCGATCCTCAAGGTGGGCCCCGGGCTGACCTTCGCCCTGCGCGAGGCGCTGTTCGCCCTCGCCGCGATCGAGGACGAACTGGTGCCGGCCGCCGAGCGGTCACGGCTTGCCGAGGTCGTCGAGCAGCGGATGCTCGCGGAGCCGGCCACGTGGGAGGGCTACTACCCGGGCGGCGCCGCCGAGCAGCGCCTCGCACGCCGCTACAGCTACAGCGACCGAATGCGCTACTACTGGCCCGACCCCGAGATCGAAAAGGCCCAGGCCCGGCTCCTGGACAACCTCTCGGCCGTGGACATCCCCCTGCCGCTGCTCAGCGCACATCTTCCGCTCCAGTACGCCCGTGTCCGCCACGGCGAGCTCGCCGCCCGGCCGCGCGACCTGGCCGTGGACCACGTCCGCGATGTCCTGCGCGACTACGACCGCGCCTCCCGCCCGAACCAGAAGGAGCACGTGTGACCACGCCCTCCGGCACGCTGTCCGTGGACGACGGCGCTGCCCACACCGTCCGCGAGATCGCCCAGCAGCCTGCGCTGTGGCGCGAGGTCGACCGGATCGTCTCGGCCTCCCGGGACTCGCTGGACGCCTTCCTGCGTCCGCTCGTCGCCCGCGGCGATCTGCGCGTGGTGCTCACCGGCGCCGGCACCTCCGCCTTCGCCGGCCAGGTGCTCCAGCCCGCCCTGGCCCGGCGGCTGGGACGGCGCGTCGACGCGGTCGCCACCACGGACCTCGTCGCCGACCCCCGCGGCTGTCTCGCCGAGGACGTGCCCACGCTGCTGGTTTCCTTCGCACGGTCGGGCGACAGCCCCGAGTCCGTGGCCGCGACCGCCCTGGCCGACCAGATTCTCTCCGAGGTGCACCACCTCGTGATCACCTGCAACGAGCAGGGCCGCCTGGCGCGCGAACACGCGGAGCTGCCGAAGTCCCACGTGCTGTTGATGCCGCCCGGGTCCAACGACCGCGGCTTCGCCATGACGTCGAGCTTCACGTGCATGACACTCGCGGCGCTGCTCGCGCTGGGCGGCAGCGCCTACGACGGCGTCGCCGAACGCCTGGCCCGTGCAGCCGAGTCGATCACCGACAGCAGCGCTGTCGACCGCACCGTCGGCACCCTCCTGGAGAGGGCGCCCGAGCGGATCGTCTTCCTCGGCAGCGGCCCGCTGAAGGGCCTCGCCGAGGAGTCGGCGCTGAAGGTGCTCGAGCTCACCGGTGGGACGCTCATGGCCGTCGCGGAATCCTCGCTCGGATTCCGCCACGGTCCCAAGGCGGTGCTCAACGACCGTTCGGTCGCGGTGGTGTACATGTCGAACGACCCGTACACCCGCAAGTACGACCAGGACATCTACGCGGAGCTGCGCGGAAATCTGCCCGCCGGCAGCGTCGTCACGGTCTCCGCGGACTCCGGCACGGGAACGGAGGGCACAGGCACCGACACCTGGCCGCTGCCGGACCTCGATGGCGTCGAGGATGTCGCCCTGGCGCTGTCCGCCGTGGTGTACGCCCAGCTCATCGCCCTGCGTGCCTCTCTGGCCCGGGGCCTGCGGCCCGACAACCCGTTCCCCTCGGGTGAGATCAACCGCGTGGTGCAGGGCGTGACCTTGCACTCCTTGCACAACTGATCAAAGACATCGACGGCGCGGTTCAAGGGCGCCGGACGGAGGTACAACGATGTTCCTAGGTGTCGACGGTGGCGGTACGAAAACCGCTTTCTGCATGGTCGACCGGTCCGGACGAATCGTGGCGCGAGCGCAGGCGGCAAGTTCGTACTACTTCTCCCACGGCATCGAGCTTGTCGGGCATGTGCTGAAAGAAGGCGTCGAAGCCGTCTGCGCCGAGGCCGGGCTGCCCCCTGCCGACGTCGAGTACGCCTTTTTCGGGCTGCCCGGTTACGGGGAGGCGGCCCGCGATCTGCCCGTCCTGAACGCGACCCCGCGAGCGGTGCTCGGGCACGACCGCTACGCCTGCGACAACGACATGGTCTGCGGCTGGGCGGGTTCGCTGGGCGCGCTCGACGGCATCAACGTCATCAGCGGCACCGGTTCGATGACCTACGGCGAGCGACTGGGCCGGGGCGTGCGCATCGGTGGCTGGAGCGAGATGTTCGGCGACGAGGGATCGGCGCACTGGATCGCGGTCCGGGGCCTCAACGCCTTCTCACGGATGAGCGACGGGCGGCTCCCCGAGGGCCCCCTGGCCGAGGTGTTCAGGCGCCACTTGGATCTCGCGTCCGACCTCGACGTGATCGACGTCGTCCACAACCAGTGGCAGGGCGACCGGAGCCGGATCGCCGCGCTCAGCCGCTCGGTGGCCGAGGCGGCCGCTCTGGGCGACGAGGTCGCCACGCGGATCCTCACCGACGCCGGCCGGGAACTCGCCCTGCTCGTCGAAGTCACCCGCGAGCGGCTGGAGTTCGGCCCGGACGAGACCGTACCGGTCTCCTACTCCGGCGGCACCTTCGGCGCCCACACGGTTCTGGAGGCGTTCGCCTCCGGACTGAAGAATCGCCTTACCCCCTATGAGCTGCGACACCCTCTCTACGAGCCTGTCGTAGGCGCCGCCCTGTACGCGGCAAAACTCGCCGGAACCCCGCTCGACCAGCCCGCGCTCGACGCGCTGCGCACGGCCCCAGGGACCCCTGCCTCACGAGAGGACGACCGATGAACAGAGGCACAAAGAGCTGGATCGTGTACGCATCGCTGCTGGTCCTGTTCTGGGGTGTGTGGGGCGCCTTCTCCAGCGAGCCGAACAGCAGGTACGGCTACCCCAACGAGATGATCTACATCATCTGGGCCTTCACGATGCTCATCCCCGCATACTTCGCGATGCGCGGCAACACCTTCGACCGCCGACCGATCGCCGCCGTGTACGGACTGATCGCGGGACTGACCGGCGCCGGCGGACAGCTGCTGCTGTTCCACGCGCTCGCCAACGGCCCGGCGTACCTGATCTTCCCCCTGGTCTCGCTCTCCCCGGTGGTCACCGTCCTCATGGCGATGGCGCTGCTGCGTGAGCGGATCAACCGGCTCGCCCTCGTGGGTGTCGTCGCGGCGCTCGCGGCGATCGTGCTGCTCAGCATTCCCAGCGCCAAGGACGACTCGAACTCGCACGGCCCGTGGCTGCTGATGGCCGTCCTGATCTGCGTCGCCTGGGGCGCGCAGGCGTTCTGCATGCGCAAGGCCGCGGTGGTCGGGGTCAACGACGCGACGACCTTCGGCTGGATGACCATCAGCGGACTGCTGCTGGTGCCGGTGGCGTTCGTGATGATGGGCGGTTTCCCGTCCGACGCCCCGTGGCAGGCGCCCGCACTCACCGCGGTGACGCAGGTCCTCAACGCGGTCGGCGCGCTGTTCCTGGTCATGGCGTTCAGCCGGGGCAAGGCCACGGTGGTCGCCCCCGTCACCAACGCACTGGCACCGGTGCTGACCATCGTGCTGTCCCTGGCGGTCTACCAAACGCTCCCCAACGTATGGGGCACCCTCGGCATCGTGCTGGCCCTCGCCGGTTCGACCCTGATGGTCTACAGCGACGAGAAGAGCGGCGAGAGTTCCGTGGCCCCGGGGGCGGCGGACGACGGCGCGGACATGAGTCCGGCCCCGCAGAAGTCCTGATCGCCCACATATCCGTACCGGCCGAACCACCTGGCGGTGCGGGCCGACACCGGCCCGTACCCACCGAACCGACATGAAAGCGAGGGGACACCCTCATGCCCCTGGTTCCCACGCGCGCACTCGTCTCGGAGGCCGCCGCCGCGGGCCGGGCCGTCGCGGCGTTCAACATGATCACGCTGGAGCACGCCGAGGCGATCACCGCCGGCGCAGCCGCCGCGGGCGCCCCGGGGGTGATCCTGCAGATCAGCGAGAACGCCGTACGGTTCCACGGCGGCCGGGTCGAACCGGTCGCGCGGGCAGCGGCCGAGGTCGGCAAGGCCTGTGACGTCGACGTCGCACTGCACATGGACCACGTGACGGACATGCGGCTGCTGCGCACGGCGGCCGACGCGGGGTTCTCCTCCGCGATGTTCGACGCCGGGGCGCAGCCGTACGCCGAGAACCTCGCCGCCACCCGCGCCGCGGCCGAGTGGGCCCACGGCGCGGGCCTGTGGCTGGAGGCCGAACTCGGCTATGTGGGCGGCAAGCCCGACGCCCCCGCGAGCGCCCACGCGGCCGGGGTGCGCACCGACCCGCAGGAGGCGGCGCGCTATGTCGCGGACACCGGCGTGGACGCCCTGGCCGTCGCCGTCGGCAGCAGCCACGCGATGACCGAACGCTCCGCGACCCTGGACCACGTGCTCATCAAACGCCTGAGGGAGGCGGTGCCCGTACCTCTGGTGCTGCACGGTTCGTCGGGCGTCGGCGACGACGATCTGCGACAAGCCGTCCAGGCGGGCATCGTGAAGATCAACATCGGTACCGCTCTCAACGTCGCGTTCACCGGCGCGGTCCGCGAAGCGCTGGCGGCCCGGCCCGACCTGACCGACCCCCGCCCCTACATCGCCCAGGGCCGGGAGAGGATGGCGGAGACGGTCCGAGTCCTTCTCGGTGTGGTGAGTGGCTGAGCGGGCCCGAAGCTTTCCCCGCACCTGATGTCGCCCAGTCGGTGACGGCGGACCGCGTGGTCACGAGTGTGCCGGCGCCACCGGTGCGCATCGCGCCCCTTCGGAATCCGCATCACGCCGCCACCCGGTCCCGCCCGCCGTCCCGAGCGGCCTGGGCGGCGTGATCTCCGAGGTCCGCGACTCACTCCACCGACTCCTTCACGTCCGCCACCTCGAAGCACGTCATCCACTGCGAACCCCGCTCGGGCGGCAGCGCGTGCCCGACACCGTGCACGGAGGCCATCGGGCGGTCTCCGGCATCCTCGGAACTCTGCCGCCGACCAGCCCGACCGCCGAGCCTGTGAGCCGAACTCATTCTGAAATGATCAGTTGTCCGGCCTCCCCGGCATTCGCCGCACCGGCCAGGCCCTCGGCACCCGGCGCCTCTGCGGGCACCGGGCCGCCGTCCGTTGCGCCGGTGCCAGTGCCGGTCGCCGGAGGCTGCGTGACGGCGGCCGTGCCGGCCGCCGCCGTGGGGATGACCAGCAGCTTCGTCACCGAACCGTCGTCGCCGACGACATCGCGCAGGTGGCGGAAGCCCAGGCGGTGGCACATCGCCAGGCTCGCGGTGTTCTCCGCGCCGACCATGCCATATGCCTCGGTGAGGCCGAGGTTGGCGGCGGCGTGCCGGAGCAGGCCGCGGACCGCCTCGCCGCCCAGTCCTCGTCCCCAGTAGCCGGGGGCGAGGGCGGTGACGAGTTCATGGCCCTCGACGTTGCCGGTCGGCTTCACCTCGGCGTGGCCGATGTAGCGGCCCTCCAGCCACAGGCCCCAGACGTCGAACCGCCCCTGGGGGTAGATGTCGGTGAGGATGGCGCGGAACACCTCGCGGATCTGCGGTTCGGGCACGAGGTCCTGGCCCATCCAGCGGCACACCTCCTCGTCGCGCAGCAGCTCGACAAAGACGTCCTCGTGCTCTGGCCGGTACGGGAGGAACACCAGGCGTTCGGTGCGCAGTTCGGGGGTCATGAAGGGCTCCGTGAGTTCTCGGGCGGTCCGGGAGGGCCGGGGCGGTGGGGCGCCGGTATGGCGGCACGTGCGTGGGCGGGACGTGGGTGCGGTGTGCCGCCGGGCCGGCGCGCGGCCGGCCCGGCGGGCATTGCGGGTGGGCCGGTCAGGCGCCCGCGTTCTCCATGCGCTCGCGCAGGCTCTTGGGACGCATGTCGGTCCACACCTCGTCGACGTAGGCGGTGCAGTCGGCCTCGGTGCCCTCCTTGCCGACGGGCTGCCAGCCGGCGGGCACCTCGATGTCCACGGGCCACAGGGAGTACTGCTCCTCGTCGTTGCGCAGCACCTGGTAGCGGGTGTTCTCGTCCATGTGGTTCTCCTTGTTGTTCTCGGTGTCCGGTTCGGGTGGGTCGGCCTGAGCTCACCAGCGGGCGACGGGAGTCGGGGCGCGCGGTGCGCGAGGACCGTGCCGGGCGGTGCGCCGGGACGGTGCCTCGTGGGGGAACGCCGTCATCGGCCTCCCCTGGCGTGCCGGGCGAGGTGGCGCAAGGCCTCGGCGAAGTCCTCCGCCACCCGGCGCACGCTCGCCGTGTCGTGGACGCCGGGCCGGTGGTGCCAGGTGAAGGCGAGCCGACCGTGCTGGACGGCGCCCACCACCTCCACCAGGTGCGAGCCGGGGTCCCGGGGGTCGTGGTCCTGTCCGAACGAGCCGTGTTCGGCGCGCACCAGGCCGCCGTCCGCGGTCTCGGGGCGGGCGTCCCACTGGCCGAGGTAGTTGAACACCACCTGGCTGTGCGCATGATCACCGAGGCGTTCGCGGACCTCGGGCGGCCCGAAGGTGCGCAGCGCGCCGAAGCCGATCCCGTTGCCGGGCACGGCGCGCAGCTGGCGGCGTACCGACTTCACCAGGGACCGCCAGTCGCGGTCGGGGCCGAGGACGCCGGGGTCGGACACCTGGAGGGCGACCGGATAGACGGTGGTGAACCAGCCGACGGTGCGGGACAGGTCGATGCCGTCGAGCAGATCCTCTCGGCCGTGCCCCTCCAGGTCGAGGCGGACCCGGTCGTGCCCGGTCCAGCGGGCCAGCGCGAGGGCGAGGGCGGCGAGCAGCACGTCGTTGACACGGGTGCGGTAGGCGGTGGGCGCCGAGCGGAGCAGGGCGGTGGTGTCCTCCTCGTCGAGTTCCACGCTCACGGTGGCGGCCGGCACCGCCTCGGCCGCGGGTGAGGGGCCGGCGGGGGCGGGTTCGGAGCGTACGGCTTCTTCCCAGTAAGGCAGTTCGTGGTCGAAGCCGCCCTCGGCGACGTACCCGGACAGTCGCGTGGACCAGTCCCGGAAGCTGGTGCCGCGCTCCCCCAGGGTGACGGGGCCGCCTGTGCGGGCCTGGCGGTAGGCGGTCTCCAGGTCGTCGCGCAGGACGCGCCAGGAGACGGCGTCCACGACGAGGTGGTGGGCGACCAGCAGCAGGAACACGGACCGGTCCGGGTCGCCGGTGAACAGGGCCGCGCGCAGCTGCGGGCCGTGGGCCAGGTCGAAGCCGGCGTGCAGTTCGTCGGCGGCTTTGGCCATGGCCGCGTCGGCGTCCTCGGCGGACAGTCCGCTCAGGTCGTGCCGGACGAGGATGTCCTGGCCGGGAGCGGGCGGCGGGTTGAACTGCCGCCAGCCGTGCTCGTCCCGGGTGAACCGCATGCGCAGGGCGTCGTGGTGGTCGATCAGGGCGTCGAGCGCGGCGCGCAGTGCGTCGGGGTCGGGGGCGCCGTCGAGTTCGAGCAGCACCGACTGGTTGAAGTGGTGGTGGGCCGCGCGGGGTGAGCCGAGGAACCACTCCTGGATCGGAGTGAGCGGCACCTCGCCGGTGACCGGGCCGTCGTCGGACCGCTGGGGCGCGGTGCGGACGACGGCGGCGAGTTCGGCGACGGTCTGGTGCGTGAACAGGTCGCGGGTGGCGACGTGCAGGCCGTCGCGGCGCAGCCGGGAGACGACCTGCATGCTGAGGATGGAGTCGCCGCCGAGCGCGAAGAAGTTGTCGTCGGCGCCGACGTCCTCGATGCCCAGGACGTCGGCCCAGATGCGGGCGACCCTGCGTTCGGTGTCGGTGCGGGGCGCGGTGCACGGTCCGTCGGCGGTCTGCCCGGGCCCGGGGGCGGGCAGGGCGCGCCGGTCGGTCTTGCCGTTCGGGGTGAGCGGCAGCCGGTCGAGCGGGACGAACACCGACGGCACCATGTGCGGCGGGAGCAGCCCGGCGAGATGCAGCCGCAGCTCGCCGCCGGGCAGGGCGGCGCCGGCGGGCTCGGGGGTGGACGGCGCCGCCGGTACGACGTAGGCGACGAGCCGGTCTGGTGCGCCGGGCGTCTGCGCAGGGCGTACGACCACCACGGCGTCGCGTACGAGGGGGCTGGTGCGCAGCGCGCTCTCGATCTCGCCGGGCTCGATGCGGAACCCGCGCAGCTTGACCTGGTCGTCGGCGCGTCCGGCGAACCTGAGCAGGCCGTCGGCGCTCCAGCGCACCAGGTCCCCGGTGCGGTACATCCGCTCCCCCGGCGCCCCGAACGGGTCGGCCAGGAACCGCTGGGCGGTGAGTCCCGGCCGACCGAGGTAGCCGCGGGCGAGTCCGGGGCCCGCGATGTACAGCTCGCCGGTCACGCCGGGCGGTACGGGGCGCAGGGCGGCGTCGAGCACATGGACGCGGGTGCTGCCGGAGGGGCGGCCGATGGGCGGCGCGACGGTGCCGGGGACGAGCGGCCCGGTCCAGGTGGCGACGACGGTCGCCTCGGTGGGCCCGTACGAGTTGATCATGCGTCGGCCCGCTGCCCAGACGGCGACGAGGTCGGCCGGGCACGCCTCCGCGCCCACGATGAGGGTACGAAGGTGGGCCAGGGTGGTGGCGGTCTCCGGCGGGAGCGTGGCGAGCGCGGCCGGCGGGATCAGCGTGTGGCTGATCCGCCGGGCGGCGAGCACCTCGGCCAGCCGCTCCCCGACCAGCGGCCCCTCCTCGCCGGTCACCAGCGCGGCCCCGCTGAGCAGGGACACGCACAGCTCCAGCACGGAGGCGTCGAAGCTGGGTGAGGCGAACTGGAGCACCCGGTCGCCGGGGCCCGCCGCGTACCGCTCGGCGGCCGCGGCGGCGAAGGGGGCCAGACCCCGGTGGGTGACGACGACGCCCTTCGGCGTGCCGGTGGAGCCGGAGGTGTAGATGACGTAGGCGGGGTGGTCGGGGGTCAGCGCGTGGCTGCGGTCGGCGTCCGTGGGGGCGGTCTCGGCTCCCTCGGCCGCCCACACCTCGGCGGGGTCGCCGAGGACCAGGTGGGCGCCGGCGTCCCGGATCATGAACTCCTGTCGCTGCTCCGGGTAGTTCGGGTCCACGGGCAGGAAGGCGCCGCCGGCCTTGGCGACGGCGAGCTGGGCCACGACGGTCGCCGCCGAGCGGGGCAGTGCCAGGGCCACCACCCGCTCCGGTCCGACGCCCTCGCGGATGAGCCGGTGGGCCAGCCGGTTGGCCGCCCGCTCCACCTCGGCGTAGCTCAGCTCCCGGTCGCCGTCCACCAGCGCGACCGCGTCCGGAGTGCGGGCCGCCTGCTGTTCGAACAGGTCCGGCAGGGTGGTCTCGGGCACCGGCCGGAAGTCGCCCCGGCCCTGGTCGAGCACACCCTTCAGCTCGCCGTCGGAGGCCAGCGGCAGGGCGCCCAGCGGGCGGTCCGGGTCGGCGGCGACGGCGTGCAGCAGGGTGCCGAGCTGGCCGGCCATCCGCTCGGCCGTGCCCGTGTCGAACAGGTCGGTGTTGTAGGTGAGCAGGGCGTGCAGCTCCCCGGAGTCGGTCTCGGCGAACTCGAGGGTGAGGTCGAACGGGGCCTGGTCCGAGTCGGGTTCGACGTCGGTGACGTCCAGTCCCGGCAGGTCGAGACCGGCGGCCGGGGTGTTCTGGAGAACGACCATGACCTGGAAGAGCGGGCTGCGGCTGGTGTCGCGGACCGGCTGCACCTCGTCGACGACCCGTTCGAAGGGCACGTCCTGGTGGGCGAAGGCGTCCAGGACGGTCCCGCGTACGGCGGTGAGGAACCCGGAGAAGGGTGTCCCCGCCTCGGCCCGGGAGCGCAGCACCAGGGTGTTCACGAAGAACCCGACGAGGGCCTGGGTCTCGGGCCGGTCGCGGCCGGAGGTGACGGTGCCGACGGCGATGTCCTCGGCGCCGGAGAGCCGGGCGAGATAGGCCTGGACGGCAGCGACGAGCGTGGTGAACAGGGTGGTCCCGTGGTCGCGGGCAAGCCGGGTCAGTCCGCCTACGGTCCGGGCGGGTACCACCAGCCGGGCGGTGGTGCCGGCGCTGGTGCGCACCGGCGGCCGGGGCCGGTCGGTGGGCAGGTCCAGCGGGGCGGTGTCGGCCAGGTGCTCCTTCCAGTAGGCGAGGTGTTCGTCCGCGCCGGCGTCCCCGGTGGTGCGCTGCCAGTGCGCGTAGTCGGCGTACTGAACCGGCAGCGGCGGCAACGGCGCCTGTGGGACCCCCAGTTCGGCCCGGTAGAAGTGGGCGAGGTCGCCGAGCAGGACGGAGGTGGACCAGCCGTCGGTGACGATGTGGTGCAGCGCGAGGGTGAGCACGTGCTCGTCGTCGGCGAGCCGGACCAGACCGGCGCGCAGCAGCGGGCCCTCGCGCAGGTCGAACGGCCGGGCGCGTTCGGTGGTGAGCAGGCTGCGCAGCGCGGTTTCCCGGTCGGCCTCGGGGAGCCCGGTCAGGTCGTGCACCGGCAGGGGGACCTCGTGCGGCGGGTGCACGCGCTGGACGCCGTGACCGTCGACGCTGTCGAAGGTGGTGCGCAGCGACTCGTGCCGGGCGACCACGGCGGCGAGGGCCGCGCGGAGCGCGCCGGTGTCCGGGGTGCCGCGCAGCCGCAGGGCGAGCGCGGTGACGTACTCGGCGCCGGCGGGTTCGAACTCGTGCAGGAACCAGAGGCGTTGCTGGGCGTGGGACATCGGGGCGACCGCGTCCCGGGCGACCGGGGTGATGGCCGGGCGGCCGGAGCCCTGCCGGTCGCCGAGCAGCCGGGCCAGCGCCGCCGGTGTGGGGTGCGTGAACACTGCGCGGGGTGTGACCTCGGTGTCGAAGACCTCCGCGAGCCGGGAGGCGAGCCGGATGCTGAGGATCGAGTCGCCGCCCAGTTGGAAGAAGTCGTCGTCCACGCCGACCGGTTCGCTGCCCAGCACCTCGCCGAAGACGTCCACCGTGTGGCGCTCGGCCTGGGTGCGGGGCGCCACCCGCGCGTGTCCCGGCCGGTCCTCGGGCGCGGGCAGGGCTGTCCGGTCGACCTTGCCGTTGCGGCTCAGCGGAAGGGCGGCGAGCGGGACGAAGGCGGTGGGGACGAGGTAGTCGGGCAGGGTGCGGGCGGCGAAGGCCCGCAGCTCCTCCGCGTCCTCGGCGGCCGGACCCACGACGTACGCCACGAGCCGCTTGGCGCCGGGCCGGTCCTCGCGGGCCACCACGGTGACGTCGGTGACGTCCGGGTGGGCGGCGAGCGCGGTCTCGGCCTCGCCGGGTTCCACCCGAAAACCCCGGATCTTGACTTGGTCGTCGGCGCGGCCGAGGAACTCGACGGTGCCGTCCGGCCGCCTGCGGGCCAGGTCGCCGGTGCGGTACATGCGTGCGCCGGGCGGGCCCTGGGGATCGGCGAGGAAGCGGGCGGCGGTGTCGCCGGGGCGGCGCAGGTAGCCGCGGGCGACGCCCTCACCGGCCAGGTACAGCTCGCCCGCGCAGCCCGGCGGCACGGGCCGCAGCCGGGCGTCGAGGACGTGGGCGCGCATGTCGTCGAGCGGATGGCCGACGGGTACGGTGTCGGGCACCGCGTCGGGGTCGGCGAGCGCGAAGGACGTCGCGAAGGTCGTCGTCTCGGTGGGGCCGTAGCCGTCGACGACGGTCAGGCCGGGGCAGGCGGCGAGGACCCGGCGCACGGCCGGGGCGGGCACCACGTCACCGCCGGTCCACACCTGCTGCAGGCCGCGGAAGCAGTCGGGGGCGTCCTGGGCGAGCAGCCGGAACAGTCCGGCGGTCAGCCACAGCGCGGTCAGCCCGCCGCCGTCGGCGTGCCGGCGCAACAGGGCGGCGTCCACGCTCCCGTCCGGCGCCACGACCACGCGGCCGCCGTTGAGGAGTGGCGCCCACACCTCGAAGGTGGCGGCGTCGAAGGCGACCGGCGAGTGCAGCAGCACCCGGTCGCACACGCCGTCGGCGAACCGGCTGTCGGTGGCCAGCGCGGCCACGTCCCGGTGCCGTACCGCCACCGCCTTGGGGCGGCCGGTGGAGCCGGAGGTGAACATCACGTAGGCCAGCCGGTCGGGGTCGGCGGCCGGGAGGGGCCGCGCGGCGGTGCCGGTCCGGGCGGCGGCCACCTCGGCGGCGGTGAGCCGGACCGTGGCGCCGGCCTCGTCGAGCAGGTTCTGCCTGCGCTCCTCGGGGGATCGGGTGTCCACGGGCAGGTAGGCGCCGCCGGCCATGAGCACGGCGAGCTGGGCGGCGACGAGTTCGGCGGAGCGGTCCAGCAGCAGTGCCACCCGGTCCTCGGCCGCGAGCCCGTCCGCCAGCAGCCGGGCGGCCAGGGCGGAGGCCCAGTCGTGCAGCTGCCCGTAGGTCAGCTCCCGGTCGCCGTCCTGGACCGCGATGGCGTCGGGGGTGCGGCGGGCCTGGTCGACGAACAGGTCGACTGGGCTGCGCGGGACGGTCCGCCGGGCGGTGGTGTTCCAGGCGGCGAGCAGCTCGCGGTCCGCGGGAACGAGCAGGTCGAGCTTGTCCAGGTCGGTGTCGAAGCCGTCGGCGAGGGCCCTCAGCAGCGCGGCCAGACGGTCCGCGGCGCGCTCGGCGGTGCCGGCGTCGAACAGGGCGGGGTCGTAGGCGAGGTCGAAGCCGAGCCGTTCGGCGAGGTGGGCGCGCAGGCACCAGGGGAAGGTGGTGGCGTCGTCGGCACGCACCTCCTCGACCCGGACGCCGGTACGCGCCGTCGCCGACTCGTCCACCGGGTAGTTCTCGAAGACCACCATGCTGTCGAACAGGGCCTGCCCAGCCGGGACTTCGCTGACGGCTTGGATGCGGGGCAGCGCGAGGAAGTCGAAGCGGCGGGCGTCGCTCTGCCGGTCCTGGAGGCCGCGCAGCCACGGCAGGACCGGCCCGCCGGGTACCTGGACGCGAGTCGGCACGGTGTTGATGAACATGCCGATCATGCCTTCGACGCCGGGCAGTTCGGCTGGGCGGCCGGAGACGGTGGTGCCGAACACCACGTCGTCCTGGCCGCTGGAGCGGGCCAGCAGCAGGGCCCAGGCGCCCTCCAGGACGGTGTTGACGGTGAGTCCGGCGCGTGCGGCGCACTCCCGCAGCCGGTGCGAGACCTCCGCGTCCAGCTCGTGGTGGACGGTGGCGGCCGACCGGGCGCGGTGGGCCTCGGCGGGCGTGCGGTCGTACGGCAGCGGGGTGCGGGCGGTGAAGCCGTCCAGCGCCTCGGACCAGTGCCGTTCGGCCGCCGTCTCGTCCTGTGTGGCGAGCCAGTGCAGGAAGTCCGCGAACGGCCGCCGTACCGGGGGTGCCGGGTCCGGGCCCCCGGTCAGGGCGGCGTAGCGTTCGCACACCTCGGTGAGCAGCTGCCCGGTGCTCCAGCCGTCGAGGACGATGTGGTGGGTGGACCACACCAGCAGCACCTCGTCGCCGGGCAGAGTCGCCAGGGTGATCCGGGTGAGCGGCGCGGTGGTGAGGTCCATGCCGGCCGCACGGTCCTCGGCGAGCAGCCGCTCGGTGGCCTCGGCGCGCTGTCCGGGTGTCAGGGCGCGCCAGTCGAGCCGGGTGACGGGCAGTTCGACGCGCCGGTGGACCACCTGCACCGGGTGGGGCAGACCGTGCCAGTGCACGCAGGCCCGCAGTACCGGCGTGCGGTCGGCGACCTGCTGCCAGGCGGTGGCGAAGGCTCCCGGGTCGGCCACCCCGGCCAGGCGGACGGCCGTGCGGTCGAAGTAGGCGTGCTCGGTGTCCACGAGGCCGTGGAAGAGCATGCCGGACTGGAGCGGGGTGAGCGGCAGGACGTCCTCGACGTCACTGCCGGTGCCGACGAGCCGGTCCAGCTGTTCCTGGGCGAGGCCGGCGAGCGGGAAGTCGGCGGGGGTGCGGCCGCCCGACTCGGGGCGGGCGCAGTGGGCCACGATCTCCCGCAGGGCGGCGAGGGTCTCCTCGGCGAGCCGGCGGACGGTGTCCTCGTCGTGGACGGCTGCCGGGTAGGTCCAGCCGAGTTCGAGGCGACCGTCCTGGACGACCCCGGTGATGTCCAGCACGTAGGGACGGGGTTCGTCCGGGTCGGTGTCCCGGCCCACCGGGGGGAGGGAGCCGCGGACCAGGCCGCCGCTTCCGGTGCCTGCCGTGTCCCATCGGCCGTGATAGTTGAAGCCGATCCGCGGGGCCGGGGCGCCGGCCAGCGGGCTGTCCGCCACCAGGTGGCGCAGGGCGCCGTGGCTCAGACCGTGCAGCGGCACCGCGCGCAACTGCTCTTTGACCGAACGGAGAGTGTCGTGCCACCCGGCGTCCGGGCCGACGGTGAGGGCGAGCGGGTACTCGGCGGTGAACCAACCGACGGTACGCGACAGGTCGACATCCTCGAACAGGTCCTCCCGGCCGTGTCCCTCCACACCGAGCAGGACGGTGTCGCGCCCGCACCAGCGGGCCAGGGTGCGCCCGAGGGCGCTGAGCAGGACGTCGTTCACCTGGGTGCGGTAGGTGTCCGGGACTTGGCGCAGCAGGGCGTCGGTGGTCGCGTCGTCCAGGGTGACCGTGAGGGTGGCGGCGGTGCCGTGGGTGTTGGGGCCGGGCCGACCCGCGGGCAGCTCAGCCGGAGCGTCGACGGTGCGCGTCCAGTACGCCAGGTCGGCGTCCAGGGCGCCGGAGCGGGTGTGCTCCGCCAGCCGCGTGGCCCAGTGGGTGAAAGAGGTTCCGGTGGACGGAAGTTCGACGGACCGACCGGCCGCCGCCGCCCGGTGGGCGGTCTCCAGATCGGCCAGCAGGATGCGCCAGGAGACTCCGTCGATGACCAAGTGATGGGCGGTGATGACGAGTTGCGGTGCCCGGTCCGGCCCCCGGTCGAAGAACAGGGCGCGGACGACGCGGCCTTCGAGCGGGTCGAGCGCGGCCTGAGCCTCGTCCGTGCGCCGCTGGACCTCGGCCTCCGACGCGGCGTCCGTGAGCGCGGCCGTGTCGTGGCGGCTGAAGACGTCGTCCGGCGCCTGCGGCAGGGCTTCCTGGCGCCAGCCGTCGGCGGTGCGGCGGAAGCGGGTGCGCAGGGCGGCGTGGTGGCGCACGAGGGCGTCGACCGCCTCGCTGACGGCCTCTTCGTCGGTTCCCGGCGCGAGTTCGAGGCGCTGGGTCATGGTGAAGCGCGGCAGGTGGCCGGGGTCACGGCCGTCCAGATACCAGTGCTGGATCGGTGTGAGCGGTGCCTCGCCGGTCTGTTCGGCGGCGATGGTTCGGGGCGCCGACTCCTCGATGCGCAGGGCCAGTTCCGCGATGCACTGGTGGCGGAAGACGTCCTTGGTGGTGAGGGCGAGGCCGGCCTGCCGGGCGCGGGCGACGATCTGGATGCTCAGGATGGAGTCGCCTCCGAGCGCGAAGAAGTTGTCGCGGGCACCGACCCGCTTGACACCGAGCACCTGTGCCCAGATCTCGGCCAGGCGTGCCTCCGTGCCGGGCCGGGGAGCGACGTACGCAGTGGTGCTGTCGGGCTGCGCGGGCGGGGCGGGCAGGGCGCGCCGGTCGGTCTTGCCGCTGGTGGTGCGCGGAATGCGGGCCAGCCGGACGAACGCGGTGGGCACCATGTGGTCGGGCAGGGTGCGGCGCAGCGCGAGGCGCAGCTCCTCGGCGGACGGGACGCGGTCGGCGGCCGGCACCACGTAGCCGACGAGCATGGGACGGCCGGCGTGTTCGCGTGCGGCAACGGCGGCGTCGGTGACGTCCGGGTGGTCGAGGAGGGCGGCCTCCACCTCGCCGGGCTCGATGCGGAACCCGCGGATCTTGACCTGCTCGTCCACCCGGCCCAGGAACTCCAGCAGCCCGTCCCGGTCCCACCGGGCCCGGTCCCCGGTGCGGTACATCCGCTCCCCCGGCGCCCCGAAGGGGTCCGCGACGAAGCGGACGGCGGTGAGGCCGGGCCGGTTCAGGTAGCCGCGGGCCACCTGGTCCCCGGCCAGGTACAGCTCGCCGGGCACCCCGGGCGGCACCGGGCGCAGGGCGCCGTCGAGCACGTAGGCGCGCAGGTTGCCGCCGGGGCGGCCGATGACGGGCCGGTCGGGGCGGTCGGCGACGCGGCCGTAGACGGCGTCGACCGTGCACTCGGTGGGCCCGTACATGTTGTACACCGCGACCTGGAACTCGGCTTCTGCGCGCTCGAGTTCGCGCCAACCCGCCGGGGTGACGGCCTCGCCGCCGACGAGCAGCAGGCCCGGGTGGTGGCGGCCGGGGGCCAGCAGTCCGGCCGAGGTGAGTTCGCGCAGGAAGGACGGGGTGACGTTCACCAGGTCGAGGCGGCGGTCGGCGACCTGGGCGCAGAACGCCTCGGGGTCCAAGCGGACGTCCTCGTCGATCAAGTGCACCTCGTGGCCGAGGGCGAGCAGCAGCGGCCCTTCCCAGGAGGTGTCGAAGGAGAAGGAGGCGCTGAGCGCGGCCCGCAGCCGGCGGCCGCCCGCGGTGTGCGGGGCGAGCAGACCCGCCTCATGGTCCTGGCACAGGTTGACCAGCTGCCGGTGTTCGACGGCGACGCCCTTGGGCCGGCCGGTGGACCCGGAGGTGTAGACGATGTAGGCGGTGTGGCTGGGCAGCAGAGGCCGGACCCGGTCGGTGTCGGTCGGGTCGTGGGCGGGCAGCCGGTCCCAGGGCACCGCCGCGAGGTCGGAGAGCAGGGTGTGGGGACGGGCGTCGGACAGCAGGAAGTCCGCCCGCTCCCGCGGGAGTCCGGGGTCGAGGCTGAGCAGCGTGGCGCCCGCCTTGGCGACCGCGAACAACGCGACCACCTGCTCGGAGGTGCGCGGCAGGCGTACGGCGACGACGTCCTCGGGGCCGGCTCCGCGGGCGATGAGGTGGTGGGCGAGCCGGTTGGCGCGCTCGTTGAGCGTGGCGAAGTCGAGGGTGGTGTCGCGGGCGACGAGGGCCGTGTGGTGAGGGGTGCGGGCGGCCCGGGCCTCGAACAGCGCGGGGAAGGTGGTGTCCGGCTCGGGAAGCCGGGCCCCCTCGCCGTACCGGAGCACCTGCCGCCGTTCGTCGTCGGTCATCAGCGGCAGCGCGCCGACGGCCAGCTCCGGGGCCTCGGTCACGGCCTCCAGCAGGACGCGCAACCGTGCGGCCAGGCGCTGGACGGTGTCGCGGTCGAAGAGCCCGGTGTTGTACTCCAGGTAGCCGGTCAGGCCGCCGTCGCTCTCGACGAAGTCGAAGGCCATGTCGAAGGTGGCGCCGCGGACCGGCGGGGTGACCGGCTCCGCGGCCAGGCCGGGCAGCCGGGGCGGCTCGGCGCCGAGGTTGTGCAGGGCGACCATCACCTGGAAGAGCGGGGTGCGGCTGGTGTCCCGCTCGGGCTGGACGGCGTCCACCACCCGCTCGAACGGCACCTCCTGGTGGGCGAACGCCTCCAGGACGGTCGTGCGGACCTCGGACAGCAGTGCACGGAAGGGCAGTTCGGGGCGGACCCGGGACCGCAGCACCAGGGTGTTGACGAACATGCCGACCACGTCGTGCAGTTCGGGCCGGTCGCGTCCCGCGGTCACGGTACCCACGGTGATGTCCTCCTGGCCGGCCCACCGCGCGAGCAGAATCTGGCAGGCCGCCACCAGCATCATGTACAGGGTGGCGTCGGCCTCCCGGCCGCGTTCGCGCAGCCGCTCGGTCAGGGCGGCGGGCAGGGTGAAGGTCACCAGGTCGCCATCGCGGGTGCGGACCGCCGGGCGCGGCCGGTCGGTGGGCAGTTCCAGCGGGGCGACGCCGGCCAAGGCGGCCCGCCAGTAGGCGAGTTCCTCCTCCGCCCGATCGGCGCGGGCCCGCTGCCAGGCGGCGTGGTCGGCGTAGCGGACGGGCAGCGAGGGCAGCTCGGGCCGGCGGTCCGCGCGGGCCGCCGCGTACAGCTCGCCCAGGTCCCGGCCGAGCACGCCCATGGACCACCCGTCGGTGACGATGTGGTGCACGGCCAGGACGAGGACGTGGTCCTCGGCGGCCAGCCGGACGAGGCGGGCGCGCAGCAGCGGACCGGTGGCCAGGTCGAAGGGGGTGGCGGCCACGCGCTCCAGGAACCCGTCCAGGGCCGCGGCGTCCGGGAGTTCGGCCACCGGCAGGTCGACGGGTCGTTCCGGGTGGACGATCTGCCGCGCCTGCCCCTCGTGTTCGGCGAACGTGGTGCGCAGGGCTTCGTGCCGGGCCACGAGACCGTCCAGGGCGGCGCCGAGGGCGGCGGTGTCGAGCGGGCCGCGCAGCCGCAGCGCGGACAGGGTGGTGTACTCGGTGCTGCCGGGTTCGAACCGGTCGAGGAACCACAGACGCTGCTGCGCGTACGACAGGGGTGCGGGGGCGTCCGCGGGGAGGGCCGGGATGACGTCTGCGGCGTGCGCGGGCCCCGCCGGTTCGCCGAGCGCGGCCGCGAGGGCGGACAGC
>NZ_VOGW01000200.1 GCF_007896895.1 Streptomyces misionensis | reverse complement strand
ACCGACCACGAAGGGGATGCCCCGGTCGGCCACCGCAGCCCTGAAGTCAGCGTTCTGCCCGTATCCGGCATCAGCCACCACCAGTGGAGGCGTCAGCCCCCATCCGGCCAGCTCATCGAGCATGTCCAGGGCCAGGCGCCACTTCTCGCGGTGCCCCACCCCCTCCGGGACCCCGGCCGCCCGGCGCCGCTCTGAGTCCTGCTCCCAGTCCTTGGGCAGGAACAGCCGCCAGCCCAGGGGGACGGACGCGGCATCGGTGACGGCGTGCACGCTCACCGCAACCTGGCAGTTCGCCTGCTTGCCCAAAGCGCCGCAGTACTGATGTGCCACTCCCACCGACATCCGGCCGTCCTTGGGAAAGGACACGTCGTCGATCACCCAGGCATCGGGGCCGATCAGCGGCACCATCCGCTCAGCGATCCGCTGCCGTACCGGCTGCGGATCCCACGGCGACTGGTTCACGAACTGCTGCAGATTCTGCTCATCGCCGTCCGGCAACCGGCCTGCCATAGCAGCGATCGACTTGCGCCGGCCGTCCAGCATCAGCCCCCGCAGGTAACAGTCACCCTTGGTGCGCTGGTCCCGGCGAGGCACGGACGCGAAGACGTCCGCCACAAACCGGGCTAACTCCGCCCGCACGTCCTCCACTTGCCGCATGTCCATACCCACACCGTGCCCCAGACCGGACACAAGCCGCAAACACACCTAACGGAGCCCTACTAGCCAGCGCCGTAGACCTCGCCGGTGGTCAGGCCCTCCGCGGCCGGCGAGATCACCATCTCATCGACCCCGGTCAGGCGCTTCTGCCGCTTCTTGACGATCTTCCGCTCGAAGGAGCCGTCCTTGTCGCGGGGCACGACGATCTCCACCGGCCCCACGTCGGTCAGCACGGCCGGGGCCGCACGGTCGCCGCCCCGGCCACGGGATCCTGGCGCGAGCGGGGAGGGGACTGCGGAACCGCGGGCTGCCCGGCCAGGGTGCAGCGAGGCCGGTAGTCCGCGTCCCTGCAGGCGGTGTCAGCCCGCTTTGCCGCGCGGGAGGATGACGAGCTTGCCCCGGACGTGGCCCTGCTCGCTGACACGATGCGCCTCGGCAGCCTCCTCCAGGGAGTACGTGGCCGCGATCGGCACGGTCAGCCTGCCCTCGGCTGCCAGCGCCGCCGCGGCGCCGATCCGTTGGCCGGCGCCTTCCGCGTCTGCGGAGATCATGCGCACCCCCACTCTGGCGGCGGAGAAGTCGGCGATCGTGACCACGCGGTCCGCGCCGCCGGCCACCTCGATGAGCGCGGACAGCGAGCCGCGGCCGGAGGCATCAAGTACCGCGTCGACGCCCTGCGGGGCGACGGACCGGATCCGGTCCGCGAGCCCCGCTCCGTACGCCACCGGAGTGGCGCCGAGCGAGCGCAGGTAAGCGTGGTTGGCCTCCCGCGCGGTTCCAATGACCCGGGCGCCCCGGAGCGCGGCCAACTGGACGGCCACCGTCCCGACACCGCCCGCGGCGCCGTCGATCACGATCGTCTCGCTCTCTCGCAGCTTCAGCTCGTCCAGGGCGTGCAGGGCGGTGTTGGCGGCGACCGGAAGGGCCGCAGCCGTCTCCCACATCAGCGAGGCGGGCTTCTCGGTGAGCGCCCCGGCACTGACGACCACCGCCTCGGCGTAGCCGCCGAAACCGATCGAGCCCAGCACCTCGTCCCCCACGGCGAATTCGGTGACGCCGGGCCCGACCGCGTCGACGACCCCCGCCACGTCCCCGCCCGGCACCACCGGGAACTCCACTGGCAAGAAGGACGCCGCGGCGCCGCTGCGGACCTTCCAGTCCAGGGGGTTCACTCCCGCCGCGTGCACGGCCAACCGGACCTCGCCCGCTCCCGGGGCGGGAAGAGGGCGTTCCACCACCTGCAGCACCTCGGGACCGCCGTATTCGGAGAAGACGACCGCTCGGTAGCCACCCTGCATGGACTTCCTCCTGGAAAGGACGTGACCGACGGCGTCGGAGCCTAGCAATCCCGTTCCCCTGCAAGGGCGCTGACGGTCACGAGGCGGCCAGTGGCAGGTTCCTTGAGCAAGTGGTGCGGCGCTCGACCGTGGTCAGCGACAGGACCACGCGCGACCGGCCGAGTCCTGAAAAAGAGGAAGACTTCTCATGGCAGACACGATGAGTCCTGCCTCTTCGGCAAGGACGCCGCGCCGAAGCGGCCCGACACCGCCACCCGTCACCGTCCGGACAGGCGACCCGCGCCGACCTGGCGTTGCGCCGTCGCAACGAATGGTTCGACCAGCGGCCTGCATACTTCCAGCTGGCCTGGACCACCGACCAGCTCGTGGCGGCGGTGAACCGGTTGAGATCGCGGTTGTCGGAGATCACCTCGGGCGCGCCTCCGGGAGCAGAGCGCTGGCCCCCGGCACACTCGTGGAGTCCAGACGCAGGGGGCACTGGATGCGGTGCTCGATCTCCTGGGCGTAGGTGTGTCCGGTGGCCTTCTGGATCACCATGGAGACGGTCACTAGGTGGTGTCCGAGTAGCTCCAGCCGTCGCCGGGGGCGAAGACGGGCCGGTGGGACATGGCGAGCCGGACGATCTGGCGGGGCGTCCAGGACTCGTAGCGGTGCCGGAGGAAGTCGGTGCTGAATTCCTGCCTTTCGAAGGTCTCGCCGTCGGCGTAGCTGTAGATGCCGCTGGTGTGGTTGAGGAGCTGCAATAGTTTGATCTTGCTGCCGTCGTTGCCGTTTCCCGCCACCAGACCCGGCAGCCAGTCGTCCACGGTGTCGTCCAGGCCCAGTTTTCCTTCGGCCTCCAGATGGAGCATCACCGTGGCTACGAACGTCTTGGTGACGAGCCGCTCCGGAACCGGTCGTCGGTGCTCGGCTTCCGGCCGGTCGCCAGATCCGCGGTGCCCGTACGCCCCGCCCAGGTGGTCTGCCCCAGCTCGGCGAGGGCGATACCACCAGGCGGCCCTTCCTGCATGACCGAGTCCAAGGCCGCCTGGGTGACCCCGTGCCCGCCGCCTGCGGCCGATGCGTCCTCGGCGCCCGCGGCCGACGCCGGCAGGGTGAGGCCGGTGGTCATCGCCGCCGTCGCCAGCGCTGCGACGGCGGCGACCCGCAGCCTGGGTTCACCGCGCCTGCGGCCACCCCGCTCGGACGGACGTGCCCCGTCTGCCGCACGCGTGGGCGCGTCCACGAGGACTCCCGGTTGGTGGGCGACGGCTGAACCGGGTCCAGTATGTCGATCGAGGTCTACCGCCGGCCACCTGCTTAGGGGGTAGGGCTACCCCACCCGGCGTGCCGGTCGGCTTCTTCAGTTCCGCGGCAGTGTGGGGTGATGACTGCCGTTCCGGGACTCGCCCGCAAGGGCATCAGGCGGTCCCGGCACGAGGGCCGTCCGGCTCGCTCGGCGATGCTCGTTCAGCACGGTCCCGGCGAGCCGCTGCCGCAGTCGCAGGTCCGCCCGGACCCGTGCCAGTCGGTCGGCGTTCTGCTCGACCGCTTGGCGCTGGTAGGCGACTTCCACGGCGTACCAGATACCGACGAGGTCGACCTGTGCCTTGCAGCGGGCGTCGGCGGTGGCTACGGCACGCTCGCGGGCGGAAGCCGTCCTCGTCCGCCAGGCGGGGTCCGAAGCGGCTTCCTCCGGGCGGGCGTAGCGGTGGCCGTGCGCCTTCATGCAGGCGGACCACCGGGCGTACGCCGTCGTCACCCGGCCGTCTCGCCGTGACGCCGCGAACGTCTCCATGTTGATGCGGTCGGCGATGGGCGCGTCACCGCCCGCTTGGGGGTTGTCGGCATGCAACGCGCGCAGTGCCTCCCCGTGGCATCCGCCTACCGGTACGGCTCGGCCGTTGACACGCGCGCCGCTGTCGGCGTGCGCGGAGCCCGGTTTCACGGCAGGGTCGTCCGTGCCGTTGAGCACGAGCGACTCCCGGGCGGTCAGCGACTCGGCGGGCCTCCGCCCGGGCTGCCCGCGGACGGCGCCGACCGGGGTGTACCCGCGGCGGGCCGCGGCGGCGGCATCGGTGATGCCGTACCGCAGCTGGGTGAGCGTGCGGGGCCGGAACACCTTCGGTGCGGCCGGTGCCCGGTACGCGAAACCGAAGCGTGCCATGCACCGCTCGACGAGCACCGTCCTGGCTCCGTCCAGACGGTCCCGTTGCACGTTGCTGAGCAGGAATTCCTCCACTGGCAGCCGCTTGTCCGCCGCGGACACCAGCCGCGGGACGGAGGCGACGGCCGGCGCTGTGCGGACGGCGCGGGGAGCATGACCCGAAGCCTGCTCGTCCGATCCGCCGGCGCTGCATCCGGCGATCAGCACCAGCCCGGCGAGTCCGGCCACCGATGTGGTCCGTAGTCCGCGGAGGGCGGCTGTCGGCATCATGGCGCACGGCCTTTCTGGGTGTCGGCGGGTGCTCCGCCCGCCCGAGCGGGCGGAGCACCCGGGACCACCCGGCTCGGTCAGTTGAACCTTCCGGAAGCGTTGTTGTTGTGCAGAGTGGAGTTGAGGTTCGCCTCCCCGCAGGCGGAGATGGTCTGGTGGGCCCCCTGGTAATCGGGGGAGTAGTAGATGGTGATGGAGTTGTTGCAGTCCCAGTTGTCGACCGAACCGGCGTTGTTGCGCACCACCTGGCCGGCTCCCTCACTCCCGCGCGAGGCCGTGCTGGTGACGAAGTAGTTGTTCCCGTAGTTGGAGTCGTCGTAGTACTGCTTGTAGACGGCTCCGGTGTAGCCCGGGTGGTAGTAGAGGCAGGCGTAGCCGGTGGAGCAGCTGGCCGCGGCGGTCCCGGCCGAAGCGGCGGAGGCGGTCGTCGACAACGCCAGGCCGCTGCCTGCTGCCGCCAGAGCCAGGAGTCCGGCGAACACGGAGCGCTTGAGGTACATGGGTTCCTCCCGTTCTGTGAGGGCGGCTGTCCTGCCGCCCGCGGCCATCGTGCTGGAGACCGGTTCGCGCCGGACAGCGTCTTCCATCAGCTTCGAAAGGCACAGGTGGGACCGCGTCACGGCGGCCGTCAGGGGGTCAACCGCCGCTCGTCGGCGCCACGGCGGCCGCCGGGCCGACCAGCGCCGAGCCGGCCGGCGTGCGGATATGCAGCACGACCGGTCCGTGCTGGAACGACCGCAGCAGACCGCAGCCGCGCAGGGCCGACAGGTGATGGCTGACCGTAGGGCCCGACACCCCGGCACGACGGCCCAGTTCACCGGCTGTCGCCGCGGTTTCCGCCGCTACGAGTATCGCGGCGCGCGTCGTCCCCACGACCCGGGCCAGTGCCCCGTTCCCCGCTCCAGGGGAGGCCGCGGCCCGCGCGGCGGGGTACACCAGGACGGCGGGCGCGCCGGGACGGCGGCACAAGTGGGTCGTGCGACCGCAGAAGTGCGAAGGCAACAGGAACAAGCCGCTTCCTTCCAGCCGCACGCAGCGGTCCGTGTCTCCCGGCACCCGCAGTACGGGCGGCTCCCAGCGCATGAACGGTGCGTAGCCGCGCAGGTGCCCGTGGATGCCGCCGTCGAGGAAGGAGCGGGCCCGCAGCAGCCGATCGCCGTCCACGCTGCTGCGTACCTCGTTCCAGTACGGCCTGATCGCACACGCGTGGTAGTCGCGCAGGAGCGAGCGCAGTTCGGCGCCCGCCTCGATCCGGTCGTCGACACCGGCCCCTGCCTGCCCGTCCGGGGTCAGGAAATCCGGTATGGCCCCGGATCGCGGCAGTAGCGGCATGAGGACGCGGCGCACGCGACCCAGCAGATCGCCCCTGCCCGCGGCCTCGCGGCGTACTCGTTCCCGCCAGGCGCCGTGCCGGGAGGCCGGGACGCCGTCGCGCAGCCGTTGCACGCTCAAGAGCAGTTCCCATATCGGGTCCGGCGCGGACGCCATCCGGATGAGCGGCAGGTCGTCGCTCGTCATGGTGATACGCACGGTTCCCCCTCCTCGCGCGAGTGGTCCGGCGGCACCGGACCACGAGGCAGGCGCCGACACCGGTCCGCCTCGTGTCGAAGTGTTCGGAGGCGTCGTTTGTCGCGCAGCCCCCGATCGGGCGTGCAACAAACCGGGTCCTCGCACGGGCGGCCGCATGGCACGGTAGGCGACCTCCGCGATGGGCCTGGCATCCCGGTGGTGTTCGCGCCGGGCTCGGCGACGGTGGCGTCCACCCGCCGCCGCGGCTCCGTGTGCCGAGGGATCACCCGGGCGCCGGACCAATCGGGTGCGGGGAGACCACCCGCCCTGAGATTCCCGCGGCACCGTCGGCGCGCCGCTCGGTACCGCCACGTAGCCCCTGAGACGCAACATCGGCCATATACATGGGAATTGGCCGAAACGCGCAGGTCAACAGCTTTGCGCACGGTTCAAAGCCGTGCGTAGCTGTCTCTGCCGCGAGCCGTGGAGGGGGAGGCGACAGGATGGGCCGTCCCGAGAGCGCACTGGACCCGGCGTCGGGCCCGGTCCAGTCCTTCGCCTTCGAGTTGCGAAAGCTACGCCAGGAAGCGGGCGGGCTCACCTACCGGGCCATGGCCCGGCGCACCCCGTACTCGCCGGCCACGCTCTCCCGTGCCGCGGCGGGAGAGCATCTGCCGTCCCTGGCCGTGGCGCTGGCCTACGCGCAGGCCTGCGGCGCCGACCCCGCCGAGTGGGAACGACGCTGGCGCGAGGCGGAACGGCAGGCCACCGCCGCGCCGCCGCGGGACCAGGACGACCCGTCACCGTACCGGGGCCTCGCCCGCTACGAGACAGACGACCGGCACTTGTTCTTCGGCCGGGACCAGCTCACGGCCCGGCTCGCCGAGCGGGTCCTCACCCACCGCCTGGTGGCGGTGGTGGGCCCCTCGGGCAGCGGCAAGTCCTCGCTGCTGCGCGCCGGGTTGATCCCGCGCCTCCAGAGCGAGGAGCCACCGGAACGGCGACCGGCAGCCATCCGCATCCTTACTCCCGGACCGCATCCGATGTCCGCCCACGCCACGGTGGGGCAGGCGAGCCGCGGACCTGGGGACACGGTCGTCCTGGTCGACCAGTTCGAAGAGCTCTTCACCCTGTGCGCCGACCCCGCCGAGCGCCAGGCCTACCTGGACCTGCTGCTGACCGCACTGCGACCGGAGCACCGGCTGCGGGTCGTGATCGTGATGCGGACCGACTTCTTCGGCCACTGCGCCCGGCACCCGGCACTGGCCGCCGCGCTGAGCGAGGCCACCCTGCTCGTCGGCCCCATGACTCCGGCCGAACTCCGCCGAGCCGTCGTCGGGCCGGCGACGGCGACCGGTCTGATCGTGGAGCGACAACTGACCGCGCGGATCGTCGAGGAGGCCAGCGGGAAGCCCGGCGGTCTGCCCCTGATGTCCCACGCCCTGCTGGAAACCTGGCGTCGCCGTAGCGGCAGGACCCTGACCCTGGCCGGCTACGAGGCGCCAGGCGGACTCCAGGGGGCCCTGTCCCGCACCGCCGAAGACCTCTACGCCCGCCTCTCCGCGGCCCAGGCGGACCGCGCCCGCAAGATCCTGCTGCGCCTGGTGACACCGGGGCAGGGCACGCAGGACACCCGGCGCCCGGCGGACCGGGAGGAGTTGCGGACCGACGGCTCCTCCGACACCGATGAGGTGCTGGAGCAGCTGGTCAGGGCCCGGCTGGTCACCGTCGACGGCAGCACCGTGCACTTGGCGCACGAAGCCATCCTCACCGCCTGGCCCAGGCTGCGGAACTGGATCGACGAGGCTCGTGAACGCCTGCGCGTGCACCGCCTGCTCACCGAGGCGGCCCGCGTGTGGGACGCCCTCGACCGTGACCCGGGCGCCCTGTACCGGGGGGTCCGGCTGGTCACCGCCGAGGAGGTGTTCGACAGCCCGGAGGCGGAAGGGGAACTCACGCCTCTCGAACGGGACTTCCTCGTCAGCAGCGTGACGGCTCGCGACCGCGAACAGCGTATGGCCGCCGTCACCACGCTGCGTCTGCGCCGGCTGACCGTCCTGCTCTCCGTCCTGCTCGCGGTCGCCGTCACCGCGGGCCTGATCGCGTGGAACCAATATCGTTCGAGCGAGCGCCGGCGGCAGGAGGCCGTCACCGCGCAGCGGACCGCACGGTCCCGCGAACTGGCCGCGGAGTCGAGCGCCCTGCTGCGCAACGATCCCGATCTCGCCTCACTCCTGGCCGTCCAGGCGTACCGCCTCGACCCCACCGCAGAGGCCACCGCAAGCCTCTACGCCGCGGCAGCCCTTCCACTGCGGCACCGCCTCACCGGCCACACCGCCCCCGTCGACGCGGTGGTGTTCGCTCCCGGCGGCCGGACGGTGGCCGGCGTGGGTTCCGACGGGAGGGTACGGGTGTGGGACGCGGCGACGGGGGAGGTGCGTGCCGCCTTCCGTGCCTCCGACGGCGCGGTCCGGGCCGTCGCCTACCGCCCGGACGGCCGTCTCCTGGCCGTGACGAACACCCGCGGAACCCTCCTGCTGACGGACCTGACGAAAGGGCGGGTGCGGACGACCGCCGTCCGTGGCCGGGCCGAGGGCCCGGTGGTGTTCGCTCCCGGCGGCCGGACGGTGGCCGGCGTGGGTTACGACGGGAGGATACGGGTGTGGGACGCGGCGACGGGGGAGGTGCGTGCCGCCTTCCGTGCCTCCGACGGCGCGGTCCGGGCCGTCGCCTACCGCCCGGACGGCCGCGTCCTGGCCGTGGCGAACGCCGACGGGACCATTCGGCTGCACGACCTCTCCGGTGGTCGCACCCGCGCGTGGACCATCAGCCACGCCACCGTCACCTCGATGGCGTTCAGCCCGGACGGCCGTCTGCTGGCCGTCGGCGACCTCGATGGCTCGGTACGGCTCACCGACACCGGGACGGGTGCGCGGCAAGCTCTTCTCGCCGGCCACACCGGTCCGGTGTACACGATGTCCTTCAGCCCCGACGGGCGGGTGCTCGCCACCGCCGGCGCCGACGACACGGCGCGGCTGTGGGATGCGTCAACCGGAAAGAGCCGCGCCGTGCTCACCGGGCACAGGGACAGCGTGTCCTCCCTCTCGTTCAGCCCGGACGGGGGCACCCTCGCCACCGGAAGCCGCGACCGCACCGTCCGCCTCTGGCAGGCGAGCACGGCACGGCCCGACACCACCCGGACCGGGTCCGCAACGATCTCGTCGCTTGCCTTCGGCGAGGACGGCAGAACACTGGCCATCGGCGATGTCAGCGGAGCGGTCCGGGTACGGGATGCGGGCGCCCGCCCGGTCCGGCGCGCCCGTCGGCCTCGTTCCGCCCCGGCGGGCACCGGCAGCGTGGTCGCTGTGGGCCGCGGGCCGGACGGTCGCATAATGGCGGCCCTGACCAGCGGAGACGCGCGCACGGTCCGCCTGTGGGACCCGACCGGTCGTACCCTTCGCACCGTCGTGCGCCAGCGTCCCGTGGCCGACACCGTGCTGGCGGCGGCGATCAGCCCCGACGGCCGGACGCTGGCCACGGGCGGCACCGGCACGACGGTCCGGCTGTGGGACGTGGCCACCGGTAGATGCCGGACCGTGCTCACCGGTGCCACGGACGTCATCGTGGCCCTTGCCTTCGGCCGGGACGGACACACCCTCGTCTCCGCCGACGCCGACGGGGCGGTGCGGCTTTGGGACCCGGCCTCGGGAAGAGCCATGGCGGTCCTGGCCGATCAGGCCGTGTCGGTGGCGCCGAGCGCGGACGGCAGCCTGCTTGCGACCGGTCATACCGACGGCACCATCCGGGTCTGGGACGTTGCCGCGCACGCCGTCCGCGCCGCCTTCTGGGACCGGCGGACGGCCGTCACCGCGCTCGCGTTCAGCCCCGACCGGCGCGCACTGGCGGCGGGCGGTGTGGACGGCACCGTACAGGTGTGGAAGCCGGCCCTGCCCGGCCCGGCGGAGACGATCGACAGCGTGTGCCGTGCCCTGCACCGTGACTTCACACCGCAGGAGCGCCTCCAGTACGTGCGGGGCGGGCCACAGCCGTCGGCGTGCACGGGCCGCGGCGGGTGATGAGCGGGGCAGGGCCGAACCCCC
Organism: Streptomyces misionensis; assembly: GCF_007896895.1. Classification (GTDB taxonomy): domain Bacteria; phylum Actinomycetota; class Actinomycetes; order Streptomycetales; family Streptomycetaceae; genus Streptomyces; species Streptomyces misionensis_A. The sequence continues at coordinate 5,037 of NZ_VOGW01000200.1, read as the reverse complement.
GGTCAAGGAGGGGACAAGGCGGAGTGGTCCGTCGTGCTCCGGGCCACGGCCGTCGCGCGACGCCAGCACGCCGTTCTCGGCCGACGAGTCGCACATCGCGCTCGGCCGGGCCCGTCCCGGCCTCTGCGGACTGTTGCTCTGGCGAGTGGTGGTACGCGGTTGGGCGGCTGCCCGGTTGCGGTGATCGCCGGACGATCGGCAGCGGCGTGCTCCGCCGGGCGACCAGGGACGGTTCAGTCGATCCCGTACCGTGTGGCGATCCCCGCGATCACGACCGCGAGGCCCTCCTCGAACTGCTCGTCGTAGCCGTCGAAAAGCAGCCCTCCGGCCTCGGCGGCGAGCGGGAAGGCGGCCATCCGCCGGGCGCGGTCCTCGATGTCGTACCCCTCCCGGCGCTCGTTCGGGAGGGGCTTCACGCCCTGCTCCTCGGTGACGAAACCGATCGTGTACGCGTAGGCCGTCCGGACCGCGTGCACGGCTTGGGTGAGGGTGAGCCCGCTCTCCGTCAGCAACCGCAGGTTCGCCTCCTGCGCGGGAGCGTGCTCCGTGCCGGTGAAGCGTGAACCGCTGAACACCTTGGCGCCGTCGCGGTAGCCGAGCAGCGCGGTTCGCAGCCCGCGGCTGGTCTCGAGCAGCCGCTTCTGCCAGGTGTCGGCGGGATCGAGCGGGGCGCCGGCGGCGATGCGCCGGTACATCTCGGTCGCCATCTCGTCCAGCAGCGCTTGCTTGTCCTTGAAGTGCCAGTACAGCGCGGGTGCCTTGACGTCCAGCTCGTGGGCGATGGCGCGCAGGGTCAAGCCTTCCAGGCCGACCTCGTTCAGCAGCCGGAGCGCGGTGCCGGCGACGCGCCGGCGGTCCAGGGGGGCGCGTTTCTCGGGGCTCACCCTTGACAGCTTAACAGCGTTAAGGGCAGGCTTCGCGGCATCCGGACTTAACGTTGTTAAGGAGGAGCGTGATGGACGTCCTGATCGTGGGTGCGGGACCGACCGGTCTGACCCTCGGCATCGACCTGGCGCGGCGCGGGGTGGAAGCGCTGGTGGTAGAGCGGTCGGAGGGCCTGTTCCCCGGCTCGCGCGGCAAGGGCCTGCAACCGCGCACCCTGGAGGTCTTCGACGACCTCGGCGTCATCGAGGCGATCCGGGCCGCGGGCGGCCCCTACCCGCCGCAGCTGATCTGGAAGGGGGGCGAAGCGGTCGGCGGACAGCCCGTGTTCGACAGGATCGAGGCGGACGAGGGCACGCCGTACACCGAACCGCTGATGGTGCCGCAGTGGCGCACCCAGGAGATCTTGTACGCGCGGCTGCGGGAACTGGGCGGCCGGGTCGCGTGCGGGCGTGAGGTCACGGGCCTCGAGCAGGACCCCGAGGGCGTGACCGCGCGCTTCGCGGACGCTACGACCGCCCGCGCGCAGTACGCCGTCGCGGCCGACGGCGGGCGCTCCGCGGCCAGGCGTGCGGTGGGCGTGGGCATGACCGGAGAGACGGTGGACCCGGCGCCGTTCCTGGTGGCGGACGTGCGACTGAGCGGCCTGGACCGGGACCACTGGCACATGTTCCGGGGACCTGACGGCAGCGGGGTCGCGCTGTGCCCGCTCGCCGGCACCGACCAGTTCCAGGTGCAGGCCCGCCTGCCGGAGGGCTCCGAAACCGGCCTCCGCCTCGACGACGTTCGCGAACTGGTGGCCGCATACACGCCGCTGGGGCGTGAGGACGTTGTCGAGCTGCGCTGGTCCTCGCACTTCCGTCCGCGAGCAGCCCTCGCGGACCGCTTCCGCGTCGGCCGGGTCTTCCTCGCGGGCGACGCCGCCCACGTCCACTCACCGGCCGGCGGCCAGGGCCTGAACACCAGCGTCCAGGACGCCTACAACCTGGGCTGGAAACTGGGCGCCGTACTGCGCGACGGGGCGCCGGAGACGCTGCTGGACTCCTATGAGGAGGAGCGGCGGGCGAACGCTGCGGCCATGCTGGAGTTGTCGACGGGCGTGCACCGCGGGGAGGTCCGGCGCGGCAGGGCGACGGTGCAACTGGGGCTCGACTACCGGGAGTCGTCGCTGAGCGTGGAGACTCGGACGGACCCGGCCGGCGTCCGGGCGGGCGACCGTGCCCCCGACGGCACGGTGTCCGGCATCCGTCTCTTCGACGCGTTCCGGGGGCCGCACTGGACCTTGCTGGGCGGACGGTCCGCCGACGCCGGTGTGCGGGCTCTGCCCGCCGCTCCGGAGTCGTACGGCCCGGGCGTGTTCCTCGTCCGGCCCGACGGCCACGTGGGCTGGGCGGGCGAGTCGGCCCAGGGGCTCGCCGAATACGCCCGCCGAACCGGAGCCTTCACAGCGGGCTGAGGCGCCAGTCACCCCCCCCGGCCGCTGACGACTGAACCACGTGCCGGTCGGCGATCACTGCTGCCACTCAAGATCGTGACAGGTTCCGGCGCTTGATTTGCCGGGCGATGTCCTGCGTTGGGACAGCGTGCCGCGCTACGTTCGCAGGATGCAGCAGCCTTCCGGGCAGGTTCCCGCGCTTCTCGACGGGCCTGGCGTCGACGTCTCCGACACGCGAGAGCTCCTCCTGGGCTACCTGGAGTGGTACCGCGAGGCGCTCATGCGGAAGATCTCCGGTCTGTCCGACGGCCGGCTCCGTACGCCCGTCGAGCCGCTGGGCTGGTCGCCGCTCGGTTTGATTCAGCACCTCGGCTGGGTCGAACGCCGCTGGATGCGCTGGGGATTCGCTGCCGAGGACGTCCTGGCCCACCCACCCGGCGGAGACGAAGCCGAATGGGGCATCCCCGCCGACAGGCCGACCGCAGAGGTCATGGCCGCCTACCAGGACGAGGTGACCGCGACGACCTCCCTGGTCGCGGCTGCCGGTCTGGCGGACAAGGCCCGCCTCGGCGGCCGCTTCCGGACACACGACCAGGCTCCCTCCCTCGGACGGATCCTTTTCCACCTGCTTCAGGAGTACGCCCGCCACGTCGGCCACCTCGACGTCGCCCGAGAACTGATCGACGGGAAGACGGGCGAGTAGCGCCCCGACGAGGCACCGCCGGTCCGATTAGGGAACAGCCTTGAGCGGCCCTCGGCGGACTGCTCGCCGACGCCACCGGCCCGCGCACCGCGCTCACGGCCGCCGGACTCCTCATCCTGGCCACTCCGCTCCTGCTGCCCCGACCCGACCGGACCCCGCCCGCGTCCCCGGCGGAGCCGGACGCCACGGCCCGCGCGGGGGCGGCTTCGTGGCGCCGTAAGCGCCGTAAGCAGGGAGGGCCGGCCCGAGCGTGTCCGGTTGTCCCCGCCGATGTCCGTTCATGCCCGAACGGCATCCGAATCTGTTTACTTTCCCGCAGCGCAGGCGTAGCCTCCCCGGTAAACCACAGATTCGGGCATCGGTCGGAGGCAGACGGACATGTACGCAGCGGAGCGGCAGCAGGAGATCCTCCGGCTCGCCCGTGACGGCGGCCGGGTGGACGTCGTGTCGCTCGCCGAGGAGTTCCAGGTGACGGCGGAGACGATCCGCCGCGACCTCAAGGCCCTCGACCGGGCCGGACTGCTGCGCCGGGTGCACGGCGGGGCCATCCTGGCCGGCCGCCTCGACTTCGAACCGGACCTCACCGAACGCGAGTCCACGGCGGCCGACGAGAAGGACCGCATCGCCAAGGCGGCCCTGGCCGAACTGCCCGTCGACGGCACCGTGATCCTCGACGCCGGCACCACCGTGGCCCGCCTGGCCGCCGCGCTCCCGCTGGAGAGCCAGCTGACCGTCGTCACCCACTCCCTGCCCATCGCCGCCCGCCTCGCCGACCACCCCGGCCTCCAGCTGCACCTGGTCGGCGGCCGCGTACGGCACCGTACCCGGGCCGCAGTGGACGCCTGGGCGCTGCGGGCGTACGGCGAGATCCGCGCCGACGTGCTGTTCGTCGCCGCCAACGGCTTCTCCACCGCGCACGGACTGACCACCCCCGACCTCGCCGAGGCCGCCGTGAAGCGGGCCGCCGTCGCCGCCGCCCGCCGGGTGGTGCTGCTCGCCGACTCCGCCAAGCACGGCCAGGAGCACTTCGCCCGCTTCGGCGACCTGGACGACGTGGACCTGCTGATCACCGACAGCGCCCTGAGCCCCGAGGACGCCGCCGCCATCGAGCGCGCCGGCACAGAGGTGGTCCGCGCGTGATCGTCACCGTCACCCCCAACCCGTCCCTGGACCGCACCTACGAGGTCCCCTCCCTCGACCGCGGCGAGGTCGTCCGTGCCACCGGCGAACGCATGGACCCCGGCGGCAAGGGCGTCAACGTCTCGCGCGCCGTGGCCGCCGCCGGCCGCCGCACCGTCGCCGTCCTGCCCCTGGGCGGCGCGCCGGGCGCCCTCGTCGCCGAACTCCTCGCCGCGCAGGGCATCGAGGTCGCACCGGTCCCGGTCGCCGGGACCACCCGTTCCAACATCGCCCTCGCCGAGGCGGACGGCGTCCTGACGAAGATCAACGCGCCCGGCCCGGAACTCGGCCCCGAGGAGAGGGAACTGCTCCTGCGGACCGTACGGCGCCAGGCGCACGGCGCCGACTGGATCGCCTGCTGCGGCAGCCTCCCGCGCGGCCTCGCCCCCTCCTGGTACGCCGACCTCGTCGCCCGGGCGCACGCCGCCGGGGTGCGCATCGCGCTGGACACCTCCGGGCCCGCCCTCCTGGCGGCGCTGCGCGAGGGCCCGGACGTGGTCAAGCCCAACGCCGAGGAACTCGCCGAGGCCGTCGGGCGCCCCCTGGCGACGGTGGGCGACGCGCTGAAGGCGGCCGAGGACCTGCGCTCGCTCGGCGCGGGCGCGGTGCTGGCGAGCCTCGGCGCCGACGGGCAACTCCTCGTGACCGGCGCGGGCGCCTGGTACGGCGGCGCGCCGGTGGCCGCCGTCCGCAGCAACGTCGGCGCGGGCGACGCCTCGCTGGCCGGATTCCTCATCGCGGGCGGCGCGGGCCCCGAGGCCCTGGCCTCGGCCGTCGCGCACGGCGCGGCCGCCGTCCAGCTGCCCGGCAGCGTGATGCCCACCCCGGCCGACCTGTC
>NZ_VOGW01000001.1:48548-99572 GCF_007896895.1 Streptomyces misionensis | reverse complement strand
ACTTCGCAACGGTTGTCCGCCCATGCCGCACAGACCCGCCTCCGTCGCCCCGCACCTGCGCCGGCTGCTCGAACTCCTCGCCGCGGGCGCCCCCGCCGAAGACCTCGGCGCCGTCGCCGTCGAGGCCCGGCGCAGCGGCGCCACCGCCCAGGACCTCGCGGAGGTCGAGCAGGCCACGGAGGCGGCGCTGCGCGTGCAGAGCACGCTCAGGCAGCACCGGCGCCGGGAGGCCGAGCTGACCGCGCTCTTCGACACCGCGGGCGACCTGGCGTCGCTGCGCGACCTGGACGCGGTGCTCCGCTCCATCGTCCGGCGGGCCAGGATGCTGCTGGGCACGGACACGGCCTATCTCACGCTGCCCGACGAGGAGGCCGGGGACACCTATATGCGGGTCACCGACGGTTCGGTGTCGGAACTGTTCCAGAACCTGCGGCTGCAACTGGGCGAGGGCCTCGGCGGTCTGGTCGCGCAGACCGCCCGCCCGTACGCCTCGCCGGACTACCGCACGGACGACCGCTTCGTCCACACCGGCAGCATCGACGCCGGCGTCCTCGACGAGGGGCTGGTCGCGATACTCGGGGTGCCGCTGCTGCTGGGGTCGGGCAGCGGCGGTCAGGTCATCGGGGCGCTGTTCGCCGCGGACCGCACGCCCCGCACCTTCGCCCCGGACGAGGTGGCGCTGCTGTGCTCGCTCGCCGACCACGCGGCCATCGCCATCGACACCGCCAAGGCCATGGCCGACGCGCGGGCCGCGCTGGCCGAACTGGCCGAGGCCAACACCGTGATCCGGGAGCACTCCGCGGCCATGCAGCGTGCCGCGGAGTCCCATGACCGGCTCACCGATCTGGTGCTGCGCGGCGGTGACGTGTCGGACGTGGCCGCCGCCGTGGCCGGTCTGCTGAAGGGGGACGTCGCGGTCCACGACGGCTCCGGGTGGCCGCTGACCGCGGTCGGCGAGCACGGCGGCGCGCCCACCCGGGGCGCGCAGGACGCGGGTGCCGCCGAGGAGGCGGCGGCGCTGGTCGCGGCGGCGGAGAGTTCCCGCGCCACCGCGCACGCGGTCTTCCGTGACGGGCGCTGGGTCTGCGCCGTACTGGCCGGACAGGAACTGCTGGGCTGTCTGGTCCTGTACGGGCGGCCGGAGCTGGACGACCCCGACCGGCGGCTGTTCGAGCGGAGCAGCGTCGTCACCTCCCTGCTGCTCCTGCTGAGGCGTTCGGTCGCGGAGACCGAGAACCGGGTCCGCGGCGACCTGGTCACCGATCTGCTCACCGCGCCCGACCGCGACCCGGCCGGTCTGGTGGCCCGCGGCCGCCGGCTCGGCATCGACCTCGACCGTCCCCATGTCCTGCTCGTCGCCCGGGCCGACGACGCGGCTCGGGGGCGGCTCGCCGACGCGGCCGTGCAGTACTTGTTCGGGAACGGCGGGGTCGGCACGGAACACGAGGGCGCCGTGGTGCTGTTGCTCCCGTGCGAGGGCACCGGTCCGGGTGAGGCGGCGCGCGTCGCCGCCGGGCAGCTCGGCCAACTGACCGGCGTACCGGTCACGGTGGCGGGTGCCGGACCGGCCGCCGGGCCGCGGGCCCTCGCCGCCGCGCACGCCGAGGGCCTGCGCTGTCTGCGGGCACTGCGGGTGCTCGGGCGTACCGGGGACGGGGCGAGCGTCGCCGAACTCGGCTTCCTCGGCGTCCTGCTGGGCGACGACCACGACGTGGACGGCTTCGTCACCGCCGTCCTGGGACCGCTGCTGGAGTACGACGCCCAGCGCGGCACCCAGCTGGTCCGCACCCTGCGCGCCTACTTCGACCGCGGCGGGAGCCTGACCCGGGCGAAGGAGGAGCTGCATGTGCATGTGAACACGGTGGTGCAGCGCCTGGACCGCGTCCAGGCGCTGCTCGGCTCCGACTGGAACACCCCCGAGCGCGCCCTGGAACTCCAGCTGGCGCTGCGGCTGCACCTGCTGTCGGGCGCCTGACGGGCGAGCGGGGCGGCGGGAGCCGCGTGGTCAGCGGGACGGCACGGTGGCCGGTTCCCCGGGCCCCGGCACGTCGGCCGCCGCCAGCAGGTGCCGGGCCACGGCCCGGGCGCCCTCGTCGCCGACGAGGATCGTGTAGTGGTTGGTGCCGGGTACCGGCCGCGTGCGCACCAAGCGGGGGTCGAGGCCCGCGGCGGCGAGCCGCTGCTCGTCGTACAGGCCCTGCGGCTCGTCCATCAGACCGCGTTCGGCCCACAGCAGCACGGCCGGACCGGGCAGCCGGTGCACCGCGCCCGACACCTCCTCGCGGAGTTGGTCCACGCCGTCGGCGCGTACGGCCTCCAGGGCGCAGGAGGAGCGCAGTTCGGGCTCCGTACCGACGAGGTCGCGCTGGATGTAGGCGTCCGCCCACGGCGACCAGGAGTCGGCGAAGGCCGGGTGGCCGCGCCAGAACGCGCGGTAGGCGTCCCGGTCCGGGAAGGTCATGGACAGCCGCCGCATGGCCGGGCCGATCACGGAGGTGATCAGCGCGTCGGGGTCCACAGCTGCCGGGACGGGGAAGCCGACGCCGCCGTCCACCAGCAGCAGGGCCGCCGGCAGGTGCGGGTGGCGCACCGCGGTCAGGGCCGCGGTGAAGGCTCCCATGGAGTGGCCGGTCAGCACCACCGGCCCCAGGCCGAGCGCGTCCACCAGGGCGGCCGTGTCGTCGGCGTGGGCCGCGATGCCGTAGGGGCCGGGCAGTCGCCCGCTGCGGCCCCGGCCGCGCAGGTCCGGTGCCACCAGGGTGACCCGCCCGGCCAGGTGGTGGGCGACGCGGGCCCAGCTCAGGCCGTTGGCCGTGATGCCGTGCAGCGCGACCACCACCGGGGCGTCCGGGGCGTCGGCGGGCCAGCGCAGCACCGCCAGTCCCCCGCCGGGCACCGGTACCTCGAACTCCTCGGGTGCGCGTGTCATGAGGGAAGGACCTCCTCGGGGTCGGCGGCGGTGCGGGACGGACGGGCGGCGCGCAGCCGGGCCGGCAGCCGCACCACACCGCCGGGCAGTACGTAGATGACGGCGACGAACAGCGCTCCGAGCAGGAACAGCGGCTGGGAGAGCGGCACCCGTACGACGGAGGGCAGGGCGGCGACCGCTCCCGAGCCGGCCAGGTCGCCGAGCCGCTGGTCGGCCCAGGTGTAGAGGATGCCACCGATCATGGGTCCCCACCGGGTCCCCGAGCCGCCCAGCACCACCATCACCAGCAGGGACAGGGTGAAGTCGGAGGTGGTCGTGCGCGGGGTGGCGCCGCCGGTCAGCAGCAGGTACACGATGCCGCCGAGCGCGGCCAGGGTGCCGGCCAGCACGAAGGCGGCGAGTTTGAAGCCGTACGGGCGCAGGCCCAGCACCTCCACCCGGCGTTCGTTCTCCTTGATGCCCTCCCAGACCCGGCCGATGGGCGAGCAGACCGTCCACTGCACCACGGCCAGCACCACGACCAGGTAGGCCAGCGCTACCCAGTACAGATTGGCGGTGTGCTCGATGCCGACGAGCGAGGCGGGCAGCCGGTCCGCGGGCGCGGCCCGGCCCTCCTCGCCGCCCGTGACGCCGCCGGGGTCGCGCTGTACGAGGATCGACGCGGCCTGCGCGAAGGCCAGGGTGACCATGGAGAATCCGATGCCGCCGACGCGCAGGCCGACCGCGCCCAGCAGGGCGGACAGCGCGACCCCCGCGAGCAGGCCGAGCAGCGCGGACACGGCGAACGGCAGACCCGCTTCGAGCATCACGGTGTTGGTGGCGTAGGTGCCCGCCGCGAAGTAGAGCGCGTGCCCGAAGGACAGCAGCCCGGTGCGGCCGAGCAGCAGGTCGTAACCGGTGGCGAGGCCCCCGAACACCAGGCACAGGGCGAGCAGTTGGAGGTTTCCGGGGCTGCCGATCGGGCCGTCGAGCAGACCCGGCAGCGGCAGCGCGCCGAAGGGCACGACGAACAGGACCGACAGCATCGGCAGCGGCCACCAGCGGGTGGCTCGCCGCAGCCTCTCCGAGCGGCCGGCGACGGGCTGGTCCGCCGTGCGGGCCCGGCCGCGCGGCTGGGTGGCGGTGGTCATGCGAGCCTCCCGGTGAGCCCCCGCGGCCGGACGAGCAGCAGGGCGGCGAGCAGGACGACGACGGCGACGTCGCCGAGCCCCGCGGTGGTGTAGTAGTTGGCGAACTGCTGGACGAGGCCCACGGCCACCGAGGCCAGCGCGGTGCCGGTGAGCGAGTTCATGCCGCCCGTCACGACGACCACGAACGCGAAGATGAGCAGGGAGGTGCCCTGTCCGGGGTCGACGGAGCCGAAGTAGAGGCCGCCGAGGGCGCCGCCGAGGGCGGCTGCCGCGCCGCCGAGGGCGAAGACCAGGGTGAAGGCCCTGCGCACGTCGATGCCGAGCGCGGTGACCATCGCCCGGTCCTCCACGCCCGCGCGGACGACCAGTCCGTGCCGGGTGCGGCCGAGGAACACCTTGAGCGCGACCAGGACCACCAGGGCCGCCCCGATCAGCACCGGGCGGTTGAGCGGGACTTCCGCCCCCAGCACGCCGAACGTGCCGGACAGTGCCTTCGGCCCGGGGAAGGGCCGGGCGTCGGCGCCCCAGACGGCCGACAGCAGGGCCGGTACGGCCAGGCCCACGCCCACCGTGGCGAGGATCTGTTCGCGGGGGCGGGTGTAGAGCGGGCGGATGACGGCGACTTCGAGGAACACGGCGGCGACGGTGCCGACCGCGGTGCCGAAGACGACGGCGAGGACGAACCCCGCCCCGCCGAAGCCGGCGCCGGGCAGGTGGCCGAAGGCGGCCCACCAGGTGCCGTAGGCGCCGATGGACAGCAGGGCGCCGTGGGCGAAGTTGAGCACGTCCATCAGCCCGAAGATCAAGGATAGGCCGGAGGCGATCAGGAAGTACAGGGCGCCCAGGCCGAGTCCGGTGAAGGTGAGCAGCACGACGGTGGCCATCAGGTGTCCGCCTCCGTGGTCCGGGCGGCGTCGTGCGCCGCGGTGCGAACGGGCGGGCCGGCCGGTGTCCTCGCCGGGCCGCGGTGGCCGGTGCTGCCGACGCCGAGCAGCCGGCGGGCCGCCTCGGCGTCGGCGAGCAGTTCGGCGGCCGGGCCCTGGTGCACGGTGCGGCCGTCGGCGAGGACGGCGCAGTGGCGGGCGAGGCGGCGCACCAGGGCGAGGTTCTGCTCCACGAGCAGGACCGGCACCGTCTCGGCGACGCGCTCCAGTACCCGGGCGACCTCGGTGACCGCCTTGGGCGCCAGGCCCTTGGTGGGTTCGTCGGCGATGATCAGCCGGTTGCCGTTGAGCAGGGTCCGGGCGATGGCGACCATCTGCTGCTGGCCGCCGGACAGGGTGCCGGCGGCCTGCCGGGCCCGTCGTGCCAGCTCCGGGAAGAGCTCGTGGACCAGGTCGTAGTCCGGTTCGCCGGCTCCCGGGCGTTCGGCGAGGCGGAGGTTCTCGGCCACGCTGAGGGCGGCGAAGACGCCGCGGTCCTCGGGGGCGTAGCCGATGCCGCGGCGCACCAGGACGTGAGTGGGCAGGCGGACCGTCTCCTCGCCGGCCAGCTGCACGCTGCCGGTGCGCGGCACCAGGCCGAGAACGCCGCGCACGGTGGTCGTCTTGCCGGCTCCATTGCGGCCGAGCAGCGCGGTGGTGCCCGAGGCGGCCACGGTCAGGTCGACACCGTGCAGGATGTGCCTGCCGCCGATCACGACCCGCAGGTCGCGCACGCTCAGCAGGGGCGCCGGGGCGGGGGTCACAGCTCCTCCCCGAGGTAGGCCTGCTGCACGGTGGGGTCGGCCATCACGGCGCGCGGGGTGTCCAGCACCAGCAGTGTGCCGTGGTGCATCACGGCCACCCGGTCGGCGAGGCCCAGCAGGACGTCCATGTGGTGTTCGACCATCAGCACGGTGCGGCCCTCCTCCTTGTGCAGTGACCGGATGAGCTCGGTCAGCGCGGGCACCTCCTCGGCGCTCACGCCCGCCATCGGCTCGTCCAGCAGCATCAGCCGGGGCTCGCCGACGAGCAGCACCGCGAGTTCGAGCTTGCGTTTCTCGCCGTGCGAGAGGGCGTCGGCGCAGGTTCCGGCGCGGTGCGCGAGCTGAGTGCGTGCCAGCACCCGGTCGACGAGCGCGGGGTAGGGGTCGGCGCGGCGCCAGATCCGGTACGAACCGCCGTCGGCGGCCTGGGCCGCGAGCGCGACGTGGTCGGCGACCGTCATGCCCGGCCAGAGGCTGGAGGTCTGGAAGGTGCGTCCGAGGCCGCGCCGGGCCCGGGCGTAGGCGGCTTCCGCGGTGATGTCGCGGCCGTCCAGTTCGATGGTGCCCCGGGAGACCGGGCTGATCCCGCTGACCAGGTTGAACAGCGAGGTCTTGCCCGCGCCGTTGGGGCCGATGAAGGCGAGGAACTCGCCTTCGCGGACGTCGAAGGAGACGGCGTCGACGATGGTGGCGCCGCCGACCGTCCAGCCGATGTCGCGCAGTCGGAGCACCGGCGCCGAAAAGCCGCTCGCCGTCCGGTCGCCCGGGGTCCCCGCGGCGCTCGGTGCCGTCGTGTTCGAGGAGGTCATCGGCCCGCCGTCCCCGTGGCCGGTGGCGCGACCGCCGTCATCGGGACGCTGTCGATCAGTTCGGGGCGGGCGGCGCTGCCGCTGCCCTTGAGCCGTGCCGTGAACATCGGCTGGAGCAGGGCGTGGTCCTTCGCGCGGACGCGTTCTGCGCCCTTGGGTCCGTCGAAGCTCCAGCCCTCCAGTGCCTTGGCCATGGCCGCGGTGTCGGTGGCGCTGCCGGACTCGATGGCGTGCACGATCATCTGGGCGGCGGTGAAGCCGTCCGGGCTGAACAGGTCGGGGGTGCCGCCGGCCTTGGTGATGCCGTCGAGCATGGCCCTCTCCACCGGGTTGCCGCCCCCGGCGCCCGGGAAGTAGTGCGCGAGGAAGGCGATCTTGGAGCCGGCCGTGCCGAAGACCGGGTACGAGGCGGTGCCCGCGAGGCCGGTGACGACCTTGCTGGCGTCCAGCACGCCCTGCTGGTCGAGCGCGGTCCACAGGGCCGGGGCGCCGGCACCCGCCCAGGCGACGAACACCAGGTCCGGCTTGCCGGCCCGGGTCTGGCGGGCGAAGGGCGTGAGGTCGGTGGCGCTGGGCGGGGCCAGCACGGAGCCGACGTGCGCTCCCTTCGGGCCGAGGACGGCCTTCACCGCGGCCACGTTGGCCTGTCCGAACGCGGAGTTCTGGGCGAGCACGGTGACCTTCCTGCCCCGGGCGTCGCCGAGCAGGGCCCCGGCGGCGAGTATGTCCTGGTACGACTGCCGGCCCGAGCGGAAGGTGTAGGCGTTGACGCCGGTGACCGCGTCGGTGGCGGCCGGGCCGCTGACGTACAGCACCTTGTTCTGCGCGGCGAGCGGCGCCATCTGGAGGGCCACACCGGAGTCGGTGGTGCCGGCGAGGACCTTGCAGCCCTTGCCGACCAGGGACTTGGCCGCGGCGACGGCCTTCGCCGGGTCGCCCGCGTCGTCCTGTTCGGTGACCTCGATCGGATGGCCGCCCGCCTTGTTCGTCCCGTGCGTGGCGTAGGCCAGTCCCGCCTTGAAGCCCTCCTCGTACTGCTTGCCGTAGGCGGCCAGGAGTCCGCTGCGCGAGTACACCAGCCCCACCTTCACCGGGGCGGACCTGCCGCCGGACCCGGCGGACGCGGTGCCGGCGGTGCCGGCCGAGGAGCAGCCCGCGACCAGGGCGCCGACGGCGACGAGGGTGAGTGCGCGGAGGGTTCCGCTTCTGAAGGGGTCCGTGAGGCTGGAACGCATGGCGATCGACTCCTGACAGTGCGCTGCGTGATTGCCGGAACCCTAGGAGCGCCGCCGGACGGTCGGCATGTTGCCGGTCACCGCTCTTTGCCGCCCGGTCATGGCACCGGCGCACATGGCCCGCGACCGCCGGTCCGGGCAAAGGTGAGGAGCGCCCGGCCCGGTCGCGACGCGGCGGCAGGCCGGGGCGAGGAACGGAACGGACCCCGGTGGGGAAGGAAACGGCATGGACAAAGTGATGGCCGCGGCCGCGCAGGCAGTGGCGGACATCCCTGACGGTGCGGTGCTCGCGGTCGGCGGGTTCGGCCTGTGCGGCATCCCGTCGACGCTGATCGCCGCGCTGGCCGAGACCGGCGCGGCCGGGCTGCGGGTCGTCTCCAACAACTGCGGTGTGGACGACTGGGGTCTCGGACTGCTGCTGCGGGCCGGCCGGATCGCCCGGATGACCTCGTCCTACGTGGGCGAGAACAAGGAGTTCGCCCGCCAGTACCTGTCCGGCGAGCTGGAGGTGGAGCTGACACCGCAGGGCACGCTGGCCGAGCGGCTGCGGGCCGGCGGCACCGGCATCCCCGCGTTCTACACCCCGGCGGGGGTGGGCACCCAGGTCGAGGAGGGCGGCCTGCCCTGGCGCCACACCCCCGACGGCGCCGTCGCGGTGGCCTCACCGCCCAAGGAGACCCGGGAGTTCGGCGGCCGCCGCTATCTGCTGGAGGAGGCCATCACCGCGGACTTCGCCCTGGTGCGGGCCGCGGTCGCCGACCGGCACGGCAACTGCGTCTTCCACGCGGCGGCGCGCAACTTCAACCCGTTGTGCGCGATGGCGGGACGGGTGACCGTGGTGGAGGCCGAGCGCATCGTCGAGGCGGGTGAACTGCCGCCGGACGAGGTGCACTTGCCGGGGGTGTACGTGGACCGCGTGGTCGCCGTCGACGCCTCGCTGGGCAAACGCGTCGAGCGCCGTACCACGCGTCCGGCGCGCACCGGCGCCGTCGTCCCGCGTACCGGATCCGAGGAGAAGTGACCGTGCCGCTCGACCGCGAACAGCTCGCCGCCCGCGCCGCCCGGGAACTGCGCGACGGCCAGTACGTCAACCTGGGCATCGGCCTGCCCACACTGATCCCCAACCACCTGCCGGAGGGGGTGCATGTGGTGCTGCACTCCGAGAACGGCGTCCTGGGCGTGGGCCCCTACCCGCACGACGGCGAGGAGCACCCCGACCTGATCAACGCCGGGAAGGAGACGGTGACCACCCTGCCCGGCGGCGCCTACTTCGACTCGGCCCTCTCCTTCGGCATGGTCCGGGCCGGCCGGATCGATGTCTCGGTGCTCGGCGCCATGCAGGTGTCGGCCCGCGGCGACCTGGCCAACTGGATGATCCCCGGCAAGATGGTCAAGGGGATGGGCGGTGCGATGGATCTGGTCCACGGCGCCCGGCGGCTGGTGGTCGTGATGGAGCACGTGGCCAGGGACGGCAGCCCGAAGATCGTCGAGGAGCTGGGGCTGCCCGCCACGGGCCGCCGGGTGGTGGACCGGATCGTCACCGATCTGGGCGTCATCGACGTCACTCCCGAGGGGCTGCGGCTGGTGGAGACCGCTCCGGGTGTCGGCGTGCGGGAGGTCGTGGCCGCGACCGGGGCCCGGCTCCTCGTCGAGGAGGGCTGACGGTCCCGACGGCGGCGGACGGGCGCCGGCCCGGCACGCGGTCGTCCGCGTGCCGGGCCGGGTGGTGCCGGTCGGGCCGTGTCACGTCACCGCAGGGACTGCGGGGCCAGCCGGGCGAGGGTCGAGTAGTCGTTCACGTACAGGGACCCGTCGGGTGAGGCGGACAGCTCGCCTTCGTTGGACAGGATGCCGCTGGGGCCGTTGACGAACTCCCAGGCCGTGCCGGTCCAGCGGGCCATGCCCTTGCCGGTGTCGGACGACAGTCCGGCCCAGAGCCGGCCGTCGTGGTACGCGAAGGAGGAGACCCAGTGGATGTCCTTGCCCGGCACGTCGATCCGCTTCCAGGTGCTGCCGTCCCAGTGGAGGACGTAGCCGCCGGTCTTGACGCCCTTGACGTCGCCCTGGAGGTTGTACAGGTTGCCGCCGAGCCAGACGTCGTTCGGGCTCTTGGCCACGACGGCGTAGAGCAGGGTGCTGTTGGGGCTGGACGAGGGCAGCGCCGACTCGGTCCACTGGGTGCCGTTCCAGTGCGCCGCGAAGGGCTGGTAGGCGTCGCCGCTGATGGTGCCCTTGTCCTTGAAACCGGCCACCCAGATGTCGTCGTCCGCGTTCACGCTCATGGTGTTGAGCGTGGCCGTCTGCATGGAGTCCGGCAGCTTGGTGACGTTCCAGCCCTGGCCGTCGAAGTGCGCGAGGGCGGGCACCCACTGCGAGGTCGTGGCCTTGTAGGCGCCGGCCGCCCACACGTCGTCGCGCGAGAGCGCCTTGCTGTCCTTCGTGTCGAAGCGCGCCGTGTCCGGGGAGTTCGCCGTCCAGGCGGTTCCGTCCCAGTGGTACCCCATCAGGCCGTTGTCGTTCTTGAACGCCCACACGTCGTCGGCGGCCGTGCCCGTGGTCGAGTCGACGATCTCCTTGCCGGGGGGCGAGATGTCCTTCCACGTCTGGCCGCCCTGCTTCTGCCACAGCTGGTAGGTGACGTTGCAGGGGTCGCAGAACGGTCCCCCGCCCGACCTGGTCGTCGCCATGGACGTCGAGTCGGCGAGCGGGGTGAAGCTCCACACCTCGTCGGCGGGCGGGTAGTCGATCTTCTGCCAGGCCACGGTCACGGCCGCCGCGGCGGGCGCGGCGGACACCGCCGCCGCCGTGGCGGATGCGACCAGTACGGTCAGCGCGGAGCCGATCAGGCGCCGGACGCCGGTCTTCGTCATCGAGTGCGTCTCCTGGTGTCTGGGCAGTGTGTCCGTGGGGGGACCGCCTGCGGCCGACCGCTGCGCGAACAGGCACCGGAGATCCTCTTCGGTGGCCCTATACGGCCGCCATACCCGTCCGGCCGGTGACGCACCGTCCTGTCAACGCCCTGAGCAGGCCGAACAGGCCACCGGTCGGGGCAAGGGAGAGCCGGCGCACCCGCCGTTGCGGGGCGCCGGCGTACACCTCGTACACCTCCTACGACGAACACGGCGAACACGGCGGACGGCCGCCCCCGGCTCCCGGGGGGCCACCGCGGTCGCGCGTGCTCAGCTCCGCCGCGTCGACGCGACTCCCGCGGCACCGACCGCACAGGCGACGCCGGCCACGAGGTAGGCCAGGTGGTAGCCCGACAGCCGGTCGTCGGCGGTCGCCGCGACCAGGACCAGGGCCGCGACCCCGGCACTGGAGCCGATCTGCTGGGCGACGACGTTCACCGCGCCGGCGACCGCGTGCTGGTGCGGCGGCACACCGCCCAGGCCGGCCGTGGTCATCGCGGGGAAGTTCAGGCCCTGGCCGAGGCCGCTGATCACCAGCCCGGGCATCACGTGCAGCAGGTAGTTGCCGTGGTGCGGGGTGGTCGTCCACAGCGCCGTGCCCGCGCCGATCAGCACCAGGCCGGTGACCATCAGGGTGCGCGGGCTGAACCTGGTCAGCAGCCGCCCGGTGAGGAAGCTGGCGGTGAGGAACACCGTCAGCGACATCGGCACCAGGGAGAGGCCGGATTCGACCGGGGAGTATCCCAGCATCCCCTGGAGGTACAGGGGCGCGAAGAACACGATCCCGACCGACGCCGTGTACTGGAGGAAGGCCGCCGCGGTCGCCAGCCGTACCGACGGGATCCGGAACAGGCCGAGCGGCAGCAGCGGGTCGGCGGCGCCGCGCTCGCGGACGACGAAGAGCACCAGGAAGAGCACCGCGCCGGCGACCAGGGCCCAGGCCCACACCCCGCCCAGGCTCACGCCGACGACGAGCAGCGCGAGGCCGAGGGTGCCGAAGACGGCGCCGGCCAGGTCCACCGGCCCCCTGCGGCCCGTCCCGTCGGGCAGTCCGGCCCGGGTGACCGCGAGCACGAGCGCGCCGAGCAGCACCGAGAACCACAGGACCGAGCGCCAGCCGAGGAACTCGGTCAGCACGCCGCCCAGCAGCATCCCGCCGCTGAAGCTGGCCGCGCCGACCGCGGCGTACACGCCGAGCGCGCGGCCCCGCTCCGGTCCCTCCGGGAACACCTCGGTCAGCAGCGCGAGGGCGGCCGGGCCGGACAGGGCCGCGCCGATGCCCTGGACGCCCCGCGCGCCGAGCAGCACGGCGCCGTCCGGTGCCAGGGCCCCGACCAGCGCGGCCGCCGTGAACAGGGCGACCCCGGCCTCGAACACCCGCCGTCTGCCGAACACATCGGCCAGCCTGCCGCCCACCAGCAGGAAGCCGGCGAACGTGACGGAGTAGGCCGTCATGACCCATTGCAGGGTGGTGTCGGCCAGGCCGAAGCGTGTGCCGACGGACGGCAGGGCCGCGTTCAGTACGGCCATTCCGCTCAGGTCCAGTGCGAGTGCCCCGGCCAGCACTCCGAGCGCCAGGCCCGACCTCTGCTGCGACGTCGCCGCGACACTGGTCATGCGGGCCTGCCGGGGAACACGCGGCGACCGTCCGACGGGCGCCGGCCGCCGGAGCCCGGCAGTCGGCCGTCCGCGGCCGGCCGGGCCCGCCCCCGTGATGATCCGTTGTGCATGGCGGTGTTGCTTCCTCTCCCCAGACGGGTTGCGTGCACGAACCCCACAAGCCGATCACCGCGCCCCACCCAGGTCAATCGTTTGCTTCCCAACTGGCCGGAAACAACATGTAGTTCGCCGGTGCACGCCCCTTGTGAGCAGGGCGGACGCGGTCGGCTCACCGGGCGTGCAGGGCCCACTTGCTGCCGTCGACGAGCGCCGTCCCGGGCAGCGCGATCAGCTCGGGTTTGAACAGCGGCTGGGCGTCCATCGCGGGCTCCCAGGTCGCCAGCTTCTCGTCCTGGGGGACCTCGATCCGCCGGCCCTCGGCGAGGTCGGCGACCACCCGCACCAGCAACCGCACCCCGAGCGGGGCCAGATGCTCGCGCCACAGGCTCTGCGGGGTCGAGCCCGGCGGCACGAACAGGTGCTCCTGCGCGGCGATCGGGCCGCCGTCGGTGCGCTCCGTGAGGTGGTAGACGCTGCCGCCGGTCACCTTGTCCCCGTCGCGGATCGTCCAGCGGATCGCGTCCCGGCCCCGGTGCAGGGGCAGCAGGCTGGGGTGGTAGCCGATGGCCGCGACGGCGGCCCGGGCGCGCGTGCGGCGGCCGATGAAGGCGTGCGAGTGCGCGGCGACGATGACGTCCACCCCGTCCGGCACGTGCATCGCCCGCAGTTCGGCCGAGTCCGTCCACGGGACGCTCCTGGGGTACGCCCAGGAGCGCAGCCGGTCCCAGGACATCGCGTTGCTCTCGTCGCCGTGCCCCTTGCGCAGCCGGGGGGCGGCCACGCCCGCGATCCGGTGTCCCTCGTCCCACAGGGCATCCGCGACCTGCACCGCGAACGCCCCCTGCCCTGATATGTAGATGTTCACTCGCGCTCCCGGCGCTCGCTGGTCGGGTACCTGTTCAGGCCGTCGGCGTGTCCACCAACGCCGTGAAGTTCTGTTCGGCGTAGTCGAGGGCGTCGTCGCGGCGGGGGCCGCGGTACACGACCCGCCAGCCCTTCGGCAGCTCCAGGTACGGCCGCCACAACGCGTGCGCTCCGGCGTCGTTCACCACGACCAGCCAGTCGCCCTCGCCGCCGTCGAAGGGGTTGCCGCTCATCGGTCGACCTCTTTCCTTCCGGAGTCGTCTGGCCGGAACCGCACCGGCAGCGTGGAGAACCCGGTCAGGAAGTTGGACCGGATGCGCTGCGCCTCGCCGGTCTGCTCGAACCCGGTCGTGAAGTCCCGCAACGCCATGAGGAGTTCGGAGATCTCCACCTTGGCCAGGTAGGAGCCGAGGCAGAAGTGCGGGCCGTAGCCGAAGGCCAGGTGCTTGTTGGGGGTGCGGCCGAGGTCGTACTCGCCGGGCCGGTCGAAGACCCGCTCGTCCCGGTTGCCGGAGGCATGCCAGAGCGTGACGATCTCGCCCGGCCGCAGCGGTACGCCGTGCAGTTCGGTCTCGCGGACCACGGTGCGCCCGAAGTGCATGGTGGGCGACGCCCAGCGCAGCACCTCGTCCACGGCGGTGTCGATCGCGACCTCGCCGTGCTTGAGCCGCCGCCACTGGTCCGGGCGGGCCGCGAGGGTGTGGACGCCGTCGATCATCGTCAGCCGGCTGGTCTCGTCGCCGCCGATGATCAGGCTGTAGCAGTTGAGCACGATGTCCTCGTCGGACAGCGGCACCCCGTCGATGGAGCTGGCGATCAACATGCTGATCACGTCGTCGCCGGGCTTCTCGCGCCGCTCCTCGACCATGTCCATGAAGTACAGCAGGATCTCGTTGCGGGCCATCTCGGAGTCGACCTCGTCGACGTCCTCGGTGTCGGCCGACAGCGCGGCCTTGGTCTGTTCGAGCAGGTAGTCGCGGTCCCGCTCGGGCACGCCGAGCAGGTTGGAGATCGTGGTCATCGGGATGCGGCTCGCGATCTGCTCGGCGAAGTCGCAGCCGCCGCTGTCGACCGCCTCGCGGACCAGTTGCCGGGTGTTGGCCCGTACCGCCGCCGCGACGTCGTTGAGCACCCGCGGCGACAGCACCCGCTGGAGGATCTTGCGCAGCTCGTGGTGCCGGTGCCCGTCGGTGACGGCCAGCATCCGGCCGGCCCCGGCGTCCCCGCCGCCCAGCAGGGTGACGAGCACGTTGCCGCGCTCGGACGTGAAGTGCTCGTCGTCCCGGTAGGCGGCCATGATGTCGTCGTGGCGGGAGACCACCCAGAATCCCGGGCGGCCGTCGGCCGGTGGGTTCCAGTGCACCGGCGCGGTGTCCCGCAGGGTGCGCCAGAACTCGTCGAGGTCGTGGTCCGCGAAGGTGCCGGGGTCGCCCAGGTCGACGGTCTCCGGGGCCGGCGCGCGCACGCTCACCAGTTCGTCCGCCAGAATCGGCGCGGCCGGAACGGGTAGGTGGGCAGCGGCACCCGGTGGCTGCTCTCGCCCCGGTGCAGGGCGTCGAAGTCCACCCGGCGGCCGGTCACCCAGGCCGCGGCGACGTCGAACAGGGCCGGTGCGTCCTGGCCGGACGGCACGATCCCGCGGTCGTCGTGGCGCAGGGAGTCCTCGTCCACCCGGGGCGCCGCGGCGGTCGTGGTGACCAGGTCGCGGGGCGCGTCGGCGGACAGCGCCTCGATCAGTTCCTCGCGGCTGCGGACCACGGCCGCCCACCGGCGCTCCATCGCGCGGCGGCCCAGGTTGAGGCTGAAGCACACGTCGTCCAGGCGCAGTCCGGGGTTGGCGACCAGCCAGTCCCTCAGCCGGGCGCGCCGGTCGGCCAGTGCCTCGTCGTCCAGGGCGGACAGGGTGGCCAGGCGCGGTCCGGCGGTCTCGGGGGCCCGCTCGGCGGGGGCCGGCGGTTCCTCCAGCACGAGGTGCGCGTTGTATCCGCCGCCGCCGATCGCGGTGATGCCCGCGCGGCGGACGCCGGCCTCCGGTTCCCAGTCCGCCGCTTCCCGCTGCGGCACGAACGGGGTGCTGGGGAAGTCGATGTCCGGGTCGACGTCGGTCAGGTTGATCGTCGGCGCCAGCGTCCGGTGGTACAGGGCCATGGCGGCCTTCACGGCGCCGAAGCCGCCCGCGACCACGCCGCCGTGGCCGACGTTGCTCTTGACCGAGCCGATCGAGCAGGTGCCGGTCTGCTTGCCGAACGCCATGCTCACCGCGTGGACCTCGAGCTGGTCGGTCATCGGCAGTCCGAGACCGTTGGCCTCGTACATGGACACGGTCTCCGGGGTGACGCCGCCGACCTGCATGGCGCCCGCGATGCACGCGCTGAGCCGCTCGGGCTGGGCCAGCCCGTAGGCCATCGCGCTCACACCGTTGTTGTTGATGGCCGAGCCCTTGATCACGGCGTAGATGTGGTCGCGGTCGGCGACGGCCTCGGCCAGCGGCTTGAGCAGCAGCGTGGCGACGCCGCTGGACAGGGCGGCGCCGGTGCCGCCCGCGTCGAACGGGCGGCAGTGGCCGTCCCGGGACAGGATGCGGCCCTCCTCCCACAGATGGCCCCGGGGCTGCGGCAGCCGGACCATGGCGCCGCCGGCGATCGCCAGGTCGGTCTGGCCGAGCAGCAGCGACTGGCAGGCCAGGTGCACCGCGTAGTGGAAGCCGGCGCAGGCGGTGGTGACGGTGACGGCCTCGCCGGTCAGCCCTATGTAGTACAGGGCGTTGGACGTCATGGTGTCCGGCGACCACGCCAGGCCGTGCTCGATCGCCTCGGGCCCGACCGACACCCGGTCCGGCGGGGAGCTGTACAGGGCGGCGGTCTGCGGGTTGTTGGCGCCGTAGATGCCCACCTCGCCGGTGATCCGGTCGGGGTCGTAGCCGCCGTCCTCCAGCGCCTCCCAGGCGCTCTCCACGAACAGCCGGTTCTCCGGGGTCATCACGGCCGCCATCCGGTCGCTGATGCCGAACACCGACGGATCGAACGCGTCGTACCCTTCGAGCGTGCCGCAGGCCCGCACGTAGTACGGGTTGTTGATCAGGGTCTCGTCGACCGTGATCTCGTCCTTGGCGAGGAACGTCACGGACTCCCTGCCGTGCACGAGGTTGTCCCAGAACTGTTCCTTGGTGCGGGCGCCGGGCGCCCGGCACGAGATGCCGATGACGGCCACGTCGCCCGGATCGTAGTCCTGCTCTGGACTGTCGGACATGGAAGGCTCCTGCTCGGGTCGGGGTGGGGGGAGATGACTCAGTTGCCGCCGGAGGCGGCGCGGCCCCGCAGCGCGGCGCGGCGGACGGTGGCCCGGCGGCGGGCCGACTGCACCGCCTCGGGGGTGGCGCCGCTCTCGTCGTCCAGCCAGCGGCCGAGCGAGTGGATGTCACGGAAGCTGAACAGGTCGGGCACGCGCACCCGGCGGTCGAAGCGCCGGGTCATCAGCCGGGCCAGCCGGACCAGCAGCAGCGAGTCGCCGCCGAGGTCGTAGAAGGCGGCCCGGACGTCGATGCTCGCCGGTTCGAGGTCGAGCAGCTGGCCCCAGATCTCCGCGAGCGCCACCTCGGTCGGGGTGCCGGCGGGCGTCACGGGGCGTCCGGTGCCGGCGGCGGGCGGCTCGGGGAGGGCTGCGCGGTCGAGCTTTCCGCCCGGCGTCAGCGGGAGCGCGGGCAGCAGGACGATCGCCCCGGGGATCATGTAGTCGGGCAGCTCGGTGGCGAGTTTGCCGGTGATGGCGGCCTGGAGCGCGGCGTCCACCCGCACGCCGTCGTGGACCTCGCCCTCGGGCACGACGTAGCCGACGAGCCTGCGGCCCCGTACGACGGCGGCGGCCTCCCGGACCTCGGGGCAGCCGGTCAGCCGGGCCTCGACCTCCTCCAGCTCGATGCGGTGGCCGCGCACCTTGACCTGGTTGTCGGTGCGGCCCACGAACTCCAGTTCACCGCTGTCGGTCAGCCGGACGACGTCGCCGGTGCGGTACATCCGCTCGCCGTCCCGGAACGGGTCGGGGACGAACCGTTCGGTGGTGGTGCGCGGCCGGTTGACGTAGCCGTGGCCGAGGCCCGCGCCGCCGAGGTACAGCTCGCCGGGCACGCCGGGCGGCAGCGGCTTCAGGTTCTCGTCGAGCACGTAGACCCGGGCGCCGTCCGTGGGCGGGCCGATCGTGGGTTCGTCCGTGCCGTCCTTCGGCACCGGCCCGAAGGTGCAGAAGACGGTCCCCTCGGTGGGGCCGTAGGCGTTGAAGACCCGGTCGGCGCCGGTCTCCTGGTACACCCGGTCGACCAGCTTGCGCCGCAGGGGCTCGCCGCCGAACACGACCGTGCGCAGGTTCGGGGGCAGGCCGCCGGCGTCGAGCAGCGTGTTCATCACGGAGGGGATGGCGTGCAGATGGGTGATCCGGTCGACGTGCGGGCTCTCCGGGAGGTGGACGGCGCTCTCCACGAGCACGACGGCACCGCCCCGGCACAGCGTGGGGAAGATCTCCATCACGGACATGTCGAAGCAGATCGAGCTGGCCGCGGAGACGCCGCTGAGGTCGCAGCCGGCCAGGGTGCGGTCCATCGCGGCCAGCATGGCGACACAGCCGCCGTGCCGCACCGCCACGCCCTTGGGGCGGCCGGTGGAGCCCGAGGTGTAGATCACGTACGCGGTGTCGCCGGGCACGACCGGTACGGGCTTCTCGCCGGGCTCGGTGGTGGCGGTCCTGTCCAGCACCACCGTGGTCGGGCCGGCCGGGCAGTTGGCCCGGGAGGCGGGCGTGGTGAGCAGCAGGCGGGTGCCGCTGTCGCGGACCATGAAGGCCAGCCGCTCGGCCGGGTAGCGCGGGTCCAGGGGCACGTAGCAGGAGCCGGTGCGCAGGACGGCCAGGATGCCGGCGAGCAGGTCGGGGGTGCGCTCGACGCAGACGCCGACCGGGATGCCGGGACCGGCGCCCTCGGCGGCGAGCCGTTCGGCCAGCTCCCGGGACCGCTCGTCCAGCTCGCGGTAGGTCAGGACACCGGCGTCGGAGTAGACCGCGGTGGCGTCAGGGGTCTTCTTCGCCTGTTCGGCGAACTGCGCGTGCAGGGTCTGGGTCACTGGTCCGTCCCCTCGGGGAGGCCGGCCGGCGCGATGGCGTCCAGTGCCAGGTCGGGTCGGGCGATCGAGTCGAAGAGCACGGTGCGGTAGAGCGTGAGCAGTGCCGTCACGGTCTGCTTCTCCAGGTAGCTCGGTTTGTACTGGACATGGCCGACCACTTCGCCGGAGATCTCGGCCATCGAGATCTCCAGGTCGAACTTGGCGAGGTGCCTGCGGACGGGCAGCGGTTCGAGCGGCAGGGCGCCGGCCGGGTCGATGGTGTCGCCGATGCCGTGGAAGAGCTTGACGGAGCGTGGGAAGGCGTCCGAGGACAGCCAGTTCAGCACGACGTCGAACCACGGGGAGCGGCCCTCGGTCCGCGGTGGCTTCAGGGTGGACGCCAGCAGGTCGAGGGGGTAGTTCATGTGCTCCAGCAGGCCGAGCGAGAACGCGTGGACCTCGTGCAGCAGGTCCCGGAAGGAGCGGTCGCCCGCCGGTTTCGCGCGCACCAGCACGGTGTTCAGGTAGTAGCCGATGGCCGACTCCCAGCCGGGCTCGCCGCGTTGGGCGATGGCGGTGGCGAGCACGGAGTCCTCGACGGCGGCCGCCCGGTTGAGGGTGGCGAAGAAGCCGGCCAGCGCGACGGTGCTGATCGAGACGCCTTCGCGCACCGCGAACTCCCGCAGGGTACGGGTCTCCTCGGCGCTCCAGCGGAAGGTGAGGTCGCGGCCCTCGTAGGTAACGCCGGGCGGGCGCTGTCCGGGGGACAGGTCGAGGCGGGCGGGCGGGTCGGCCAGTCGCTCCGCCCACCAGTCGAGGGCCGCGTCGGCCGCCGGGCCTTCCAGCCACTGCCGCTCCCACTCCACGAACTCCGTGTAGGGGGCGGCGGGTTCGCGGTCTTCGGGGGCGGCGCCCGCGTAGAACTCCTGGAGTTCGCGGATCATCACGTCGGCCGATGCCGCGTCCGAGGCGATGTGGTGCACGAGGACCAGCAGACAGTGGTCCGCGGGGCCGCGGGTGAGCAGCACCACGCGCACCAGCGGCCCGTTGTCCAGGTCCATGGGCAGATGGCCCTGGACGGCCAGTTCCTCGCGGGCCTCCTCCTCGTCCAGGCCCGTGCCGTCCAGGACGACGAACTCGTACTCCGGTTCGTCGAGGATGACCTGGTAGGGGCTGCCGCCCGCCTCCACGAAGATCGTGCGCAGCGCGGGATGCCGTTCGATCACGGCCGACACGGCGCGTTCCAGGGCCTGTTCGTCCACCGCGGCGCGGATCCGGGCGGCCACCATGAAGTTGTACGGCACGGCGTCCGGCGCGATCTGCTGCATGAACCACAGGGAGGCCTGGCCGTGTGAGGCCGGAGCGATGCCGAAGCCGAGGCCCTCTGCGCGCAGCTGGTCGAGCGCCGGTGCGTCGGTGGGGTCCAGCAGGCCGCGCGCGGCCAGTTCCTCGACCAGTTCCCCGGCGTCGAGCTCGGACAGCTCGTCGAGGAGGGCCGGTGTGCGCCGGGGCTCGGGCGCCGGCTCCGGCCGGGGGGCCGGGACGGCCGGAGCGGGCGGGGCGGGCGGGGGCGGCTCGGCCGCCGCGGCCGCGGCCGGTCCGCCCGTGGCCTCGGTGAGATGGGCGACGATCTCGGCGATGGTGCGCCCGTCGAGGAACACCACCGGCGACACCCGCTGTCCGAACAGCGACTGCACCTTGTTGACCAGGCGGATCGCCAGCATCGAGTCGAGGCCGAAGTCGCGCAGGCGTGAGTCCGCGTCGAGCCTGTGCTCGGCCACGCCGAGCACGTCGGCGATCTCGCCGACGAGGATCTCCGCGGGCGACCTGGTGTCGGCCGGGGCGGTCGCGGGCGCGGCCGCGGTCTGCGCGGCGGGCGCCGGGGCCGGTGCCGCGACCGCCGCGGGCGCGGCTTCGGCACGGGGCTCGACGTCCAACCAGAAACGTTCCTTCTGCCACTGCACGAGCGGGGTCTCCACGACCTCGACGTCGTCGTCGAACAGCGGGTCGAAGGTCAGCGGGACGCCCCTGACGTACAAGGACGCGGCGGCCCCCAGCAGACAGCGCAGGTCGCTCTCACCGCGCCGCAGGGAGTTGACCGCGTGCACCGGGGCGTTGCGGCCGAGCGCGATCTCCTCGACCGCGCCGCGCAGCGTCTCGTGCGGGCCGATCTCCACGAAGGTGCCCACGCCGCCCTCGACCAGCGCGCCGATCGTCTCGGCGAACCGGACCTGGTTGCGCAGGTTGTGCACCCAGTAGTCGACGTCGACGACCGGGTTCACCGTGCCGGCCAGGGCGGTGGAGTGGAAGTCGATGGTGCCGGCCGACGGGGTGATGCCGGCGATGAGTTCGCGCAGCGGCTCGGTCAGCGGGTCCATGCCGGGGCTGTGCACCGGTCGTTCGACCCGGATGTTCCTGGTGGAGACCCCCGCCCGCCGCAGCTCGGCCTCCAGCGCGCGGACGGCCTCGGGCGAGCCGGAAACGGCCGCGCTGGTGGGGCTGTTGACCACGGCGACCGCCGCGTGCTTCGCGTACGGGGCGAGCCACGGCAGCAGTTCCCGCTCGGGCAGGTCGACCGAGATCATGGCGCCGGGGGCCGCCTCGTGTTCGAGCAGGTGCGAGCGGGCGACGACCACGCGGGCCGCGTCCTCCAGGGACAGCGCCCCGGCCACGCACGCGGCCGCGACCTCGCCGAGGCTGTGTCCGACGACGGCGGCCGGCCGCACCCCGAGCCCGAGCCAGACCTTGGCCAGCGAGACCTGGAGGGCGAACAGGACGGGCTGCTGGAAGTCCATCTCCTCGAACCGGGCCGCGTCCTCGGGGGCGTCGAGCTGTTCGAGGACCGAGCAGCCGCCGGCCGCGCGTACGGCGGTGTCGCAGGCCTGCATCCAGGTGCGGAACCCGGCGTGCGTGCGCATGAGTTCGCGGCCCATGCCCACCCAGTGGGTGCCACCGCCGGAGAACACCAGCACCACGCGCCGGTCGCCGGTGCCGGTGACCGTGCCGGTGACGGCGTCGGGGTGCGACCGGCCGGAGGCGACCCGGGCGAGGCCGTCCAGGACCTCCTGCCGGTTGCGGGCGAACAGCGCCACCCGGTGGTTCTGGGGGGAACGCCTGGTCGCGAGGGTGTAGGCGAGGTCGGACACCCGCAGGCCCGGGTCGCGTTCGACGTGGTTGGACAGTTCGCGGCAGGTGTCGGCCAGCGCGGCGGCCGAGTGCGCCGTGACGGGCACGAGGTACGGCCGTTCGTCGGTCGCGGGGGCGCCCCGGCCGGGTGTGGCGTGGCGTCCCCGGTCGCCGGCGAGGAAGGGGCTCGCGGTGACCGGGTGCCCGGCGGCGTACAGCGCGCCGAGCGAGCCCAGCAGGGTCCAGGCCTCGTCGGTGCCGCGGCGCAGCGAGGGCAGGGTGGTGGCGGGGAGGAGCTCCGCCACCGACTTGAGCAGCACGGGGTGCGGGCTGAGTTCGATCACCGCGTCGATGTCGTGGTCGCGCAGGGCCGTCAGGGCGTCGACGACCCGGATCTCCCGGCGCAGGTTGTCCGCCCAGTAGTCCGGGCCGAGTTCGGCGCCGTCGATGCGTTCGCCGGTGACCGTGGAGATCATCGGGATGCGGGTGGACCGGGGGGTGAGGCCGGCGAGTTCGGTCTTGAGCGGGGCGAGGACATGGTCGACCAGCGGGGAGTGCGGGGCGTGGCCCATCCGCACCCGGTGGGTGGTGACGCCCTCCTCGGTCAGCCGCTGGACGAGGTCGTCGATCTCCTGCGGGGTGCCGGTCACCAGCGTGGAGTTCGGGCCGTTGTGGCCGGAGACCGTGAGCTGTCCGGTCAGGTACCGCTCGACGGCGTCGGCGCCGGTGGTGACCACGATGCCCTCGCCGCGTCCGACGGCCAGCTGCTGGAGGAGCCTGCCGTGGCAGGCGGCCAGCCGGGAGGCGTCCTCGAAGTCGAGCGCCCCGGCGATGTGGGAGGCGGCGAACTCACCGACGCTCTGTCCCACGACCACGTCGGGCTCCACGCCCAGCGAGCGCCAGGCGTCGGCCAGGGCGACCTGCATGCAGAACAGCAGCGGCTGGAAGACGTCCATGTCGTCGAGGCGGCCGTCGGGCGCCAGCATCTGTTCGACCGGCGAGAAGCCCAGCAGCTCGCGCATCCGCTTGTCGGAGCGCATCATGGAGCGGCGGAACACGGGCATCCCGGCGAGCAGTTGCCTGCCCATGCCGACCCACTGCGAGCCGTTGCCGGAGAACAGGAACGCCACTCGCGGCCTGCGTCCGCCCTGTTCGCCGACGCTCAGCCCGGGAGCCGTCGTGCCGCCGGCGAAGGCGTCCAGCTGTGCCCTCAGCTCGGTCATGTCGCGGGCGGCGGCCGCGAGCCGGAACCTGCCGTCGCCGGGCGGCCGTCCGCTGATCGCCCGCAGGTCGTGCTCGTCGCGCAGCGCCCGGGCGCGCTCGGCCAGCGCCTGCGGCGAGTCCTCGGCCAGCAGGACGAGGGAGCCCTCGGGGCGCGGCAGTTCCTCGGCGACGACGTGGCAGATCGCGCCGCCGAAGCCGAACGAGCTGACTCCCCCGCGGCGCGCGTCGGACCGTCGCGGCCACGGGGTCAGCCGGTCCTGGACCGTGAGGTTGTACTCGTCGAACATGATCTGCGGGTTGGGGGTGGCGTAGTGCAGGCTCGGGGGCAGCACGCCGTTGCGGATCGAGAGCGCGAGCTTGACCAGGCCGACGATGCCGGCCGCCGCCTCCAGGTGTCCGACGTTGGACTTCACGGAACCGAGCCGGAGCGGCGCCGGGCGGTCACCGCCCAGGACCGCGCCGATGGCGTTGGCCTCGATGGGGTCACCGAGGGGGGTCGCGGAGCCGTGGCACTCGATGTAGTCCACGAGGGACGGCGCGATGCCGGCCCGCCGGTAGGCGGTGCGCAGCATCAGCTCCTGCGCCTGCGGGTTGGGCGCGGTCATGCCGTTGCTGGCACCGTCGTTGTTGGCCGAGCTGCCCTTGATCAGGCAGTACACGGGCAGTTCGCGTTCGAGCGCCACGCTCAGCGGGGCGAGTACGACGACGCCGGCGCCCTCGCCGCGGACGTAGCCGTCGGCGCGCGCGTCGAAGGTCTTGCAACGGCCGTCCGGGGCGAGCGCGCCCATCCGGTCCATGGCGGTGTAGTAGTCGGAGACGAAGCTCAGGTTCACCCCGCCGGCCAGCACCAGTTCGCTCTCGCCCATCCAGATCGACTGGCAGCCCAGGTGCACCGAGACCAGCGAACCGGCGCAGGCGGCGTCGATGGCCATGCTCGGGCCCTGGAGGCCGAGGATGTAGGAGACGCGGTTGGCGATGATGCCGTTGTGCATGCCGGTCGCGGTGTGCGGGGTGATCTGGCTGTCGGGGCCGCGGTAGTGGGCGAGCGCCGCGTAGTCGCCCCAGCAGGAGGCCATGAACACGCCGGTGTCGCTGCCGACGAGGCCCCGGGGTGCGATCCCCGCGTCCTCCAGTGCCTCCCAGGCCAGCTCCAGCACGAGGCGCTGCTGCGGGTCCATCTGGACGGCTTCCCGGGGCGAGATGCCGAAGAACAGCGGATCGAAGCGGTCGATGCCGTCGATGAAGCCGCCCCAGCGCACGCTGTCGCGCAGGAGTTCGCGGCGCTCGGCCGGCACCGGTCCGACGGCGTCGCGGCCCTCGGTCAGCAGCCGCCAGAACGCGTCCGGGTCCGGGCCGCCCGGGAACCGGCAGCCGATGCCGACGATCGCGACCGGCTCCCGCGCCGCCGTACGCCGGTCGTCGACCGGTTGGGCGGTCTGCGCGGCCCGGGGACCGTCGACGAGCGCACGGCTCAGTTCGTCGATGGTCGGGTACTGCCACATCCAGGTGACCGGGACCTTCCAGCCCAGGAATTCGGACAGCGAGGCGGCGAGCGCGGCCGCCTTCACCGACTCCAGGCCGTAACGGTGCATGGGGGCCCAGCGGTCCACCGCGTCCTTGGCCACGTCCAGCAGTTCGACGACGCGAGAAAGCAGA
Source organism: Streptomyces misionensis (assembly GCF_007896895.1). Lineage (GTDB taxonomy): Bacteria > Actinomycetota > Actinomycetes > Streptomycetales > Streptomycetaceae > Streptomyces > Streptomyces misionensis_A. Next base: position 75,197 of record NZ_VOGW01000001.1, on the reverse strand, counting down.
AAGTCTGTGACGGCGCGCGCAGTGGGCGCTCCGCGCTCATGGGGCATTTCGCCTCCTCGGCAGGGCGGATGGAAGGGCCGACGGACAGGGGGCGTCCGATCGGCGCTACGGGCACGCGAAAGCTGCGGAAGGGATCAGATGATGTGGCGCGCACATGCGGCCGCGCCGGTACGCGCGGCCGGGTCGGCGGCGCTCGGGAAAGGCCGGTCAGCGTCCGGGGGGACCGGCCGGGGAATGGCTCACCACGCAGAGGTCAAAGCTGTTGCTGTTGACGCCGAGAAACGGCACCCGAGTGAAGGCGCGACTGCCGGAATACCCATGATTGCACTGTGACTGCCCTCGTCGAGTCATCCTGACCGAATCACATGACGTACTGATTCGGAAACACTGCCCGGCAGCCCACCCGCCGAGTACGTCGTCCGTCTCCTGTCACGGCCACTGCCGACGGGCGCAAAGATCCGCCATACCCAGACGGATCGGATTACGAGGTGCTCGCCCGATCGGCGAACGTCAGACTGCCATCCCTGTGATGGGCGAGACAAGAGTGACGGGTCGGGCCTCAGGCGCACTGGCAAGAATTGATGCCCAAGTGGCTGGTTCGCTCTTGTCGCCGGACGAGGGGCGCGGCTGCCGTTTCCAGATCTCCCCGCCTCCTGGAATTCATACAACCGGATATATCGACCCTCTCTGGATGTCGGCGCGAAACCGACGACCCCGGCGCTCCACCTTTCCCACTATGGGCGGACAATTCCGTTATCTCCCTAGTAATTTCACCAAATGGCCATGGATACAGTCGTGATGACGGCAACTTCGACCGCCGCGGTCCCGCCGCTTCTCGCGCTCCAGGGAAGTCCCGGGGAATTTTCCACGGAAAGGACACGTCATGGACCGTCGAACGCGTGCGTCATGGCCGCTCGTGACCATGGACCCGGACCAGCGGCACCCACCGCGTCCCGACGGGGCCGCCGCGCCGTACCGCGACGCGGAATGCCACCCGCACCCGGTTCCGGGCATCCCGGAACTGCCGGCCGCCGTTCTCATCCCTTTCTCCGCGCATTCCGCCTCCCCCACCGCGACGACGTGCCCGCCCCGGGTGAATTCCGGGCCGCACAAGGAGATATGACACGTGAACACCACCGGACTCGATCCGCACGCGGACGAGGTGCGCACCCTCCCCGACGCCCTGCGGCTGCGCAGCGCCAAGCAGCCCGACGAGACCGCCTACGTCTTCCTGCGCGACGGCGAGGAGCCCGGGTCCGCGCTCACCTACCGCGCCCTGCACGAGGCCGCCCGCGCCCGGGCCGCCCGCTTCGCCGCGGCCGGGCTGTCCGGGGGCCGGGCCGTCCTGACCTACCCGTCCGGGTTGGAGTTCGTCCGCACCCTGCTGGGCTGCATGGACGGCCGGGTGGCCGGCGCCCCCGTGCAGGTCCCCCGGCGCCGCGAGGACGTCCGGCGGCTGCGGCGCATCGCCGACGACGCCGGTACCACCACCGTGCTGACCACCGCCGAGGTCCGCGCGGAGCTGTACGAGCGCTTCGGCGACCTGCCCGAACTGGCCGGGCTGACCCTGCTGGCCACCGACGTTCCGGACCGGGACCCGAAGACGGGCGTCCTGCCCGAGCCGCCCGGCCCCGAGGACATCGCGCTGCTCCAGTACACCTCGGGCTCCACCGGCGACCCCAAGGGCGTCATGGTCAGCCACGCCAACTTCCTGGCGAACGTGGTCGAGACGGACGAGCTGTGGCCCTGCGAGCCCGACGGCACGGTGGTGAACTGGCTGCCGCTCTTCCACGACATGGGCATGCTCTTCGGCGTCGTGCTGCCGCTGTGGTCGGGCATCCCCTCCTACCTGATGGCGCCCGAGTCCTTCATCCGCCGCCCGGCCCGCTGGCTGGAGGCCATCGCCCGGTTCGGCGGCACCCACGCCGCGGCGCCGAGCTTCGCCTACGAACTGTGCGCCCGCGCCGCCGCCGAGGGCGCGACGAGCGGCGTCGGCGACCTCTCCCGCTGGCGGGTGGCCGCCAACGGCGCCGAACCGGTGCGCCGGCGGACGATCGAGGCCTTCACCGCCGCGTTCGCGCCGCACGGCTTCCGGCCCGCCGCCATGTGCCCGGGCTACGGACTGGCGGAGAACACCCTGAAGGCGACGGGCGACCGCCAGGACCGGGAGCCCACCGTGCTGTGGGTGGACGCCGAGGCGCTGCGCGAGGGCGCCGTACGGCCCGTCGCCCGCACCGCCGGGGACGCGCTCGCGCTGGTCAGCAGCGGGAGCGCGGTCGGCACCACCCGGGTGCGGATCGTGGACCCGGACTCCCGGCTGCCGCGCCCGCCGGGCGAGGTCGGCGAGATCTGGGTCGACGGCCCCTGTGTGGCGGCTGGTTACCGCGGCCGGCCAGAGGAGAGCGAGGCCACCTTCCGGGCCCGCGTCGAGGGCGGGGACGCCCGGCCCCATCTGCGCACCGGCGACCTCGGTTTCCTGTACGCCGGCGACCTGTACGTCACCGGGCGGCTCAAGGACGTCATCATCCGCAAGGGCCGCAACCACTACCCGCAGGACATCGAGCTGTCGGCCGAACGGGCCGTGCCCGGGCTGCACCCCAACTGCGCCGCCGCGTTCTCCGTGGACGACGGCGCGCGGGAACGGCTCGTCGTCGTCCTGGAGGCGGACGGGCGGGTGCTGCGCTCGCCGGGGGCGGACGCCCTGCGGGAGCGGATCGGCGCCGCGGTCCGCGAGGACCACCGGCTGACGGCCGACGAGGTGCTCCTCGTCCGGCGCGGCGCTTTGTCCCGGACGTCGAGCGGCAAGGTGCAGCGGCGGGCGTGCCGGGCGCGTTACCTCAGCGGTGACCTCGCCGCCCTGGCGGCCGGGCGGACGCCGGCGAGTGCCGCCGGCCGTGGGCGGGAGGCGTGATGACCCGGCTCCGGCTTCCCGATCCGCACCCCGGCTCCCGCATCCTCGGCATCGGCGTGTACCGGCCGGCGCGGGTGGTGACCAACGACGAGATCTGCGCCCGGATCGACTCCAGCGACGAGTGGATCCGGCGGCGCTCCGGCATCGTCAGCCGACGCTTCGCGGGCCCGGACGAGACCGTGATCACGATGGCCGTGGAGGCCGCGCGCAAGGCCATGGCGCAGGCCGGCACCGACCCGGACGAGATCGGCATGGTGCTGGTGGCCACCATGTCCTTCCTGGAGCAGTCCCCGGCCGCCGCGCCCCGCGTCGCCCACCAGCTGGGCGCCCGGGCGGCGGCGGGCCTGGACATCGGTGCCGCCTGCTCGGGGTTCTGCTACGCGCTGGGGCTCGCCGACTCCCTGGTCCGCTCCGGGGACGCGCGCGCGGTGGTGGTGGTCGGCTCGGAACGGATGAGCGACATCGTGGACCCGCGGGACCGCGGCACCGCCTTCCTGTTCGGCGACGGCGCGGGGGCGGTCGTGGTCGGCCGGTCCGACACCCCGGGCATCGGACCGGTGGTGTGGGGCTCCGAGGGCGCCCGGCACCACATGATCGCCCATGACCGCGCCTGGCCCGCGGTGGGCGAGACGCCCCGGGCGGGTGCCGTGCTGCGCATGGCGGGCCCCGAGGTGTTCCGCTGGGCGACGCGGGTGATGCCGGAGGTGTCCCGCGAGGCGCTGCGCCGGGCGGGCCTGGACGTCCACGAGCTGGCCGCGTTCATCCCGCACCAGGCCAACGCGCGGATCGTCGACGCGGCCGCCAGGTCCCTCGGGCTCGCCCCGCACACGGTGGTGGCCAGGGACGTGGTCACTTCGGGCAACACCTCGGCCGCGTCCATCCCGCTGGCCATGGAGGAGCTGCTGGCCCGGGGCACGCTCGCCGGCGGCGGCCCGGCCCTGCTGGTCGGCTTCGGCGCGGGGCTCACCCATGCGGCACAGGTGGTGACGCTGCCCTGACCGGGCGCGCGGCCCCCGGCCGCCGGTTCGGGGGGCCGGGCGGGCGCCGCTGCCGAAGGCCGGTGCCGACCCGGTGTGTGACGCGCCGCCGGGCGTCACCGGGCGCGAACTCCGCGCGCGCACCGGGGTGTTCGCGTGAGCGAGCCGATGTCCGGTACCGGCGCCGTCACGGATCGCGGCATCCGTTAGGCTCGTGAAGAACCCCGGCGAGGAGGAGGACCGCAGATGAGCGGATCGGTGACGGCGGTCAGCAGCAACGGCACGTACTCGTTCTCCAAGCCGAACCGCGCGAGCATCACCCTGCTCACCGGGCTGGGCGTCGAGGGCGACGTGCACGCGGGCGTCACGGTCAAGCACCGCTCGCGGGTGGCGCAGGACCCCACGCAGCCGAACCTGCGCCAGGTGCACCTCATCCACGAGGAACTCTTCGACGAGGTGCGCGCGGCGGGCTTCGAGGTCGCCCCGGGCGAACTCGGCGAGAACGTCACCACCCGCGGCATCGACCTGCTCGGCCTGCCGGTCGGCACCCTGCTGCGGCTCGGCGCCGAGGCGGTGGTCGAGGTGACCGGCCTGCGCAACCCCTGCCTCCAGATCGACCACTTCCAGGACGGCCTGCTCAAGCAGGTGGTCGGCCGCGACGACCTCGGCAACATCGTCCGCAAGGCGGGGGTCATGAGCGTCGTCAGGGCGGGCGGCGTGGTCCGTCCCGGCGACCCGGTGAAGGTGGAACTCCCCGACGGCCCGCACCGCCCGCTGGACCGCGTCTGAGCCGGGAGGGCACCATGTGGCTGCGGAACGTCTCGCCGGACGACGTCGACGCCTACGTCCGCATGCGGTGCGATCCCGTCATGATGGCCGACCTCGGCGGGCCGCTGCCGCGGGCGGGGATGGCGGACAAGGTGCGCCGGGACGCCGAGGAGGCCGCGGCGGACCGCGCGTGGCTGAGGATGATCGTGCCCGACCCCGCCCGGCCCGACGTGGTGGCGGGGACGGTGACCCTGTGGTCCCATGACGCCGGGGGCGAACCGGTGTCCGAGATCGGGTGGATGGTGCTGCCCGAGTTCCAGGGCCGGGGGCTGGGCCGACGCGCCGTCCGCGCCCTGCTGGAACAGGCCCGCGACCAGGACCGCTGGGGCCTGGTGCACGCTTTCCCGGCGACCGGCAACGCGGCGTCGAACGGCATCTGCCGCTCCGTCGGCTTCCGCCTCCTCGGCCGGACCCGCACCCCCTTCGCCGGCCGCGTCCTCACCACCAACCACTGGGTCGTCGATCCGGCACGGGACCTCGCGGCACCGCCCGGACGGGACGCCCCGGACGGGTGTGGTGTTCGCGGCGCGAACCGATCGACCCCCTCACCGCCGCCCCAGGAGTGACCGCGTGACCAGCCGAGTCCTGCTCGTCTCCCCCGCCTCCGGAGAGTCGCTGCGGCAGGCCCGGTTCGACGACGGCGGACCGCTCGACGCGGGCGGCGCGGCGCGGGCCCGGGCCGCGGCCGGGTCGCTGCCCGCCGTGGCCCGGGTGCTCGTCTCCCCCGGCGTGCGCTGCCGTCAGACGGCCGCGGCCCTCGGGTTCGACCCGACGCCGGTGCCGGGGCTCGCGGGTCTGGACGCGGGGCGCTGGACGGGCCGCACGCTGGCCGAGGTCGGGGCGGCCGAGCCGGACTCGGTGGGCCGCTGGCTCACCGATCCCGGCTGCGCGCCGCACGGGGGCGAATCGGTGCGGGAGCTGTGCGCACGGGTCGCGCGCCAACTGGCCGACCTGGGGCGGATGGACGGCCGCACCCTCGCCGTGGTGGAGCCCGAGGTGGTGCGGGCGGCGGTCGTCGAGGCGCTGGGCCTGCCGGACACGGCCTTCTGGCGCCTCGACGTGCCGCCGCTGACCGCGACCGAACTCAGCGGCAGGTCAGGCCGCTGGAACCTGCGCCTGGGACGACCGCTCGGCGCGCCGGACGGCGACTGACCGGGCGGTCCGGGCCAGCGCGCCGGACGGCGACCGACCCGGGGTCCGGGTCAGCGCGCCGCCGGGACCGCTGCCGCGTCCGCGGCCCTCGTGGACCCCGGACTGAGCAGCCGCTCGGCCAACTCCCCGAAGAGCAGCCCGAATCCGGCCCACAGGACGGTCTGGATCGCCAGCGCGGAGAGCCGGAACCGCCACAGCAGGGTGGCCGGGAAGCCCTTCGGCACCTCGTCGACGGCCGGCAGGAACTGGTAGGCCAGGCCGATCACGACGACGAACGCGGCCACCGCGGCGACCGTCGCCCACCAGGTGCCGAGGGCGGGCGCGAGGCGTCTGCCCAGGAGGGTGGCGGCGATCGCCAGCAACACGCTGAGCAGCATCATCAGGAAGTACAGGCCGGTCCGCTTGCCGATGGTGTCGGCCTCGCCGACCGACGGCGGGTTGGCGGGGTACTTCAGGTAGGGGACGACGTACACGGCGAGCAGCGCGCATCCCGACAGCAGCAGGGCCGTGGCGCGGGGACCGAAGCGGCCCACGCGGCCGAGGGCGAAGCAGTAGGCGAGCGCGGCGATGCCGCCGAAGGCGACCCCGTAGACCAGGACGCCGGTGGCGAGACCGGCGGTGGATTGCAGGGAACGGGAGACGGCCGCCATCTCGTGCTCGTGGGCGTGCGCCTCCTCGAAGCCGATCGCCTTGTCGACGTCCGGTTCGCCGAGGAGGTACGCCACGATCAGGGCGAGCACGCCGGCGGCGAGGCCGGCGAGCATGCCCCGTACGAGAAGGCTCCGTACGGTGGTGGAGTTCATCTGGTCGTGGTGTCCCCGGCGTCAGTGGCAGGGGAAACCGAGCAGGTGGCGTGCGTCGTGCACCCACTCGTGGACGTCCGTGCCGTTGAACACGGAGGTGGCGCCCTGTTCGGCGCCGACGAAGTACAGCAGGACCAGCATCAGGATGCCGAAGAAGACCGCCCAGGGAGCTATCGCCTTCAGCGGAAGCTTGGCGGGCAGGGCGGGGGTGGTGGCTGTCGGCTGGGCGACGGTCTGCGCCATGGCAGGACCTCCTCGGGAGTTCGCGTCCCATATCGGTGGTGCGTTGGACGACGGCTACGGGTCTGACTCACGGGCCCTGGGGCTCGCATACAGTGGCGCGACCGTGCCGGGATCCCACCGGCTTCCGTTCTGCCGTCGTCGATTTCGGACAGACCGTATCGCGTTACCGGTCCGGGGCCAAGACCGCCCCCGCCGGACGTGATCTTCCTCTCCGGTGCGCAGGCCCCCTATCCGGCTGCGCCCAGGCCGAGTTCACGGTCGCCGAGCGGGGCGAAGAAGCGCTCCACGTCGGCGTCGGCGACCTCGGCCAGGGTCGCCGGTGACCAGCGGGGGTCGCGGTCCTTGTCGACGATCCGCGCGCGCACGCCCTCCACCAGGTCGTGGCTGCTCAGGGCGGCGCAGGAGACGCGGAACTCCTGGTCGAGGACGGCTTCCAGGGTCCCGAGCCGCCGGGCGCGGCGCACGGCGGCCAGGGTGACCTTGAGGGCGAGGGGCGAGCGGGTGAACAGGGTCTGCGCCGCCTCCTTCGCCTCGGGGCTGCCGTGGTCGAGCAGCCGCGCGATGATCTCCTCGACGGTACCGGCCGCGTAGCAGGCGTCGATCCACTCCCGCTGCTCGGCCAACTCCCCGGGCAAGGCGGGCCGTTCGTGCCGTGCGAGGGCGTCGGGCACGGGCATGACCGCCAGGTCGTCCACCAGAGCGGCGAGCGCGGCTGAGGGCACGTGATGATCGGCGAGGCCGCACAACACGGCGTCGGCAGCACCGATCTGGCTGCCCGTCAGTGCGAGATGGGTGCCCAGTTCGCCGGGGGCCCGCGCGAGCAGGTGGGTGCCGCCGACGTCCGGCACGAAACCGATGCCGGTCTCCGGCATGGCGATCCGCGAGCGCTCGGTGACGATCCGGACGCCGCCGTGCGCGGAGAGGCCCACACCGCCGCCCATCACGATGCCGTCCATCAGGGCGACGTACGGCTTGGGGTAGCGGGCGATGCGGGCGTTGAGGTGGTACTCGTCCCGCCAGAAGGCGGCCGAGGCGCTGCCGTCGCCGTACCGGGCGTCGTCGTGGATGGCGCGGATGTCACCGCCCGCGCACAGCCCGCGCTCCCCGGCGCCGAAGAGGACGACCGTCTCGACGGCGGGGTCGTGCTGCCAGGCGGCGAGCGCCGCGTCGATGCGCCGCACCATCGCGTGGTCGAGGGCGTTGAGCGCCCGGGGCCGGTTGAGGACGATGTGGCCGGCCCGGCCGGTGGTGCGCAGCAGCACGGGCGCCTCCGTGCCGCTCATCCGGGGATCTCCGTCAGATCGCGGGCCGCGATGTCGTACATGATCTGGTTCCTTCCGGGTTCCGGGGGCCGCGGGGGTCGCCGGTGATCTTCCCGCGCCCTCGCGGTCACCCTTTCACGCCCGGCGCCCACCCCGGCGGCCCGAAGAGGTACCCCGCGCGGTCGCGCCAGCGGCGGGCCCGGCGGACGTCGTGCCAGGCCGCCGCGTACTCGTGGAAGGCCACCCGCAGCGGGTTGTAGGTGCCGATGTTCTTGGTCAGGCCGTACACCACGCGCACGCCCTCCGGTTCGAAGGTGCCGAAGAGCCGGTCCCAGACGATGAGGATGCCGCCGTAATTGCGGTCCAGGTACGCGTCGTTGGAGCCGTGGTGGACCCGGTGGTGGGACGGGGTGTTGAAGAACCACTCCACCGGCCGCCACAGCCTGTCCACCCGCTCGGTGTGCAGGAAGAACTGGTAGACGAGGCTGACGGCCTGCTCGATCAGGATCATCCACGGCGGTACGCCGAGCAGCGCCAGCGGCAGCCAGAACGGCAGGCCGGTCATCGGCGTCCAGGTCTGGCGCAGGGCGGTGGAGAGGTTGAAGCGGAGACTGGAGTGGTGCACCACATGGCTCGCCCACAGCACTCGTACCCGGTGATGGGCCCGGTGGTAGGCGTAGTAGGCCAGGTCGTCGCCGAGGAACAGCAGCAGCCACGTCCAGCCCGAGCCGGGCGAGAGGTGCCAGGGGGCGGCGGTGTACGCGGCGGCGTACACCACGATCGTCGCCACCTTCCACGGCACCGCGATGACCTGGCTGCCCGCGCCCATCGACATGCTGGTGACGGTGTCGCGCAGCTCGTAGCCGCGCTCGTCGTCGTCCGGCAGGAAGCGGTACGACAGCGCCTCGACGGCGACCAGCAGCACGAACGCCGGTATCGCGTAGACCACGGCCGGGATCATCGCCGTACCCCCTCGCACCCGCGCGGCGCGCTGGGCACGCTGCGGGTCAGCAGCTCGCGCGCCAGTTCCTCGGCCGCCCCGGCCTCGCGGGCCGCGATGTGCGCGGCCAGCCGCCGGTGGGCCTCCACGTCGAGGATCTCCGCGGCCCCGAGGTCGGCGGGCACGTCCGCGACCGGGATCATGCCGTCCACCAGGCTGTTGAAGGCCAGCAGATAGGCGATGTTCCCGGAACCCTCGATGATCAGTCGCCACCAGGCGACATAGGTGCCGTCCAGCTCGGTCAGGTCGGGGCCGGTGTGCGCGTGCCGCTCGGCGGCCGCGGTGATCTCGGCGGCGGTGCGCGCGGAGCAGCGCAGGGCGCACAGCCGGGCCGCGTCGGCGCCGATGCAGGCCCGCATCTCCAGGGCGTCGCGGGCGATGTCCTGCACGGTGGGGCCGGTGTCGGCCGCGGCGATGCCCACGGCGAGATCGAGCCCGGCGGTGCGCCGCCAGTCCAGCACCTGGGTGCGGCCGCCGTGGCTGACCTCGACCAGTCGTGCCTGCTGGAGGCGTTTGACGGCCTCCCGTACGGCGTGCCGGTTCACTCCGAAACCGGCCGCCAGTTCCCGCTCGGGGGTGAGCGCGGCGCCGGCCGGCAGCTCGCCCCCGAGAATCCTGTCCCGCAGCACGGCGAAGAGCTGGTCGGAGACCGCCTCGCGCCGTATGTGTCCCTCAGCCATGGCGTTCAGGGTGGACGCGCCTTGGTGCAGTGGTCAACTGGTTGGACCAGTATTTCCGCGCCGGGCCGGGAAGATGTCGGCGTTCGTCCGGACTCGTCAACCCGCCTGCGTCACCCGGGTGTTGGGCCCTCGCCCCCGGGCCGCCGCCCGCGTCCCCGTGCGAGCCGCCCGGTCTCCCTCCATGCTGGACGTGGGACCCGGTTCGCCGGGACGGGACGGCGGAGGAGGAAGTGGTGACGATGCGGACCGTTGTCGACCTCACGCGCTGCCAGGGCTACGCGCAGTGTGTGTTCCTCGCGCCGGACGTGTTCCGGCTGCACGGCGAGGAGGGCCTGCTGTACGCCCCGGCCGTCCCCGACGACCAGGTCGAGCGGGTGCGCAGGGCCGCCGCGGCCTGCCCGGTGCAGGCCATCCTCCTCGGGGAGGAGGTGAGCGGCGGTGCACGGTGAGCTCACGGACGGCCGCATCGTGATCGTGGGCGCCTCGCTGGCCGGGCTGCGGGCCGCCGAGGCACTGCGGGCGCAGGGTTTCACCGGCTCGCTCACGGTGGTCGGCGACGAGCCCCACCCGCCCTACGACCGGCCGCCGCTGTCCAAGCAGGTGCTGCTGGGCATCGCCCCGGCCGACTCCACTGGGCTGCCGATGCGTGCGGACCCGAAGGCCGAGTGGCTGCTCGGGGTGCGGGCCACGGGCCTGGACCCGCTGGCCCGGCGGGTGCTGCTGGACGGCGGGGAGTCGCTGCCGTACGACCGGGTGCTGATCGCCACCGGGACCCGCGCCCGGCCCTGGCCGAACCCGGCGGAGGCCGCCCTGGACGGGGTCTTCACCCTGCGCACCCGCGAGGACGCCGCGGGGCTCGCGGAGCGCCTCGACGCGGGACCGGAGCGGGTGCTGGTGATCGGCGGCGGCTTCACCGGCTCGGAGATCGCCTCCGCCTGCCGGGAACGGGGCCTTGCGGTCACGGTCACCGAGCGCGGCCCCGCGCCGCTGGTCGGCGCGCTCGGCGGCACGCTGTCCAAGCTCGCGGCGGTGATGCAGCGCAACCACGGCGTGGACCTGCGCACCGGCGCGACGGTCACCAGACTGCTCGGCGACGGGCGCTTCACCGGCGCGGAGCTGTCCGACGGCAGCCGGGTGGACGCGGACGTGTGCGTGGTGGCGCTGGGCGCGATCCGCAACGTGGAGTGGCTGGCGGAATCCGGCCTGGCGGCGGGCCCGCGCGGGCTGGCGTGCGACGCCGGGTGCCGGGCCTTCACCATGTACGGCATCGTCACCGACGACGTCTTCGTGGCCGGGGACGTCTCCCGCTTCCCGCACCCGCTCTTCGGCTACCAGCTGCTGTCCCTGGAGCACTGGGGCAACGCGGTCGCGCAGGCCGAGGTGGCCGCGCACAACATGGTCTCCCCGGGGCCGCTGCGCCGCCCGCACCTGGCCCTGCCGACGTTCTGGTCGACCCAGTTCGGGCTCAACATCAAGTCGGTGGGGGTGCCCACCTACTCCGACCACGTGGTCATCGCCCAGGGGTCCCTGGAGGCGCGGCGGCTGGCGATGGTGTACGGCTACCGGGGCCGGGTGACGGCCGCGGTCACCGTCGACATGGCCAAGGTGCTGGAGTACTACCAGCACCTGATCGAGACGGCCGCGCCGTTCCCGCCCCCGCCGGGCGCCGCCGACCGGGCCCTCGCGGCCGAGATCCCGGTGCCGTCCGACGTACCGGACCCCTCGGTGCTGTCCCACGGGCCGACGGTCGCGCTCACCGGCTATGTCCCGGACCGCCGGCTGACGGTGGTGTAGCCCGCCCCTACTTCGAGGAGCCGACATGGACCCCGGCACCCTGCTGGCGAGGATCACCGACTACGCCAGCCGTCCCGACCCCTACCCGCTGTACGCGGAGCTGCGCGCGGCCGGTCCCGTCGTCCCGCAGGAGGACGGCAGCCTGCTGGTCGGCGGCTACCACGAGGTCGCCGCGCTGCTGCACGATCCCCGGCTCAGCGCCGATCCGCGCAACCGCGGTCTGGTGACCGCCAAGCCGCCGTTCCTGCGCCTGGACGATCCCGAGCACCATCGGCTGCGCACCCTCGCCATGCGGCCGTTCGGCCCGCCGCACACCCCGCACCGGGTGGACGGCATGCGCGCCGAGATCGACCGGATCACGGCGGAACTGCTGGAACCATTCGAGGCGGGCGGGCGGTTCGACCTCGTGGACGACTTCGCCTATCCGCTGCCGGTCACCGTGATCTGCCGGCTGCTCGGGGTGCCGCGGGAGGACGAGCCGCTCTTCCGGGCCTGGTCGGACGCGCTGGTCGCGGCCGCCGACCTACGGCCGGACGCGGGTCAGGCGCCCCGCGAGGAGGCCGACAAGGCCCGCGCGGAGATGGGCGCGTACCTGGTGGACCTGGCGGAGCAGCGCCGCGATAACCCCACCGGCGACCTGCTGTCCGCGTTCGTCAACGAGCCGGACCCCGGGCGGCGGCTCACCCGCGAGGAACTCGCGGAGACGGCGGTGCTGTTGCTGATCGCCGGGCACGAGACGACGGTCAACCTCATCACCAACGGGGTGCTGACCCTGCTGCGCCACCCCGAGGAACTGGACCGGCTGCGCCGCACGCCCGGTCTGCTGCCGCAAGCGATCGAGGAACTGCTGCGCTACGAGCCCCCGGTCCACATGCGCGAACGCATCCCCCTGGCCGACGTCACCGTCGCCGGCACGACCCTCCCGCAGGGCTCCACGGTCATCCTGGCCCTGGCCGCCGGCAACCGCGACCCCCGCCGCTTCGCCGACCCCGACCGCTTCGACCCGGCCCGCCCCGACAACCAGCACCTCGGCTTCGGCACGGGCATCCACCTCTGCTACGGCGCCCCGCTCGCCCGCATCGAGGCCCACTCGGCCCTGTCCGCCCTGCTTCCCCGCCTGGGCACGGCCCAACTGGCCGAGGACCCGCCGCCGTACCGGCAGAACGCGATGCTGCGCGGACCGCGTCATCTGCCGCTCCGGGTCTGACGGAGTCCGGACCGCGCTCAGCCGCCGAGGATCTCGGACAACTCGATGATGTGGTCCGTGAGGTAGAAGTGGCCGCCGGAGAAGACCTTGAGGTCGAAGGGGCCGGTGGTGTGCTCGCGCCAGGCGTGGGCCTCCTCGGGGGTGACGCGCGGGTCGCTGTCCCCGGTGAGGACCGTCAGGGGGGCCTCGACGACGGCGTCGGGGGCGGCCCGGTAGGTCTCGATGGCGGTGTAGTCGCTGCGCAGGGCCGGCAGGATCATCCGCAGCAGGTCCTCGTCGCCCAGCAACCGCGGGTCCGTGCCGCTCAGTTTGCGCATCTCCTCGATGAGGCCGTCGTCGTCCCGCAGGTGCACGTTCTCGGACGCGTACGCGGAGGGGGCGCGCCGTGCGGAGGCGAAGAGGTGGGCGGGGCCCTCGCCGTCGCGTTCGAAGCGGCGGGCGACCTCGAAGGCGACGATGGACCCCATGCTGTGCCCGAAGAAGGTCAGCGGACGGTCCGCGTAGGGGCGCAGCGCCTCGTACGCCTGGTCCGCCAGCTCGGCGATGGTCTCGATGCCCTTCTCCTCGTACCGGTCCTGCCGGCCCGGGTACTGGAGCACGAGCACGTCCGCGGCGCCACGTAGCGCGGTGGCCAGGGGGAAGTAGAAGGTCGCCGAGCCGCCGGCGTGCGGGAAGCACACCAGCCGGGTGGAGGCGGGCGGTGCCGGGTGGAAGCGGCGCACCCACAGGTCGCCGGTCGGGAAGGCTGTCGTCATGGCGTCATCCAGGGTTCGTCGATACCGGACGGGGGCGCCGACGCGCCGTCTGCGATCATGCGGCCATCCGGTCAGGCAGTCAACCAGCCCTTGGCGCGGACCAGTTCGACCACCCGCTCGCGAACCTGGCGGATCTGCGCGGCCGTGAGGGAGTCGACCGAGGTGACCAGCAGCTCCGTGAGTTCGGTGCGGAAGTGCGCGGCGCCGGTGCCTTCGCCGGCCGGTGCGCCGGCGCGTTCGGCGGTGGTGCCGTCGGAGAAGACGGGGCGGCTGGGGAGGCGGTTCGGGGAGGGCTGGTAGATCAGCCGGATCTGCGAGGCCTTCGGGCCCTTCTCGCCCATCTCCATGTGGAACTCGACCTCGCTGCCCTCGTGGTAGAGGTACTTCTCGTCCAGCAGGTCGTTGGCGTGCATGAAGACGTCCTCGCCCGGCTCCGTCGGTGCGATGAACCCGTATCCGCGGACCTCGTCGAAACGCAGCACCTTGCCGGTCATCAGCACGGCCCACCCACCTCCAGCCACAACCCAACGGTAACGAGGCGAACTTACACAGCTTCGGGCGCAGATACGACCCCGTGGGCCGCCGGCCTCCCGCCCCTCACTCCGGCAGCACCAGCCGCACGGTCCGCCCCGGGGACACCGTCACCATCCGGTCCGGCAGCCGCACGTCGATGGGTTCCCCGCCGGAGTCGGGCACGGCGATCTCCAGCTGGTGCCGGGCGAGCCGGACGCCGATCCCCCAGTGGCCGAGGTAGCGGACCGAGAAGCCGTAGGAGGAGACCGGCGGCAGCGGAACGGGGTCCAGCCACAGGGCGCCGTCGCGGGTCTCCAGACCGGTCAGTCCGCGCTGCACGAGGTCGAGGGTGCCCGCCATCGCGCCGAGGTGGACGCCCTCCTCGGTGGTGCCGCCCTGGACGTCGGCGATGTCGCCGCGCAGCGTCTCCTGGACGAACCGCCAGGCGTCGGCGCGGCGGGCGCGGGCGAGGATCCAGCCGTGGACGAGGCCGCTGAGGGTGGAGCCGTGGCTGGTGCGGTGCAGGTAGTGGTCGACGGTCGCGGACCAGGTGCGCTCGTCCAGGTGCTGTCCCAACCGCTCGAAGAGCGCGGTGAGTTCGCCGGGTGCGAAGAGGTAGCCGAGCATCAGGACGTCGGCCTGCTTGGACGCCCGGTACCGGTTGGCGGTGTCGCCCTCGGCCTCCAGGATCCGGTCCAGGCGCCGGATGTCGCCGTACCGCTCGCGGTAGGCGCCCCAGTCGAGTTCGGCGAGCTCGCCGTAGCCCTCGAACTGGCTGATCACCCCGTCGTGGCGGGGCACGTGGAGGGTGCGCGAGACCTCGTCCCAGCGCGCCGTCTCGTCGGCGTCGAGGGCGAGGCGCTCGGCGAGTTCGCGGCGGCGCGGCTCGGGCAGGACGCGCAGCAGTTCCAGGGCGCGGGCGAGCACCCAGGCCGCGGTGACGTTGGTGTACGTGTTGTCGTCCAGGCCGGGCCGGTCCGCGCCGGGGTAGGCGTCGTGGTACTCGTCGGGGCCGACCACGCCCCGGATGCGGTGCCGGCCGAGGTGGTCGTCGTACTGCGCCGAGTCGGCCCAGAAGCGGGCGATCTGGAGCAGCATCTCGGCGCCCTCGCCGTCGCGGAAGGCGGTGTCGCCGGTGGCCTCGCAGTACTGCCACACGTTGTACGCCACCGCGGAGCCGACGTGGTGCTGGAGCCGGGAGTGGTCGGGCAGCCAGCGGCCGGAACGGGGGTTGAGGTGGAGCCGCTGGGTCTCCTCGTGGCCGTCGCTGCCGCTCTGCCAGGGGTAGCAGGCGCCGCGCCGGCCGAGGCGGGCCGCCTCGCGCCGGGCCGCGTCCAGCCGGCGGTGCCGGTAGCGCAGCAGGCCCCGGGAGACCTCGGGCAGGTGCAGGTTGAGGTACGGCAGGACGAAGAGTTCGTCCCAGAAGACATGGCCGCGGTAGGCCTCGCCGTGCAGTCCGCGCGCGGGGACCCCGACGTCCAGGTCGGCGGTGTGCGGGGAGAGCGTCTGGAGCACGTGGAAGAGGTGCAGGCGCAGCACGGTCCCGGCCTCGCCGGGCACGTCGAGCAGGGTGCGCCGCCACAGCCGGCCCCAGGCGGCGCGGTGGGAGCCGAGCAGGGCGTCGAAGGCGGGGGCGGTGGCCAGCCGGTCCAGGGCGGCGTGCAGCGGGTCGCCGATGGCCGGGTCATGGGAGGTGTGCAGGGCGACGGTCTTGTCGACGGTGCGGGTGCGGCCGGGCGGACAGGTCAGGTACAGGGTCCGCACCGCGCGCCGCGGTTCGGCGGCCGCGGTCGCCGGGGCGGGCGCGGTGAGCCGTTCGGCGAGGGCGATCCGGATGTCCGAGGTGCGGGTGCGGCAGTCCAGCCACACGGTGTCCCCGCCGGCCGCGGCGGTGCGCACCTCGGTGAGGTGGCGGCCGTCGAGGTCGCGATAGCGGGCGACGCCGCAGTTGGTGACGTCTCCGTCGAGCGCGGCCTCGACCTCCAGTTCCGCGCCCGCGTCGCCCTCGACGGTGAACTCCGTGCGCAGCGCGGCCAGATGGGGGTCGCTCAGGTGGACCAGCCGCAGCTGGCGCACCAGGAGGGTGCTGCGCGGGCTCAGGGGGTAGCGGGTGCGGCGCTCCAGCAGGCCGGGGTCGAGGTGCAGGGTCAGGTGGTGTTCGGTGACCGCGTTGGTGTCCGGGGTGAGCCAGCCCGCGACGCCGTCCGCCGGGCGGGCGCGCGGACGGAAGCGCAGCGGCAGCCAGTTGGGCAGGTTGACCATGTCCTCGTTCTCGACGCGGCGGCCCGCGACCTCGGAGGTGAGCCGGTTGTAGCAGCCGGCCGCGTAGGTGCCGGGGTAGTGGGTGGCGTCGGCGGCGCACTCGGGCAGCGCCCCCCGGGTGGCGAAGTAGCCGTTGCCCAGGACGCACAGGGACTCCCGCAGCCGTTCCCGCGCGGGCTGGTAGCCGTCGTACTCCCAGGTCGCCCCGGTCACCGTCACCCCGTGGCCGGCAGGCCGGGGAGGATCCGGTCGGGGGTGAGGGGCAGTTCGCGGCAGCGGACGCCGGTGGCGTGGTGGACGGCGTTGCCGATGGCGGCGGCGGTGCCGACGATGCCGATCTCGCCGATGCCCTTGCTGCCCATCGGGTTGAGGTGGGTGTCGTCCTCGTCGATCCAGTGCGCCTCGACGGCGGGCACGTCGGCGTTCGCGGGCACGTGGTAGGAGGCGAGGTCGGCCTCGGGGAAGTCGCCGAACGCCGGGTCGAGGGTGCTGTGTTCGGTGAGGGCCATGCCCAGGCCCATGATCATGGCGCCGGTGAACTGGGAGCGCGCGGTACGGGCGTTGAGGATGTGACCGGCGGCGAAGACGCCGAGCAGCCGGCGCACCCGCACCTCGCCGGTGACGGTGTCGACGGCGACCTCCGCGAAGTGGGCGCCGAACGCGTGCCGGGCGTAGGGGACTTCGGCGTCGGCCCGGCCCGTGGTGTCGGCGCGGGCGTCGATGCCTTCGGCGGGCAACGGGCCGGTGTGCGCGGCGAGCCGGGCCGCCAGGGCGGCGCACGCGTCGTGCACGGCCCAGCCCCAGGAGGCGGTGCCCATGGAGCCGCCGGCCAGCGGCGCCGGGGGCAGGTCGCTGTGCCCGATCTCGATGCGCACCCGCTCCAGCGCGGTGCCGAGGGCGTCCGCGGCGACCTGGGCGAGCACGGTACGGGCCCCGGTGCCGATGTCGGTCGCGTTGGTCCGCACGATGAAGGTGCCGTCGGGCAGGGCACGGGCTTCGGCGGCGGCCGGGCCGGCGGAGGCGGGGTAGGTGGCGGCGGCGACTCCGGTGCCGAGCAGCCAGGGTCCCTCGCGGCGGGCGCGCGGGCGCGGGTCGCGCTCGTCCCAGCCGAACCGGCGGGCGCCCTCGCGCAGGCACTGCACCAGGTGCCGGCTGCTGAACGGCCGGCCGGTGCCCGGCTCGTGCTCGGGCTCGTTGCGGATGCGCAGCTGGACCGGGTCCATGCCCAGCGCCTCGGCGAGCTCGTCCATGGCGGACTCCAGGGCGTACATGCCGGGCGACTCCCCCGGGGCCCGCATCCAGGACGGGCTCGGCACGTCGAGCGCCACCGCGCGGTGGACGGTGAGCAGGTTCGGGGTGGCGTACATGACGCGGGCGGGCACCGCGGCCTGCTCCACGAACTCCTTCACCCGTGAGGTGTGGGTGGTCACCTCGTGCAGCAGCGCGGTCAGTCGGCCGTCGGGGCCGGCGGCCAGGCGCAGCCGGTGCAGGGTGGGGGCGCGGTGGCCGACGACGGTGGGCAGGTACCGGCGGGGGTAGGCGAGGGTGACCGGGCGGGCGGTGCGCAGGGCGGCCATCGCGGCGAGGACGAGGTCGGGGCGCGGGGTGCCCTTGGAGCCGAAGCCGCCGCCGACGTGCTCGCTGACCACCGTGACCCGGTCCTCGGGCAGTTCGAAGACCTGGGCGAGCACGGACCGCGCCGTCGTGCCGCCCTGGGTGGAGGTGTACACGGTGAGCCGGTCGTCGTCCCACCGGGCCGTGGTGGCGTGCGGTTCCATGGGGTGGTTGTGCAGCGGCGGCACCCGGTAGACGACGTCGACGCCGGTCCGGGCGGCGGCGAAGGCGCCCTCCGGGTCGCCGTGCTCGACGCGGCCGGGCTGGCCCGCGTTGGCCTCCTCCGGTTCGTAGCCGTCCGGGTGGTCCATGGTGAGGGTGAGGTCGGCGGGCTCGGCGTCGTAGCTGACGCGCACCAGCCGGGCGGCGGCCCGGGCGGTCTCCAGGGTGTCGGCGACGACGAGGGCGACGCACCAGCCGCGGTGCGGCACGCGGGGGTCCTGGAGCACGGCGAGGGTGGCGTCCTCGGGCGCGGCGAGCCGGGGCGCGTCCTCGGGGGTGAGGACGGCGAGGACGCCGGGTTCGGCGCGGGCGGCCGAGGTGTCCACGGCGGTGACCCGGCCGCGGGCCACGGCGGCGGGCACGGGCCAGGCGTGGGCGCGGCCGGACAGCGGGTGTTCGGCGGCGTAGCGGGCGGCGCCGGTGACCTTCTGCCGCCCCTCCAGGCGCTCGGCGGGGGCGCCGAGGGCGGTGCCGGTGCGGGGCATGGGTCTCCTCCTGGTAACCGGTGGCGGGCGGGTCAGGCCACGGCGGGGGCCGGGGTGAGGCGGCCGAGGACGTCGAGGGCGAGGTTGCGGGCGAGGGGCACCTTGTAGGCGTTGTCGCGCAGCGGCCGCGCGGCGGCCAGTTCGAGGTCGACGGCGCGTTCCAGGGCGGCCGGGGTGGGGGCCGCGCCGCGCAGCGCCTCCTCGGCGCGCCGGGCCCGCCAGGGCTTGTGCGCGAGCCCGCCGAAGGCGAGGCCGACCTGCTGGATCGCGCCGTCCGCGAGGCGCAGGACGACGGCCACGGAGGCGAGGGCGAAGGCGTACGACGCCCGGTCCCGGGCCTTGCGGTAGGCGGAGGGCACGCCGGCCGTGGCGGCGGGCAGCAGCACACCGGTGACGATCTCGCCGGGGCGGATCTCGGTGTCCCGTTCGGGGTGCTCGCCGGGCAGCCGGTGGAAGTCGGCCACGGGCACGCTGCGGGCGCCGTCGAGGCCGTACAGCTCCACTTCGGCGTCGAGGGCGGCGAGGGCGACGGCCATGTCGGAGGGGTGGGTGGCGATGCAGTGCTCGGACTGTCCGAGGACCGCGTGGTCGCGGTGGACGCCTTCGAGGGCGCCGCAGCCGGTGCCGGGGTCGCGTTTGTTGCAGGGCTTGGTCAGGTCCTGGAAGTAGGGGCAGCGGGTGCGCTGGAGGAGGTTGCCGCCGGTGGTGGCGGCGTTGCGGAGCTGGCCGGAGGCGCCGGCCAGGAGGGCCTGGGAGAGCGCCGGGTAGCGGTCGCGCACGCGCGGGTCGGCGGCGAGGTCGCTGTTGCGGACGGTGGCGCCGGCCCGCAGGGCGCCGTCGGGCAGTTCCTCGACGGCGCCCAGGGGCAGCCGGCCCACGTCGATGAGGACGGCGGGGCGTTCCACGCCGAGCTTCATCAGGTCGACCAGGTTGGTGCCGCCGGCCAGGTAGCGGGCGCCGGGGTGGGCCGCGTACGCCTCCGCGGCCTCCTGGAGGCTGTCCGGCCTGAGGTAGGTGAAGCCGTTCACCGGATCACGTCCTCGACCGCCTCGACGATGCCCGGGTAGGCGCCGCACCGGCACAGGTTGCCGCTCATGCGCTCGCGGATCTCGGGCCGGTCCAGCGGCACCGGGCGGCCGGAGGGGGCCGCGGGGTCGGTGACGTGGGAGGGGTGGCCGGCCGCGGCCTCGGCGAGCATGCCGACGGCGGAGCAGAGCTGGCCCGGGGTGCAGTAGCCGCACTGGAAGGCGTCTCGGTCGAGGAAGGCCCGCTGCAACGGGTGCGTTTCCTCGCCGTCGCCGGCCAGGCCCTCCACGGTGGTGACCTCGGCGCCGTCGAGGCTCACCGCCAGCAGCAGACAGCTGTTGAGCCGGCGCCCGTCGACCAGCACGGTGCAGGCCCCGCACTGCCCGTGGTCGCAGCCCTTCTTGGCGCCGGTGAGATCCAGGTCCTCCCGCAGCAGGTCCAGCAGGACGCGGCGGTTGTCGACGTACAGGGTGTGGGGCTTGCCGTTCACCCGCAGGGTGATCTCCGTTCCCGGAGCCGTTGCGTTGTCGCTGGTCATGACGTGGGCCTTCCGGACGGGCCGTGGTGCCGGTGATGCCGTGGGGTCCGCGTATCCAGGTTCGCGGCGCCTCACACGTACGGGCCCGCCGGACGGCGCCCGCGCCGCCGCTCTCTCAGGCCGCGCCCACCGGTGTCCCCTCGTCGTCGCGCTGGGCGAACTGGGTGCGGTACAGCTCGGCGTACCGGCCGCCCGCGGCGAGGAGCTGGTCGTGGGTGCCGCGTTCGACGACGGTGCCGGACTCGATCACCAGGATCTGGTCGGCGGCGCGGACCGTGGACAGCCGGTGGGCGATGACCACGGCGGTCCGGCCTTCGAGGGCCTCGGTCAGGGCCTCCTGGACGGCCGCCTCGGAGGTGTTGTCCAGGTGGGCGGTGGCCTCGTCGAGGATGACGACGCGCTGGCGGGCCAGCAGCAGCCGGGCGATGGTCATCCGCTGGCGCTCGCCTCCGGAGAGCCGGTAGCCGCGTTCGCCGACCACCGTGTCCAGGCCGTCCGGCAGGGACCGTACGACGTCGGCGAGGCGGGCGCGGCCGAGGGCGTCCCACAGCTCGTCGTCCCCGGCGTCCGGCCGGGCCAGCAGCAGATTGGCGCGGACCGTGTCGTGGAACAGGTGGCCGTCCTGGGTGACCATGCCGAGGGTGGCCCGCAGCGAGGCCGCCGTCAGCTCGCGCACGTCCACGCCGCCCACCCGGACGGCGCCCGCGTCGACGTCGTACAGGCGCGGCAGCAGCTGGGCGATGGTGGACTTCCCGGCGCCGGAGGAGCCGACCAGGGCGACGGTCTGCCCGGGTTCGGCGCGGAACGAGATGCCGTGCAGGACCTCGGTGCCGCCGCGGGTGTCGAGGGCGGCGACCTCCTCCAGGGAGGCGAGGGAGACCTGGTCGGCGGCCGGATAGGCGAAGCGGACCGCGTCGAACTCGACGGCGACCGGGCCCTCGGGGACCTCGACCGCGTCCGGGCGCTCCTCGATCAGCGGCTTGAGGTCGAGCACCTCGAAGACCCGCTCGAAGCTGACGAGTGCGCTCATCACCTCCACCCGGGCCCCGGCGAGCGCGGTGAGCGGGGCGTAGAGCCGGGTCAGCAGCAGGGCCAGCGAGACGATCGCGCCGGGCTCCAGGGTACCCCGCAGGGCGAACCAGCCGCCGAGGCCGTAGACCAGGGCGAGGGCGAGGGCGGAGACGAGGGTGAGGGAGGTGATGAAGACCGACTGGGCGGTGGCGGTGCGCACCCCGATGTCGCGGACCCGGGCGGCGCGGGCGGCGAACTCCGCCGACTCCTCCTGCGGACGGCCGAACAGCTTGACCAGGGTGGCGCCGGGCGCGGAGAACCGTTCGGTCATCCGGGTGCCCATCTCCGCGTTCAGCGCCGCCGCCTCGCGCTGCATCCGGGCCATCCGGCTGCCCATCCGGCGGGCGGGCAGCACGAACACGGGCAGCAGCACCAGCGCGAGCAGGGTGATCTGCCAGGACAGGGTGAGCATCACGGCGAGCGTGAGCAGCAGGGTGACCAGGTTGGTGACGACGCCGGAGAGGGTGTTGGCGAAGGCCCGCTGGGCGCCGATCACATCGTTGTTGAGGCGGCTGACGAGCGCTCCGGTGCGGGTCCGGGTGAAGAACGCGACGGGCATGCGCTGCACATGGTCGAACACGGCCGTTCTGAGGTCGAGGATGAGGCCCTCGCCGAGCGTGGCCGACAGCCGCCGGCCGAGGATGCCGAGCCCGGCCTCGGCGAGGGCGACCAGCGCGATCAGCAGGGAGAGGCGGACGACGGTGCCCGAGTCGTGCCCGGAGACGATCGCGTCCACGACGCGGCCGGCGAGCACGGGGGTCGCCACCGCGAGCAGCGCGGTCACCACCCCGAGCAGCACGAACCGGACGATGCCGGCGCGGTGCGGCCGGGCGAAGGCGGCGATGCGGCGCAGCGTGGCGCGGGCGAGGGGACGGCGGTCCGCCTGCGCGTACATCACGCTGTGCAGCTGGGTCCATGCGGTGGTCTCCATGCTCATGAGGAAAACGTAGAACCTCAAGCTTCATTGAGGTCAATGTCCGCGGCTTTTCACCCGCGCCGGCACCCCGGAACCGGCCGCCGCGGCGAATCCGGAGGCCGTGCCGACCGCGTCCGGGCGCGTTCGGAAGCCTCGATGCCCCCACCCCGGCGCATCCAAAGGCCTCGATGACCACACCCTGTAAGCCGCCGTCCGCGGCGGCGCCATCCGCCGTTGGGGCGGCGCGGCGAACCTGTGCCGACATGACCGCCGTCCCGCTCCCACCGACTCCCCCGCTGTCCCGGCTACGCCTCCCGCGCCGCCTGCCCGTGCGCCGGCTGCTGTGTCTGGTGCCGCTGCTGCTCGTCGTGCCGGCCGCGGTGCGCAACCGCGCGCTGCTCGCCGAGGGCTTCGGGCAGCTGCGCACCGCGTCCTGGCCCTGGCTGCTCGCGGCGGCCGGTGCCACCTGTCTGACCTGGGTGGCGGCCGCCGTCACCCGGCAGGGCGCGGTGGTCCAGCCGCTGCCGAAGGGCCGGTTGCTGGCCACCCAGTTCGCGGCGGCCTCGGCCAATCACCTGCTGCCCACCGGGCTCGGCGCGGGCGCGGTGAACCTGCGGTTCATGACCGTGTGCGGGGTGCCGCCGGCCCGGTCCTCGGCGGCGCTCGCCCTGTATCTGCTCGCGGAGAGCGCGGGCCGGCTCGGGCTGCTGGCCGCCCTGCTGCTGGTCTTCCCGGACGCGCTGCGGCTGCGCCCCCTGCTGCCGGACGGTTCGGCACCGCCGCTGCTGTGGGCCGCGGCCGGGGCGCTGGTGGCGGCGGTGGCCGTGGGCGCGCTGGTACGGCCGCTGCGCACCCGCGCGTCGGCGTTCGTCCAAGACGCCCTGGACGAGGCGCGTTCGGTGCACACCCGGCCGGCCCGTGCGCTCGCCCTGTGGGGCGGCTCGCTGGCCTTCCCCGCACTCCAGGCGGTGGGGCTCGCCGCGGTCGGGCAGGCGCTGCGGCTGCCGGTGCCGCCCGCCCACATCGCGCTCGCCTATCTCGCGGCGACGGTCGCGGTGGCCCTGGTGCCCACCCCGGGCGGGATCGGCTCGGTCGAGGCGGCGCTGATCGTGGCCCTGGTCGCGGTCGGCGGTCCGGCGGCCCCGGCCACGGCGGTGGTGCTGGCCTACCGGATCATCACCGTGTGGCTGCCGCTGCTGCCGGGGGCGCTCACGCTGGGGGCGCTGGTGCGGCTGAAGGTCATCTGAGGCAGAGTGGCCCACCCAGCCGCCTGGAGAGGGAGTGCCCGTCGTGCCGGTCCGCGTGGAGCGCAAGGAGTACGTCACCACCGTCGTCCTGTCCCGGCCCGAGGCCCGCAACGCCGTGGACGGCCCCACGGCGGCCGAACTCGCCGACGCTTTCCGGGCGTTCGAGGCGGACGAGGGCTCCCGGGTGGCGGTGCTGTGGGGCGAGGGCGGCACGTTCTGCGCGGGCGCCGATCTGAAGGCGATCGGCACCGGGCGGGGCAACCGGGTCGCCGAGGACGGCGACGGGCCGATGGGGCCGACCCGGCTGCGGCTGTCCAAGCCGGTGATCGCGGCCGTCGCCGGGCACGCGGTGGCGGGCGGCCTGGAACTCGCCCTGTGGTGCGATCTGCGGGTGGCCGAGGAGGACGCGGTGTTCGGGGTGTTCTGCCGCCGCTGGGGTGTCCCGCTGATCGACGGCGGCACCGTGCGGCTGCCCCGGCTGATCGGCACGAGCCGGGCCATGGACATGATCCTTACCGGCCGTCCGGTGCCGGCCCACGAGGCGTACGCGATGGGGCTCGCCAACCGCGTGGTGCCGGCCGGCACCGCCCGCGCCGAGGCGGAGGCGCTGGCCGCCGGGATCGCCCGCTTCCCGCAGCCGTGTCTGCGCAGTGACCGCGCCTCGCTCCTCGACCAGGAGGGCCTGCCGGAGGAGGAAGCGCTGCGCGCCGAACTGCGGCACGGTACGGGCGTGCTGGCCGAAGGCGTGGACGGCGCCGCCCGGTTCGCGTCGGGGGCGGGGCGGCACGGTTCGTTCGGCTGAACCCGCCGCGTACCGGCCCGCCCCGGTCACTCCGCGGGGAGTCCGGCGTTGGCCCGGGGCGCGTGACACGGACGCGGGACGGGCAGGCCCGGCGCCGGTGTCTCACCGGGCACCTCCTCACAGCCGCCCGGTTCCGCCACGTGCGGGGCCGGGGCGGCGCGTCCGGCACGCCACAGGTCGCACGGCGATCCAGGAAGGGCGCGGCCGGCGAACACAGGACGCACGAAGGTCCGGGCACGCGGCCGGCCGGGCCGCGAGCGGGTGTCGGCGCGGACCGGTCGACGGGGCCGGGGCCGGGGGCACGGTGTCGATCGCGGTCGCGCCGGCACTGACCCACACGGCACTGACAGCGGGTCCGGCTCAGCCGGTGCTCACCCGTACCGGACCGCCCCCGGGATCGACGCGGTCGTGCCAGCGGGTGCCGAGCGTCAGGGTGCGGTGGGGCCGGGCGGTGCCGGGGCCGAGGCGGGCCCGGTGCAGCAGGCGGCCGTCCTGGTGGACGAGGAGGACGGGACGGGGCAGCGGGGCGTCGGTGCGCAGCACATGGGGCGCGGGCCGGGCGCCGGTGGTGATGCGGTTGGGGGCGATCCAGCGCAGCGGCGCCTCGACGGTGACCGGGACCCCGGGAGCCGGCCAGGGGGCGCCCGCCAGGAAGCCGAGGACCGCACCGGCCGCCCTGGCCCCCTCGCGGGCGGCGGTCGCGGCGGGCTCCACGGCGTGCAGGAGGTTGCCGGCGGCGAAGACACCGGGGCGCGAGGTGTGCAGGGCGGTGCCGACGGCCGGGCCGCGGGTGCCGGGGTCGAGGTCGAGGGCGCCGCGGCGGGCGAGTTCGTGGTCCGGGACGAAGTCGCCGGTGAACACCACGGTGTCGCAGGGCAGTACGGTCGTGCGGCCGTCCCGGTGACGGACACGCACACCGGACAGCCGTCCGTGGCCGAGGAGTTCGGTGACGGTGGTGCCGGTGAGCAGCGGGATGCGGTGGCCCAGCCGGGCGGTCTGCGCGCGGACGCGGTGGGTGCGGGCGCGCGGGTCCTCGGTGACCAGGGCGACGACCTCGGCACCCGCCGCGCGGACCGTGCCGGCCGCCGCGTACGAGACGTCCTGCGCGCCGACCACGACCGCGCGGGTGCCGATGTGCTGCCCGAACAGATGGACGGCCTGCTGGAGTTCGCCGGTGGTGTAGACGCCGGCGGGCCGGGTGCCCGGCACCAGGCGGGCCGCGCGGGGGCGTTCGCGGGCCCCGGTGGCCAGGACCACCGCACGCGCCGCGACGGCCTCCGGTCCCTGGGGCCCCACGGTCAGCAGGACGTTCTCGCCGGCCGCCCACTCCAGCACGGTAACCCGGGTGCGGAGCACGGCGCCCGAGCGCCGGGCCGCCTCCGTGGGCAGGCGGGCGTACGCGGGGCCGGTCAGCGGCCGGTGCCGCCGTCGGCGTTGGGTCCGGCGTAGTCCTCGCCGTAGGCGCCCTTGGCGGGGCGGCGGCGGCGCATGGGGGGCTCGACGCCGTCGGCGAGGCGGCGGGCGGTGAGCAGGAAGCCGGTGTGGCCGATCATCCGGTGGTCGGGGCGGACGGCGAGGCCCTCGATGTGCCAGTTGCGGATCATGGTCTCCCAGGCGGTCGGCTCGTTGAAGCAGCCGATCTCGCGGATGGACTCCACGGTCCGGGCGAGCTGGGTGGTGGTGGCCACGTAGCAGCACAGGATGCCGCCCGGGACGAGTGCCTTGGAGACGGCTTCCAGGCATTCCCAGGGGGCGAGCATGTCGAGGATGACGCGGTCGACGTCGGTGTCGGACAGGTTGTCCTGGAGGTCGCCGACGGTGAGCTGCCAGGCGGGGTGGGGGCCGCCGAAGTAGCGCTCCACGTTCTGCTGGGCGATCTCGGCGAAGTCCTCGCGGCGCTCGTAGGAGTGCAGCATGCCCTGGTCGCCGATGGCGCGCAGCAGGAAGCTGCTCAGCGAGCCGGAGCCGACGCCGGCCTCCACGACGCGGGCGCCGGGGAAGATGTCGGCGAAGGCGAGGATCTGTCCCGCGTCCTTCGGGTAGACGACGGCTGCCCCGCGGGGCATGGACAGGACGTAGTCGGGGAGCAGGGGGCGCAGCGCGAGGTAGGCGACGTTGCCGGTGGTGCGGACAACGCTGCCCTCGGGAGCGCCGATCAGTTCGTCGTGCGGGAAGGAACCCTTGTGGGTGTGGAAGTTCTTTCCGGCTTCGAGCGTGAACGTGTAGTGGCGGCCCTTGGGGTCGGTCAGCTGAACCTGGTCCCCGACCTTGAAGGGCCCGCGCCTGCGGGCGGCACCGGTCGGTTCGGACATGTGACCAGCCTACCGGGTCCCCGCGGGGG
>NZ_VOGW01000001.1:0-48268 GCF_007896895.1 Streptomyces misionensis | reverse complement strand
CCACGTCGGCGGCGGAGAGCACGCCGTAGATCTCGCCGGTTTCCTCGACGACCAGGTATTCGGTGGCGGGGGCGGCGCGCAGGGCGTCGAGGAGTTCTTCGCCGGCGAGTTCGGCGGAGACGCGCATGCCGTCGGTGAGGTCCTGGGCGAGGCTGCTGACGGCGACCCAGGGGCGGCGGTGTTCGGGTACGCCGACGATGGCGGACTCGCGGACCAGGGAGAGGGGGTGGCCGTCGGCGTCGACGACGACCAGGGCGCGGGCGCCGGCGGCGTTGGCGCGGCGCAGGGCTTCGGACAGGGGGGTGTCGGTCTCGACGGGGACGGCGCGCCGGGTGAGGGTGCGGGCGCGCAGTTCGGGGAGGTGTTCGCGCAGCCTGGCCATGCGCAGGCTGTTGCCGGCGCCGGTCCAGATGATGGCGGCGAGGATGGCGGCGAGCAGCGCGTCGGTGACGGTGTCCATGCCGCCGGTGTCCGGGTTGCCGCCGCCGAGGGCTCCGGAGGAGTTGAGCAGGGGCAGTCCGATGAGGACGGCGACGGCGAGGGCGCGGCCGACCCAGGCGGCGGCGACGGTGCCGCTCATGGGTTTGCCGGTGATCTTCCAGACGACGGCGCGG
Source organism: Streptomyces misionensis (assembly GCF_007896895.1). GTDB lineage: Bacteria > Actinomycetota > Actinomycetes > Streptomycetales > Streptomycetaceae > Streptomyces > Streptomyces misionensis_A. The sequence goes on along the minus strand of NZ_VOGW01000001.1, from coordinate 47,654 downwards.
AGCATGCGGCCGCCGTCGAGGGGGAGGCCGGGGAGCAGGTTGAAGATCGCCACGATGAGGTTGGAGACCATCAGGCCGGCGAGCAGGATGCCGGGGACGGTGCCGGGTTGGACGGGTTTCATGGCGAGGTAGAAGAGCCCGGCGAGGACGAGGGAGAGCAGCGGGCCGACGAAGGCGAGGACGAATTCGCGGCCGGGGGTCTCGGCTTCCTTCTCGATCTCGGAGACGCCGCCGAAGAACTGGAGCTGGATGCGGCGGACGGGGAGTTTGAAGCGGATCGCGGCGACGGTGTGGGCGAGTTCGTGGACGAGTACGGAGGCGTAGAAGGCGACGGCGAAGAAGAGGGAGACGAGGTAGCGGGCGGCGCCGAGCTGGGGCAGCACGCGGTCGAGCTGTCCGCCGAACACCCAGGTGATCAGTGCGGCCACGAGGAACCAGCTCGGGGCCACGTACACGGGCACGCCGAAGGGGCGACCCATGAGGATGCCGCCGCCGGGTTCCTTCGGCCGTCGCGGGGGTGGGGCCTCGGGGGCGGTTGGACCTGCGGGGTGCTCGGCCGGCTTGTCGTCGCCGGACCGCGGCTGCCCGCTCGCGCCGCTCACGTCCACGGTGTCCCCTCGTTCGAAGCGTCTTCCGCGCCTGCCGGGACGGAAGGGGTCTCTGATCGATGGTATGCGGCCGTGGTGGCACGTTTCGCCCCGGCACCCCTCGACTTCCCCCGGTGCGGCGGCCCGCGGCTGGGTCACTGTCAGTGGTGGGCCGTATGGTCTGTGGACATGGACACCAGCTTCGAGGAGGCGGGAGCCGCGCCGAGCGCTCCCGGGCCGACGACGGAACCGCCCGCGGCGGAGGCGACGGGCGACGCTGCCGGCGGCGGTGCCGCCGTCGGGCGTGTGGCGGTGGCGCCGACCTCGCTGTCCCCCTCCCGGGCCGGCGACTTCATGCAGTGTCCGCTGCTGTACCGGTTCCGGGTGATCGACCGGCTGCCGGAGAAGCCGAGCGAGGCGGCGACGCGGGGCACGCTGGTGCACGCGGTGCTTGAGCGCTTGTTCGACGCCCCGGCCGGTGAGCGGACCGCGCCGCGGGCCAAGGCGCTGGTGCCGGGCCAGTGGGACCGGCTGCGCGAGAGCCGCCCGGAGCTGGCGGAGCTGTTCGCGGACGATCCGGACGGGCAGCGCCTGGCGCAGTGGCTGGGTGAGGCGGAGCGGCTGGTGGAGCGCTGGTTCACGCTGGAGGATCCGACGCGGCTGGAGCCGGCCGAGCGGGAGCTGTTCGTGGAGGCCGAGCTGGAGTCGGGGCTCCGGCTGCGCGGGATCATCGACCGGGTGGACGTGGCACCGACCGGCGAGGTGCGCATCGTCGACTACAAGACGGGCAAGGCGCCGCGGCCGGAGTACGCCGAGAGCGCGTTGTTCCAGATGAAGTTCTACGCCCTGGTGATCTGGCGGCTGAAGGGCGTGGTGCCGCGCCGGTTGCAGCTGGTGTACCTCGGCAGTGGCGATGTGCTGACGTACGACCCGGTGCCCGCCGATCTGGAGCGGGTGGAGCGCCGGCTGCGCGCGCTGTGGGAGGCGATCCGGCGGGCCACGGAGACCGGTGACTGGCGGCCCCGGCCGACCAAGCTGTGCGGGTGGTGCGATCACCAGGCGCACTGCCCGGAGTTCGGTGGCACTCCCCCGCCGTACCCGCTGCCGTTGAGGGCGGGCGACTCGGGCGTCGTGCAGCAGGGCAGAATGGGCGCGGACTAGCGAAGGAGTGTCACGTGGCCATCCGCGTCCTACTGGTCGACGACCAGCCCCTGCTGCGTACGGGTTTCCGGATGATCCTGGAGGCCGAGCAGGATCTCGCGGTCGTCGGCGAGGCCGGTGACGGTCTGCAGGCCCTCGATCAGGTGCGGGCCCTGCAACCGGACGTCGTGCTGATGGACATCCGTATGCCGCGGATGGACGGCGTCGAGGCGACCCGGCAGATCACCGGTCCGGAGCGGAACGGCCCGGCGAAGGTGCTGGTGCTGACCACGTTCGACCTGGACGAGTACGTGGTGGAGGCGCTGCGCGCCGGGGCCAGTGGTTTTCTGCTGAAGGACGCGCCGGCGGACGAACTGGTGCAGGCGATCCGGGTGGTGGCCGCCGGTGAGGCGATGCTGGCGCCGAGCATCACGCGGCGGCTGCTGGACAAGTACGCCACGCATTTGCCGTCCGGTGAGGAGCCGGTGCCGGACACCCTGCACACCTTGACCGATCGTGAGGTGGAGGTGCTGAAGCTGGTGGCGCGCGGGCTGTCGAACGCGGAGATCGCGGCCGATCTGTTCGTCAGCGAGACCACCGTGAAGACGCATGTGGGGCATGTGCTGACCAAGCTGGGTCTGCGGGACCGGGTGCAGGCGGCGGTGTACGCGTACGAGAGCGGTCTGGTGCGTCCCGGCGCGCAGTAGTTCCCGAGGTCCCCCGGCCGCGCGGCGGTCCGGGCACGACGCCGAAGGGCGCCCTCCCCCGTCGGGGAAGGGCGCCCTTCGGCGTTGAGGGGTCGTCAGTTGCCCACGCCTCGGCCGAGCTCCCAGAGCTGGAGCACGGAGGAGGAGTTGACGGCGTAGGAGACGCCCGTGATGTCGCCGCGTGCGGCGATGTACTGCTTGCCCTGCCACAGCGGGAGGAACGGGACGTCGTCGGCGACGATGTTCTGGATCTCGGTGAGGCTGTCGGCGGCCGAGAGGCGGTTGGCGTCGCGGCGGGACTGCGGGATCAGGCTGCGCTGGATGGTGCTGTTGGAGTACGGCGAGCCGAGGAAGTTGCCCTTGTCGAGGAACGGCGCGAGGAAGCTGTCCGGGTCCGGGAAGTCGGGGAACCAGCCCATGCCGTAGACGTCGTACTGGCCCTTCTGCTCGGCGGGGCGGAAGCGCGACCAGGGGTGGCCCTGGATGGTGACGTCGAACAGGCCGCTGTCGTTCAGCTGCTTCTGCAGGACCTCGAACTCCTGCTTGGTGGCCGAGCCGTAGTGGTCGGTGGTGTAGTGCATGGTCAGCTTCACCGGGGTGGTGATGCCGGCCTTGCTGAGCAGGTCCTTGGCCTTGGCGGCGCTGGGGTTGCCGTACTTGTTGAAGAACGAGTTGGAGTGCCCGGTGACGGTCGCGGGGACCATCGAGTACAGGGGCTCGGCCTGGGTGCCGTAGACCTTGGCGACGAGTTCGCCGCGGTTGATGATCTGGGCCATCGCCTGGCGCACGGCCTTGGACTTCACGGTCGGCGCGTTGGTGTTGAAGGCCAGGTAGCGGATTTCGAGGCCGGGCATCTCGACCAGATCGACGTTCTGGTCGTTGCCGGAGTCCAGCTTCTGGACCTGGGCGGGCGACATGGTGCGGGACATGACGTCGATGTCACCCTTGTCGATCGCGGCGCCCATGGCGTCGGCGTCGGCGAAGGAGCGGACCACGACCTTGTCGTTGCTGATCGTCACGGACCCCTTGTAGTGGGGGTTCTTGGTGAAGGTGACGCTGACGACCGCGTTGTCCTTGACATCGGCCTGGAAGGTGTAGGGGCCGGAGCCGTCCAGGTGGAAGCCGTCGCGCAGCGAGTCCTTGGGGTAGTCCTTGGGGTTGACGATGCCGGCGACCGGGGTGGAGAGCTTGTACGGGAAGGTCGCGTCGGCCGTCTTGAGGTGGAAGATCACCTCGCGGTCGCCCTGGGTCTCGATGGTGTCGATGGTGTTGAGCAGGGAGGAGACACCGGTGTCGGCCTTCAGGCGCAGGGCGCGCTCGATGGAGTACTTGACGTCCTGGGCGGTGACCGGGTCGCCGTTGGCGAAGGTGAGGCCGTCACGCAGCTTGCAGGCGTAGCGCTCGCTGCCGCTGTCGGTGAAGCCGCAGCTTTCGGCGGCGTCCGGGACGGGGTTGCCCTCGCCCTTGGGCTCGGCCATGAGGGTCTGCACGGTCTGGCGCAGGAGGTTCCAGGGGCCGACGTCGTAGGCGTAGGCCGGGTCGAGGGGCGCGGGGGCTTCCTTGGTGACGGTGAACCGGTCCGTGGTGCCGACGACGATGGCGTCGCCGCCCTTGCTCCCGCTGCCCGATCCGCCGCACGCGGCGAGGACCGGGGTGAGCAGGCCGGCCACCGCCGGCAGCACCAAAGTCTTGCGGTTCATGCGGGGGTTTCTCCAGAGCTGTTCGGGTCCGTGTTTCCGGCATGCATGGGTGGCGCGGCGGAGCACGGGGAGGTTTTCGGCGATGTTCTCGCGATGAGATTAGTCCGGACCCGCTGGGGCGTTCGCAGCCGCGTGAGTTGACTGTCCATCACGCTGTGAAACCGGGTGCGGACGCACTGAAAACCCGACAGCGGCAGGATTAGTGCAGCTTCTCATCAATCGGGACACATGGAGCCGTGGCCGCCGGTCGAGTGGGGGCGTTCTGCATACTCGTCCGGCGTTGTCGAGCCCTCACGGGGTGGCGAACGTCACATCCCCGGCCGTCCGTGGGAGCTGCCGGAATTCGGCCGGGACGGCCCGTGGTGAATTCACGCCGGGCGTACTTCCGCGGTTATTCGACGGCCCTGGTCATTGGTGTTCGCACGCTGGGTGAACGGCTAGCGCATTTCCGTCATCAGGCCGCGGAGAAATGCCAGGTCGACCTGTTCGAGGGAGGAGACGACGGTGCGTCCCGCGGCGGGGCCGATGGGGGCGAGGGAGGGTACGGCGACGACGCGGCAGCCGGCGGCCTCGGCGGCGGCGACGCCGGTGGAGGTGTCCTCGACGACGGCGCATCTGGCGGGGTGGGCGCCGAGTCCGGTGGCGGCGAGCAGGTAGGGGTCGGGGAAGGGCTTGGTGCGGGTGACCTCGTCGCCGGCGATGGACAGGGCGAAGTGGTGCGGGCCGAGGACGGTGAGGACGCGGTCGATGATGCGCCGGTGGGAGGCGGAGACCAGGGCGGTGGGGATGCCGTGCTGGTGCAGTTCGGCGAGGAGCCGGGCGGCGCCGGGCTTGAGCGGCAGCCCGGTGCTGATGCGGGCCTCGAAGCCGTCGTTGAGCAGGAGGCTGAGTTCGGCGAGGGTGATGTCGGCGCCGGTGGCCTCGATGAGGAAGCCGGCGCTGCGGGTCATGGGGCCGCCGACCACGACGTGCTTCCAGGAGTCGTCCAGGGTGTGGCCGAGGGCGGCGAAGACCTCCACCTCGACGTCCCACCAGAAGCCCTCGGTGTCCACCAGGGTGCCGTCCATGTCGAGGAGGACCGCTTGCAGGGCGGACCCTTCGGCCGAACGGGTTCCGAGCGCGGGGACCGTGCTGGTCATCCGGGCGCACCTCCTTGAGGGACGTTCAGGCCGGTTCCCACTCGGGGAACCGGCCTGCGGTGGACCGACCAGTGTACGACTCCGCCGCCCGAAGCGCCTCGTTTATCACGGACGCCCGGGGGTACCCCGCTGTCACCCCCGGGAGCGGGCCGGGGAAGGGTCCGTCACGGCCTCGGGGGATGCGTCAGCGGGCGTTGAAGTACTTCGCCTCGGGGTGGTGGATCACGATCGCGTCCGTGGACTGCTCGGGGTGGAGCTGGAACTCCTCCGAGAGGTGGACCCCGATCCGCTCGGGCTCCAGCAGGGTGGCGATCTTGGCGCGGTCCTCCAGGTCGGGGCAGGCGCCGTAGCCGAGGGAGAAGCGGGCGCCGCGGTACTTCAGGGCGAACATGTCCTCGATGCCGGCCGGGTCCTCGCCGCCGAAGCCGAGTTCGGCGCGGACGCGGGCGTGCCAGTACTCGGCGAGGGCTTCGGCCAACTGGACTGACAAGCCATGCAGTTCGAGGTAGTCGCGGTAGGCGTTCGCCTCGAAGAGCTTGGCGGTCTCCTCACCGATGCGGGAGCCGACGGTGACGACCTGGAAGCCGACCACGTCGGTCTCCCCCGACTCCTCCGGGCGGAAGAAGTCGGCCAGGCACAGCCTGCGACCGCGGCGCTGGCGCGGGAAGGTGAACCGGGTGCGCTCGTGGCCCTGTTCGTCGAGGACGATCAGGTCGTCGTCCTTGGACACGCAGGGGAAGTAGCCGTGGACGACGGCCGCTTCCAGCAGGTTCTCCGTCTGGAGCCGGTCCAGCAGGCCGCGCAGCCGGGGCCGGCCCTCGGTCTCGACCAGTTCCTCGTAGGAGGGTCCTTCGCCGGTGCGGGCCTGCTTCAGGCCCCATTGGCCCTTGAAGAGGGCGCCTTCGTCGAGCCAGGAGGCGTACTCCTTGAGCTGGATGCCCTTGCTGACGCGGGTGCCCCAGAACGGTGGGGTGGGCACGGGGTTGTCGGTGGCGACGTCGGAGCGGACGTGTCCTTCCTCGGGCCGCTCGGTCACCTCCGCGGCGGCCGTGGCCCGGACCCTGCGCGGGCGCAGCTCGGGCAGCTTCGCGCCGGGCACGCCGCGTTTGACGCCGATGAGGGCGTCCATCAGGCGCAGGCCCTCGAAGGCGTCGCGGGCGTAGCGGACCTCGCCCTCGTAGAGCTCGTGGAGGTCCTGTTCGACGTAGGCGCGGGTGAGGGCGGCCCCGCCGAGGATCACCGGGTACTTCGACGCCAGGGCGCGCTGGTTCAGCTCCTCCAGGTTCTCCTTCATGATCACGGTGGATTTGACGAGGAGTCCGGACATGCCGATCACGTCGGCGCGGTGTTCCTCGGCGGCTTCCAGGATCGCGGAGACGGGCTGCTTGATACCGAGGTTGACCACGTGGTAGCCGTTGTTCGACAGGATGATGTCGACCAGGTTCTTGCCGATGTCGTGCACGTCCCCGCGCACGGTGGCCAGCACGATGGTGCCCTTGCCCTCGGCGTCCGACTTCTCCATGTGCGGTTCCAGATGGGCGACCGCGGCCTTCATCACCTCGGCGGACTGCAGCACGAACGGCAGCTGCATCTGCCCGGACCCGAACAGCTCACCGACCACCTTCATGCCGTCCAGCAGCGTCTCGTTGACGATGTCCAGCGCCGGCCGCTCCAGCAGCGCCGCGTCCAGGTCCGCCTCCAGGCCGTTGCGTTCCCCGTCGATGATCCGCCGCTTCAGCCGCTCCTCAAGGGGCAGCGCGGCCAGTTCCTCGGCCTTGCCCGCCTTCAGCGACCTCGCCGTCGCCCCCTCGAACAGCCGCATCAGCTTCTGCAGCGGGTCATAGCCCTCGACGCGGCGGTCGTAGATCAGGTCCAGCGCGGTGGTGACCTCCTCCTCGCTGAAACGCGCGATGGGCAGGATCTTCGAGGCGTGCACGATCGCCGAGTCCAGACCCGCCTTCACACACTCGTCCAGGAACACGCTGTTGAGCAGGATCCGCGCGGCCGGGTTCAGACCGAAGGAGATGTTCGACAACCCGAGCGTGGTCTGCACCGCCGGGTGACGCCGCTTCAGCTCCCGGATCGCCTCGATCGTCGCCACACCGTCCTTGCGGGACTCCTCCTGACCCGTGCAGATCGTGAACGTCAGGGCATCGATGAGGATGTCCTCCTCACGGATGCCCCAGTTCCCCGTCAGATCCGCGATCAGCCGCTCGGCGATCTCCACCTTCTTCCGCGGGGTGCGGGCCTGGCCCTCCTCGTCGATGGTCAGCGCGATCAGCGCCGCACCGTGCTCCCGCGCCAGCGCCGTCACCCGCGCGAACCGCGAATCCGGGCCGTCCCCGTCCTCGTAGTTCACCGAGTTGATCACCGCACGCCCGCCCAGCTTCTCCAGACCGGCCCGGATCACCTCCACCTCGGTGGAGTCCAGCACGATCGGCAGCGTCGACGCCGTCGCCAGCCGCCCGGCCAGCTCCTCCATGTCCGCCACACCGTCACGGCCGACGTAGTCCACACACAGATCGAGCATGTGCGCGCCCTCGCGGATCTGCTCGCGGGCGATCTCCACACAGTCGTCCCAGCGGCCCGCCAGCATCGCCTCGCGGAACTTCTTCGACCCGTTCGCGTTCGTCCGCTCACCGATCGCCAGATACGCCGTGTCCTGCCGGAACGGCACCGACTGATACAAAGACGCCGCACCAGGCTCCGGCTGCGGACTGCGCACCGGTGGCGTCAGATCCCGCACCCGCTCCACCACCTGCCGCAGATGCTCCGGAGTCGTCCCGCAGCACCCGCCCACCAGCGACAACCCGTACTCCCGCACGAACGTCTCCTGCGCGTCCGCCAGCTCGGGGGCGGTCAGCGGGTAGTGGGCGCCGTCCTTGCCGAGGACGGGCAGGCCCGCGTTGGGCATGCAGGACAGCGGGACGCGGGCGTTGCGGGCGAGGTAGCGCAGGTGCTCGCTCATCTCGGCCGGGCCGGTGGCGCAGTTCAGGCCGATCAGGTCGATGCCCAGCGGCTCCAGGGCGGTGAGGGCGGCGCCGATCTCGGAGCCCAGCAGCATGGTGCCGGTGGTCTCGACGGTCACCGACACGATCACCGGGAGGTCCAGGCCGAGGGCGTCCAGGGCGCGGCGGGCGCCGAGCACGGCGGCCTTGGTCTGGAGCAGGTCCTGGGTGGTCTCCACGAGCAGCGCGTCCGCGCCGCCGGTGACCAGGCCCTCGGCGTTGCGCTGATAGGCGTCGCGCAGGGTGGTGTACGGGGCGTGACCGAGGGTGGGCAGCTTGGTGCCGGGGCCCATGGAGCCCAGCACCCAGCGGGGGCGGCCGTCCCCGGCGGTGAACTCGTCGGCGACCTCGCGGGCGACGCGGGCACCGGCCTCGGACAGCTCGTGGACCCGTTCGGAGATGTCGTACTCGCCGAGGGCGGAGTGGTTGGCGCCGAAGGTGTTGGTCTCGACGCAGTCGACGCCCACCGCGAAGTAGGCCTCGTGGACCGAGCGGACGATGTCCGGGCGGGTCAGGTTGAGGATCTCGTTGCAGCCTTCGAGCTGCTGGAAGTCGTCCAGGGTGGGTTCCTGGGCCTGGAGCATGGTGCCCATGGCTCCGTCGGCGACCACCACGCGGGTGGCGAGCGCCTCTCGGAGCGCGGACGCACGGGTCCGGCTGTCGGCGGTAGGGGACGTTGGCAACGAGGCCATGTAAGGGCTCCCTCAAGGTGCGACGGCTGTCGGCTATGCGGGACCCCAGGGCAGGCGGGGGGTCCGCACGGCGCCAGACTAACCGGGTGTGGGCTTGGATGGGCACAGGCGTCCACGTGACGGACGCGAATGGCCCCGGCGCCACGCGGGGACCACACGGGATGTAACAGGAGTCGACCGACCATTAGCGGGAGGTCGACATGGACCGGTAGTGTTCGACATTGCCGAACGGTGGTAGCGAGTGCGGTGGTAAACGGCGCTCGCCCACCGGCATGTATCGGCAGTCGAAGGGGACGGAGGCAGGACGGCGATGGCACGGAACATCCAGTCGCTCGAACGCGCGGCCGCGATGCTGCGGCTGCTCGCGGGCGGCGAGCGACGGCTCGGCCTGTCGGACATCGCCTCCTCGCTCGGCCTCGCCAAGGGCACCGCGCACGGCATCCTGCGCACCCTCCAGCAGGAGGGGTTCGTGGAGCAGGACGACGCCTCGGGCCGCTATCAGCTCGGCGCCGAGCTGCTGCGCCTGGGCACCACCTATCTGGACGTGCACGAGCTGCGGGCGCGCGCCCTGGTGTGGACGGACGACCTGGCCCGCTCCAGCGGGGAGAGCGTGCACCTGGGGGTGCTGCACCAGCAGGGCGTGCTGATCGTGCACCACGTCTTCCGGCCCGACGACAGCCGGCAGGTGCTGGAGATCGGCGCCATGCAGCCGCTGCACTGCACCGCGCTGGGCAAGGTGCTGGCCGCGTACGACCCGGTGGCGCACAGCGAGGCCCTGGAGACCGAACGCAAGGCGTTCACGGACCGCACGGTGTGCGACGCCGCCGAGTTCGAGCACATCCTCGACCTCACGCGGGCGCGGGGTTACGCGGCCGACGTGGAGGAGACCTGGGAGGGCGTGGCGTCGATCGCCGCGCCCGTGCACGACCGGCGCCGGATGCCGGTGGGCGCGGTCGGCATCACGGGCGCGGTGGAGCGGCTGTGCCGGGAGGGCGAGCTGCGTCCGGAGCTGATCGCCGCGGTGCGCGACTGCGCCCGCGCGGTCTCCAGGGACCTGGGCGCCGGACGGTTCTGAGAGTTCGCGCTTCATTGTGGGTAGGACCGGGACGCCGGGCGGCGTTCCGGTTCTCGGCCTACCCTGAAACGGACAAAGCGGGGCTAAAACTACATCAGCGAGCGAAGAGTGATAACCGGCGGCGATCAATAACGATCCGGTTTTGGATAACAGAACTCTTGACGCATGCGTAACGCCGAAGCAAGACTCCCGTCCATCGGTCGGCATTGTCGAACACCTACCGGCAATACGCGTTAGAGTGTGACAAGCCAAGGGCCGGCATCGCTCTCACCCCCGAGGGCGCCAGAACTCCCGGTGGGACTCCGGGGTTCGGCTTACCCCTGGACGAAGGACAAAGGAGTCGCGGGTGTCCAGCTCCGACATCTTCATCGGCGAGACCATCGGTACCGCCGTACTCATCCTGCTCGGCGGCGGCGTCTGCGCCGCCGTCACGCTGAAGGCCTCCAAGGCCCGTAACGCCGGTTGGATCGCCATCGCCTTCGGGTGGGGCTTCGCCGTCATGACGGCCGTGTACATCTCCACGCCGCTCTCCGGCGCCCACCTCAACCCGGCCGTCACCGTCGCCCTGGCCATCAAGAACAGCGACTGGAGCGACGTTCCGTACTACCTCGGCGGTCAGCTGCTGGGCGCCATGATCGGCGCGGTCCTGGTGTGGCTCGCCTACTACGGCCAGTTCCACGCGCACCTGACCGACAAGGAGATCGTCGGCGGTCCGGGCGCCCAGGCCACCTCGGCCAAGGCCGTCGAGGCCCAGGAGCAGGGCGCCGGCCCGGTGCTCGGCATCTTCTCCACCGGCCCGGAGATCCGGAACATCGCACAGAACCTCGCGACGGAGATCATCGGCACCATCGTGCTGATCCTCGCGGTCCTCACGCAGGGCCTGAACAACCAGGGCAACGGCCTCGGCCCGCTCGGCGGCCTGATCACCGCGTTCGTCGTGGTGGCCGTCGGTCTCTCCCTCGGCGGCCCGACCGGCTACGCGATCAACCCGGCCCGTGACCTCGGCCCGCGCATCGTGCACGCCCTGCTCCCGCTGCCCAACAAGGGCGGCTCCGACTGGAGCTACGCCTGGATCCCGGTGGTCGGTCCGCTGATCGGCGCCGCCATAGCGGCCGGCATCTACAACGCCGCCTTCTGAGGAACCTCCCGGTTACCGCGCACGCGCCGTACGTTCAGCCCCCTCACCACGGACCTTTCAGGAGCACACAGTGACCGACGCCCACACCGCAGGCCCCTTCATCGCGGCGATCGACCAGGGCACCACCTCCTCGCGCTGCATCGTCTTCGACCGGGACGGCCGCATCGTCTCCGTCGACCAGAAGGAGCACGAGCAGATCTTCCCCAAGCCGGGCTGGGTCGAGCACAACGCCAACGAGATCTGGACCAACGTCCAGGAGGTCGTCGCCGGAGCCATCGCCAAGGCCGGCATCACCCGCGACGACATCAAGGCCATCGGCATCACCAACCAGCGCGAGACCACCGTGCTGTGGGACAAGAACACCGGTGAGCCCGTCCACAACGCCATCGTCTGGCAGGACACCCGCACCGACGCCCTCTGCCGGGAGCTGGGCCGCAACGTCGGCCAGGACCGCTTCCGCCGCGAGACCGGCCTGCCGCTGGCCTCCTACTTCGCCGGTCCCAAGGCCCGCTGGCTGCTCGACAACGTCGAGGGCCTCAAGGAGCGCGCCGAGGCCGGGGACATCCTCTTCGGCACCATGGACACCTGGGTCATCTGGAACCTGACCGGTGGTGTCGACGGCGGCAAGCACGTCACCGACGTCACCAACGCCTCGCGCACCCTGCTGATGAACCTCCACACCATGGCGTGGGACGAGCGGATCTGCGAGTCCATCGGCGTGCCGCCGCAGATCCTGCCCGAGATCCGCTCCTCCGCCGAGGTCTACGGCGAGATCAAGGGCGGCAAGCTCGGCGACCTGCTGGGCGGCATCCCGGTCGCGTCCGCGCTCGGCGACCAGCAGGCGGCCCTGTTCGGCCAGACCTGTTTCTCCGAGGGCGAGACCAAGTCGACCTACGGCACCGGCACCTTCATGGTGATGAACACCGGCGACAAGATCATCAATTCCTACGCCGGTCTGCTGACCACCGTCGGCTACAAGATCGGCGAGCAGCCGACGGTCTTCGCGCTGGAGGGCTCGATCGCCGTCACCGGCTCGCTGGTGCAGTGGATGCGCGACCAGATGGGCCTGATCTCCACCGCCGCCGAGATCGAGACGCTCGCGCTCTCGGTCGAGGACAACGGCGGCGCCTACTTCGTGCCGGCCTTCTCCGGCCTGTTCGCCCCGCACTGGCGCTCCGACGCCCGCGGTGTGATCGCCGGCCTGACCCGGTACGTCACCAAGGCGCACCTCGCGCGCGCCGTCCTGGAGGCCACCGCCTGGCAGACCCGGGAGATCGCCGACGCCATGACCAAGGACTCGGGCGTCGAGCTGTCCACCCTCAAGGTCGACGGCGGCATGACCGCCAACAACCTGCTGATGCAGACGCTCTCCGACGTCCTCGACGCGCCGGTGGTGCGCCCGATGGTCGCCGAGACCACCTGCCTCGGCGCCGCCTACGCCGCCGGCCTCGCCGTCGGCTTCTGGTCCAGCACCGACGAACTGCGCGCCAACTGGCGCCGGGCCGCCGAATGGACCCCCCGGATGGACGCGGAGACCCGCGACCGTGAGTACAAGAACTGGCTCAAGGCCGTCGACCGGACCATGGGCTGGATCGAGGACGAGAGCTGAGCGGGCATTTCGGCTCACACCGCTCTGACGAGGAGTAAGTACCCCACATGACCAGTCAGTCCACCTTGCAGTCCGTACCTGCCCTGGGGACGCGCCCGGCCTCCGGCTCCAACCCGAGCCGCGCCGAGACCAGGGAGCAGCTCGCCAAGGCGTCGTACGACCTTCTTGTGATCGGCGGCGGCATCCTGGGCATCTCGACCGCCTGGCACGCCGCGCAGTCCGGGCTCAGGGTGGCGCTGGTCGACGCCGGCGACTTCGCCGGCGCCACCTCTTCCGCCTCCTCCAAGCTGCTCCACGGCGGTCTGCGCTACCTGCAGACCGGCGCGGTGAAGCTGGTGGCGGAGAACCACTTCGAGCGCCGTGCGGTCTCCCGCCAGGTGGCCCCCCACCTGGCGAACCCGCTCACCTTCTACCTCCCCGTGTACAAGGGCGGCCCGCACGGCGCGGCGAAGCTCGGCGCGGGCGTCTTCGCCTACTCCGCGCTGTCGGCGTTCGGCGACGGCGTCGGCCACCTGCTCTCCCCCGCCAAGGCGGCGCAGGACGTGCCGGAGCTGCGCACCGAGAACCTCAAGGCCGTGGCCGTGTACGGCGACGACCAGATGAACGACGCGCGCATGGCGCTGATGACGGTCCGCGCGGCCGTCGAGGCGGGCGCGGTCGTCCTCAACCACGCCGAGGTCACCGGCCTGCGCTTCACCCGGGGCCGGGTCACCGGTGCCGAGCTGAAGGACCGGCTGTCCGGCGACGAGTTCGGCGTCGACGCCCGGCTGGTGCTCAACGCGACCGGCCCCTGGGTCGACCACCTGCGCAAGCTGGAGGACCCGAACGCGGCGCCGTCCATCCGCCTGTCCAAGGGCGCGCACCTGGTCCTGAAGCGGACCTCGCCGTGGAAGGCCGCGCTGGCCACCCCGATCGACAAGTACCGGATCACCTTCGCCCTCCCCTGGGAGGACATGCTGCTGCTCGGCACCACCGACGAGGAGTACGAGGGCGACCCGGCGGACGTCGCGGTCGACGAGAAGGACATAGCCCAGATCCTGGACGAGGCCGCGTTCTCCGTCCGGGACCAGCAGCTCCAGCGTGACCTCATCACCTACGCGTTCGCCGGTCTGCGGGTGCTGCCGGGCGGCCCCGGCGACACCGCCAAGGCCAAGCGCGAGACCGTGGTGACCGAGGGCAAGGGCGGCATGCTGTCCGTCGCGGGCGGCAAGTGGACCACGTTCCGCCACATCGGCCGTACGATCATGAAGAAGCTGGAGGCGCTGCCGGGCCACCCGCTGGGCGACGACTTCGAGCCGATCTCCTCGCTGCCGAAGAAGCTCCCGCTGCCCGGCGTCGCCAACCCGCGCGCCGTCGCGCACCGGCTGCTGGTGGACCACCCGGCGCCCGGCCCGCGGATGGCCGCCGACACCGCCAAGCACCTGGCCACCCACTACGGCTCCCTGGCCTTCGACATCGCCCGGCTGGCGAACGAGAACCCGGAGCTGGCCGAGCGGGTCCACCCGGACGCACCGGAGATCTGGGCGCAGGTCGTCTGGGCCCGAGACCACGAGTGGGCCGAGACCCCGGACGACGTGCTGCGCCGCCGCACCACACTGACCATCCGCGGCCTGGCCACGGACGAGGTCCGCGCCAAGGTGCAGGGCATGCTCGACGGGAAGTAGTCCCGTACCCAGCGGGAGACCGGGAGAAGGAGAGGGGGCGGCGCCGTACGCACGGGCCGCCCCTTGCGGCGCGCCCGCACGGCGCGGGCCTTGTCGGGGGCTCGAAGGGTGTTCGAGCGCGGGAGGCGGGGCAGTGATCCGTTCACTGCCCCGTACACGGGGCTGCGGACGCCCCCGCGGGACGCCGTAAGGTTGGTGAGTCAAGCGAGGGCACGTCGGAAGGAGGCACTGGGTGATCGAGCTGGAGGGGGTTCCCGAGCTGATCGACCCAGTCATGGTGGCCGCGTTCGAGGGCTGGAACGATGCCGGTGACGCCGCCTCCACGGCGGTCGCGCATCTGGAACGCGAATGGAAGGGCGAGGTGTTCGCGGCGCTGGACGCCGAGGACTACTACGACTTCCAGGTGAACCGGCCCACGGTGTTCATGGACGGCGGAGTGCGCAAGATCACTTGGCCGACGACCCGGTTGTCGGTGGTCCGCGTCGGCGGTGACAAGCCGCGCGACCTGGTCCTGGTGCGGGGCATCGAGCCGTCCATGCGGTGGCGCTCGTTCTGCAACGAACTGCTGGGCTTCGCGCATGAGCTGGGGGTCGAGCTGGTGGTCATCCTGGGCGCCCTGCTCGGTGACACCCCGCACACGCGTCCGGTGCCGGTCAGCGGGGTCACGTCCGACACGGACCTGGCCCGCCGGATGGACCTGGAGGAGACCAAGTACGAGGGGCCCACGGGCATCGTCGGCGTCCTCCAGGAGGCGTGCACGCATGCCGGGGTCCCGGCGGTGTCGCTGTGGGCGGCGGTGCCGCACTACGTCTCCCAGCCGCCCAACCCCAAGGCCACTCTGGCGCTGCTGAACCGGCTGGAGGACCTGCTGGACCTGCGCATCCCGCAGGGCGAGCTGCCCGAGGACGCGCGGGCCTGGCAGGTGGGCGTGGACCAGCTGGCCGCGGAGGACAGCGAGGTCGCGGAGTACGTCCAGACGCTGGAGGAGGCGCGGGACACCGCGGAGCTGCCGGAGGCGTCGGGCGAGGCGATCGCCCGCGAGTTCGAGCGGTATCTGCGGCGGCGGGACGTGAGCCCGCCGGGGGGCAAGCCCCGGCCGTCGCCGCCGGACGCCTCGGGCGCTCCGGCCGACGAGGACGACCAGGAAGACCCGGAGGACTGAGAGGAGGGGCGGTACGCGCGACGCGTACCGCCCCTCCTCTGTTCCGCGCGCCCCCGGGGGCCGCGCCGGTGCTACAGGGCCACGCCCAGCAGGGCGTCGGCCGCCCGCGTGACCAGGCCCGGGGCGCCCGTGTCCGTGCCGCCCTCCGCTTCCTGCCGGGCCGCCCAGCGGTCTACCGCGGCGAGGGCCGCGGGGGCGTCCAGGTCGTTCGACAGGGCCTCGCGGATCTCCTCGACCAGCGCGTCGGCCGAGGGACCGTCGGGGCGGGAGACGGCGGCGCGCCAGCGGCCGAGGCGGTCCACGGCGTCCTGGAGGACCTGGTCGGTCCACTCCCAGTCGGCCCGGTAGTGGTGGGCGAGCAGGGCGAGGCGGATGGCGGCCGGGTCGACGCCGTCGCGGCGCAGCCGGGAGACGAAGACCAGGTTGCCCTTGGACTTCGACATCTTCTCGCCGTCCAGGGCGACCATGCCGGCGTGCACGTACGCCTTGGCCATCGGGAACTCGCCGGTGAGCACCTGGGCGTGCGAGGCGCCCATCTCGTGGTGCGGGAAGGCGAGGTCGGAGCCGCCGCCCTGGACGTCGAAGCCCATCCCGAGGTGGTCGAGGGCGATGGCCACGCACTCGATGTGCCAGCCGGGCCGGCCGGGGCCGAGGGAGGCGCCGTCCCAGCTGGGCTCGCCCTCGCGGGCGGCCATCCACAGCATCGGGTCCAGCGGGTTCTTCTTGCCCGGGCGGTCCGGGTCGCCGCCGCGCTCGGCGGACAGCAGCCGCATGGCGGCCGCGTCGAGGTGCGAGACCGAACCGAAGTGCGGGTCGGACTCGACGGAGAAGTAGACGTCGCCGTCCAGCTCGTAGGCCGCGCCGAGGTCACGCAGCCGCTCCACCAGCGGGACGATGCCGGGTATCGCCTCGACGGCGCCTATGTACTGCTGCGGCGGCAGCATCCGCAGGGCGGTCATGTCCTCGCGGAAGAGGGCCGTCTCCTTCTCGGCGAGGGCGGTCCAGTCGAGCCCGTCGCGCTGCGCGCGCTCCAGCAGCGGGTCGTCGACGTCGGTGACGTTCTGGACGTAGTGAACCTGCCGCTTGGTGTCGAGCCACACGCGCTGAACGAGGTCGAACGCGTTGTAGGTCGCCGCGTGACCCATGTGGGTCGCGTCGTACGGGGTGATGCCGCAGACGTAGATACGGGCGACGGGACCGGGCTGGAGGGTGACCAGGCCGCCGGTCGCGGTGTCGTGGATCCTCAGGTCGCGGCCCTGACCAGGCAGGGCGGGGACCTCGGAAGCGGGCCAGGCATGCATGTACATGAGCCTAACCGGCCGCCGGTCGCGGTTACGACCGGGATCGCGCCGGATGGCCGGTTGTGCGCTCTTGTATCTTCGGCCCCCGTGTGCTCACGGTGCGCTCAGACGGGCGGCCAGGGGATCGCCGGCCACTCCCCGCCGGGCTCCGGATGCACCCCGGAGGTGAGCAGGGCGGCGACGCGGGCGCGGGTGGCGTCGAGTTCCGCGGCCGTGATCAGCGGGGTCAGCCGTTCGCCGAGGTCGCCGTCGAGGGCGTCGCGCAGCCGCTTGAGCACCTCGGTGGCGTCCGCGGTGAGGGGCTCGCCGGCCCAGCCCCACAGCAGGGTGCGCAGCTTGTCCTCGACGTTGAAGGTGACGCCGTGGTCGATGCCGTAGAGCCGCCCGTCGGCGGTGGGCAGCAGATGGCCGCCCTTGCGGTCGGCGTTGTTGATCACGGCGTCGAGGACGGCGAGCCGGCGCAGCCGCTCGTCGTCGGCGTGCACCAGCAGCGCGGTGCGGCCCTCGCCGACCTCCGCGAACCCGATCGCCTTCCAGCCGGGCTCCGGCTCCTCGCCGTCGACCAGGGCGAGCAGTTCCGCCTCGGCGTGCACGTCGATCCACAGCTGGCACATGCCCTCGCCATAGGGCCCCTCGCGCAGCACGGTCGGCGGGACGAGCCCCCAGCCGGTGGCCTCGGAGACCTCGTAGGCGGCCACCTCGCGGGCCGCGAGGGTGCCGTCGGGGAAGTCCCACAGGGGGCGCTCCCCGGCCACCGGCTTGTAGACGCAGGAGGCTTCCCGGCCGTCGTACGCGACGGTGCAGAACAGTGCGGCGTTGGAGGCGCCCTGGATGCGGCCGCGTACGGTCAGCTCGCCGCGGGCGAGCAGGTCGGCGGCGCCGGGGTCGGCGGCCGTCACGCCCCGCGGCGGTATCCGTTCTGGCGCGGGCATACGTGTCCTTCCGGATCGAGCGGGAGGCTGCACAGCGGGCACGGCGGCCGCCCGGCGTTGACGACGTCGAGGGCGCGCTTGGCGAAGGCCCGGGCCTGCGCGCCGGTCAGCCGGACCCGCAGCATCGGGGGCCCGTTCTCCTCGTCCTGGAGCAGCCGCTCCTCGGCCTCCGCGAGGTCCTCGTCGGTGTCGGCGTCCAGCTCCACCAGGGCCTGCGCCTCCACGACCATGCGCTGTTCCTCGGCGTCCCAGGCCAGGGCCATGGTGCCGACGCGGAACTCCTCCTCGACGGGGGTCTCCAGCGGCGCGGTGTCGGCGACCTCGGTGGGCGCCATGGCCGGGACCGAGGCGCTGCCGCCGCTGCGGCGCACGACCTCGTCCAGGAGCTCGTCCATGCGCTCGGCGAGCGCGGCGACCTGGGTCTTCTCCAGGACCACGCTGGTCACCCGGGGGCCTGCGGTGGCCTGGAGGAAGAACGTACGGCGCCCGGGCAGTCCGACCGTGCCGGCCACGAAGCGGTCCGGCGGGTCGTAGAGGAACACCTGACGGGACACGTCCTGTCTCCATTGAGTCGAGAGTTTCGGGGGTGCGGGCCACTGCGGACGAGCGACGGCGCGGATCGCTTCACCCTACTGCGGCCGACGATCACGGTGCGCCCGCATCGCCACCGACCGGTGCGTCGCCGTCGGCGTGCTCCTCGCGCGGGGCCAGGGAGGAGAGGTCCCCGGTGTCGCCGAGGCGGACCAGGAAGGGGCGCAGGCGGGTGTAGCGGATCGCGGTGATGGAACACGGCTCCACGGAGATCCGCTGGAAGAGGTCGAGATGGAGGCCGAGGGCGTCGGCGACCAGGGCCTTGATGATGTCACCGTGCGAGCACACGAGGTAGACCGCGTCCGGTCCGTGGTCGCGCGCCACCCGGTCGTTCCACTCGCGTACGGCCTCGGCGGCGCGGGTCTGCATGGCCCGCATGGACTCGCCGCCGGGGAAGGCGGCGGCGGACGGGTGCGCCTGGACGACCTCCATCAGCGGCTCGTCCTTGAGTTCGGCGAGCTTGCGGCCGGACCAGTCGCCGTAGTGGCACTCCCCGAGCCGCTCGTCGGTGTGGACGCGCAGCCCGGGGCGGGCCGCGAGCAGCGGCGCCACGGTCTCCCGGCAGCGCTGGAGCGGGCTGGTGACGACCTCGGCGACCGGCAGCGCGGCGAGGCGCCCGGGCAGCGCGGCGGCCTGGGCGGCGCCCCGCTCGTCCAGGGACACCCCCGGGGTCCAGCCGGCGAGCACGCCGGAGGTGTTGGCGGTGGAACGTCCGTGCCTTACGAGGATCAGCGTGGGCATGCGGACCAGGGTAGGCGCATCAGGTGATGCGCCGGTGACCACACGAAGGGAGAATGCGCTCCGTGATCGTCGACTGTGCCATCTACCGGCACGGACAGCGGACCGAGGGTCCGGAGGACCTGTCCGACGCGCTCGCCGAGGCGCGGGCCGCGGGCGGGTTCGTGTGGATCGGGCTGTACGAGCCGTCCGAGCGGGAGTTCGACCTCGTCACCCGGGAGTTCGGGTTGCACCCGCTGGCGGTGGAGGACGCCCTCAAGGCGCATCAGCGGCCCAAGCTGGAGGTGTACGAGGACTCGCTGTTCGTGGTGCTGAAGCCGGTGGTGTACGAGCCGGAGAGCGACACGGTGTCGGCGGGCGAGGTGATGGTCTTCGTGGGCGACTCCTTCGCGGTGACCGTGCGGCACGGCGAGGGTTCGCCGCTGGCGGCGGTGCGGCACCGGCTGGAGAAGGAGCCGGACATGCTGGACAAGGGACCCACCTCGGTGCTGTACGCGATCGCCGACGCCATCGTGGACCGCTACCTGGAGGTGGCGACGGAGTTGCAGACGGATCTGGAGGAGGTGGAGGCGGAGGTGTTCCGGCCGGAGGACGGGGGCACCCGCAACACCGCCTCGCGGATCTACCGCTTCAAGCGGCAGGTCCTGGAGTTCCGGCGGGCCACCGGGCCGCTGGCACTGCCGCTGAGCCGGCTGGCCGGCGGCGGCCCGCTGGGCAGCGGCGGCGGGGTGCCGTTCGTGCACGACAAGGCACGGCCCTTCTTCCGTGACGTGGGCGACCACCTGGCGCGGGTGAACGAGTCGGTGGAGGGGCTGGACCGGCTGGTGTCCGATGTGCTGTCGGCCCACCTGGCGCAGATGAGCGTGCGGCAGAACGACGACATGCGGAAGATCTCCGCGTGGGCGGCGATGGCGGCGGTGCCGACGATGATCGCCGGGATCTACGGCATGAACTTCGACCACATGCCCGAGTTGCACTGGCTGTGGTCCTACCCGGCGGTGATCCTGGCGATGGCGCTGCTGGAGGTGCTGCTGTACCGGCTGTTCAAGCGGCGCGAGTGGTTGTGAGGGTCAGGCGTACTCGTGCGCGGGGGCGGTGGGGCCGCCGAGGGCGTCGAGGCGTCCGGGCATGCCGAGGGTGACCATGCGGCGCCGGCCGGCCAGGCGTTCGTAGGCGTACACGGCGTGGATGCCGGCCGTGAGCAGCGCGCGGCGGGCGCGGGGCCGGCCGGATATCGGGCGCGGGGCCGGCCGGATATACGGCTCCTGCGGTCCATGACGGCGAGGCCGACGTCGCGGTGGACGCGGATCTCGGCGAAGGCGCGGGTGCGCAGGCTGCGCCGGACGAAGGGGCCGTGCCCGACGGCGGCGAGGCGGAGCAGTCCCTCGTGGGTGCGGGCGAGGTGGCCGGCCTCGTCGTCGGAGATCATCCGCACCGCCCTGCCGATCTCGGGGTGGCCGGCGAAGTGCTCGAGGAGCAGGGCCACTGCTCGGCGGCCCGCTGTTCGGTGACCCGGCTGTGGGCGAGGTGGACGACGATGTCCCGGATGGAGCGGTATCGCAACAGGGGCGCCGTCCGGCTCGGCCGAAAGAAGGACGCGGGGGGTCGTAACCGCTCGCCGCCCGGTGCGTTGTTCCCGGTGACGGCCGTGGCGGGGAAGACCCCCGAGCCCCCACCACGGCCGCGAGAACTCGCGCGTGGGGCTTCGCGTCAGGCGAGCCCGGCGTGCTCCAGGGCCTCGGCCCCGGCGCGCAGGGAGGCGAGCCTCTCCTCCAGCGTGAAGCCGGCGGGGGCGAGGCTGAGGGTGGTGACCCCGGCGTCGGCGTAGGCCTTCATCCGGTCGGCGATGCGCTCGACGGAGCCCAGCAGCGTCGTCTTGTCGATGAGGTCCTGCGGGATCGCGGCGGCCGCGCCCTGCTTGTCCCCGGAGAGGTACTTCTCCTGGATCTCGGCGGCCTCCCTCTCGTACCCCATGCGGCGCGCGAGCCGGTTGTAGAAGTTCTGCTTGGCGCTGCCCATGCCGCCGACGTACAGCGCGGTGTAGGGACGGAAGGTGTCGGCGAGGGCGGCCAGGTCCTTGTCGGCGCCGACGGCGAGCGGCAGGGTCGGGCACACGTCGAACCCGTCGAGGGTCTTGCCCGCCTTCTCCCGGCCGGCCCGCAGATGCGTGAGGGTGGTCTCCTCCAGGTGCTCGGCGGCGGGGAAGATCAGCAGGGCGCCGTCGGCGATCTCGCCGGTCTGCTCCAGGTTCTTCGGGCCGATCGCGGCGATGTAGAGCGGGATGTGCTCGCGCTGGGGGTGCACGGTCAGCTTGAGCGGCTTGCCCGGGCCGCCGGGCAGCGGCAGCGTCCAGTGCTCGCCCTCGTACGAGAGCCGCTCCCGGGTCATCGCCTTGCGGACGATCTCCACGTACTCGCGGGTGCGGGCCAGCGGCTTGTCGAACTTCACGCCGTACCAGCCCTCGGAGACCTGGGGCCCGGAGACGCCGAGGCCGAGCCGGAACCGGCCACCGGAGAGCGTGTCGAGGGTGGCCGCCGTCATCGCGGTCATCGCGGGCTGGCGGGCCGGGATCTGGAAGATGGCGGAGCCCACGTCGATGCGCTCGGTCTGGGCGGCGACCCAGCTGAGCACGGTGGCCGCGTCGGAGCCGTAGGCCTCGGCGGCCCAGCACACGGCGTAGCCCAGCCGGTCGGCCTCCTGGGCCACGGCCAGATTGTCCCCGTCCATTCCCGCGCCCCAGTAGCCGAGGTTGATGCCGAGCTGCATGGCCGAATCCCCTTACCCGTGAGTAACGTCACTGTGGCGCCGACCTTAGCGCGGGGGCGCGGGCGGTGCCCCGAGCGGGGCCGTACGAGTTGTCCACAGGCAACCCACCGCATCGGTTCTGGCCAGTAATCTCGCGGACATGGAGCAGAGGCATCTCGGCCGTACCGGCCTGCGCGTGTCCCGGATCGGACTCGGCACCCTGACCTGGGGCCGGGACACCGAGGAGCACGACGCCGCGGACATGCTGAAGGCGTTCTGGGAGGCCGGCGGCACCCTCGTCGACACCGCCGACGTCTACGGCGACGGCGAGGCGGAGTACCTGCTCGGGCGGCTGATGGAACGGCTGGTCCCGCGCCGTGACCTGGTCCTGTCCACCAAGGCCGGCAGCGTCCCCGACCCCGAGCGCCGCTTCGACGGCTCCCGCGGGCACCTGCTGGCCGCGCTGGACGCCTCCCTGGTCCGCCTGGGCACGGACCACGTCGACCTCTGGCACATCCACGCCTACGACGCGGGAACCCCGCTGGAGGAGACGCTCCAGGCCCTCGACATAGCGGTGTCCAGCGGCCGGGCGCGGTACGCGGGGGTGTCCAATTTCTGCGGCTGGCAACTCGCCAAGGCGGCCACCTGGCAGCTCGCGGCGCCGGGCACCCGCACCCGGCTGGCCAGCACACAGATGGAGTACTCGCTGCTCCAGCGGGGCGTGGAGCGCGAGGTGCTGCCCGCCGCGCTGGACCTGGGCGTGGGCCTGCTGCCCTCCTCCCCGCTCGGCCGGGGCGTGCTGACCGGAAAGTACCGGCACGGCGTGCCGGCGGACTCCCGTGGCGCGTCCGAGCACCTGGCCCCGTTCGTGGAGCCGTATCTGGACGACACGGCGACCCGCATCGTGGACGCGGTGACCACGGCCGCCGACGGCCTCGCGGTCACCCCGCTCCAGGTGGCGCTCGCCTGGGTCCGGGACCGGCCGGGAGTCACCGCGCCGATCGTCGGCGCCCGCACCGCTCAGCAGCTCACGGCAGCGTTGTCAGTGGAGGCGCTTAGTCTTCCTGACGAGATCTGCCGGGCGCTGGACGATGTGTCGGCGCCCCTGCACCGCTATCCCGATCACGACTGGAGCACGCTGTGAGCACGGAGCCGGAGACCACGGAGGAAGCCGGGCCGGGGACGCCGGACACAACGGGGGCGCCGGCGCCGGACGGCGCGGCGGAGGGCGCGCCCGGCGCCGCGACCGCCGAGGCGGAGGCCGCCGGCGGGGCCGGGCCCGACGGGCGGGCGGACGGCACCGGGGAAGGGACGGCGTCCGAGGAGGGCGCCGGTTCGTCGGAGGGTGCGGAATCAGCGGAGGGTGCCGGTTCGTCGGAGGGTGCGGGCTCAGCGGAGGGTGCCGGTTCGTCGGAGGGTGCCGGTTCCTCCGAGATGTCCGAGGCGGAGGCCGAGCTGGCCGCGCAGCGGGTCGAGCGGGAGCGGATCGAGCGGCGCAAGGCGGAGAAGAGGGGGCCCATCGAGAGCGGCGCCAAGCTGAGCGGGAAAGCGGCGGACCTGCTGGCCGCCGTCCGGGCCGTGGAGGGCGGCAAGAAGCCGTCGGGCCCGGTGTTCGCCGCGCCCGCGCCCGCACCGGAACCGGCACCCGAGCCCGGGTCCGAGCCCGAGCCCGGGTCCGCGTCCGGGCATCAGCGGGAGACCGGGGCGGGCTCCGTGGCCGCGGCAGCCGGCCCGAACCGCCCGGCTCCCGGCGCGGAGCCGGAGCGCCCCTCCCGTCCCGCGCGGCCCGTCCCCACCGGACCCGCGCCCGAGACGGTGGACGCCGTCCGCCGGGCGCTGGCCGAGGGCGGCGCCCCCGAGGCGCTCGCCCGGCAGACGGCCACCGCGCTCGGCGAGGGCGCCGCGGCCGTGCTGCGGGAGGACCCCTGGCAGCTGCTGCGCGTTCCCGGGGTGCGGCCCGAGCAGGCGGACGGCTTCGCGCGGGCGCTGCTCGGCCCCGGCTGCGGCCCGGACGACGAGCGGCGGGGCCGGGCGGTGACGGTCTGGCTGCTGGAGCAGGCGGCCCTCGCCGGGCACACCGCCCTGGAGCTGCCCGCGCTCACCGCGGCACTGGGCCGGCAGGGCGTGCCGGACCCGGACGCGGCGGTGCAGAGCACCCTCGCCGAAGGCGACGCCCTGGTCTTCCACGACCCCCTGGACGAGCCGGGCGCCCCGGCGGCCCCGCAGGAGGAGGACGGGGAGGCCGAGGAGGCGGAGCGCCCGGTCCGGGTCCTCGTCGCCCTGGAGCGGTACGCGCTGGCCGAGGAGAGCCTCGCCGACGGCCTGGCCCGGCTGATCGACGCGCCGTCCCGGGAAGCGGCGCGGCCCTGGGCGGCGGCCGTCGCGGCGGTGTCGGGCGGCGCGGCGGAACTGGCCCGCGCGGTCGCCGGGCACGGCCTGGTGCTGCACACGGGCGGGGAGGCGGCCCGCGCCGAACCGGCGGCACTGCTCGGCGCCGCCCGGGACGCGGGCCTGCGGGCCTTCGCGGTCTGCCACACGCCCGACGGGCGGGACCGGCTCGCGGCGCTGGCTCCCCGGGCAGGGGCGGGCGTCGGCACCGTCGCGGGGCTGCTGGCCGGGGACGAGGGACCCGGACGGGACGCGGACGGCGCCCTGGAACTGGATCTGCTGCTCGTGCTGGACGCGCCCCAACTGGACGTGGAGAGCGCCGCGATGCTGGTGGAGTCGTTGCCCGACGGCGCCCGGCTGGTGCTCAGCGGGGATCCGGCGCTGCTGTGGTCGGCCGGCCCCGGGCGGGTCTTCGCCGATCTGCTCGCGGCCCGCGTCTGCCCCCGGCTCGTCTCCCGGCTCCCCGACCCGGGCCCGGTCGGGGAGCTGGTCTCCGGCATCGGCGTCGGCGAGCTGAGCCAGGTGGAGGCGCCCGGCAAGGAGGTCGTGATCGTGCCGGTACGGGACGCGGGCGAGGCCGTGCACCGCACGGTGCAGCTGGTCGCGGACTCGGTGCCGCGCGCGTTCGGCGTCCCGTCGGACCAGGTCGTGGTGATCACCCCGGGCCACGGCGGCGCGGCCGGCACCCGGGCCCTCAACTCGGCTCTGAAGGAACGCCTCAACCCCGGCCCCGGCCGGTTCGGCGGCTTCGACCCCGGCGACCGGATCGCCCACTCCCCCGCCCCGGGTCGGACCGTGCCGGGCACCGTGGTGAAGGCCGACGCGGAGGGGCTGCACCTGTCGTGCGCGGGCGCCCCCGTGGTGGTACCGCGGGAGCGGGTGGAGGGCGAGGTGCGGCACGGCTGGGCGCTGACCGCGCACCAGGCGGTGGGCGGACGCTGGCCCGCGGCCGTCGTGGTGCTGCCCGGCGACGCCGTGCGGGCGCTGAGCAGACCATGGGTGTACACGGCGTTCGGGCGGGGCGAGCGGCACCTGTCCGTGGTGCACGGCGTGGAGCAGGCCCTGCCGCGGGCGGTCGCGGAGGTCCCGGCCAAGCCCCGTACGACCCGGCTGGGCACCCTGCTGCGCCCCCAGGCCCCGGCCGCCTGACCGACGGACGGGGTCCGGTGGTGCCGTACCGGCCGGGCCGCTACGGCACCACCGCCCCGCTCACCTCCCGGCGCCCCGGACCCGGCCCCCGGGCCGGGACCGCTCGCCGCCCTCGTCCTCGTCGTCCTCGTCGTGCTCGTCAGGCTCGTCGTGCTCGTCCAGGTCGTCGTCGACGAACTCGATGTCGTCCTCGTCCGCGTCGGCGGGGTCGTCGTCCTCCTCGTCGTCGAACACCGCGCTGACGTCGAACCGGCACACCACCGCCTGCGGGTCGATGTGCTCGAACGGGGCCTCCAGCCACTCCCCGGCCTCCGGGGCCTCCTCGGCGGCGGTGACCCAGAGCGTGGAGTCGCCCTCCTCCAGGCCGAACTCCTTGTGCCGGGAGGCGATCTCGTCCGGTTCGAACTCGCCGAAGAGCAGCCCCAGCGCCCCGGGGACGGTGCCGGCCGCGTCCTCGTCCACGCCGGTGACGTCCTCGTGGTCCGCGGCCTCGACGCGCTCGGCCTGGGCCAGCAGCCGCTGGGGCTCCGCCACGGTGTAGTCGCGGCGGATCAGCACGCTGATCGCATGGGGTTCCTCGGGGCCGGCGTACGGCGGCAGCGTCTCGTCGGCACCCGGGATCTCGAAGGGGGTGACCTCGTCGTAGCGGTCGTACAGCAGCTCGTCGTACGCCTCGGCGGCCGCGGCCAGCTGGTTGAACGCCTCGAAGACGGCGGGGTCGTCGTCTCCGGACCTGCGTTCGACCTCCGCCAGGTGACGGTCGAGCGCGGTCTTGACCGCCTCGGCGGCGGCGCGTACCTCGGCAGCGGTGGGCTGCGCAGCATCAGACATAGTGCAGACGCTATCCGTACCGGGCACCAGCCCGCACAATAGATGCGATGCCGGAATACGAATTTGTCGACGTGTACGTGCCTCGCGGGGTCTCCCGCAAGGAGGCCACGCGTCTGCTGACGGACCATGCCGAGTACGGACACTGGGAGTTGGACCGACTGAGCCTGCTGCGCGACGGCAGCCGCAGGGTGCGGTTGCGGCGGCGGATCATCCGTCAGGTGCGGGCCACATGGTGAGACGAAAACGCCGAGCACGTCGGGGACATGGGGACGGAGCGGGCCCGCCGGTACACGGCCCGGCCCGCTCCGTCCCCACCGTCCGTCAGGGCGTGATCGACCGCTTCCCCGGCGTCCGGTCCTAGACCCTGGCCCGCGCCCTGCGGTACATCACCGCACCCGCGAGCAGCGCCCCCGCGCCGGCCGACAGCGCGACACCCAGCGGCAGCTCGCTGCCGGTGTGCGCGAGCTCACCCGTGGTCAGGGACGCGGCGGACCCCTGGGGGGTGTGCGCCTGGTGGGCGGGCGGGGTGGCCGGAGTTCCCGGGTGCTGCGGGGTGCCCGGCTGGTGCGGCGTCCCCGGGTGGCCCGGCTGGCCGGGGTGACTCGGGTGACCGGGGTGACTCGGATGACCGGGGTGACTCGGATGACCGGGGTGGCCCGGGTGACCGGGGTGGCCCGGGTGACCGGGGTGGCCCGGGTGGCTCGGCGGGGTGGTGTGGCTTCCGCCGCCGTTGGCGCAGTCGTTGCCCAGGGCGGGATTGCCCACCCCGACGACATCGACGCTGTTGCCGCAGACGTTCACCGGGACGTCGATCGGCACCTGGACGGTGTTGCCCGATCCCACGCCCGGCGAGCCCGTGGTGTGTCCGCCCGCGTGCGCGCCCCCCGAGCCTCCGGAGCCGCCGTGACCCTGACCTCCCTGACCGCCGCCGGAGTTGGCGCAGGCGTTGCCCATCGCCGGGTTGAGGAGCCCGACGACGTTGACGGTGTTGCCGCAGACGTTCACCGGCGCGTGCACCGGCACCTGCACGGTGTTGCCGGACAGAACGCCGGGTGAGCCGGCCGCGGCGCCGGACGCGCCCGCGTCCGCGTGTGCCGCGCCGGTCGCGGCGGCGATCACCCCGGCCGCCGCCGCCATGGTCATCAGACCCTTACGGGTGCTTTGTCGCATTGGTGCGTACCCCCCTGCCTTCGCTTTGCCTTCACTGTCTGGAAAAGGCCGGTCGGCCTCGGAGCGCATCGCGCGTTCCGAGGCCGACGGCTCGCACATGGCGTCCCCTCGGGGTGGATGGCCCCTCGGGGAGCCGGCGTCAGCTGTTGACGCAGGTGTTGCCGAAGGCGGGGTTCAGGAGCCCGATCACGTTGATCGTGTTGCCGCAGACGTTCACCGGGACGTGCACGGGCACCTGGACGACGTTGCCCGAAACGACACCCGGGGAGTGCACCGCGGCGCCCTGGGCACCGGAGTCGGCCACGGCCAGACCCGCGCCCGCGAGAACCAGTCCACCGGTGGCAGCCGCAGCGGCGACGACCTTCTTGATCATTGTTCCTCCTCGTTGGCAAGGCGATCCCAAGGTGCGGGGATCGCATCACCTGTAACGAGGAGGGAGTATTGGAGCTACGAGCTTATGGTCGCATTCACCCTTCTCAGTCGATCTCGAACGCGCACCCGAATGTCCGGGCGCCTCAGGAGGCGTCGAGGAAGCGGTCGAGGACCCGCACGCCGAACCGGAGTCCGTCCACCGGCACCCGCTCGTCCACGCCGTGGAACATGCCCGCGAAGTCCAGCTCCGGCGGCAGCTTCAGCGGCGCGAAGCCGAAGCCGCGGATGCCGAGGTCGTCGAAGGACTTGGCGTCGGTGCCGCCGGAGAGCATGTACGGGATCGCCTTGGCGGCGGGGTCCTCGGCCAGCAGGGCCGCCTGCATCGCCTCCACCAGCGCGCCGTCGAAGGTCGTCTCGACGGCCTTGTCGGCGTGCACGTCCTCGCGGCGGACGTGGGGGCCGAGCAGCCGGTCGAGGTCGGCGAGGAACTCCTCCTCGTAGCCGGGCAGGAAGCGGCCGTCGATGTGCGCGGTGGCCTCGCCGGGGATGACGTTGACCTTGTAGCCGGCGTTCAGCTGGGTGGGGTTGGCGGTGTTGCTCAGGGTCGCGCCGATCAGCTTGGCGATGCCGCCGAGCTTGGCGATGGTGGCCTCCATGTCCTCCGGGTCCAGCTCGGTGCCGAGCGCGTCGCCCAGCTCGTCGAGGAAGGCCCGGGTGGTCTTGGTGACCCGCACCGGGAACGTGTGCCGGCCGACCCGGGCGACGGCCTCGGACAGCTCGGTGATGGCGTTGTCCCGGTGGATCATGGAGCCGTGCCCGGCGGTGCCGGCCACGGTGAGCTTCATCCAGTGCATGCCCTTCTCGGCCGTCTGGATCAGGTAGAGCCGGCGCTGCTCGTTCACCGTGAAGGAGAAGCCGCCGACCTCGCTGATCGCCTCGGTGACGCCCTCGAACAGCTCGGGGTGGTGGTCGACCAGGTACCGGGCGCCGTAGGTGCCGCCCGCCTCCTCATCGGCGAGGAAGGCGACCACGACGTCCCGCGGGGGCCGCCGCCCGCTGCGCAGCCGGTCGCGCACGACCGCGAGGGTCATGGCGTCCATGTCCTTCATGTCGACCGCCCCGCGCCCCCACACGCACCCGTCGGCGATCTCGCCGGAGAAGGGGTGGTGGGTCCAGTCGTCGGCGTTGGCCGGTACGACGTCCAGGTGGCCGTGGATCAGCAGGGCGGGCCGGGACGGGTCCTCCCCCGCGATGCGGGCCACGGTGGAGGCGCGGCCCGGGTGCGACTCGTAGATCCTGGGCTCCAGGCCGACCTCGGCGAGCTTCTCGGCGACCCACTCGGCGGCCTTGCGCTCACCGGGGCCCGAGTGGTCGCCGTAGTTGCTGGTGTCGAACCGGATCAGCTCGCGGCAGAGGTCCACGACCTCGTCCTCGCCGGTGACGCCCTGGGCCGTGTCCGTCTCGCTCACGCTGCTTCCTCCCGACTTCCCTGCTGGTGGTCCCCCTCATCCTCTCTCCGCCCCCGCCCCGGACCCAAGACCGGTCCCGGCCCGTCACACGCCGTTCACGCGGGACCGGCCGGGAGCGGGGGGTGATCAGCCACCTCCGAAAGCCTGGTAATGTTTCCTTCGTCGCCGCGAGGGAGACCCCACCGAGGGAAGCCCGAGCACGACAGACACCTTGTCCGGGTGGCGGAATGGCAGACGCGCTAGCTTGAGGTGCTAGTGCCCTTTATCGGGCGTGGGGGTTCAAGTCCCCCCTCGGACACCAGTGAGGGCCCCTGCTTCGGCAGGGGCCCTTTCGCGTGCCCCAGTGCGGCTTCCTAGAATTGATGGGTGGCCCGGGCCAATGACGAGGTCGAGGCGCTGCTGCGGGAGTACGCGGACCTCATCGCGATCACCGGAGGCGACGCGTTCAAGGCGCGCGCCTACGAGAAGGCGGCGCGGGCCGTCGGCGGGTATCCGGCCGATGTCTCCACGCTGGACGAGGACGGGCTGCGGGAGATCCCGAACGTGGGGCGGTCGATCGCGGACAAGGTGGCCGAGTACCTGCGCACGGGGAAGATGGCCGTGGTCGAGGAGCGGCGGGCCAGGATCCCGGCCGGGGTGCGGGAGCTGATCACCATCCCGACCCTCGGTCCCAAGAAGGCCCTGCGGCTCTACGAGGACCTGCACATCTCGTCGGTGAACGAGCTGGCCGCCGCGATCGAGTCGGACGCGCTGGCCGATCTCAAGGGGTTCGGGGAGAAGACGCAGGACAACATCCGGCACGGCATCGAGTTGTTGCAGCAGGCGGGGGCGCGGGTGCCGTTGCCGCTCGCGCTGGACACCGCCGAGGAGATCATCGCCGCGCTGTCCGGGGTGGCCGGCTGCCGGCGGTGTGCCTACGCGGGGTCGCTGCGGCGGATGCGGGAGACGGTCGGGGACCTGGACGTCCTGGTGGCGGCGGCGAGGTCGGGGCCGTTCATGGAGGCGCTGTGCGAGCTGCCGGGCACCGCCGAGGTGATCGCGCGGGGCACGAAGAAGACGTCGGTGCGCACCGGCAAGGGGCTCCAGGTGGATCTGCGGGTGCTGCCGCCCAAGTCGTGGGGCGCGGGGTTGCAGTACTTCACGGGGTCCAAGGCGCACAACATCCGTACCCGGACCATCGCGGTGCACCGGGGGCTGAAGCTGTCGGAGTACGGCGTGTTCGACTCGGAGAGCGGGGAGTCGGTGGCCTCGCGCACCGAGGAGGAGGTGTACGCGCGGCTGGGGCTGCCGTGGATCGAGCCGACGCTGCGCGAGGACCGCGGGGAGATCGAGGCGGCCCTGCGCGGGGAGCTGCCCGAGGTGGTGACGGAGCGGGACGTCCGCGGTGATCTGCACACCCACACCGATCTCACCGACGGGCTGGCGTCGCTGGAGGCGATGGTGGAGGCGGCCGCGGGGCGCGGGTACGCGTACTACGCGGTGACCGATCACGCGCCGGACCTGTACATGCAGCGGATGACCGACGAGAAGATCCTCGCCCAGCGGGCGCGGCTGCGGGAGCTGGACGGCAGGCATCGCCGGATGCGGCTGCTGCACGGCACGGAGCTGAACATCGGGCCGGAGGGCGAGGTGGACTGGCCCGACGAGTTCCTGGCCGGTTTCGATCTGTGCGTGGCCTCGCTGCACTCGCACTTCGACCTGGGCCGCGCGGCGATGACCCGGCGGCTGGTGCGGGCCTGTGAGAACCCGTACGTCAGCGTCCTGGGGCATCCCACCACCCGGCTGATCGGCCGGCGGCCGGGGGTGGACGCGGACTGGGACGAGGTGTTCGCGGTCTGCGCGCGCACCGGCACGGCGCTGGAGGTGAACGCGCAGCCGGACCGGCTCGACCTGTGCGACGAGGACATCCTGCGGGCGCGGGCGCACGGGGTGCGGTTCGCGGTGAACACCGACGCGCACTCGGTGCCGCATCTGGCGCAGCTGCGGTACGGCATCGGCACCGCCCAGCGGGGCTGGCTGACCCCGGACGAGGTGATCAACACCTGGCCGCTGACCCGGTTGCGCCGGTTCCTGCGCAAGGGCGGGCGCTAGTGCTGCGACCGGAAGGGTTCACCGGCTCGCGACGCCCGGCACGGCACCTCGCCGCGTTGTCGCATCCCCCGAGTACATCCATCCGGTACGCGGGTGATGCTCCGCCTTGCGATGCACCGCACCGGACGCCGCGAGCTTCCCGGCAAACCCTCCCAGCCACAGCACTAGAGGGCCCGTACGGCGAGGGTGCCGTCGGCCGTCTCCTCGACGCGCGCGCCCCGGGCGCGGGGGGCGAGGGTGGCGCACAGCCAGGTGGTGTCCTCGGCGGAGGCGGTCTCCAGACGCATCCGGCGGGCCTGGAAGGGCACGAGCCGCAGGCCGGTCAGGTGGCCGGTGGCGGCGTCGAGCGAGGCCAGGTGGAGCAGCCGGAGGTCGTCGCGGTAGCGCTCGTAGCCGCCGATGCCCTCGTAGTCGTCCACGAGGTCGCCGCAGCCGTAGAGGACGAGTCGGCCGCGGTGGATCTCCAGGGGGCGCGGGTGGTGGGAGGAGTGTCCGTGGACGATGTCGGCGCCCGCGTCGACGAGCGCGTGGGCGAGGCGCCTCTCGGCGGGGGAGACGGCGTAGCCCCAGTTGGGGCCCCAGTGGACGGAGACGACGACCAGGTCGCCGGGGCGGCGCAGCCGGCGCACCCGGTCGGCGAGGTCCCGCAGCCCGTCCTCGGTGAGCAGGGCGACCCCCGGTCGTCCGGCGGTGGCGGCCCAGTCGTGGGGGATGCCACTGGAGGGCAGGCCGCGGGAGAAGACCAGGGCCCGGCCGCCCGTGCGCAGCGGGACGGTGGCCGGGCGGCGGGCCGCGTCGGTGTCGCGGCCCGCGCCGGCCGTGCGCAGGCCCGCCGCCGTCAGGGCGGTCAGCGTCTGGATGAGGCCGCGCCGGCCGAAGTCGAGGACGTGGTTGTTGGCGAGGGCGCAGACGTCGGGGCGGGCGGCGGTGAGGCAGGGCAGGTTGGCGGGGTGCATCCGGTAGTGGACGGCCTTGCCGGGGGCGAAGTCGCCGTCCGCGGTGACGGCGGTCTCCAGGTTGAGCACGCGCACGTCCGGCGCGGCCCGCTCCAGCACGGGCAGCGCCTCGCCCCAGGGCCAGGCGGCGTCCACCGGGCGGGGGACGGGCCCGCTTGCGGCCTCGGCGAGGGCGACGTACTCGCGGGCGTCGTGGACGAAGTCCTCGCGCAGGGCCGGGTCGCCGGGGTGCGGGAGGATCTGGTCGACTCCCCGGCCGAGCATGACGTCACCGGCGAGGGCGATGGTGACGGTTCCCTCGGGCATGGGCCGCCCCCGGGCGTGGTCAGACGTGCGCGGGTGCCATGTGGTCGGTGAACCAGTCGCGGGCCAGTTCGGTCACCCGGTCCAGGGTTCCGGGCTCCTCGAAGAGGTGGGTGGCGCCGGGGACGGTCGCCAGCCGGTTCTCGCACCGCAGCCGGGTCCGCGCGTCGCGGTTGAGGTCGAGGACCAGCGCGTCGGCGCCGCCGACGATCAGCAGGGTGGGCGCGGTGACCTCGGGGAGCCGGGGTCCGGCGAGGTCGGGCCGGCCGCCCCGGGAGACGACGGCGGCGGGGCGTCCCTCGACGGCGGCCCACAGGGCGGCGGCCGCGCCGGTGCTGGCGCCGAAGTAGCCGACGGCGAGGCCCTCCACGGCGGGTTCGGCGCGCAGCCAGTGGGTGGCGGCCAGCAGCCGGCCGGCCAGCAGGGGGATGTCGAACACGTTGTCCCGGTCGCGCTCCTCGGCGTCGGTGAGCAGGTCGAACAGCAGGGTGCCGAGCCCCGCGCGGTGCAGGCCCTCGGCGACGTACCGGTTGCGCGGGCTGTGGCGGCTGCTGCCGCTGCCGTGGGCGAAGGCGACCACGCCGGTCGCGCCGTCGGGCACGGTGAGCCGGCCGGCCAGCCGGACGCCGTCCGCGGGCACCGTCACCTCGCGGCCGACCGGCGCGCCGTGCCGGTGGCGGCGCAGGCAGGCGGTGACCTCCTCGTCCTCGGTCTGGGAGAAGTCGTCGTAGAACTGGCCGACGGCGGCGAAGTCCCAGGGGGTCTCCAGACAGACCAGTTCGTCGGCGTCCCCGCCGAGGCGCCGGGCGAAGTCGCGGGGGGCGACGGGGACGGCGAGCACGATGCGGGCGGCGCCCCGGGCGCGGGCGACCCGGCAGGCGACGCGGGCGGTGGAGCCGGTGGCGACCCCGTCGTCCACCACCACGGCGGTCCGGCCGGCGACGGACGCGGAGGGGCCCTCGCCCCGGTAGCGTGCGGCCCGCTCGGCGAGCACCCGGCGCTCGCGCTCCTCGACCCGGGCGAGTTCCTCGTCGCTCACCCCGGTGCCGCGCAGCACGTCCGGGTTGAGCACGCGTACGCCGTCCTCGCCGATCGCGCCCATGGCCAGCTCCGGCTGGTAGGGCACGCCGAGTTTGCGGACGAGGCAGACGTCCAGCGGCGCGTCCAGGGCCTCGGCGACGGCGGCGGCGACCGGCACTCCCCCGCGCGGCAGCCCGAGCACCACCACGTCCTGGCCGCGCAGGTACTCCAGGCGGCGGCCGAGCCGCCGCCCCGCCTCCGGCCGGTCGGGGAACCGCACGGCGGGCTCCGTCACTCCCGGGTGAGCCACAGCGGCACGGGACTCTCCTCCTCGGCCGCGCCCAGCGCCCGCATGTCGCCGTTGGCGGCGCGCACCAGCAGCCGGCCCATGGCGATCAGGGCGCGTCCGGCGGCGAGTTCGTCGCCGATCTCGGGGACGTCGTGGTCGTCGGGGCTGCGGCGGGCCTCCGCGTGGCTCTCCAGGACGCTGTCCCCGGTGTCGAGGACGATCCGGGCCGTGGTGTCCGGGTCGTGCTCGGACAGGTACAGGCTCAGCCGCCACTCCTTGACGGCCGGAGGATGGTGGCCGCTCACGGGTCGGGTCATCGTCCGTCCCTCCTCCTCGCGCCTCCTCGCGGCCCGGCCCCGGGGCGCGTGGGGCCGGCACTTCCACTGTGCACCCGCCCGGCGGCGGGCGCCTCCCCGGCCTTCGGCACAATGGGGCCCATGAGCACGCGCACCTGCCCCTGCGGACTTCCGCAGTCCTACGACGCCTGTTGCGGCCGTTTCCACTCGGGGGCCGCGAGCGCGCCGA
Source organism: Streptomyces misionensis (assembly GCF_007896895.1). Lineage (GTDB taxonomy): Bacteria > Actinomycetota > Actinomycetes > Streptomycetales > Streptomycetaceae > Streptomyces > Streptomyces misionensis_A. The sequence continues at coordinate 13,163 of NZ_VOGW01000001.1, read as the reverse complement.
CCGCCGAGCTGCTGATGCGGTCGCGGTACTGCGCGTTCGTCAAGGGGGACGCGGGCTATCTGCTGCGCACCTGGCATCCGCGGACCCGGCCGGAGCGGCTGGACCTCGATCCGCGGATGCGGTGGACCGGCCTGGAGATCCTGGACGCCGACGGCGGGTCCGCGTTCCACACCACCGGCACGGTGACCTTCCGCGCCTCCTACCGGGGCGGCCGGCTGCACGAGCGCAGCCGCTTCGAGCGGGTGGCCGGGGCGTGGGTGTACGTGGACGGCGACTTCCTCGACTGAGGGCCCGGGCCCCGCACCCCGGTCAGGGCGCCAGGATGTCCAGTTCCTGGAGGGCGCCCACGGTGATCTGCCGGGTGAGTTCCTCGGCGCGGACCGCGTCGCGGGCGCGGACCGCCTCGGCCACCTGGACGTGCAGGGTGACGGCCGCCGGGTCGGGGTCCTCGAACATGACCTCGTGGCGGGTGCGGCCGGTGAGCACCTCCGCGACGACGTCGCCGAGGCGGGCGAACATCTCGTTGCCCGAGGCGCTGAGGATGACGCGGTGGAAGGCGACGTCGTGGAACAGGTACTCGCGCAGCCGGTGGCCGCGTGAGTGGGCGACCATGCCCAGTGCGCACTCGGTGAGTTCGGCGCACTGTTCGGCGGTGGCGAGCCTGGCCGTGAGCCCGGCCGCGACCGGTTCGATCGCGGAGCGCAGCACGGTGAGCGAGCGCAGCTGGTGGGGGCGGTCGGCGCCGGCCAGCCGCCAGCGGATGACCTGCGGGTCGTAGACGTTCCACTCGCAGCGCGGCCGGACGGTGACGCCCACCCGGCGGCGGGACTCGACCAGGTGCATGGACTCCAGCACCCGCACCGCCTCGCGCATCACGGAGCGTGACACCTCGAAGTGCTGGGCGAGTTCATCGGTGCGCAGGATGCTGCCCGGCGGGTACTCGCCCGCGGTGATCGCGGGGCCGAGGGTGTCCAGTACGCGGCCGTGCAGCCCCCGGCCCGGTGTGCTCATGCACTCAGCGTACGGCGTAGGTCACGGGAACAAAAAGTCAGACTTATATGTCACAGTCTCTTGAATTCGTCGTACCTAATGGGTTTCAGTGTGGCGACGCCGCCGTGGCGTCGGATGTCGAGGAAGACAGCGAGGCAGTAATGCGAACCCCCCAGGTCGTCGTCGTGATGGGCGTCGCGGGGACGGGCAAGACCACGATCGGTCCTCTGCTCGCCGCGCGGCTGGGCGTCCCGTACGCCGAGGGCGACGACTTCCACCCGCAGGCCAACATCGACAAGATGTCGGCCGGGATCCCGCTCGAGGACGCCGACCGCTGGCCCTGGCTGGACGCCATCGGCCGCTGGGCGCACGGACGGGCCGGTCTCGGCGGGGTGGTCAGCAGCTCGGCGCTGAAGCGGTCGTACCGCGACCGGCTGCGGGCCGTGGCGCCCGGCGTGGTGTTCGTGCACCTCGCGGGCGACCGGAAGCTGATCGAAGAACGGATGAGGCAGCGTCAGGGGCACTTCATGCCGACCGCGCTGCTGGACTCCCAGTTCGCCACGCTGGAGCCCCTGGGACCGGACGAGGCGGGTGTCGCCGTGGACGTCAGCGGAGATCCCCAGGAGATCGCCGAGCGCGCCGTCCAGGCGCTGGCCGGGCTGTCCACCGCATCCGCGTAACCCCTCCCCCAACCCTGTAACCGCAAGGAACCCCCGTGACCAGACTCAGCGTCGAGATGCTGGCAGCGGACGCCCCTCCGCCGATCACCTCCGCCGGGCACGCCCAGTTGGGCATAGCCGCCCTGGTGGGCATCGTGGTGATCGTCCTGCTCATCACCAAGTTCAAGCTGCATGCCTTCCTGGCGCTGACCATCGGGTCGCTGGCGCTCGGAGCGGCCGCGGGAGCGCCGCTCGACAAGGTGCTCACCAGTTTCACCACCGGGCTCGGCTCCACGGTCGCGAGCACGGGCGTGCTGATCGCGCTGGGCGCGACCCTCGGCAAGCTGCTCACCGACTCCGGCGGCGCGGACCAGGTCGTGGACACGATCCTCGCCAAGGCCGGCGGCCGGGCGATGCCGTGGGCGATGGTGCTCATCGCCTCCGTGATCGGACTGCCGATCTTCTTCGAGGTCGGCATCGTGCTGCTGATCCCCGTGGTGCTGATGGTCGCCAAGCGCGGCAACTACTCCCTGATGCGCATCGGCATCCCGGCGCTCGCCGGCCTGTCCGTGATGCACGGCCTGATCCCGCCGCACCCCGGCCCGCTGGTCGCGATCTCCTCGCTGCACGCCAACCTGGGCGTGACGCTGGCGTTCGGCATCCTGGTGGCCATTCCGACCGTGATCGTCGGCGGTCCGCTGTTCTCGAAGGTCGCGGCCCGCTGGGTGGACGTCCCGCCGCCGGACCGGATGCTGCCGCAGCGCCCCTCCGATGAGCTGAAGCGCCGTCCGAGCTTCGTCGCCACGCTGGTCACCATCCTGCTGCCGGTGGCGCTGATGCTGGTCAAGGCGCTGGTCGACATCATCATCGACGACCCCGCCAACACCACCCAGCGCGCCTTCGACGTGATCGGCGCCCCGCTGATCGCCCTGCTCGCCGCCGTGATCGTCGGCTTCTTCACGCTGGGCCGGCCCGCCGGGTTCAGCAAGGAGCGGCTCCAGGCGACGGTGGAGAAGGGCCTGATGCCGATCGCGGGCATCCTGCTGATCGTGGGCGCGGGCGGCGGCTTCAAGCAGACGCTGATCGACTGCGGTGTCGGCCAGATGATCCTGGACGTCTCGAAGAACTGGTCGATCCCGGCGGTGCTGCTGGCCTGGCTGATCGCCGTGGTGATCCGGCTGGCGACCGGCTCGGCGACGGTGGCGACGGTGTCGGCGGCCGGTCTGGTCGCGCCGCTCGCGGCCGACATGTCGACCACGCACACGGCCCTGCTGGTGCTGGCGATCGGTGCCGGCTCGCTCTTCTTCAGCTTCGTCAACGACGCCGGCTTCTGGCTGGTGAAGGAGTACTTCGGGCTCAGCGTCGGGCAGACCGTCAAGACCTGGTCGATCATGGAGACGATCCTGTCGGTGGTCGGCGGCGCGCTGATCCTGCTGCTGTCACTGGTCGTCTAGGGCCTCTCGTTCGGATCAGGCCGGGTTCGCGGGGCCTGATCCAGACGAAAGACCCTGGTGTCTTCGGCCCTCGACGGTGGTTTCCCGCCCCCTCGCCGACCTGCGCGGTCGGCGAGGGGGCGGTCCCGTTCACGGGCGCCACAGGGGGTGCTCCCGTTTCGCCCACTCCCCGCTCACCGTCCCCGTGCGCAGGCCCCGCCGCGCCTCCGGGTCGCCCAGGGCCATGCCGATGTGGCCCGCGAGGACGACGGCGATGGCGAGGGCCAGCCAGTCGTGGACGAAGGTGGCGGCGGTGCGCCAGACGAGCGGGGCGAGATGGGTGAACCACATCGCCAGGCCGGTGCCGAGCATCACCAGGGCGGCACCGGCGATCCAGGCCGCGTAGATCTTCTGCCCGGCGTTGAACTTGCCCGCCGGGCGCGCGCCGTGCCGCCGGTCGCGGCGCGCGGCGGCCCACAGCCAGAGCCGGTCGTGCGGGCCGAACCGGTTCAGCAGCCGCAGGTCGGCGCGGAAGGCCCGGAAGGCCAGGCCCACCAGGACCGGGACCGGCAGCGCGAGCCCGGCGCACTCGTGGACGCGCACCACCAGTTCCCGGCGGCCGACCAGCACGGCGAGCTGGGGGATGTAGAGCACGGCCGCGGTCAGCACGCATACCCCCATCAGCGCGGCCGTGGTCCGGTGCACCCAGCGTTCGGCCCGGCTGAAGCGGGGCAGCCGGACGGACGGGCGCGCCGGGGCGTCAGCCGGTGGGTTCATCGGTGCGTCCGTTGGAGCGGCCGACCCAGGCGTCCACGTCGTAGCCCAGGTTCTCCCAGTAGCCGGGCCGCACCCGGTCGGTGACGGTGATGCCGGAGAGCCACTTGGCCGACTTGTAGAAGTACATGGGGGCGACGTAGAGGCGGACGGGGCCGCCGTGGTCGTGGCCGATGTCCTTGTCCTGCATGCGCAGGGCGACCAGCACGTCCGGGCGGCGGGCCTGGGCGAGGGTGAGGCTCTCGGTGTAGGTGCCGTCGAAGCAGGTGAAGCGCAGGGCCCTGGCGGTCGGGCGGACCCCCGCCGCGTCCAGCAGGTCGGCGAGTCGCACGCCCTCGAAGGGGGTGCCGGGCACCCGCCAGCCGGTGACGCACTGGACGTCCCTGACCAGCCGGGTCTGCGGCAGGGCACGCAGGTCGGCGAGGGTGTAGGCGCGGGGGTGGTCGACCAGGCCGCCGATGGTCAGGCGGTAGTCCGTGGCGTTCTTGTCCGGCACGGAGGCGGCGACGGAGTAGTAGCGGAAGCCGCCGCCGTTGGGGAGCAGACCGCTCAGGCCCGTGGGGTCCTTGCCGGCGAGGGACTCCAGGCCGCGTTGCAGGGCGGGCGCCGTGAGCACGCCGAGGGCGCCCAGGCCGAGGGTGCCGAGGAAGACGCGGCGGCCGACGGGGGTGCCGTTCCGCTCCTCGGGGGATTCCGGGTTCACCCCTTCATTCGAGCACCGGGGACGGCGTCTGACCAGGGAGTCCCGCCGTTGGTCAGGGTTTCGTAAGGACTCGGGCCCCCCGCGCAGCGCTCAGACCGGCACGGGCAGGGCGTGGGCGCGGGCGGCGCGGAAGGCGGCCCACGGATCGCGGTGCGGGTAGCACCAGGGGGCCCGGGTGGCGTGCGGGCCGATGCGCCGGAACAGGACGGCGGCCTCGGCCGGGCGGCCCGCCGCGGACAGGGCGAACGCGAGGTGGTTGAGGTCGATGTGCCGGCGGGGGTGCTCGTCGTGCTCCCACTCCAGCCACCAGTCGAAGCCGGCCCGCAGGATGCGCCGGGCGCGCGGCCCGGTCCAGTGCCCGGAGGCGGCGGGGTCGGCCGGGGCGAGCCCGGTGGCGGCGAGCACCCGGTACCGCTCGGCGAGGGCGACGACCGGCAGGACGGCCAGCGGGGAGTCGGCGGGGGCCGCACCGGCGGCCGCCTCGGCGAAGTCGTACACCTCGTGGGACTCGACCCGGCCGCCCGAGGGCCGCTCGGCGAGGCGGGCGACGAGGAGGTGGTGGGCGTGGTGGTGCTCGGGGTGGCGGCGGCGCACCTCGGCGAAGGCGTCCAGCACCTCGCCTTCCGCGCCCTGGGTGCGGGCCAGCCGGAGCAGGCCGAGCCAGGGGGTGGGGTCGCCGGGGGCGAGCGCGGCGGCCTTCGCACAGGTCTCGCGGGCCCGGCCGGGGTCCTCCCGGCCGCGCAGGGCGAGCCGCACCCGGGCGAGGGCGAGCAGGGCGGCGGCGTCGGCGTCGGCGGGTTCGGTCCGGAGCCAGTCCCAGGCCCAGGCGGCGGCGTACGGCTCCCGGGCGAGCACGGTCAGCCGGTGGCCGCGGCGGTCCCAGTCGTCGCCGGTGTGCAGCAGCAGGGAGCGGGCGGCCTGTCTGCGGCCCTGGACCAACGCGGCGCGTGCGGCGCGCAGTTCGGGGTCGTCGAGGGCGTCGTCGTAGGCGCCGGGGGCGGCCGGGGCGGCGGGTCCCGGACGGTCCGTGCGGACCCGGCGGGCGACGAGCAGGGGCGGGAGTGGTGACACCGCGGGGCTTCCTGTTTCTCGGGCTGCCATCGGCCGATCACGGACAGCAAACCCGCAGGCCAAGGTTTGCGTCAAGCGGAACGCGCCTGTTGATGGGTTCAACTACCGTGCGGGCCAAGGAAATTGGGGTATATGCCCCGAGGGCGTCGTCGGGCGGCCGCACTCCGGGCGAACTCCGGGCGTGCCGCTGTGGCGTACGCCATGGCGCCCCGCGTCCGGGGCGCCGACGATGGCGGGCAACCGCCCGTTTCCGGGTCCTTCCGGGGCAATGCCGCCCCGGGAGCGCTACAGTCGGCCCCTACGCGTCCGTGGTCCGGCCGGATGATCGAGGTACGCAGCGTGTCCGTTCTGGTTCTCCTCCTCGCCGTGAGCGCGGCCTGCTGTCTGGGCCTCGGCTTCGTGCTCCAGCAGAACGCCGCGCAGCAGGCGCCGCTGAGCGACTTCCTGTCGTTCCGGCTGCTGCTGGACCTGATGCGGGTGCCACGCTGGCTGGGCGGGCTCGGGCTGATGGTGGCCGGCATGGTGCTGGGCGCGGTCGCCCTCGGCAAGGGCGAGATCTCCCTGGTGGAACCGCTGCTGGCCACCAATCTGCTGTTCGCGCTCGCGCTCTCGCGCCACCAGACCAAACAGCCGCTGGGCCGCCAGGGTTGGGCCGGGCTGCTGCTGCTGGCGGGCGGGGTCAGCGCGTTCATCATGGCGGGTGAACCGCGCGCCGGCACCGCCATCGCCGATCCGCTGCGGCACTGGCTGATCATCGGCGTGGTGGTGGGCGCGGCCCTGGCGCTCACCATGTACGCCAAGCGCTCCCGGCTCAGCTGGGGTCCGGTGCTGCTGGCCCTGGCGGCCGGGCTGCTCTACGGGGTGCAGGACGCGCTGACCCGGGTGAGCGGCACCCTCTTCTCCGACGGCGGCTTCGAGGAACTGTTCACGAGCTGGCAGCCGTACGGGGTGTTCGCGTGCGGGGTCACCGGACTGGTGCTGGTGCAGAGCGCCTTCGAGACGGCGCCGCTGCGGATGTCGCTGCCCGCGCTCACCGCGGCCGAACCGCTCACCGGCATCCTGTGCGGGGTGGGCTTCCTCGGCGACCGGCTGCGCACCGACACCGGGGCGCTGGCCTGGCAGGCGGCCGGGCTCGGGGCCGTGGTCGCGGGCATCGTCCTGCTCGGGATGCACCCGGCGATGCCGTGCGGCGCGACGGAGGCGGAGCCGCCGGCCCGCGACCTCCAGCGCCGCTGACCGGCCACCGTGACCGCACCCGTGTTTGGATGAGGTCATGAACCCTGCTGACGAGATCCTCGACATCGTCGACGAACACGACCGGGTCGTCGGGCAGTTGCCGCGCGGCGAGGTGTACGCCCGGGGGCTGCGCCACCGCTGCGTCTTCATCCAGGCGAGGGACGCGGCCGGGCGGCTGTTCGTCCACCGGCGCACGGCGACCAAGCTGGTCTTCCCCTCGCTGTACGACCCGTTCGTCGGCGGGGTGGTGGGCGCGGGCGAGTCCTACGACGAGGCGGCGCTGCGGGAGGCCGAGGAGGAGCTGGGGGTCCGCGGGCTGCCCCGGCCGACGCACCTGTTCACGTTCCTCTACGACGACGGGGCCGGCCGGTCCTGGTGGTCGGCGGTGTACGAGGTGCGCTGCGCACTGCCGGTCGACCCGCAGAAGGAAGAGGTGCAGTGGTACGGCTTCCTCACCGACGAGGAGGTCGAACGGCGGCTCGGCGAGTGGGAGTGGGTGCCGGACGGGCTGGCGGCGTACGAGCGGCTGGCGGAGTTCCGGGCCGCCGGCCGCTGATCCCGCGCGGCCCCGCGGTCCGGCGGGGTCCGGCCGCGGCCGTGGCCCCGGTCACGTTTCCCGCCATGTTCGCCGCGCGCTCTGGACGACATACCGACCGGTCGGCATCATGAGTCGGGTCCAGTACGTCCGTCCGTAGGAGAGAACATGAGCGCCGACCACCCGCCCGGACTCGACCTGGACCGGCTGCGCGCCCTGCTGGAGCGCGAGCGCCCCGGTCTGGTGCGGGGCCCCCTCGGCGGACGGCTGATCGAGGGCGGCCGCTCGAACCTCACCTACGCGCTGACCGACGGCACCTCGCGGTGGGTCGTCCGCCGGCCCCCGCTCGGCCATGTGCTGGCCACGGCGCACGACATGAGGCGCGAGCACCGCGTGATCAGCGCGCTGCACCCGACCTCCGTACCGGTGCCCGCCCCGGTGCTGCTGTGCGAGGACGAGGAGGTGCTGGGCGCGCCGTTCTACGTGATGGAGTTCGTGGAGGGCACCCCGTACCGCACCTCCGGGCAGCTGGCCGCGCTGGGCGAGGGCCGGGTGCGCAGCGCGGTGCTGTCCCTGGTGGACACGCTGGTCGAGCTGCACGCCGTGGACCCCGCCGAGGTGGGCCTCGGCGACTTCGGGCGGCCCGAGGGCTATCTGGACCGGCAGCTGCGCCGCTGGGGCAAGCAGCTGGACGCCTCCCGCAACCGCGATCTGCCGGGCATCGACGAGCTGCACGCCACCCTGGGCCGCAGGCTCCCCGCCTCCCCCGCGCCCGCCGTCGTGCACGGCGACTACCGCCTGGACAACGTGCTGATCGGGGCCGGCGACCGGATCACCGCGATCCTCGACTGGGAGATGTCCACGCTCGGCGACCCGCTGACCGACCTCGGTCTGCTGGTGATGTACAGCCGCAGCCTGGACGTGCCCGACTCGCCCGTGGCCACCACCGCCGAGGCGCCGGGGCACCCGGCCCCCGCGGAGCTGATCGAGCGGTACGCGGCCCGCTCCGGGCGGGACGTCTCGGCCGTCTCCTGGTACGAGGCGTTCGCCTTCTTCAAGCTCGCCGTGATCGTGGAGGGCATCCACTACCGCTACACCCTCGGCCAGACGGTCGGCCGCGGTTTCGACCGCATGGGCGACCTCGTGCCCGTCCTCATCGACCACGGACTGACCACTCTTCAGGAAGGCTGACCGGCATGGACTTCGCGTTCGACGCGCGCACCGAGGAGCTGCGGGCCAGGCTGCTCGCGTTCATGGACGAGCACGTGTACCCGGCCGAGGCGGTCGCCCAGGAGCAGCGGGCCGCGCTCGACTCGCCCTGGGACACCCCGCCGGTGGTCGAGGAGCTGAAGGCACAGGCCCGCCGGCAGGGCCTGTGGAACCTGTTCCTGCCCGACGCCGAGTACGGCGCGGGGCTGACCAACCTCCAGTACGCGCCGCTCGCCGAGATCACCGGCCGCTCCCCGCAGCTGGCGCCCACCGTGACCAACTGCGCCGCGCCGGACACCGGGAACATGGAGGTGCTGGCGCAGTTCGGCGACGAGCGGCAGAAGAAGCAGTGGCTGGAGCCGCTGCTGGCCGGCGAGATCCGCTCGGCGTTCGCCATGACCGAGCCGGAGGTGGCCTCCTCGGACGCCACCAACATCACCACCCGGATCGAGCGGGACGGCGACGAGTACGTCATCACCGGCCGCAAGTGGTACATCTCCGGGGCGATGAACCCGGACTGCAAGATCTTCATCGTGATGGGCAAGACCGACCCGGACGGCGCGGACATCCGCCGCCAGCAGTCCATGGTCCTGGTACCGCGCGACACTCCCGGTGTGACCGTCCGGCGGGCCATGCAGGTGTTCGGGTACGAGGACCACTTCCACGGCGGCCACGCCGAGGTGGTCTTCGACCGGGCGCGGGTGCCGGTGACCAACCTGATCGGCGAGGAGGGCGGCGGCTTCGCCATCGCGCAGGCCCGGCTCGGCCCCGGCCGGATCCACCACTGCATGCGGCTGATCGGCATGGCCGAGCGGGCGATCGAGCTGATGTGCCGCCGGGCCGTCTCCCGCACGGCGTTCGGCAAGCCGCTGGCACAGCAGGGCGTGGTGCAGAACTGGATCGCCGACGCCCGGGTGACGGTCGAACAGCTGCGGCTGCTGGTGCTGAAGACGGCCTGGCTGATGGACACCGTCGGCAACCGGGGCGCGCACACCGAGATCCAGGCCATCAAGATCGCCACGCCGCGCGCGGTGGTCGCCATCCTGGACCGCGCCATCCAGCTGCACGGCGCGGGCGGTGTGAGCCAGGACTTCCCGCTGGCCGAGATCTACGCCGCCGCCCGCACCCTGATGCTGGCGGACGGCCCCGACGAGGTCCACCAGCGGTCGCTGGCGCGGCGGGAGCTGAAGAAGTACCTCTAGTAGCCGCCGAAGCGGGTGTGGTCGGCGCGCAGCAGGGCGACGAGGACGGAGCGGAACCGGAACCGCGGTGAGGGTCTGCGTGTCATGCGTGCGGCGTGGCGCGCGGGCCGTCCACCGGTCCGACAGATGGTTTCGCCGGGAGCCGTCGCTTTCATGGATGGTTCTCTGCGAGCTGGTCAGGGCCGGGATCGGGGTGGCGTTCGTGCCCCGCGCCATGGGGGAGCGGGCGGGGCTGCCGTGCGTGCGCATACGGCAGCCGGAGCCCGGCCGTACCGTCGTCCTGGCCGGGCGCGGGGCGCGGCCGGGGAACCCGGCGGCCCGGTCCCTCGTCCGTCATCTCACGGGCGCAGCGCCCGCAGCAGCAGATCCGCCAGATGGTCGGCGACCTGCTGGGGGGTGAGAGGGCCGTCGGGGCGGTACCAGGTGGACAGGTGGTGGACCGAACCGAAGTGGTAGTCCACCACCAGGTCGGCCGGGGTCGCGGTGGAGAAGACGCCCGCCCGCTGGCCCTCCTCGATGAGCGCGCGGAAGCGTTCGTGGTAGCGCCGCCGCTCGGCCCGTACCTGCTTGTACTTCTCCGGGCTCAGCTGGTGCATGGAGCGGAAGAAGATCGAGGCGTCGTCCAGGTTCTCGATGGTCGACACCACGACGTCCGCCGCGGCCCCCCGCAGCCGCGTCTCCACGGGCGCGTCCATGCCGGCGAAGTGGTCGAGCCGCTCCTGCTGGACGCGCAGCATCCGCGCGTAGATCTCGTGCAGCAGGTCGTCCTTGGAGCCGAAGTAGTGGTACAGCGCCCCCTTGGTGACGCCGGCCGCCTCCACGATCTCCTGCACGGAGGTGCGGTCGTAGCCCTGCTCCGCGAAGAGCCGGGTGGCGGCGGCCAGGAGCCGCTGCGGAACGGGGGCTCCGTCGCCGTCCGTCGTCCTGGGCACTGCCGCCACCTGCCTTCCGTGATGTCACTTGTTCTCGCGCGGTCCGCCGCTTCGGGAACGCAGTTCCCGACGGAGGATCTTCCCACTCGCCGTCTTGGGCAGCTCGGGCAGGATCTCCACCTGGCGCGGATACTTGTAGGCGGCCAGTCTCTCCTTGCAGTACGCGGCGAGTTCGTCCGGGTCCGTCCCGGCCCCCGGGCGCAGGCTGATGTACGCCTTGACGGTCTCCCCGCGGTAGCCGTCGGGCACGCCCACGACGGCCGCCTCACGCACCGCCGGGTGGGTGTAGAGGACGTCCTCGACCTCGCGCGGCCACACCTTGAACCCGGCCGCGTTGATCATGTCCTTCTTGCGGTCCACGACGTAGAGCCAGCCCTGCGGGTCCATGAACCCGATGTCGCCGGTGCGCAGTTCGCCGTCCGGGAAGGTCTCGGCGGTGGCGTCCGGACGCCGCCAGTAGCCGGGGATCACCTGGGGCCCGCGCACCACGATCTCGCCCTGCTCCCCGAACGGCACCTCCGCGCCCCGGTCGTCCACGATCCGCACCACCGTGTCCGGGCCGGGCAGCCCGACCGCGAGGGTCCCGGAGACGGGGTCGACCGGCGCCTCGAGGGTGGTCGGCACGGAGGCGCAGGGGGCGGTGCACTCGGTGAGGCCGTAGCCGTTGCGGATGTACGCCCCGAACCGCTCCCGGAACCGCTCGACCAGCGCGGGCGGCAGCGGGGCGCCGCCCGAGCCGAGGTGCGCGAAGGAGGAGAAGTGCTCCGGGGCCGCGTCGGGGTGGGCGGCCAGCGCCATGTAGGCGGTGGAGGGGCCGACCGTGAAGTGCGGGCGGTGCTCGGCGAACGCCTCCAGGACGACGCCGGGATCGAACCGGTAGGCGAGCACGAGGGTGCCCGCGCTGCTCAGACAGGCGCCGAACTGGCAGACCATGCCGGTGATGTGGAACAGCGGCGCGAGCGCGAAGTAGACGGGGCCCGGCGGGAGCCGGAGCCCGGTCCGCTGCCGTTCCGCGTTGTACATGATGTTGCGGTGGGTGTTGGTGGCGCCCTTGGGGGTGCCGCTGGTGCCGGAGGTGTAGCTGATCAGCGCGATGTCGTCGGGTGTCGGGTCCCGGCCCTCGGGCGCCGGTCCGCCCCGCCGGGCCGCGGCCGTCAGGTCCTCGGCGTCGGGGGCCTGCGGCAGCCGCTCGAAGGACAGCACCCGGGCGTCGTCGTGCGTCTGGAAGTCCCGCTCGCACGCGGTGAGCACGATCCGCACCGGCGAGTCGGCGGCCGTCTCCCTCAGGTACGACTCCCACGCCCGCTGCGAGCAGACCAGCGCGGCCACCTCGGCGTCCCGCAGCACATGGGTGACCTCGGCCGACTTGTACATCGGGTTGACCGGCACCACGATCGCGCCCGCCTTCCAGGCGCCGAGCACGGCCAGCACGAAGTGCGGCGAGTTCTGGAGCAGTACGGCCACCCGGTCGCCGCGTTCCAGGCCGCGCGCGGCGAGCCGGGCCGCGACGGAGTCGGTCAGCTCGTCCACCTCGCGATGGCTCAGCCGGCCGTCGAAGTAGCTCAGGAAGGTGCGCTCGGGCGCCTCGGCGGCCGCGGCGCGCAGGGCGTGCACCAGCGAGTCGGCGGGGTCGACGGGGGCGCGCTGGGCCTCGTCGAGGAGGGCCAGCCAGGGCTTGGACTCGTAGGGGGACCCGCTCACGACACCTCCTCCACCTTCTGCTGGATGCGGTTCATGCCGGCCAGCCAGCGCTCGGGGTCCGCACCGCGCGCCCGGTAGCGTTCGGCGGTCTGCGCGTGCGGCAGGATCAGGAAGCGGTCCTCCTCGATGCCCTGGAACAGCGCGTCCGCCACGTCCTCGGGCTCGATCGCGGTCGGCGCCAGCGTCACCTCGCCGGCGCTGCCGCTGGCGGCGAGCATGTCGGTGCGCACGCCCTCGGGACAGATCGCGTGCACCTTCAGGCCCCGGTGGCGGTACGTCAGCGACAGCCACTCGGCGAAGGCGTAGGCGCCGTGCTTGGTGACGCTGTACGAGGGGGCTCCGACCATGCTGAGCAGCCCGGCGGCGGACACGGTCGCGACGAACCGTCCGCTGCCGCGCTCCAGCCAGTGCGGCAGCAGCGCGTGGGCCGCGCGGACGTGCGCCATCACGTTGACGTCCCAGGTCAGCGCCCAGGACTTCTCGTCCAGCGGCCCGCCGAGGTCGCCGTCCGCGAAGGCGACACCGGCGTTGGCGCAGTAGACGTCGACGCTCCCGCCGAGCGCGTCCCGCGCCTCCTCGACGATCTCGGAGGCGTCGCCGGGCACGGCGGTCGCGCCGATCTCCCCGGCCACCGCCGCCGCCTTCGCGGCGTCCAGGTCGTTCACCACGACCCGTGCCCCCGCCGCGGCGAACCGCCTGGCGAGGGCGGCCCCGATGC